>NZ_CP088930.1:3927111-4637142 GCF_027594825.1 Serratia liquefaciens | reverse complement strand
ACAGCTATCTTGCATTGTTAAGCGGTGGCGCTACCCGTGGTGATATTGTCGCTCAGGTTATTAACTCATTAAAAGGCACGGTAGCCGCCGGTGACACTACCGCGCAGCAACATTTCCAAGCAGCAACCCACGTCTATCAACCAGGTGAACTTCCTGCCTTGAGCTTCCAAGAACAAGCAGCAGCAGTGTTCCTCGCAGTACCGGGCCGAGGGATTGACTCAAGTGGTCTAGACACCTGGAGCAAAGCTCTTTTCGCAGGAAAAACCTACGCTCAGGTTATCACCACTCTAATAAACTCAGCGGAATCACAGCAAAAAGGCGGCCAGTTAACGGGTGATGCCTTTGTTCAGCACGTCTTTACACTTGTGCACGGTGTAGCGGCCACGGCTCAGCAATTAGCCACCTACGGCGCATTGGCTAACAAAACATCAATTACCCAAGCCATTATTAATGACCTGCGAACGTCTGTAGCCACCGATGCCGCTACCGTTACTCAACAGCACGGGTTTGAATTCGATATTGGCACCAGCTTGTTGTACAAAACAGCAGCTTCATTGACCGCAACTGCGGCTGGCGGCAATGCTACCGGCACGGTTAACACCGGTTCTTCGCACCAGATCAGCAATGCAGAAACAGCAGTCCTGCAGAATGTGCTGTTGAACGCTAACGCCGCCAGTGTCGTTAACCTTAAGTTCGCCGATCACCTGGCGAATCTGACCATTAACGGAACCAGTGCTGCAACGGTTAACCTGTCAGACAATGGCGTTAACCCAGGCGTAGGCATTACCGTCAATAACGGCAATGTCATTTTGAACGCCAGCTCGGGTGCGGACGCAGTGGTTGTTACTTCCACCGCCAATATTGCCACTGGCACCGGTCAATTTAACCTTGGCGCGGGTAACGACAGCCTGAAGTGGGCGGGTAATGGGGTATCAAACGGGGCTAATACGGTAGCGACCACCATCAAAGCCGATGGCGGAACAGGGATTGACTCCATCTCTGCCAACTTTATCACCAAGTCCGTCGTGACCAACCAAAACGCCCTGGGCGTTCGTAGCAGCGTTGTCACCAGTAACGCCAATAACTTCTCGAATTTCGAGAAGATTGATCTGACAGGATTTATCGGCAAGTCTGTTGGTACCCTGATTACCACGCCATTGATCGGTTCGCCGACCACTACCAGCGTAACCACACCGGCGCACGTCTTTGATTTTGGTTTAACCAACGGGACGGCGACAGTTGAAGGGACGACTGGGGGCACGGTAACTCAAGGCGCAGCAGCAACCAACCTGGGTTCCCAAGGTTTTGTGATCTCTGGCTTAACCAATGCCAGTGTCATTAACGCTGCGGGCGGTAACGCTGCACAACTGGAAGTGAAGGGCGATGCAACATCTGCAAGCACCTTGGGCTTCACTTTTGTTCAGAACGCGACCGATCATTTCAATATCAATTTTGATGCAGTAAGTTCTTCAAACGTCAATGCTGGCGCTATCAGTCTGACCAGTAGCAGCAGTGCGTTGTTGGGGACGGCATTAGGTACGGTGAATATTGCATCTGGCGGTACGGGGTCGTTTAGCAATATCGTCTCATTGGCTGGTACCAACGCGCAGGTTCAGAACATAAACGTTACCGGTGATCATGTTCTGAATTTAACGCTGGGCAGCGGCTTCAGTAATGTGCGTGATGTTAACGCATCCACCAATACTGCCGGTCTGAATCTTGATTCAAACCATGCTGGTACCGGTGACGGTATTATCGTTCAACTGCTGAACATCCTGCCGTTGAGTGCGGTAACTACAGCGCTGCTGACGCCACTGCTGAATACGCTGGGCCTGAACGGTTATCAACTGACTGTAGAAGGGACCGGTGCGGCTGACAGCTTTAACGTTCTGGGTAACACCACCCTGGCAGGTGGCAACGGTGTGAATACCTATCAACTGAAGTCCAGTACCACTCAGGCCGGTGTTACCATTACCGACTTTGACAGTACCAAAGACAAGATTGTCGATGCGGCTTCTGCTTTGACCATCTCCGGCAATACCAGCGGCACCGCGGTGGCGGATTACGGCACCCGTGCTTCTGATACTCTGGATGCCCTGCTGGGTACTCTGGTTGGCGGTCTGACCAACGGCGTTATTGGCCTGTTGGGCGGTATCCTCGGCCTTGGTAGCAGCAACGCACTGACGGCTAAAGTGGGTGTGGCGTCAGTGGTGTTCGGCGGTACCGGCGATAATGCCAGTTCTTATGTGATTATTGATAACAACAATAACCACACGCTGGATGCTAACGACAGCGTTGTTTACCTGACAGGACAAAACCATCAACAATTGCTGGATACTCTGCATTACGCATAAGATATTCATTTGTGGATTGATGGCGTTCGTTAAAATCGCCAATTAAGATTAAATAAACAAATGCCAGCCAGTTAATTATGGCTGGCATTTTTAATTATTTTTTATATCGTACTAATAATGCCAAAAAGAATTACCAAATTAACGAAGAAAGCCTTATCTGACATTAGCAGCAAAAAAAAAAATCCGAAAACGGAAACGTTTTCGGATTTCATTAAAAACCGCATTCAGAGAACCCTATTCCTTCGGTTAGCTACTATATCCATTATTACCAAGGTGAGTTAATCGGGGACGTAGAACGCATCATCACAGGAACATCGCCATCAGGCGTTGCTGAGTTACCCTGAACTTCTTTCAATGGCATAGCCTTTTGCTGCTGCGGAGCCGTATTGCTATTGATAAAGCTCCGCAAAGTTGAAGAAATTCCGTTTGAGGGCTGAGCTATCGGTTTCTCTTGCCAAAATAACATCGCGTGTTGATTGTTTCCCTTCAACGCAATCGAGATTTTTCCTCCTGGCAGAGTTTGATATTTCTCCACCGTATACGAACGAGCAATATCAGCCACCTTACTGAAGGCCAACATCGATGGCTTCGGCTGGCCATCACGTGTCAACAAGCCAAAACGGTGCTCATTAATCTTCGGGTTATCGCCATCATCGAGTAGGTCATACCACCACACCCCTTTAATATATGGGCGTGACTTCGCCAGGAAGGTATATTTTACTATGTACTGCGCAGCCAAATCTTTCGAAAGCCCCCCTTTACCTTCATAAGTTGGCACTCCTATTTCGGTAATATAAATGGGCACAGAACGACCTGCAGCCTTTGCAAGCTTAGCCTCAAATTGATCCACAACACTAAGATTTCCCTCAGGGGCTCGTACAGCATAGCTGTCATTACCATAGGAGTATGGATGAATAGATAAACCATCGACATAATTGAGAACACCTAGTTTGACAATTTTATCTACCCAAGAAGGATCTCGTGTTCCCGTCGGATTGGCTGAGCCAGTCATAATAATCGCATCAGGATCAGCCTTTTTGACAGCGGCAGCAGTTGCTTTCACCAACGCAACAAAAACCTCTGGTGCTGGCGGCTTAGGTGGCTTAGGCTTAATCGCCGTAGAGTTTGTCCATTCGTTCCAAATTTCGTAGTACTTAATCTTGCCCTTGTATTTTGAGGCAGTCCAATACGCATAGTTAGCAAAAGCATTGATAGCTTCAGGTGTGGTTGGATAACCTGAAGGATCATACAACTTATTGCCATATGCCAAAACCAACAAACCGTTAAGCCCAAACTTTGTCTGGCCATCATTAAAGGCCTGGTCGGCCTTTTGCATATTCCCGGTTACTACATACTGACCTTTTTGTTGCTCAAGCCCACTCCACGGGAAGTCAGCACGATATGACGTAAAACCATAACGTTTAACCAACTCCAGATACTTGTCTGGATCGTTAGGATACCAGCGAAAATGCGTATGAACACCCACTTCAAACGCCATCGAACTAGTGCTAAAAGCCAATATTGATAAAGCGCCAAGGCGAAAAAATTTTATTTTTCGCTCCCTGAGCCTCGATTTATAACAGCTTGAAATAATTGGCATCTGACCTCCAGTTTTGAATGAAAGATTAACTGTCTCACGTCCCAGAGATCAGGTAATCCACACTCTTGTGTGTGGATTACCATTAACGCTATTCTTATAATTAATAAGCAGACTTATTAATAAAACCTTTGAATATGGTTAAGAACACAATCTTAATGTCCAACCAGACACTCCAGTTACGAATATAATCCAGATCGAACTCAACACGTTTTTGCATTTTCTCCAGCGTATCAGTTTCTCCACGCCAGCCATTGATCTGCGCCCAGCCGGTTATACCTGGTTTCATTTTATGGCGTAACATATAACCGTTAATCAATTTTCTGTACTGTTCATTATGCGCCACCGCATGCGGCCTTGGGCCAACGATGGACATGTCACCTTTCAATACGTTAATAAATTGTGGTAGTTCATCCAAAGAGGTGCGACGTAAAAAAGCCCCTACCGGTGTTAACCGCGTATCCCCTTTTGTTGCCTGAACCACTTTGTCTCCATCTTCCATCACGCTCATGGAACGGAACTTCCAAACTTCGATGGCCTTACCATCCATGCCATAGCGTCTTTGTTTAAAGATCACTGGTCCGGAAGAGGTGAATTTCACCATGGCAGCAATCAACAACAACACAGGAGAAATAAACAGCAAGATAAAAATTGACAAAATAATGTCTTCAATGCGTTTAATAACCTGATTAATACCGCTCATAGGAGTATCGAACAGCGAAACAACCGGCACACCGTTAATTTCTTCGGAGCGTGACTGTAATATATTGAAGGTGAAAATATCAGGAATCAACATCACTGAACAGGTGGTGTCGGAAAGATCGGCAACCGTGTCTTTGATTAGCTTCTCCTGCTCCATCGACATAGCTATATACACACGATCGATACGCCCACTTTTAGCATCTTCTACCAGTTGGCATAAGTCACCCCGGCGCTCAATTGTAGTATTTAGTTGAGAATTATCATTATCATAAATCCCAAGTACTTTAAATCCCATCCAATGGGCATCGCGAAGTGATTCAGCCAAGCGAATACCAACTGGCATCGCCCCCATTATCGCCACGTTTCGGGTATTAAAACCGATATTACGCATATAACCAAGAAACAAACGGATCACGCTACGCGAAATAACCAGCCCGCAAGACACCAACAAATACCATTGGATATAAACGGAATATTCATTGTTAAAAGAATTAACTAAGGCTACTGTTCCTGAGGTTAAAAGCAGACTCAACGACCAGTTTTGTAAGATGAGCTGGACCTCAAGACCCGCGCGAACCCCACGCCATGAGCGATAAAAATCGGTAATACCACCAATCATTTGGAAAATAACAATTGAAATCAATACCATGACCCAGTGCTGCATAATAAAGTCAGCACCAGAAATCAGGCAAGACAAGTACAATCCGGCAAAAATAATGAAAATATCGGAAAAACGCTGGATCATTGAGGTTAGGGATGCATTGGTATGCAATGTTCCTCGACGGAAACCGTTCATAGATAACTGCCTATTAACTATCATAGTATAGATGCCTTTTTTAAGTTTTCTCTGGTACCTATATCTCTTAACTTTACTGGGCCATCTATACAGCCCAGTTATACAATATAGCGTTAAACTCAGAGATCATCTGCGCAGCAAGGCCAGTATTTCTTCTGTTTTTTGTTGCATTAATAGAGGATTAGCACGGGACTCAACATTTAAACGTACTACGGGTTCAGTATTAGAACTGCGCAGGTTAAAGCGCCAGTCAGAAAACTCCAGACTAATACCATCGGTTGTGTCAAATGCCAACGAAGTTGGCTGGTAACGATTTAAAACCCGCTCGATTGAAGCCTGCGGATCCTGCAATTTGCTGTTAATTTCCCCTGACGCAGGGTAGGCCGCCATACGGTCTTCAACCAATTGCCCAAGCGTCTTACCCTTAATGCACAACAACTCAGCCACCAGTAACCATGGGATCATGCCGCTGTCGCAGTATGAAAACTCACGGAAATAATGGTGTGCACTCATTTCACCACCATAGACCGCATCTTCCAAACGCATGCGTTCTTTAATAAATGCGTGGCCAGTCTTTGACATCACCGGCACCCCGCCTGCTTGAGTCACCACGTCAATGGTATTCCAGCTTAAACGTGGATCATGGATGATTTTTGCCCCACGTTCCTTTTCGAGGAACGCTTCAGCCAGTAAACCAACGATGTAATACCCTTCGATAAAACCACCGTGCTCGTCGAACAGGAAGCAACGGTCAAAATCCCCGTCAAAAGCGATACCCATATCGGCCTTATGGAGGCGCACAGCCTGGGCAGTATCCTCACGGCACTCCGGCAGCAATGGGTTAGGGATCCCGTTAGGAAAGTTACCATCCGGCTGATGATGTACTTTAATAAATTCAACGGGCACCTGAAGCTGTTTGAATCGTGCTTCAATAGCATCGATCACATGGCCTGCGGCACCATTGCCGGAGTTGACGACCAATTTCAATGGCTTCAGGTTAGCCGTATTCACATAACCCAACAGATGATCCACATAATCTTTCTCGATGGAGATCTTTTCATAGCTGCCGCGTTTTTCCTTGTTCACCTGCGCAAAGTTGTTTTGCTCTGCCAGACGCTGGATATCACGCAAACCGGTATCGCCACTGATGGGTTTGGCTTGGCTGCGAACCAACTTCATACCGTTATAGTTCATGGGATTATGGCTAGCGGTAACTTCAACCCCGCCATCTATTCCTAAATGGAAAGTCGCAAAATATATTTCTTCCGTCCCACTCACACCAATGTCCAATACATCCACACCAGAATCACGTAATCCTTCAGCCAGAGAAAGCTTGAGCTCCTCACTGGTCAGGCGAATATCGCCGCCAACAACAACGCTTTTAGGCTTTAAGAACTCTCCATATGCGCGACCAATACGATAAGCTATATCGATATTCAGTTCTTCGCCCAGTTGTCCACGAATGTCGTACGCTTTGAAGCAGGTCAATGATTGTGACATGTTGAGATCCTTACCAAAATATAAATCCGCTAGCGCTGTGAAATGCCCACAGCGCTAAATTATTAGTTATGTTGAGTTGAATCACCAATACGAACGATATCATCCTCACCCAGATAGGCTCCTGATTGAATCTCAATCAGATCCAGCTCTATTTTTCCCGGATTTTCGAGGGAATGCTCAGCACCTAAAGGAATATAAATAGACTCGTTCTCGCTAATTAACTGTACTTTCCCATTGGTATTGACTTTCGCCGTCCCAGAAACAACTACCCAATGTTCTGATCGATGGTGATGCATCTGGAGAGACAGCTTTTCGCCGGGTTTGACAGTAATACGGCGTACTTGGAAACGTTCACCTTGTGCAATCGCATCGTGTTTACCCCATGGACGATAAACCTCACGATGCTGTTTGCTTTCGGAACGTTTCTGCTGCTTGAGTTGATTAACGATTTCCTTAACATCTTGAACTTTATCTTTGTTGGCAATCAATACCGCATCTTTGGTTTCTACCACTACGAGGTTATCTACCCCAACCATAGCCACCAATTTATGTTCCGCACGGATGTAGTTATTAGAACAATTATGTTCCAGAACGTCGCCAAAGGTAGAATTACCTTTTACGTCTTTCTCACTGATTTCCCATAAGGCTGACCAGGAACCCACATCGTTCCAACCGGCGTCCAACGGTACAACCACGGCATCCGCTGTTTGTTCCATCACGGCATAATCAACCGACTCATCCGGACACGCAATGAATGCTTCGCGATCGACACGGATAAAGTCCATATCCGGAGACAGGTGCGCCAGGGATTTTTTGCAAGCGTCAAGAATGTCGGGACGGAAACGCTCCAATTCATCTAAATAGCGACTGGCTTTAAACAGGAACATACCGCTATTCCACAGATACTCCCCGCTATCCAGATACTGTTGAGCAGTTTCAAGATTAGGTTTTTCAACAAAACGCGACACGCCACAAATACTGGAACCATCAATGCTAGTGCCTTTTTGAATATAACCATAACCCGTTTCAGGCCCCGTCGGTACAATCCCGAATGTCGCTAACTTACCCGCTTCAGCATAGGGTACCGCCTGATTCACCGCGTCTCGGAAAATGGCTTCATCCTGAATAACATGGTCCGCAGCTAATACCAACATAAGAGGATCATCACCACTCGAAACAGCCTGCAGCGCAGCAAGTGCGATCGCAGGGGCTGTATTCCGCCCTACTGGCTCTAAAATGATATTATGCGACAAACGGGTAATTTGACGCAGTTGCTCTGCAACGATAAAACGATGTTCCTCATTGCAGATCACAAGAGGATTAATAATGTCTAACCCTTTAAGACGCATCACCGTAGTTTGCAGCATTGAAAATTCATTGCACAAAGCTAGAAACTGTTTTGGGAACAACTCACGAGAAAGTGGCCACAGACGACTCCCTGTCCCCCCAGCCATGATAACAGGATAAAGGTTACTCATTTTTACTCTCACTGATTAAATACAAAAGAAAATTAGAAGAAACACAAAGAAAACATTATTAACTACAAGAAGTACATTCCAGGCTTAGAATTACCTGTAAAGATGATAAGTACTAGAAACCATTCTGTCAGAAGTGAAATTGGTGCTATAAAAATCCACACAGGCAGCTTTCATTGATGCCCAATCATCTTTACCACGTGTGCTCAGTATTTCTACAGCCTCATTGGCTTTATTGGTCGTAAACAGGTAGCCCGTAACACCTTCACAGACGACTTCAGGTAAAGAGCTGCAACGGCTGGCTACCACTGGCAGCCCGTAACTCTCAGCTTCAACCGCTACCAGGCCGAATGATTCCCAACGACTTGGCATTAACAAAACATCTGCGTAGGAAAAGTAAGGAGCTATCTCAGTAGAAGTCAGCCACCCTTTATAGTTTATTCTTGCATGAAGAGGGGGATGCTCTGTTGCATGTACATTGCCACCAACGACGGTAATTAAAAATCCATCGTCTAATCTATCCGCAATTTCTTTAACTAAATCGAAACCCTTTTGATAATCAAAACGCCCAACGAAAAGTATATTAATCTTATCTGATTGATAGGGCGTAACATGATCACCAGTGGGCAATGGCGGTTCGACCCCGTTATAAACCACGGTTAAATTATTTGAGTCCAGCCCTACGCCGAGAGCCACTCTCTTCTCATACTCACTGGTACAAATAATCACATCGGTTTTTTTTTGCAGTATCTTTTCTATCCGCGTATAAACACTTTTTTTCTTCTCAGAAGTATCCATCAAAAAAGAAAATGCATGCGGACAATAAATTATTTTTGGTTGACAGCTCATTCTAATCAAAGGCGTAAGTAATCGACATATTACGCCTGCAAAAGTGCTGTGGATATGGATAACATCCGGCTTTTCTTTACGAACTATGCGAATATAATTCACGGCCAGTGAAATAAATGATGAAATATTTCGCCCAGTACGAGTGAATTTTTTCAACTTACTCTCAGGAAACGTGCCAATCTCGCTGTATTGGCTATCCGGCAGCAAGCAATAAAAATCAAACTCACCATTTGGTTGTACAAGTTGCCGGATAACCGTTGCGACTCCACCTTTCACCGTTTCAGCAACGTGCAACACTTTTTTTTTCATTGGGTAGATCTCATAATGATTTTGTTCAAGTCTTCAGCAGAACGCCCCCAATCGAAACGTTTAACGTTCTCAAAACCCTTTTCAACCAGAGTTTGACGTAAAACATCATCTTGCATAATTCGATCCAAGGTTTGCCTCATTTCAAGGGTATTTTCTGGGTCAAAATACAACACGCTGTCAGCCAGTACCTCTGGCAGAGAGGCCCTATTGGATGCTACCACTGCGCAACCGCAAGCCTGTGCCTCCAATGGAGGAATTCCAAACCCTTCGTATAATGAAGGAAAAACAAAAGCTCTGGCATTCGAGTAAAGTTTAATCAGGCTCTCATCACTCACACGGCCAACAAATTGTATGTTCTCCGCCTGCATTGCCTCTGGCGAAAAATGCACCCCTGCAAAATTTTTATTTGCAGACCCAATGATTTTCAACACTACATCCTTATTACCTTCCATTTGCGAAAAGGCGGTAATTAGTCCGTGAAAATTTTTATGATAGTTCGGGGATGAAACCGCCAATAAATAAGGTTTCTCGTCACTAGTCACCTGAGGTTCAGCCCTAAACTTACCGGCAACGGCGTTATTAATTACATGAATATTGTTTAAAGGATAATTAAACGCTGCATAAAGTTCTTTCTTTGAAAATTCACTTACGGTCAACAATGCCTTGCTAGAACGCAACATCAAAGGAAAAATATTATTATAAACAAAACGAAACTTTGCAGAATAGCTTTGTGGGTAGCGTTTATAAATAACATCATGATGAGTTACAAATTTATTACTATAAAATACCGGAGCGGTATTGCATAGGTTAATCAATAAAGGGTTTCCTTGCTTACATAAAAAAGCAGGTAACTCTAATTGTTCCCATAAATGCCCGCTTCGTTCACCTATAATTTGCACATTCAACTTTGAAGCGATATCAGTGTGAATAATATTTTTCGGGGAAATAAACACCACATCATTTCGAATGTTACTTAACGCCAGGCTTATCTCTTGAGCAAAACGTTGAACGCCCGTTAAATCTTGTGTTAAAAATCTCGCATTGACATAAATCATTATCTACCTCGTGCCATTCAAATAACAACGTGTCAATGTGCCAGATGAGCACGGCTAAGAGATTTCCCCGTTCTCTTGACCAAACTATTCTCTGGTCTTCTAACTGACAACAATAATATTGATATTATTATCGGGAATATATATCCGGGATAGTTGGTCAATGGGTTGTTATAAACAAAGTTCATTGACAACGATATCATCCAATACAGATATATACTGGGATTGAGCCCTCGCCGAGTACGCTGATAAAGAATACCAAGAATAGCCGAAGCAACAATAACCAAGAAGATAATCCCAACGTTACCATAATTAGAAAGCATGTAGATATACATACTGTCTAAAGGTATAGAGTTCGTATTGTCATCGCCAATTACGGCATTCCCATTAACAGCATATCCTGCCCCCGTGAAGGGTGAATAACCGCTATCTGCACGTACTGCCTCGATATTTACCGTTCTAAGCAGAATACTGTTCTCTGCATAGGCATTTTCTTTAGGAAAAATCATTTCATAAATGCTGTAATTCGTCGTGGTAACATAAAAGAACAATGATAAGACCATTGTCACCATGGTTACAGTATTCAAGCTAAAACGCTCGGAGAAGAAACGCCGAGACACCAAATACATAATATAAAGCAGCGCCATGATTATGGCTGTTTTAGAGGTTGAAAACACAATCCCGACCATAATAAGAACGATGTATTTCTTACGATGCTTCACACTTATAAAAGGCGCCAATACCAATGAAAAGAACAGGTACTCACTTAAGCTGAATGGGCCGGTAAGCAAGCCAAAAGCTCTGAGTTGCCCCTGAATAGTTCGTAGCAGTAGACCGTACTCTTTACCAAACTGTGTCAGCTGAGGGCCAGGGTCGAAACCAATAACCGCGTATAATACACCCGCTAAACTTGACTCTGCGACGGCGAAAAGCGCATTGAGTACGGAAAAAATAATATAGTACTTGATGACTTTAGTGACAATTTCAACTCGTTCATCAAATTCAAAAAGGAGCAGGACAGCGGCAAAGAAAAAAGAGCCAAAAGTTAATAATTCCAACCGGAATTGTACGATAGTGCGGAAAAGGTCAAATCTTCCTGATAGCATACTCAAAAGAATAAATACTAATGAAAATATAACCATCGATAAAAATAAAATCAATATACTCCGGCACTGAGCAGAAACCCGTGGATTTCGAGCGAAAAGAAGGATAAGCACAAAAACGGGGACGGCCATGGCAAAAAAATCTTTATACAGCAAAAGTGCCCTGGTCGACATGTACGCGATGACAGTCACAATCCCATTCAACGATAGCAGTGTCATATACGTTAATAATAGGAAAACAACCAGCGATTTCGTCGATACTCTCATTATTATCCTCTGTACACACTTTCGTAACTGCTCGCTATTTTTCCACTCTCAAAAAAAGAGCACCGCAGCTTATTATTATTTTCTCTAACGGCCTTAACTGCGCCTGAGACAGAAAAGTCTTTCAATTCTAAGATATTATCATAGAAAGCAGCGATTTCGGTCACTCCACCGCTGAAAGTAGTATACACAACCTTTCCAGAGATCGCCGATTCCGCAACCGCACGACCAAAAGGTTCGTTCCAGCGCGTTGGCAAAACCACCGCATCTACCTGCGCCATAAACTCATCAATCTTGATAAATCCGAGCAGCTTAACCCCAACCTCTGTTGCCAGTGCGTTCATCCGCTGACCACTTGCATCATTATTAAAGCGACCAGCAGCATAAAATTCTACCTGAGGATTCTGCAGTCCCTGTTTCGCCAACAAACAGAATTCATCGAAGCCTTTGTCCTCAGTCAAACGGCCGACGAAACCTATTCTTACTTTATCACTTATAGACGGAACAAAAGCTATAGCCGCTACTGGATTATAGATATAAGTATGTAACGCGTGGCGCGCAAAGCCATTTTCCTGATGTAGGGTTGAAATGTACTTGCTGATGCCCACAAAAGCATCGACATGCTGACTGGCCTTTTTCTTGAAGTAGGAAGTAACAGTCACCGGCAGACTGTTTACATCCATATTTTGGCCATGCTTAAACAGAGTTCCGTTGGGATGAAACAAATAATAATCGCGGGTGGTGTGTACAACACGAGCACCCAGTTTTTTTGCCACGCGCCATACAGCAACAGAAAAACCGCTCAAATTATTGGTATGCACCACTTTAGGGCCAAAAGCCGTCAACTCATCTCTAACCATACGCGCCATGAACGGATTATAAGAGTCCAGCAGGTGCCAGCCTGCTTTTTGCAGTTTGCCGGCTACCTGATTTTGGAACGGCCAATACAGATTCTTTAGCGGGAAATAAACAATGCTTACGCCATTAATTGAATCATATTTTATTTTATCACCATCATGAAGACAAAATACACGCACTTGGTGCCCGACCGAATGTAGACTTTCAGCGAGCATTTGTACCGAGACCTCTGCGCCACCAATCTTATAGGGAGCATAAAGTGTATTTATTAAAGCAATCTTCATTTATTGGCCACCACAGAATAATTTATAAAATTAAAATTTATTTTTAATCAGAGTAATATCAGCACTCTCATAACTTTCATAATTTTTATAGATCGCATCAACAAAGCCCACCCACTCTGGAGAAAGAACTTTTTCATCAAGTACATACGCAGTTATTTTTATCTTTTCATCATAAATTTTTATTAGGTTGTCATACAATGATGAATAAAAACCGGCTATTGACGCTACATTCTCTCCCACCACGATGGGATAAACCTCAAACGGGAAATCAAGACGACGTACTTCCACATGTTGCCTGATCGCCTCGATTTTTTCTTCTCGCTCGCGGCGGTGCGGAATATAAACTAATTCGGCTCCTTCCTGGTTCTGCTTTAGATCTTCGATCATTTTTAGCGTCAGTTCGATATCATCAACTGAGGTTACTCCAGCCTCATAGAGTGGGGTGCCAATAATAAATATCTTATTGCCACCCTGTGGCAAACTTGCCAGCTTAATCTTGAATTTTTGATAGTTATGCCTAACTACCGTGTCCCGCTGAGCAATATTTCTCTCGATATTGTAAACCGAGAAAAAGGTCAATTTCTCTCGATCATTATTGACCATCCCCAGTGACTTAAGAAAGATCGACTTCAGAAGATCTCTCACCGTAACGGTATTAGTACGCTTAATCCTTAGCGTAGCCGTCCCATCATCGAGCAAGACAATATCTCTTTTTGGATATTTATGTGCTAACATCCAAAATACTCTCGCACGGTATTCGCCAGCGATCAATGTGACATGATCTTTCACGCAGACTTCAGATTTTACGTCCTTTAATTCACTCCTGATATCAAACACTTTACCTAGGTATCCTTCGACATCAATAGTTTTCAAAGTTTTGTGTCTGATCATCTGCAGCAAATATACAATCTGCCCATGATTCAATGCTGAATTTGCTGAACGTTTATTGACGATCAGTAAGTCGAGTGTGATGTTTTTCGCATCCAGATACTCGATCAGGTTAAAAGCCTGCAGTGGCGATTCGATATACGCAATGTGCTTACTCATATTTCTGATATCCGGTTAAGGCAACTAATACTAATTTCCAAGTACCACTTAGTGGAACTTACCTGCGGCTCTGAGCTGTAAATAATGATCAACATTGCGCTGCGAGAATTGCGCAGCCGGATGGCCGCCAGCGATAGCATAAGGTTGAATATCCTTAACCACAACGCTACCAGCCTGGATAATCGCACCTTCACCTATAGTGACGCCTGGCAGAATAATTACATTAATACCTAACCAAACGTTATCTCCAATATGAGTATCTTTAATGACATAAGTATGGTCATACGGAATTGCAGTGCCGTTGTGGTTATGATTTTCGGTGATTATTACACAACCGAAGCCACAGTGGAAATTATCGCCAATGACAACACTCCCCTTCCCCACCACCGTCAATCCGTTGGAGTTGAAGTTATTACCCAGAGTTGTTTTATTATTAACAAGAGTCAAAAAGTTAACCTTTGGATCGCGGCCACATTTCGCCACGGCATTGAGAACTTTAGACTTATAACGTTGCTTACGTAGACTACGTAACCATCGTATAAAACTTGCTATCATCTTTTCCTCTCAATGTTAATTTGCCGCTTACCATAGATAAATGTCGCTGCACATGCAAAAAGACTTGAAACAGCATAAACGAAACAGAAATATTCGACCTTTATTGTCGTCATCGTGATGATAAATATACCGACTAAATGTGTAATCATTGAGCCCATGGTAATAATTGAAATGATTTTATTTTTTCGATAATAAAAGAGGGAATGCGTAAATATATAATAAATAGAAAGAAACGCCGTCCCAGGCAATAAAATATTAAAATAGTATATAGCGCGATCAAACTCAGCCTTAAAGAGATAAGGAAAAACAAATGGCATAATAAAGAAATAAATCACACAGGCTACGATCACTAAACCTGTATAGCCATATTGAATAAGCTCAACGCCTCTAAAATCATTTTCTTTCAACTTGCGGTAAATAAAAGGCTGAAATGCCTGGTTAATTACACCAAAGAACAACATCACGATAGAGGTAAGCTGAAATGCTAAACCGTAAACCCCTACTACGGCGGTGCTCATGTAATGAGCAATAAAAAAACGGTCTATTGATGATTTAATCCAGTAACTACCATGATGTGGCAACAATGACAAACCATAACTGACAATTTCTTTATAGCGTTTTCGTACGGGTTCACATGTAATACGCTCGCCCTTGATTTTCTTGTAAACAAAAAACTCATAGGCAAGCTGAATACTGAAAAACGAGGCCGCTATCGCTATCAACCGCTGTCCCGGGGTCGCCGCAATCATTTCGAAAAGCACGATCGTAAACAGAACGTTAAATGCGGACAGCAAAAACTGCCCAATCGCTGCAACCTTGTAAGTCTGGCTAATACGCAAGTGCGACAAATTGATAAAGTTAAGCGCCTGAGCTAAAGATGCCAAAACCACCAGAAAACCATCACTAAAACTTACAGATATATTAGCGACTAGCGTAACAATATAAAATATCGCCACTAATAACACGCTCGACGCCATGGCCAGAGTGATGTTATCTCTGCGGAACACCAGGGAACTCCCTTCCCCCTCCTGCATGTATTTGACCGGCAACAAACCCTGACCACTAAATGAAATAAAAATGATCAACATCTGAATAACGGACAGATACAGAGTTAGCGCGCCGTATCCCGACGCGCCAAGGTGTGCTGTTAAATAAGGCAGTATGATGAAGCCTATGACCTTGCCAAGAATATCCCCTATCGACAAGGCCGCAGCGCCCATAATGACTTTGCTCATTTACAGATACTTTTCCAGGAAGTTAAGTGCGTGCCAGAATCCCTCTCCCTGATTTTTATGGCCCTGCCAAACTTCTGGAATAAACATCGCGCCGGGAGCATAGCGCAGCAGGTCATCGGCAAGCTCATCAAAGTTCACATCGCCTTTACCAATCTGTACACCCTCGCCGTCAACGCCCAACGCATCAACGACGTGCATATGCGCCGTGTAAGCACCCACTTTCTGAGTAAACTCATGGAGGTCCCATTGGTAGTAATTACATGCCATCATCGAGTGAGATGTGTCATAGCAGATACGGTAGTTATACTTTTCGCAGAATGCCTTAATCTCATTTGGATCAACAAACAGGTTATGGTAGCTCTGTCCACCAAAGTGCCATGGGAATGGCGGCATGGTTTGGATAATGATTTCCACGCCTTCCTGGTTTATTTGACTCAATGCAGAGCCAATGCGCTCATACATTGCCTGGCGTGCTTCTTTAGGCAAGAAACCTGTGGTATTGAATCCACCAGCGTTAACTACGATAACCGGGCATTCAGTTTTAGGGAAATATTGCTTCAGTGCTCTGGTAACATCGCAGACACGCTGCAATTGCTTGATGGAATGTGCAAGATATGCCGGGTCCTCAGATGCCAGATCCAGTATATGATCGTTGGCGAACAGTTCAGGGCTATGTACGGCAAAACCAATGTCTTCTGCTCCTGAGAAGAACTCGGTTAAATCCAATTCCATATCCTGATAGCTCAGGTGGAACTCAACAAAATCCAGATTGGATTTGTTTTTCAATTTGCTGTAGTCGTGATAACGAACAGGAATACCGAATGGGCGATCAAAATCATAATCTTTAGCTTCAATCGCCTCATCATTCAGGTCTGATTCATAAAAGTAACCACCGGCCTCAAGATCTCGGATGGCTTTCTTACCCACCAATTGCTCCATATAAAGAGGCTGCAACCCCTGACCTGGGCTTTTCACTTCAATCATATCGCGAGTGATGATCTCGCCCTTTTTCAGGTCACGGTTTATGATCAAACTCTTCGCCAAGGTTTCGCGGTTGATCATTTCCCCCTGAGTGATGGCACGTTCGCCAGCCTGACCCATGGATTCTTCAACTTCACGAATACGCACGACCATCTCTTTAAATTCTGGTGGCAGCAATGAAACCTTATGGTCATTACCTTCCATTGATTTATCAATAGTGAAATGCTTCTCGATTACTCGAGCGCCAAGCGCGGCTACTGCGATGGGTACGGAGATCCCGCGCTCGTGGCCAGAATAGCCAACCAAGCAACCGGTCACTTGCTGCAGACGTTTAATATAAGCCAGGTTCACATCTTTAAACGGCGTCGGATAGGTTGAGTTGCAATGCAGAATGACAAATTCGGCACCTTTAGACTTCAGGAATTCAACCGAACTTTTGATTTCCGCTTCACTGCACATGCCGGTTGAACAAATCAACGGTTTGCCTGTAGCCGCCAATGCGGCTAGCATTTCATGGTTAGTGAAGTCTGCAGAAGCGACTTTATAACCTTCCATGCCATACTCTTCCAAAATCTCAAGGCTTCTCAGATCCCATGGCGTACACAATGGAGTTAGCCCCTTAGTTTTGCAGTAATCGAACACCTCGATGAGCTCTTCATTGGACAGCTGGAATTTTCTCAATAAATCAATTGTATATTGCGCACCAAGATCAGCAGATTGATCTTTCTCGTTGCCACCTTTATACAATGAACTAAGATCACGCATCTGGAATTTGACGCAATCAGCGCCAGCATCAACGGCCAGATCGACCAAGTGCTTAGCCAGCTTGATGTCGCCGTTATGGTTGTTGCCAATTTCTGCAATGATATAGCTCGGTGATGTATCTGTGATAGTGTGCTTACCAATGGTCAGCCCCTTCTCACTTTGCAGCGCTACAGCTACCAGGCGGCGATAGTCATCCACCAAAGGTAGAACGTCAACGCCGTTGGTGAAAAAGGCTTCAATTTCAGTACGCGGCGCATCAACTTTTTTGTAGCGAACGTTCTGGTTCATGACTTCAGACATTTCACGACTCAGGTCGAAATCACCACTGGTGATCCAGCGGCGGAAGTCGCCATCCGAGAAGGAACCACATAACTTACCGTCTTCAGTAACAACAAAGATAATGCGTTTTTTATTTGAGTTGATTTTTTCCAATGCTTTGATGATTGTTTCTGTTTCAAACACCAAAAAATCGGATATTTTTTTCTGAATTAACATTAATTATCTCCCATTCCAATTCTGCAAAATCACTTCAACAACCGCCCAATCGAGCATGGTATCAATTTCAAAGCTTTCTTCTTCTGACATCTTGTGCGCAACAACTTTTCCGCCAAGACGGTTACCGGTGCTCAAAAGAATCTCGCTTTTAGTTACGTAAATTGAACCATTTTCTTTCAACTTAATATTTTCCGGCTTAATATCTTGACGCCGTGGACGGTTTAAATAGTCATAATAAGCTTTCGGATTATCTTCATTTTCCCAAAGAAAATGCCAGAATTCACAGACACTCAGTAGAGAGTCGGCTTTTTTATCAATAATATTTTTGATTGCGACATCAATCGCATCATCTTTACGGACTGGTGATGTTGCCTGCAATAATACGGTAAATTCAGGCTTATAATTCTCATGCTCTGCCAGCCACTCTAGCGTATGTAACAACGCAGGCTCGGTGGCTGCAGTATCTACCGCCAAGTGAGCTGGACGCATAAAGGGAACTTCAGCACCATACTCTCTTGCAATTGAAGCAATATCTTCGCAATCCGTTGTTACAATGACACGATCAATATTTGATGAATTAATCGCCTGTTCAATACTCCAAGCAATTAAGGGTTTCCCTGCTATTTCTTTAATGTTTTTCTTAGGGATCCCTTTCGACCCACCCCTTGCTGGAATAATTGCAAGATTACTCATGTGATATCTCCGAAATTGGAATCTATAATTTATTGAATAGGACAAAAGGCTCCTCAGAATAAGGAGCCTCTATTTAACACTAGGAAGGGGATTATTTATATTCGTACGCGTAGTAGCCGTAGGCACTACCGGATTTATGCTCAACGGCATTAAGGATAATACCTTTAATTTCCATGCCATTTTGCTCAAAGCGACGGATACTTACTTCGATCTCTTTCAACGAGTTAACCGCATAACGAGCAACCAAAAGAGTGGTCCCTACATTACGTGCCACGATTGCAGCATCCGTCACCGCCAAGATTGGCGGAGTATCGACTAATACGATGTCATATTCTTTGCCCGCCCACTCTAGGAACTCTGACAAACGGTTGTGCATCAGCAGCTCTGAAGGATTGGGTGGGATTTTACCGCGCGATATAAAACTCAGGTTCTCAATCGAAGTTTTCTTGATCGCCTGCTGCGCCGTTGCCTGCCCGGAAAGAACATCCGATAAACCGGTACCCAATTCACAGTTCAACAATGAATGTGCGTAACCTTTACGCATATCGGCATCCACGACCAGAATACGTTGTCCCGCCTGAGCAATAACTGCCGCCAGGTTAATACTGACAAACGTCTTACCTATGCTTGGGCTGGCACCCGAGATCATCAGAACGTTATTTTTTGCTTCCAGTGAGGCGAAGTGCAAACTTGTACGCAGGCTTCTAACTGCTTCGATAGCCAGATCCGCCGGGTTACCCACGGCAAGCAGCGTATAACTTTTGGTGCTGCTGCGCTTACCGGATAACATTGTTTCGCGGTCACTTTTCTGTTGCCATTCGGACAGAGGGATGCTGGCATAAACGTTAATGCCCTGCTGTTCCAACTGCTCGGGGCTTTCGATGCCGCGATGAAGCATGGTTTTTAACAGGACGAACCCGGTGGAGAACAACCCACCCAACAGAGTGACAATCAGGACGATAATTGTTTTTTGCGGTTTCACCGGCCGCGGCTGCGTTACTGCCGGGTCAACAATACGTACATTACCTACGGTACTTGCCTTGGTAATGCCCAGTTCCTGCTGTTTGTTCAGCAACTGCATGTAAATTTCTTGTCCAGCCTGAACATCACGGGTTAGACGCAAAATTTCCTGCTGGGTTTTCGGCATGCCGCTGACGCGTTTATTCAGTTTGTCCTTTTCCTTTTGCAAAGTAACGCGTTTTTCCATCAGTGCACGATAAGCAGGGTGCTCTTTAGTATAGAGCTTGGAGATTTCCGCTTCTTTGAAAGTCAGTTCATTCAACTGAGCTTCAACACCAACAATGGTATCCAATACCGATTTAGCTTCCAGAGACAAATCGACCGAATCATTGGCTTGGCGGAAACGGTTGAGTTTTTCTTCAGCGCTATCTAGAGAGCTCCGGACCTCTGGTAACTGCTCTTTCAGGAAGTCCAGACTTTTGGCCGCTTCCTCTGATTTGCGCTCAACGTTTTGCAGTAGGTAGTTTTTACTTATGCTGTCCAAAATTTTACGCACCAGTATCGGATCGTCGCCGATCAAACTCAGTGCCAGGACACCGGTATCCTTACCTTTATCCTCAACGGTCAAAGCGTCCAACAAATTGTTGGTGGCAACCAAACGCTGCAATTTGGCTACTTCAAATACGGTGCCTGGCTCAGCAGAAATTTCACTGACCAATAACGTTATTCCGTGAGCACTGGCTGACTCACCGACCTTCCCTTTGATAATTTCAGTGCCATTTTTGTTCAGCACATAGTTTTTACCATCGATGACTTTCAGTTCAAGCTCAATGTCATCTGAGTTCGGCGGTACGCTCAAACGCGACAACGCTATGCGCCCTGGCTCAACGCCAGTTAAACGCGCCCAACCACGACCAAAAAGCGGGAAATATTTCTGCTGAATCACAGTGTCAAGATTCAAATCGTCAACAGTTTTACCCGTTACCATGCGCGATTTGATTAGTTCGATTTCCGTAGAAGAACCCGGCTGACTGTTCGGTAACATCTGGGATAAATCATTGACCAGTGAGTTCCCAACGTTTTGCTCAACCTGAACCATTGCATCGGCCTGGTAGATCGGGGTGGCAAACAGCGAATAAATGATAGCGGCAACAGAAAATAACGCTGTAATACCGATGATAAGCCAGCGATGGTCAAGTAAAGTACCTAGCAAACGACTTAGATCGATCTCGTCATGATTATTGGCCGTTGATAAGCCTGGTTTCGTATTATCAGTCATTGGAATCTCTGGTTAACGATTTAATGCCTGTGCCCATTTTTGGGCAGCATCATCAAGAAGGCGGTAAACAAATTCAAACGCTTCTGCGCTTTTTTTGTAAGGATCGGGCACTTCTTTTTGTCCCAGCCAGTGAGCAAAAAGCATCGTCTTCCCTCTGACTTCTGGCACAAGTCGACAAACCGCATCGATATGCCCCTTTTCCATCACCAGGATCAACGAATACTCCCGGCACATTTCTTTTGTCAGTTGCCTCGCTTCATGCTGGTCTAACGACAAATTGTGTTTTTCCGCAATGGCAATAGCACTTTTGTCGGCAGGTTTACCGACTAAAGCACTAATACCGGCAGAGGCGATCTCTTTATCTGGTAAATGCTGTTTCAGCAAACGTTCCGCCGTTGGGGAACGGCAGATATTACCAACACAGACAACCAGAATAGACTCAAACATTACCTACTCCCCTTCTACGGCCAATTACGAACACGCAATGCGCCTTCCGTGAGATTGTTAAAGCTGTCAATAGTTGGTGCTAATTGAACGATCAGACGGTTCCAACGAGCTACTGGCGCCGCTGTCACATAGACAATGTCATAAGGTTGCAGGTGGAATTCCGCCCCCATAACCAAGGCAGTCGCATCCGCCATGTTGAGCTGATAAATGTTTGCCAGCTTTTCACCTTGAGTGCCGTGTAGAGGGCGAATAACGAATACACCTGTCGCATCGGCCGCAGCCTGGCTGATCCCTTGGGTGTTGCCCAGAGCTTCTGTCAGAGTCATGCCGCTACGATCCATCTTAAGCGTCGCTGGCGTTCTGACCTCACCCATAACAAATACTTTCAAATCGTCATTTCGCGGAACATAAAGAATGTCACCCGGATAAAGCAGACGGTTCTGAGTCAAGTCGCCATTCTGCATCAGCTGTTGCAATGAGAGACTTGACTCTTTGCCGTTATGAGTCAGTACAATATTACGCCAATCTGCATTTTCCGTCAGACCACCCGCGGCATTTATCGCGTCCATCACAGTCAAAGGTACGTTAGTAATGGGCTGTTGGCCTGATTTGGACACTTCACCGGTTACATACGCTTTTTGAGAACGGAAAGCCGCAATATTGACATCAACCTGCGGACTCTCGATATATTGAGCCAAACGAGAGGCAATCTGATCGCGGATTTGAGTCACCGTTTTGCCTACCACGTTCACCTTACCAATGTAAGGGTAGAAAATGGTGCCGTCCGAGTGTACCCAGTTGCCAGTATCGCTGGCACTACGGTATTGTCCTGCAGGTGTGGTTAGTTCCGGGTGATCCCAAACTGTAACATTAAGTACATCACCCACACCGATCCGGTATTCATAGGTCCGTAAAGAGGCATCCAACTGACCATTAGTTTGCGCCACAACCTTGGCAGGTCGTAACTTGTCCAGCAACTTAGGTGTCATTGGGTAAATATTGACTAACTTGTCAATATCAAAATCCGCATCTTCTTGTTTTACAACATCTTTTCCACTTGTAGAAAGATGAGTTCCAGGAAATACAGTACAACCACTGATTACGCTGATAGATATCAAGAGTGATATCATTTTCAATTGTTGTTTTGCCATCAAATTATCATCACTTTCAAAGTAAATGTATCCGCAAAGCTACAATGCTAGCCGACCATGGCTTCGACTCTGTAACCTTACCAAAATGCCTTGGTTCACGGTGTAGTCTTGAGACGAAGGTAAAACCTATCGCAATTAACCCACAACGTTTAGCTGCTGTTGATGAATACAAAGATATTATTATTAACGATATAAAGTATTCAGCTTTGCTTGCACTGACTACTGCCATTAACGATCATTATCTTTACAAAACATAGAGTTGAATGCACTTTACACCCTGATTCACAAAGAAAAATCCCGAAGAGCAAGCGATAAAGCAGTCTGTAATAGAATGTATACTAATATAAAAAATGAAACAGCGAAATTACTTAGGATTCAATGGACACAGTAAATGTGATGTTTGATAGTGATTTCACTGCTGAGCGTTAGAATAGTTTAGTTTTTTTAAAGTTACAGTTTTTCCGCCCATTCGCGAAACGCTTTACCTTGGGTAGGGTGGCGTAAACCATAAGTAACAAACGCTCTCAGATAGCCCATTTTTTCACCACAGTTAAACGACTCACCCACCAGTTCCATCGCCTCGACCGGTTGGTGTTTCAACAGTTCAGCAATGGCATCGGTAAGCTGAATTCGTCCCCAAGCACCTGGCTCTATTTTCTCCAATAGTGGCCAAATATCCGCGGACAAAACGTAGCGCCCTACTGCAGAATAATTGGATTTCAACTGAACCTCACGGCCTGGTTTCTCGATAATCGAGGTCATCCTCGAACTTTCGCCTGGTTGCAAGCTGTTAGTTTCACATTCCACAACGGAATAATCATGCAGCACATGCTCATCGGCAGCCTGAACCAACACTTGACTCAATCCAGTCTGCTCAAACCGGGAAATCATATGAGGCAAATTGTCTTGCTTCAAATCGGCTTTTGCATCGTCAAGCAAGACATCAGGTAACAATACAACAAAGGGCGAATCCCCAACCAGAGGTTTAGCGCAGAGTACCGCATGCCCCAGTCCCTTTGGTTGTCCCTGACGAATGTGCATCAGCGTCACGCCTTTTGGCGTAATCGACTGCACTTCGTCCAGCAACTGGCGCTTTACGCGTGCTTCGAGCATCGCTTCCAATTCGAACGAGGTATCGAAATGGTTTTCTATCGCATTTTTTGATGAATGCGTAACCAGGATGATCTCTTTAATCCCGGCAGCGACACACTCATTGACAATGTATTGAATCAACGGCTTATCAACGATCGGCAACATTTCCTTGGGGATAGCCTTGGTTGCAGGCAGCATACGCATACCCAGTCCTGCAACAGGAATGACAGCTTTCAACTTAGTCATGATAATCCTCTATCGATCTTGTGATCGTATTTTAGCCGTAACTCTTACTTGCTATTCAGCGTCTGCTTTAGCCACTGGGTAAAGTCTTCACCTTCCGAGGAATGGCGCAGACCATATTGTACGAATGCTTTCATATAACCCAGCTTATCACCGCAGTCATGTGATTTTCCGCTCATATGGAAAGCTTCTACGGTTTCCTGTCCCATCAATGCCGCAATGGCATCGGTCAGCTGAATTTCATCACCGGCGCCCGGTAAGGTTTTTTCCAGCAGTGGCCAGATATCTGCAGACAGAACATAGCGGCCGACTACCGCCAAGTTAGAGGGTGCATCTTCCAGCGCCGGTTTTTCTACCACGGCTGTCATCGGGGTACTTTCCCCTGCCGACAATCCTGCACCGCCGCAATCGACGACGCCGTATTTAGAAACATCCTGTTCCGGTACCGGTTCCACCATGATTTGGCTGAAGCCGGTCTGCGCGAAACGTTCTATCATCTTGGCCAGATTCTCTTTACGCAGATCTGCCGTGGAGTCATCCAGCAACACGTCAGGCAGCAAAACGACAAAAGGCTCATCACCGACCATAGGTTTGGCGCACAACACCGCGTGACCCAAGCCTTTAGCCTGCCCCTGACGCACTTGCATCACCGTCACATCTGCCGGGCAGATAGTCTGCACTTCTTCCAGTAACTGGCGCTTAACGCGTGACTCCAAAACGGCCTCAAGCTCAAACGAGGTATCGAAGTGGTTTTCGATGGCATTTTTGGAGGAATGTGTGACCAGCACAATATCTTTGATCCCGGCAGCCACGCACTCATTCACAATGTACTGAATCAGTGGTTTATCGACCACCGGCAGCATTTCTTTAGGAATAGCTTTTGTCGCCGGCAACATACGGGTTCCCAAGCCAGCTACGGGGATCACAGCCTTCAATCTTTTTTGCATGTTTTTTCATCCAAAATCAAATAACTACAACGTAACCGACCTAAGCCTGTTCCCAGATGCTTACGAAGCCTGGGTCGCATGATTTAGACACGCTACCGCCCCTGGCTCTCAGCTACCAATGCACTGTCATCGTTCTCTGTGGGGGGATTGGAGGTTCCAATCTCACTTTGATGTAAATTAGGGGCCGTACTCGTTTGTTAAGCGATAGGTAGATCACAGAAAAAACAAAATAAATACGCCCTTATAACCAAACGATGATACTTGTAAATGTTTATGTGGCTAAGATTCTTATACTATTACCTTATCGATACAAGCCTAAGATACCCGTTGGATGCCCTTTTCAGAATAAGACTACCCACGGGAGCAAACTGAACAAAGTGTAGCAGCCAACCAAACCTATAATGGGTTGATTTTTAAAATTTATATTCACGCTGATTTTATCATCAAGCGTCTGTTGCCATGTGACAACTGCCTACTCTCTTTTCCGAAAAACCACTTATTCCTCGCCACAGTTCATTCCGAACGCCCTTTAACGCGATGATTTTTTATGCATTATTTTCGTAATTTCCTTCATGTTGCATGCTTAGCCTTCCAGGCCATGGTTTTAAAGTTGAATTTTCCCGGAGCAACACCCATCATTCACTGGCGGCATAAGCCGTCGAACTTACAGGTGAAATTGGGCGTATGGAATGGATCGCGGATCCAACAATTTGGGCCGGCCTGGCCACTCTGGTCGTGCTGGAAATCGTTCTGGGTATAGACAACCTTATCTTTATCGCCATTCTGGCGGAAAAACTACCTAAACATCAGAGAGATAAGGCCCGTGTCGTTGGCCTGCTGCTGGCATTGCTGATGCGTTTGGCCCTATTGGCCTCCATCTCATGGTTGGCCACGCTGACCCAACCGCTGTTTTTTGCCGCCGGACATCCGTTTAGCGGTCGCGACCTGATCATGCTGATTGGGGGTATCTTCCTGCTGTTCAAAGCCACGATGGAGCTTAACGAGCGGTTGGAGGGTAAAGATGAAGAGCAACATGGCTCGCGCAAGGGTGCCCGCTTCTGGCCGGTGGTGGCGCAAATCGTGGTGTTGGATGCCGTCTTCTCCCTCGACTCGGTGATCACTGCCGTCGGCATGGTCGACCATCTGGCCGTCATGATGATTGCGGTTTGTATCGCTATCGGCTTGATGTTGCTGGCCAGCAAACCCTTAACGCGCTTCGTCAACGCCCACCCGACAATCGTCATCCTGTGCCTGAGCTTCCTGCTGATGATCGGCTTTAGCCTGGTCGCTGAGGGCTTCGGCTACCATATTCCAAAAGGCTATTTGTACGCTGCCATTGGTTTCTCGGTGATGATCGAAGCGTTGAATCAGCTCTCGCAGTTCAATCGCCGCCGCTTTCTTTCCAAAGTGCGGCCATTGCGCGAACGGACGGCAGAGGCCGTGCTGCGCATGCTGAGCGGCAAACATGAAGAAGCGGAAGTTGACAGCCACTCAGCCAACCTGCTGGCCGACAGCGACAGTGAGAACGGCGAGATTTTCAATCAGCAAGAACGCCACATGATCGAACGCGTGTTGGGTATGGCACAGCGTACGGTAAGCAGCATCATGACCTCCCGCCATGATGTGGAATACCTTGAGCTGAATGACCCGCAGGAAAAGCTGACCCAACTGCTGGAAAAAAACCAGCATACGCGCATCGTGGTGGTAGAAAACAGTGCCAGCGATGAACCGCTCGGCGTCATTCACACCATTGACGTGTTGAAACAACAGCTGACCCAGGCCCCACTAGATTTACGCGCGCTGGTGCTGCAGCCGCTGATTTTCCCCGAGCAGTTAACCTTGCTGAGCGCGCTGGAGCAATTCCGCCAGGCGCAGACGCATTTTGCCTTTGTGGTTGATGAGTTCGGCTCGGTGGAAGGTATCGTCACGCTGACCGATGTAATGGAAACCATCGCCGGTAACCTGCCGGAAGCCGGTGAGGAAGTGGATGCCCGGCATGACATCCAGCAAAATGAGGATGGCAGCTGGACTGCCAACGGCTATATGCCGCTGGAAGATTTGGTGTTGTATCTGCCGTTGCCGTTGGAAGACAAGCGTGAGTATCACACGCTGGCCGGCTTGTTAATGGAGCACAGCCAGCGTATTCCTCAGGAAGGTGAGCAGTTGCAGATCGGTGACTACCTGTTTGAACCGCTGGAAGTCAGCAGCCACCGTATCTTGAAAGTGAAAATCACCCCGCTGTCGGTGCCAGAGCCGGACTACGAGGTGTAAAGACCGGCCGGGTATGACCCGGCCCCTTTTATAAATGCTGGGGAACCAGCAACTCCGTCGCCACAATCACCACGATCAAACCGACAATGACCGGCACCGAAGTGCGTTTTACCACCTCGAAAGGCGAGATTTTTGCCATACCGGACACCGCAACCACCACGCCAGAAACCGGCGACAGGGTACGCCCCAGATTTGAAGCCTGCAGCATCGGGATCACCAGATAAGCCGGATTGACCCCCATCTGCGCCGCCAGCTTGGGAATAAGCTCAACGAAAGCATAGAAAGGTGCATTACCTGAACCGGTCGTCATGGCCGCCAACATGGTAATCACCACCAGTACCAGCATCATGATAATGCCACCGGTACCGAACGATTGCGCAAGACTGATAAGTCCGCTGATAAACCCGACGGTGCTAAGCCCCTGAGCGAAAACACCGGCGGCTACCAACAGCATCACGACGCTGGCAAAAGCATCCGCCATACCGCGATAGGCTACCTCCAATCCAGTGAACACCTGTTTGGCGCTGAAGCTGCGCAGGAATTCGATGACCGCCGCCAGCAACATACACCCCACCAAGACGGTGATGATATGCAGTTCCGGTCCCCATTTACCGTCAAATACCAACACCCCGAGGATCGGGGTGAAAGGCAGCACGGCGTAGAAGCCCGGTGCGTGAGTAGTGATTTCGCTCACGTCCATAATGTGATGCTGTTCGTTGTTCTTTTTGTCCAGATAGCGCTGCCAGAAGAAATGCGCGATGGCCATGCAGACAATTGCCGCAATGGAAATGGGCAAAGTGGTTTTAAAAGCAAAATCGACCAGCGGCATTTCCGCCGCCTTGGCGGCCAACACCACGTCTCCCGAGGTGGGCGCCAGGATAATCGCCGCAGGCGAAGCACAGATAGCCGCCGCTGCACCACGGCTGATACCGACGTTAACCATCAACGGGAATAGCGTCGCCATCAGCAACACGCCCAGGCCAGTCGCGGAAGACACCGCCAGTGACATCAGGCAAGCGACAAAGTAGGCTGCCACCATTAAAAGATAAGGAGAGTTGATCATCTGCAATGGACGTGAGGCCAACTTCACCACCACATCATTAGCACCAATGTGGGTCATATAAGCGGCAAAGCCACACAGCATCATGATCATCATGCCAAGATCGCCACCGCGGCTCATCAGCAAGATTTTGACGTACTCGATGATGTCGGTCGCTCGCCATCCGGTAGAGGCGGCACTGGCAGGCAACAGGCTTTTGCCCATCAGGGCGCTGATTGCCAACAGTAATAAGCCCCCCACCATCAACACCCCGGTAGCGGAGTAGCCCTTGATGATGTAGCGGCCAACGCCCGCCGCGACGACCGCCCCAATCAGAAGCTCTATCATATTCCCTCAACTTATCATTATCGTTATTGACCATGCCAAAGCGTATAAATCACTTTACTGCGCACACTCTGCACAAACTCAACCAAATGCATCATGATGTTAGTCAATGTTACAGGAGGAAATTATTGGGGGAGAAACACTTTACGGGGTTTATCAAAAATGCGGGCCGAGAACCGACCCGCACAGTTAGGATTAGAGTTTATCGAGCAGCTTTTTCAGGTCCTGCCCTTCGCGTGAGTCCTGATTCTTTTCTGCCCATTTGTTCAGCGCGTCCTTCGCCCGGTCCTGCAGCGTTTTACGCAATATCTGATCGACCTGCAATTGGTAGTTAAGCTGGTTCCACGGGCCATAAACCCGCAGCGGGATCGGCGTTTTCTGCAGCTGTTGGATCAGATCGCCGCGTCCCTGCCAACCACCGGTTACCCGTACATTAAGCGCCATATCGCACTGTTTGCCCGGCATATCCACGCTACCGCCGCCACTCAGGTTCAACAACGGGGAATCTGCGGCCAGTTCGGTAATTTTTACCGTGCCCCGGTTGAGGCTGGCCTTCGCCGACAGCTGTTTCACTTCGGTATAACGTTGGTATTCGTCTTGCCCGCGTACGCTGCTGTCATTACGCGCCACCGCTTGCTGAATCAGTTGCTGAATATTCAGGCCGTGCAACTGCGCGTCCTGCATCGTCATCTGAGCAGTCCCCTGCCAGCGTCGTTCAAATGACTGCGAGGTAAAGCGATCGCCGGTCAAATTCCCCTGCATGCTGAATTTGCCGGTCAACACCTGTGGCATCTCGAACGCTTTCAGAACGGTGCCAAGTTCAACCTGTTTCACAACCGGCTGCACGGTGATGACCGGGTGGTTTCCCCGCGCGTCCAACGTCCCTGGCAACGCAAAATCCCCCCCCGCCAACTGCCCGGAGAACGAATGTGATGTCAACAACCCCTGCCGGTTATCCGCTTGCAGCACCAAATGGGCAATATTCATGCCGCGATAGGTCAGTTGATCCACATTCAAATTGAGCTGCGCATTAAAATCTCGCAGCACCTCAAGATTGTGCTGAGGATCGTCCATTTGGCTGGCAATGACCGGTGCCGAGGTCACAACCTGCGATGGCTGAGCTTGTGAACTGCTGGCTTGCCAACCGGTAAAGGTATCCAAGTTAAGCGCAGTGGACGCCAGGTTAAGCGTATAGATCGGGATTTCACCGAACTTAATGTCGACGCCACCGGTGAACCTGCTGTCATTAGCGCTAACGCTCAGTTGGCTAAGTGCGACTTGCTGTGGCGTTTGTTGATATACCACCTGGGCGCTGCCATCGCCCTTAATGCCGCCGGCCAGAATGTCTGCACCTTCCAGTTGATAACTGAACTGGTTCACATTGGCGGCAATGCGTCGTGGAAATTGCTGCAGATCGATATCCGCCGCCATACTGAAACTCAGATCGCGCTGATTGCGGTTCACCCGGCTGGAAAGTTCCATTTGCGCCTGGCGTTTGGCATTTTGCTGCAGGGTCAGGTTGATATCGCGAACGTTAATCTGCTCGTTGTTGGCGCGCTGCCAGATCAGCAGACTGTCCACCACGCGAAGATTATCGATATCAAATTTCCACGGCGCTTCTGCTGACTCTTCGGAATGGCCCGCAGGGGCGATCGGTGCGTTAGGTTGAGTCTGCTCTTCACTGTCGGGCGTCAGGCGGATAACGGCGTTCTTCAGCATCACCTGTTTCACAAACAGCTGATGCGATAGCAACGGCAGCAGTTTGACATCCAGCCGCATATTGTCTGCGCTCACCACCGGCGCAGTGGCCCCGGGGGCTGTCAGCGTCATGCGTCCGGCCAGAATGCTGAGCTGTGGCCAAATGTGCCAACGCAGCTCGCCATCCAACGTCAGATGATAACCGCTCTTTTGTTCGACCTTCGTGACCATATAGGCGCGAAAATCATTCGGATTAACCAACAGCACCAGCGCAGACATTCCCGCCACCAGCACCACCAGCAAAATCACCAAAGTCGTCAGTAATCTTCTCATGCCATCCTCTTGTCAACGCCCCACCGACAGTGCGTCCAGCGCTGTTAGTCCTTGTCGATTCGACTGGCTACCGCACCCTGCTGATCGCGGTATTTTGCATCCTGCCGGCTGTTGTAAGGACGTGCCGCCGGCCCAGACAGCGGTTCAAAACTCAGCGCGCCGATCAGCATACCCGGGCGTAATGCCAATGGCAGCTTGCCTGAATTATAGAACTCAAGAACAATTCGGCCCTGCCAGCCTGGGTCGATGCGGTGTGCGGTAACGTGGACCATTAAACCCAGACGTGCCAGAGAAGAGCGCCCGTCCAGCCAGCCCACCAAATCGTTTGGCAGCGTCACCGACTCCAGCGTCACCGCCAGCGCCAGTTCGCCCGGGTGCAGGAAGAAGGCTTCGCCTTCCGGCAGAACGATTTCATCGCTCATCACGCGATCCAATGCGGCACTGACTTCGTCTTTTGGCCCACTGAGATCGATAAACGCGGCGGTGTGGCCACGAAACACGCGGAACTGATTGCCTAAACGGACATCCACCGTGGCCCCGTTAATACGCTCAATCGGCGGGCGCGGCGAAATCACCAGTTTTTCGCAATCCAGCCAGGCTTCTATATCACGGTCGCACAGTCTCATTTGTTTATCTCCATCAGGCGTGTCACTAAAACAAAAATTGCCACACAACGGGCGAAAGGTCTACGCCGCAGCGCAAATAGTTGCCCGCTGACCGGAAACACAGGTTTTCCGGCCATTGAACGGCATTATTCAAAGAATTGGCTGATTTTGGCTTTCAGAATATCGATCGCAATGCGGTTTTTGCCGCCACGAGGGACAATAATGTCGGCATATTGTTTGGAAGGTTCGATAAACTGCAGGAACATTGGACGAACGGTTTTCTGGTATTGCGCCATCACCGAATCCATAGAACGGCCACGCTCATTCACGTCGCGCTTCATGCGGCGCATCAGGCAAATATCCAATGGGGTATCGACAAAGATCGAGAAGTTCATTTCCTGACGCAAACGGATGTCCGTTAACAACAGGATCCCTTCCAAAATAATCACCTTTTTCGGTTCCAGGTGAACAGTCTCTTTTTTGCGCGTGTGTTCGGTGTAGCTGTACAAAGGTAACTCTATCGCCCTGCCCGATTTCAGCATTTGCAGATGCTGGAACAGCAGATTGTGATCCATGGCGCTCGGGTGGTCATAGTTTGTTTTGACCCGTTCTTCCATGGTCAGGTGTGTCTGGTCTTTGTAGTAACTGTCTTCAGGAATAACGCCGATATGTTCATCGCCAACCTGATCGCGAAGTTCACGATACAACGTACTGGCGATAAGGCTTTTTCCGGAGGCAGATGCGCCGGCGATACCAATAATGACGCACTGATGCGGCTTGTCAGTCATAAAATTAAAGACCTGATTTCGTAGTGTGAAGGGGGGGACTAAAACGCGACAATTATAGGGAGTTAGCGGGCATTGCGCCAGACTATATTGGCGCTGTTGGCCGCTATCTGCGGTTATTTCGCCTGAACGACATCTTACAAGGTTTTAAGATTATTGCGTCTAGGGCAATTCCACGCTACGCGGTAAACTCCCAGATTCGCTCACCATCTTGCTAATAGAATGGTAAATTTCACCGGAGATTGACGTGCTGGATTGGTATTTTCTGACATTTTTTGGCGACAGCATGTTGCTGTTGCCATGTTCATTCATTCTCTTTGTCGTATTGGTCGTCCCGCACGCCACCAGAACCGCCGGCTGGCAATGGGCGTTGATCTTCGGCTGCGCTGGCGCTGTGGTCTGCGCGTCCAAGCTGGCCTTTATGGGCTGGGGGATTGGCATCGAAAGTTATGACTTTACCGGTTTTAGCGGTCATTCAGCCCTGGCCGCCAGCATCTGGCCGGTATTTTTCTGGGCTCTGACCGGACGTTTTTCCCATGCCGTTCGCAGTATGGCGCTGGTTTTAGGCTTGGTCTTGCCACTCACCATAGGGCTATCGCGGTTGGCCATTCAGGTGCATTCACCTTCGGAAGTGGTTAGTGGGCTAGTGCTTGGCTATCTGGCCAGTACGTTATTTCTGCTGCTGCAACGTGGTAAGGTGCGGCCACAGCTTTCTTGGCCGAGAATTATCGCCGCTCTGGCCTTACCACTGGCGCTGATGGGCAATCGACAACCGGCGCCCACGCAAGGGCTGCTGGAACATATTGCTATAACCCTCGCGCACATCGAACACCCTTATACCCGCGCCGATCTGCACAAACACGTCACAGCACCATAAGAAAAACCCCGGAAATATCCGGGGTTTTATCTTTCTGCCTGCGGCGATTACAGCGCGCGGAAAGAGATTTCCGTCGGGATCGCTTCGCCCTGCCAGTACATTTGCGCAGCAACCCGGCCGGCAAGTTGGCGATACAGTTCGGCAAACTCGCTGTCCGGCCGGCTTGTCACCGTCGGCGCACCGCGATCCAAATCCTCGCGCAGAGAAATGTGCAGCGGCAGTTGCCCCAACAGGCGGCTGTGGTATTTCTTCACCAGCTTCTCCGCCCCGCCGGTACCGAAGATCGGCTCGTGGTGCCCGCAGTTGCTGCAAATGTGCACGCTCATGTTTTCCACGATACCCAAGACCGGCACATGCACTTTTTCAAACATCACAATGCCCTTGGCGGCATCGAGCAGCGCGATATCCTGCGGCGTAGTGACCACCAGAGCGCCGGTGACCGGAATGTTTTGCGACAGGGTCAGTTGGATATCGCCGGTACCCGGCGGCATATCCAGTACCAAGTAGTCCAAATCCGGCCACAGCGTGTCCTGCAGCAGTTGCATCAGCGCCTTGCTGGCCATTGGACCACGCCAAACCATGGCGTTGTCATCGGTCACCAGATAACCGATCGAGTTGGTTGCCAACCCGTGGGCTATGATCGGCGCCATGTGCTGACCGTCCGGCGAGGTGGGTCGCTCGTTTTCGGTTCCCAGCATGTTCGGAATCGACGGCCCGTAGATGTCGGCATCCAGAATACCGACCTTGGCGCCTTCCGCTGCCAGCGCTAACGCCAGGTTAACCGCCGTGGTAGATTTCCCCACCCCGCCCTTGCCGGAACTGATGGCGATAATATTGCGCACGCCCTTGATGCCGGCCTGATCGTTGGCGCGTTTGAGCGTGGTGATATCATGTTTCAGTTTCCAGTCAATCGCCTCAGCTCCGGTCACGCGCAGCAATTCTGCGCTGACGCTGTCTTTCAACGTCTCAAAACCGCTCTGCCAGGCAAAGGGCATGGTCAATTCAATATGCAGCACATGATCCAACAGCGCGCAGTGGTGAATTGCCTTCAGCGCAGTCAGATTGTTTTTTAACGTCGGGTGTTCAAAGGCGGCCAGTACACCGGTCACCAGGGCACGCAGAACTTCGGGGTTGGTCTGCTCGGGGGATTTTGCGTTCATCCCGGCTCCTTGATTTTGAATGGATAGCTTCCCGCTAAGCATATCAGAACTGAGAGCCGGTCGGCGCATGTCCGCACAAAGAAACCGCCCTAGCCGTGGCGGGCGCGATCGGGTAACATCGAAGACCCTTTTTATTCATTACAGAAACCAAGTTCTCACTATGGCTCAAGTCGCGAAAAAATTATTGGTGACGTGCGCGCTACCGTACGCAAATGGTTCCATCCATCTCGGCCACATGCTCGAGCATATCCAGGCAGATATCTGGGTTCGTTACCAACGAATGCGCGGCAACGAGGTTCATTTCATCTGTGCGGACGACGCACACGGCACGCCGATCATGCTGAAAGCTCAGCAACTGGGCATTAAGCCGGAAGAAATGATCGAGGAAATGAGCCAGGAGCACCAACAGGATTTCGCCGGTTTTGGCATCAGCTATGATAACTATCATTCCACCCATAGCGATGAAAACCGTGAGCTGTCGAGCCTGATTTACGGCCGCCTGAAAGAAAACGGCTTTATCAAAAACCGGACCATTTCCCAACTGTACGATCCGGAGAAAGGCATGTTCCTGCCCGACCGTTTCGTCAAAGGCACCTGCCCGAAATGTAAATCACCGGATCAATACGGCGACAACTGCGAAGTGTGCGGCGCGACCTACAGCCCGACCGAGCTGATTGACCCGAAATCCGTGGTTTCCGGGGCCACTCCGGTATTGCGCGATTCAGAGCACTTCTTCTTTGATCTGCCGTCGTTCAGCGAAATGTTGCAGGCCTGGACCCGTTCCGGCGCGCTGCAAGAACAGGTGGCAAACAAGATGCAGGAGTGGTTCGAATCCGGCCTGCAACAGTGGGATATCTCCCGTGATGCGCCGTATTTCGGCTTTGAAATCCCGGACGCGCCGGGCAAATACTTCTACGTCTGGCTGGATGCGCCTATCGGTTACATGGGCTCATTCAAAAACCTGTGCGACAAGCGCGGCGATCTGGATTTTGACGAGTTCTGGCGTAAAGACTCCACCACCGAGCTGTATCACTTTATCGGTAAAGACATCGTTTATTTCCACAGCCTGTTCTGGCCGGCAATGCTGGAAGGCAGTAACTTCCGCAAACCGACCAATCTGTTTGTGCACGGCTATGTGACAGTGAACGGCGCCAAGATGTCCAAATCTCGCGGCACTTTCATCAAGGCCGGCACCTACCTGCAACACCTGGATGCCGACTGCCTGCGTTATTACTACGCCGCCAAGCTGTCTTCACGCATTGACGATATCGACCTGAATCTGGAAGACTTCGTGCAGCGGGTGAACGCCGACATCGTCAACAAAGTGGTCAACCTGGCTTCGCGCAACGCCGGCTTTATCAGCAAGCGTTTCGGCGGCCAACTGGCCGACAAGCTGGCCGATCCGGCGCTGTACCAGACCTTCGTTGACGCGGCACAAAACATCGCCGACGCCTACGCCAGCCGTGAGTCGGGCCGTGCAATCCGTGAAATCATGGCGCTGGCCGATTTGGCTAACCGCTATGTGGATGAACAGGCTCCCTGGGTGGTGGCGAAGCAAGAAGGCCGCGATGCCGATCTGCAGGCCATCTGTTCCATGGGCATCAACCTGTTCCGCGTGCTGATGACCTACCTGAAACCGGTGCTGCCGTCACTGACCGAACGTACCGAAGCCTTCCTCAACTGCGAACTTACCTGGGACAGCATCCAGCAGCCGCTGTTGGGGCATCAGGTCAACGCATTCAAGGCGCTGTTCAACCGTATCGACCTGGATAAGGTCAATGAAATGGTTAGCGCCTCGAAAGAAGACATGGCGGCAACGAAAGTGGTCACCGGGCCGCTGGCAGACGATCCTATTCAGGACACCATTACCTTTGACGATTTCGCCAAGGTTGATATGCGCATTGCGCTGATCAAGAGCGCCGACTTTGTTGAAGGTTCTGACAAATTGCTGAAACTGCAGTTGGATCTGGGCGGCGAATCACGTCAGATCTTCTCCGGTATTCGCTCTGCTTACCCGGACCCGAAAGCGCTTGAAGGCCGTCTGACCATAATGGTCGCCAACCTGGCCCCGCGTAAAATGCGCTTCGGGATTTCTGAAGGCATGGTGATGGCTGCCGGCCCGGGAGGGAAAGAGATCTTCCTGCTGAGCCCGGACAGCGGCGCACAACCAGGAATGCAGGTGAAATAATACCGGTTTTCCAAAGCCTTGAGGGTCGAGCTTGCTCGGCCCTTTTTATGTGCTTAGTCCAGCAATGGTTCCTCAGGCTACAGGCTAAAACGGGCAAGTAATCCGGATCCTGCATATACTCAGGCAGATTGTAGGGGCGCCGCATGCTGCGCCCCCTACGGTTACCCATACCAAGTTAATCGTTGTATGCATAAACAGGCCTGATATGAAGGGATTCCCACCGCTGATTAACGCCTTGCTGGTCAGTTCGCTGGTACTGACCATTGGCCGCGGCGTAACGCTGCCGTTCATTACTATCTATCTGACCGGGCATTTTCATCTGCTGCCCAAAAGCGTCGGCATCATTCTGGGTATCAGCCTGGCGATCGGCATTTTCGCCAGCCTGTATGGCGGCTACCTGGTAGACAAGTTCAACAAAAATACGCTGATCCTGATTTCCATTCTTTTGTTCGCCCTGAGTTTTTTCACTATCCCGTGGATCCCGCGGCCAGGCGGTATCGTGGTGGTTTTGGCTATTTTGCATACCGCCTATTCCATATTGGGCATCACCATCAAAGCGTGCTTTGCCGACTGGTTGCCGGTAGCGCAGCGCATCAAAGCCTTTTCAATTAACTACACGCTGGTCAACGTCGGCTGGGCGGTAGGGTCATCGTTGGGCGTCCTGGTGGCGGGTCTGGATCCGCTGTTGCCGTTTTACCTCTCCGGCGGATTGGCTTTGTTCACGGTGGTGACGCTGAATTTCATTCTGCGCAAGCAGCCCGCTACGGTGCCCGTCGCGCTGGATGCAACGCCCGCCGCGCGCCTTAATTTTCGCCAAACCCTGACTATCCTGCGTAACGATCGCCGGCTGATTTACTTCACCCTTGGCAGCACTCTGGGAGCGGTGGTTTTCGGCCAATTCTCAGGCTATTTATCGCAATACCTGATTACCGTTTCCAATGCAGAGTTCGCTTATCGGGTCATTGGTGCAGTGATGATCGTCAACGCCTGTATCGTCATCGCCCTGCAGTATCTGCTCAGCCGCGGCATGCGTCAGGAAAATATGCTGCGCTGGCTGGCGCTGGGCACGTTATTTTTCATTCTCGGGCTGATCGGTTTTTGGCTGGCCGGGCAATCGCTCTGGCTCTGGATCCTTGCCATGGCGATATTTACCCTGGGTGAAATCATAGTGATCCCGGTGGAATATATGTTTATCGATTTTATCGCGCCACAGCACCTGAAAGGCAGCTATTATGGCGTACAAAACCTGAGCGCTCTGGGCGGTGCCATCAATCCGGTGGTGTGCGGCTTTATTCTCAGCTATGCCGCACCGCAAATGATGTTCCTGATGTTGATTGCCGCTGCGCTGTTCAGCCTGCTATTCTTTTTTCTCGGGCATCGACTGGCGCAGAGGCAACAGCAAAATGCCAACATCGTCAGTGCAGAATAAACGTGCGTCCCCTTTCATCGCGGTTGTCAACCAGCCCCATAGGCATGGTAGCCATAGAGAGAATTCATGGTGTGATTTGTGGCGAAGATCACAGTTTAATTGTATGATGAATGCATCGGTTAAACGGGATTAAGTTATGGCCAAGCTACTCACTCTGTGCTGGAAATACCTGAGGGCATTCGCCCTTATCTACCTTTGTCTGTTCGCCGGAAATGCCATCGCGGCTCTGCTGCCGATCGCCATTCCCGGCAGCATTATCGGCATGTTATTGCTCTTCGCCCTGCTCTCCACCCAAATTCTGCCGGCCAAATGGGTCAAACCCGGTTGCCACCTGCTGATCCGCTATATGGTGCTGTTGTTCGTGCCGATCGGCGTGGGCGTGATGAAATACTATGACCAAATTATCGAGCATCTGGGCCCGCTGGTGGTGTCCTGCATCGTCAGCACCCTGATGGTGCTGGTGGTGGTCGGCTATACCTCACATTATTTCCACCGGGAGCGCCGCATCATCGGCAAGCCGGATGCGACGGAGGGCGAAAAATGATCCATGAAATCTGGTGGTCATTACCGCTGACGCTGGCCATCTATTTTGCAGCGCGCAAACTGGCGCAATGGCTGAACATGCCGTTGCTGAACCCACTGCTGGTGTCGATGGCGGTGATCATCCCCCTGCTGTTGCTGACCGGCATTCCTTATGAGCGTTATTTCCAAGGCAGTAAAACCCTCAATGACTTGCTGCAACCGGCGGTGGTAGCGCTGGCTTACCCGCTGTATGAACAACTACATCAGATCCGCGCGCGCTGGAAGTCCATAATCGCCGTCTGCTTTATCGGCAGCCTGACCGCGATGATCAGCGGTGGCGCCATCGCTTTATGGATGGGGGCCACGCCGGAGATTGCCGCCTCCATCATGCCGAAATCGGTCACCACGCCCATCGCCATGGCGGTCGCGGAGTCGCTCGGCGGCATTCCGGCAATCAGCGCCGTTTGCGTGATTTTCGTCGGTATTCTCGGTGCGGTGTTCGGGCATACGCTGTTCAAAATATTGAAAATCACCACCCGATCGGCACGCGGGCTGGCAATGGGGACCGCGTCACATGCGCTGGGCACGGCACGCTGTGCGGAAATGGACTATCAGGAAGGGGCATTTGGTTCACTGGCCCTGGTGATCTGCGGCATCATCACCTCGCTGCTGGCGCCGTTTCTGTTTCCGGTGCTGCTGCACCTGTTTGCTTAAGGCCTAAAACTTGCGATATATCTCGCATTTATGGTTTTCATTGCATTGATTTCATCAATAAAGAGATTTGTATCACACTTTATTCGCGCCGGGCTGCCTAGAATGTTATCCCGTTAACCTGTAGAGAGAGTTTCTATGCACCCGCGTTTTCAAACCGCTTTCGCTGAACTGCCCGCCACATTGCAATCCGCCCTGCTGCCTTATTTTGATGCGCCTGATTTCCCGGCCATGCTCAAGGCGGATCAAGTGGATGCTATCAAGCAGCGCTGCGGGCTGGATGATGATGCTTTGGCATTCGCTCTGCTGCCGCTGGCGGCGGCCTGCTCGTTAGCGCCGATTTCGCAGTTTTATGTCGGCGCCATTGCTCGCGGGCAGAGCGGGGCTCTGTATTTTGGCGCCAATATGGAGTTCAGCGGTGCGCCGATGCAACAAACCATTCATGCGGAACAGTGCGCGGTGACCCACGCCTGGCTGCGTGGTGAATCGGCTCTGGCCTCTATCACCGTTAATTACACCCCTTGCGGCCATTGCCGCCAGTTTATGAATGAACTCAACAGCGGCACCGCGCTGAAAATTCGCCTGCCTGGCCGCGAGCCCGCCACCCTTGGCGACTATCTGCCGGATGCCTTTGGCCCGAAAGACCTGAATATCGCCACGTTGCTGATGGACCGCGTCGATCATGGTTTCCAACTGACGCTGACCGACGAGCTGGAGATGGCTGCGCTGGCTGCCGCCAATCAGAGCCACGCGCCCTACAGCAATGCCCACAGCGGCGTCGCACTGGAAGCCGAAGACGGGAAGGTTTATAGCGGTCGCTATGCGGAAAATGCAGCCTTCAACCCTAGCCTGCCGCCATTGCAGGCCGCACTGATTCTGTTGAACGTCTCCGGCGGCGACTGTCAAAAAGTGGTCCGAGCGGTGCTGGCCGAGCCCGACAGCGCCATCCTCACCCAATGGGATGCGACCCGCGCGACGTTGTCCGCGTTGGGCTGTCAAAATGTCAGCCGTATCACTTTCTAACTCTGCCCCTGGCGGTGCCGCCCGGCACCGCTGTTACCAGCCCCGTCAGCCGATTACAATGGCATTCACGTCTTAAAACACTTTCTTTAGTTAAATTAGGACTTGATCGTCGATAATTACGCCAATTTACCTCATGATCCGATAACAATTGCTGTACATATTTTCCCGATCTTTTAGGATCTACCCCATAAAGTTATCCGATACGTTGAAGAGCAAAAGCCATGGAACTTGAATACGAAAGCAAACGCCCCCTCTACATCCCTTATGCCGGCCCTATTCTGCTGGAATTTCCGCTGCTCAATAAAGGCAGCGCTTTCACCGAGGATGAACGCAGCCATTTCAACCTGCACGGCTTGCTGCCAGAAGCGGTAGAAACCATCGAGGAACAAGCGGAACGTGCCTATCGCCAGTACCAGGATTTCAAAAACGACAGCGATAAGCACATCTATCTGCGCAATATCCAGGACACCAACGAAACCCTGTTCTATCGTCTGCTGGAAGCGCACCTGAGCGAAATGATGCCCATCATCTACACGCCGACGGTGGGCGAGGCCTGTGAGCACTTCTCCGATATTTACCGCCGGGCGCGTGGGCTGTTTATCTCCTACCCTAACCGCGACCGCATTGACGACATGCTGCAAAACGCTACCAAGCAAAACGTCAAGGTGATCGTCGTCACCGACGGTGAGCGTATTCTCGGCCTGGGCGACCAGGGTATCGGCGGCATGGGCATTCCAATCGGTAAACTGTCGCTGTACACCGCCTGCGGCGGCATCAGCCCGGCCTATACCCTGCCGGTAGTGCTGGACGTCGGCACCAACAACCCGCAGCGCCTGAACGATCCGCTGTACATGGGCTGGCGCCATCCGCGTATTTCGGGCGACGAGTACCACGCCTTTGTTGAAGAGTTTATCCAGGCGGTCAAACGCCGCTGGCCGAACGTGCTGCTGCAGTTCGAAGATTTTGCGCAGAACAACGCCACGCCGCTGCTGAACCGCTACCGTGACGAAATCTGCTGCTTCAACGATGACATTCAGGGCACCGCAGCCGTCACGCTGGGCAGCCTGATCGCCGCCAGCCGCGCCGCCGGCAGCCAACTGCGCGATCAGACCGTCACCTTCCTGGGCGCCGGCTCCGCGGGTTGCGGCATTGCCGAGCAAATTATCGCGCAGATGAAATCCGAAGGCCTGAGCGAAGACGAAGCCCGCGCGCGCGTCTTTATGGTCGACCGTTTCGGCCTGCTGACCGACAAACTGCCTAACCTGCTCGATTTCCAGAGCAAGCTGGTGCAAAAGAGCGAGAATCTGACTGCATGGCAGACGGAGAGCGATGCCATTTCCCTGCTGGACGTGGTGCGTAATGCCAAACCAACCATTTTGATCGGCGTTTCGGGTCAGCCTGGCCTGTTTACCGAAGAACTGATCCGCGAAATGCACAAGCACTGCCCGCGCCCGATCGTGATGCCGCTGTCCAACCCAACCTCCCGCGTGGAAGCCCGTCCGGAAGACATCATTAACTGGACCGAGGGTGCGGCACTGGTAGCCACCGGCAGCCCGTTTGCGCCGGTGAGCTACAAAGATCAGGTATTCCCGATTGCCCAGTGCAACAACTCCTATATCTTCCCGGGGATTGGCTTGGGCGTACTGGCCTCCGGCGCCACCCGCGTCACCGACGCGATGCTGATGGCCGCCAGCCGTGCGCTGGCCGACTGTTCGCCGCTGGCGACCGACGGGCATGGTGCACTGCTGCCGAATATCGACGATATTCAGGGCGTGTCCAAGTGTATCGCCATGGAAGTGGGTAAAGCGGCGCAGCTGCAAGGCGTGGCGGTGGTCACCTCCGAAGAAGCGCTGTCGAAAGGTATCGAACACAACTTCTGGCGCCCGCAATACCGCAGCTACAAGCGCACTTCATTCTGATTTGCGCAGTTAAACATCAGGCCCGGCTCGCCGGGCTTTTTTTTATGCTCAAACCGCCTAAAAATGCGGTGCAATGCTTGCTTGATAGGGCTTCAAGCTTGCGTCGGCCTGTCAGGTAAAGTAGCCTTGAGCCATCTTTTTTGGCCCCTGTGCGCGTAAGGCAATAACATGTGGAAACGCCTGATAATCAGCCTGTTCATCATCACTGCGCTGTTGATGCTTTCGGCTCTCGCGCTTGATCGTTGGATCAGCTGGAAAACCGCGCCTTACGTCTATGACGAACTGCAAGGCCTGCCCCATCGCCAGGTCGGCGTGGTACTGGGCACCGCCAAATATTACCGCACCGGCGTGATCAACCAATATTATCGCTACCGCATTCAGGGCGCGATTAACGCCTATAACAGCGGCAAAGTGAAATACCTGCTGCTGAGCGGCGACAATGCCCAACAGAGCTACAACGAGCCGATGACCATGCGCCGCGATTTGATCGCCGCCGGCGTGGCGCCCAGCGATATCGTGCTGGATTATGCCGGTTTCCGTACTCTTGACTCTATCGTACGCACCCGCAAGGTGTTCGACACCAACGACTTTATCATTATCACCCAGCGCTTCCACTGCGAGCGCGCGCTGTTTATCGCGCTGCACATGGGGATCCAGGCTCAGTGCTACGCAGTCCCTTCGCCAAAAGACATGATGACCGTACGGGCACGCGAAATCTTCGCCCGCCTTGGCGCACTGACCGATTTGTACATTCTCAAACGCGAGCCGCGCTTCCTCGGGCCACTGATCCCCATTTCCGCCATGCATACCGTACCGGAAGATGCCCAAGGCTACCCGGCAGTTTCGCCAGAGCAATTGGTCGAGCTGGAACACAAGCTGGCCGCAGAAAAACAGAAGGCCAAATAAGTTTTTCCCACCCTGGAAACAGCAACGGCCAGCATTTGCTGGCCGTCAAATTATTGACAAAGGGGGATAAAAGCGTGGTTTTTCCCCCTTTGTGTTATCAGCCGAAAATCAATAAATTGCTTTTCCTGATCTATTTTCTATAACCTTTAGCACCTGCCGCCAAACATTATATGTTTGTCAGCAGTCTTAACGGCCAGCATTGGCTGGCCGTTTTCATAACTGAGACACAACTATTTTTTCTTGGCGTATTTTAAGGAGTCCAACGCCACGGCGAAGATAATGATGCCGCCCTTGATAATGTACTGCCAGTAAGGGTTAACGCCAATGTAGGTCAGGCCGTAGTTGATAACGGTAAAGATGATGACCCCGGTCACGACCCCCAGCACCGTCCCGACGCCGCCGGCAAAGGACACCCCGCCCACCACGCACGCGGCGATGGCATCCAGTTCATACATAAAGCCCAGGTTGTTGGTGGCGCTGCCGATACGGCCCGCCTCCAGTAAACCGCCGAAGGCGTAGAACACCCCGGACAGCGCATAAATCATGATCAGGTTCAGCGGCACGTTCACGCCGGAAACCTTGGCTGCTTCAGGGTTGCCGCCGATGGCGAAAATATTTTTGCCGAAGCGGGTTTTATTCCACAGGATCCAGACAAAAATAATCGCAATGATGGCGTAGAAGGTGATGTACGACAGCTTAAAGTCGCCAAAACGCAGGAACCCTTGGGCAAAGGTGGAAAACTTGGGATCAAACCCCGCCACTGGCGATGCGCCAACGGAGTCGTAATACAGCGAGTTGATGCCGTAAACGATGATCATGGTGCCCAGAGTGGTAATAAACGGCGTCACATTCAGGTAAGCGATGATCAAACCGTTCACCAGACCGATCACCGCACCCACGGCGCACACCAGCAGGATCACCAGTGGGATCGACCAGGTTTCCATATGCGGAAAGACCTTGTTCACGTTGTCCATCGACTGCAACAGCGTCGCCGCGATCACCGCCGCCAGGCCAACCTGGCGCCCGGCGGACAAGTCGGTCCCCTGGGTCACAATCAGCCCCGCCACGCCCAGTGCAATAATGATACGCACCGAAGACTGGGTCAGGATATTGCTCAGGTTCATTAAACTGAGAAAGGTCGGGTCCTGGATAATAATAATTGCCAGCAGCACCAGCAACACCACGTAAATGCCACCTTCCTTAAAATAGGTGAACAAAGTTTTTTTATTCAGCGAGTTCATAATTCTGATCCTTAAAGGTGCAGGGATGCGAGACGTAAAATTTCATTTTGCGAGGTCTGTTTGGTGTTAACGATGCCCGCAACCTGACCATTACTCATCACCAGTATTCTGTCGGTAATTCCCAAAAGCTCCGGCATTTCAGACGAGACAATAATGATCCCCTTGCCCTTCTTCGCCAGTTCGGTCATCAGCTGATAAATTTCGAATTTGGCGCCTACGTCAATGCCGCGCGTCGGTTCATCCAGCATCAATATTTCCGGCTGAGTCAGCAGCCAACGGCCGATGATCACCTTCTGCTGATTGCCGCCGGACAGCGAACCTATGTGGGTATGATGGCCCGGGGTTTTGACCCGCATAGCGTCGATCACCCACTGGGTATCGCTTTTCATGCGGGCGTTATCCAACAGGCCGATTTTATTTTTGTAGTTGCGAATATTGGAGATCAGCGAGTTGAACCCCACGTCCAGGTAGGCATAAATCCCGGTGGAACGACGTTCTTCGGTGACCAGCGCAAAACCGTGGTTTATCGCCTCATTGGCGCTGTGGTTATTGATGGCCTTACCGTGCAATTTGATGGTGCCCGCGATTTTTTCGCGGATGCCAAACAGGGTTTCGACGATGTCGGTACGTTTGGCCCCCACCAGCCCGGCAATGCCCAGGATCTCCCCCTGATGCAGATCGAAAGAGACGTCGCGAATCGAAGGCTGGCGCAACGACGTCAGGTTCTTCACCTCCAGGATCACCTCACCCGGCGTATTCTGCCGATCGGGGAAGCGCTGGCTGAGCGAACGCCCCACCATCATCGAGATGATCTTGTCCATATCCAGCCCTTCCAACGGCTGGGTGGCGATCCACTGGCCATCACGCAGAATGGTGATTTCGTCGCACAGCTGGAAAATCTCCTCCATCTTGTGCGAGATATAGACGATGCCGCAGCCACGCTCCTTCAGCTTGCGGATAATGGTGAACAGGTGGTTCACCTCTTTTTCCGTCAGCGACGAGGTGGGCTCGTCCATAATGACAATCTTGGCGTCATAGGAGAAAGCCTTGGCGATTTCGATCATCTGCATTTGCGATACCGATAGCGTCCCCACTTTATCCCGCGGGTTAATATCAATATCCAGCTCGTCAAATATCGCCTGGGTATCTTTCAGCATCTTGTCCTGATCGACAAACATGCCTTTGGTCGGGTAGCGCCCCAGCCACATGTTGTCCATCACGGTACGCTGCAAGACCAGGTTTAATTCCTGATGCACCATGGACACGCCGTGTTCCAGCGCCTCTTTAGAGCTTTTGAAATCTATTTCCTGGCCCTGAAAAATAATACTGCCGGCATCTTTTTTATAAATGCCGAACAGGCATTTTAATAATGTCGATTTCCCCGCGCCGTTCTCCCCCATTAATGCATGAATGGAGTGTGGACGAACGCGCAGATTCACATTATCCAATGCCTTGACGCCGGGAAATGATTTACTGATATCGGTCATTTCCAGCAAAAATTCGCGTGGGCTGTCGGCCATAAATACACCTGGCTATGTGACCCGCCGCCTTCCAAACCACCGCCTGATTAGCTGCAGCTTGAAACTCATCGGGTCTGGGCTGTGATTTTAAGAAAAATTACCCCGCCGGCGGCTTTCCTGGTGTTGGCGCTGGGCAGCGCACCGCAGGCGGGGCCGTTCAGAACTTACTTAACAAATTTGGACAAATTGTCTTTATCTACGCCAACGTAAGGAATGCGTACCACTTTATTTTCGATTTTATATTGGGTGCCGTCGGCAGCAGGTTTGCCCGCCGCCAGGTTTTTCGCCAGCTCGAATGTGGCTTTGGCCTGATTGTCAGCGTCGTTCAACACCGTCCCCGCCATCGCGCCGGATTTCACCATCGCCAGAGCCTCTGGCAAGGCATCGACACCGAATACCGGAATGCTGGATTTATTGTGCGCTTTCAGCGCTTCGACCGCGCCCATCGCCATGGCATCGTTATTGGCAATGACCACTTCGATTTTGTTGGCGTTAGGGCCGGACAGCCAGGCATCCATCTTGTCTTTCGCCTGTGCGGTGTCCCACATCGCGGTGTCCATCTGCAATTGCTGAGTTTTGATACCGTCGTCATTCAGCGTTTTCACCACGTAGGTGGTCCGCGCTTCTGCATCCGGATGGCCCGGCTCACCTTTCAGCAACACGTACTGGATCTGACCGTCTTTATTCAAATCCCAGTTCGGGTTGGCCTTCCAGTGCTTCTCGATCAGTTGACCCTGGATCACACCGGACTCTTTGGAGTCGGTGCCCACGTAATAGGCTTTGTCATAGCTGTCCAACGCTTTACGGGAAGGCTCTTTGTTGTAGAACACGATAGGGATATCGTTTGCGCGTGCCTTATCAATCACCACCGGAGCAGCCGCTGGATCCACCAGGTTGATGGCCAACGCTTTAACGCCCTTGGCGATCAGCACGTCGATCTGGTCGTTTTGTTTGGATTGGTCGTTCTGCGAGTCATTCATCAGCAGGGTGACATCCGGAGAGGCCTTGGCGTCTTTCTCGATTGCTTTGCGCACCACCGACATAAAGTTGTCGTCATATTTATAAATCGTGACGCCAATACGGGTATCTGCGTGAGCTGCGGCGCCAAACATCATGGCTGCGGCCGTCGCGGCCAGGGTGAAAACCTTCTTATTCATTGTGTGTCTCCGGTTTATGTAGGGTCTTGCTCGGTATTAGGCCAAGGGTTACCGGCGGTGAATGCACGACCGGGCCTGGCAGTTTCCCTGTCATCCGTGAATCATGTTATTCCTGAAAAATGTGGCGCCAGCGTGAGATAAAACAGCAGCGGCAAGTGCCTTTACGCTGGAAAACGCCTAGAGCATAGACGGCGTGATGTTAATAATCTGTGAATTTTCTCACAGATTGAAAACGGTTACACAAGATTAAATGTTCAGAGAGTGACCGCCGCCTCACTTTGCCAAGGGGCCACAGAATGGCGTCGGACCAGGGTCGGCATAAACAAATGGCGGGCCTGCGGCTCCAGCTTGCCTGCTGCGCCCTGCAAGGCCAGTTCGGTGGCCAGCGTCGCCATGGTGACAATCGGATAACGCACCGTGGTGAGCTTGGGACTGGTGTAGCGGGCGATGGGGATGTCGTCGAACCCCACCAGCGAGAAGTTTTGCGGTATTGTGATACCGTTTTCTTTCAGCACCGCCATCGCCCCGGCGGCCATGGCGTCGTTGTAGGCGAATACCGCACTAAGATGCAGGTTGCGGCCAAGCAGTTCGATCATCGCTTCTTCCCCGCCCTGCAAGTCCGGCGAACCGTAGGCGCGCCAGCTGTCGGGCGTTGCCAGCCCGGCCGCCGCCATCGCCTGCGTATAGCCTTGCTGGCGCAGCGGCCCGTCTTCGATTGGATGGTTCGAGCCCAGATAGCCAATACGCTGGTGGCCCTGCGACAGCAGCAAACGCATCGCCATCTGTGCGCCGCTGACGTTATCGAGTCCGACGCAGCGATGTTCATAGCCGGGTATGATTCTGTTGATCAGCACCATACCCGGCACCTGATCGAGAAAGGCGATCAGCTCGGCATCACATAGAGTTTTGGCATGAACAATCAAGGCGTTGCAGCGCTGGCGGATCAGTACCTCGATGGCGTGGCGCTCTTTATCCGCCTGGTGATAGCTGTTACCGATCAACAGGTATTTGTGGTGCTGCTGCGCCACGGTGTCTACCGCTTTCACCAGCGCGCCGAAGAAGGGATCGGAGACGTCCATCACCACCACCCCAAGGGTATCGCTGCTCTGGGTAGCCAGGGCTTGCGCATTGGCATTGGGCCGATAGCCCAGTTCAGCTACCGCCTTCAACACCTGCTCGCGCGTCTCTTTGCTGGTCAGGGCGCTGTGGTTCAGCACGCGAGAGACGGTCGCCACAGACACGCCCGCACGCTTCGCCACGTCGCGAATGGTGGTTGGGTGAACAGAGGTCATGAAGGATCCTGAGGTCGGGGTAGTTGACAGTGGCGCTATCCTACCCCGTTTGTCATCCTCCCCTGCGTGAATTACGTCACAGGAAAGAAAACGTTTACATACATTTTTTTAACCTACCTGCGCCAGATCTCAATTCACCGCCTTGGGCTCCGCCTTGCCGGTAGCCAGGGCGGTAAGTTTGCGCCACAGCCACTCCACCGGCCCCTGCTCGAAATAGCGCAGCCACAGGTTTGAAAACAACAGGTTAGCCAGCCAGACCAGCGGAACGAAGGCCAACAGCTGCAGGCGGTCAAACTGTTGATACAGGCCGAAGTGGTAGAACAGCGTGGTGCAGATCAGCGTTTGCAGCAGGTAATTGCTCAGCGCCATGCGCCCGACCTGCGTCAACCAGTGCCCAATGCGCAAACGCGACAGCGTCGGCCAAAAACCGTAGCACAGCGCCAGATAGCCCATCGCCTGCAGCGGCGCGCCAAGCTCACGCGGCACCTGCAAGAGAAAACCGCTCCAACGGTAATCCCAGTGCAGATGCCACTGCAACGCCACGGCCGGCAGTTGGATCAGCAATGAAAGCGGTATCAACCATGCCGCCTGACGGCGGTAGTAGCTCGGCGAATAAGTACCGCGCAGCCAGCCGCTGCGCATCAAACCGGCGCCGAACAGCATCAGCCCCGCCAGTTCCCAACCGTATTGCGCGCCAATCGCCAGCAGGCTGGAGGAGAGAAGATCGGTGCGGCTGCGCCAGGCTTCCATACCACCCTCCAGCTTCCAAAACTTCTCATACTGCAGCTCTGCTACGCCGGGTTGCCAGAAACCGCCGGGCTCACCGTGTGAAATGAAGCCCAACAGCAACAACACCCCGACGCCAATCAGGTACAGCACCACGCCGGTTTTCAATAGTTGATAAGTTTCTTTCGCCTCGCGGATCATCCGCCAGCACACCAGTCCAATCAGCCCGTAGGCCAGCAGGATGTCACCGTCCCAAAGGAAAATGGCATGCCCCAGGCCAAACAGCACCAGCCACGACAGCCGTGCGCGTATCCAGCCTTTGCCGCGGCGCAGCAGCATCTGCAGCCCGGCGCCAAACAACAGGGCGAACATTGCCAGGAATTTGGCCTGCGCGAAAATGTCCAGCAGCGCCCAGGTCCAGGCATCACGCGTTGAGGGCAGGCCCAGATAGGCCGGGTTGAGGTAGGCCGCCTTCGGCAGGCCAAAGGCGCTGATATTCAGCAGCAAAATGCCAAGGATGGCGATACCGCGCACGCAGTCCAGCGTGGCGATGCGCGGCAAAGGAGCCGTTGAGCTAGTGTTCATTATTTTATCGCTGTATTCCGCTCATTAAAAAGGCGCCCGCAGGCGCCTGTTACCACTGTGTCAATCCATCACGACTGGTGATGGCGCACCGCACGCAGGAACTCCTGGCGGGTGTTCTGGCTGGACTTGAACAGCCCGCCCAGAGAGGTCGTGGTGGTGGCGCTGGTCGCGTCACGGATACCGCGCGCCTTCACACAATAATGGACCGCATCTATCGATACCGCCACATTATTGGTGCCCAGCAGGGTTTGCAATGCCACCAGGATCTGCTGAGTTAAGCGCTCCTGCACCTGTGGGCGCTGGGAGAAGAACTGCACGATACGGTTGATTTTCGACAGGCCAATCACCGCATCCTTAGGAATGTAGGCAACGGTCGCCTTGCCATCGATGGTGACGAAATGGTGTTCGCAGGTACTGGTCAGCGTGATATCACGCACCGTCACCATTTCATCCACCTTCATCTTGTTTTCAATGACGGTGATTTTCGGGAAGTTGGCGTAGTCCAGGCCGGAGAAAATCTCATCGACATACATTTTGGCGATGCGGTGCGGGGTTTCCGCCAGGCTGTCGTCGGACAGATCGAGATTAAGCAGCTGCATGATTTCGGTCATGTGCTCTTTAATACGACGTTTACGCGTCTCGCGATCCAGCACTTCGCCGCGTAACGGAGTTTCCAGACCGCGCTCTTCGAGCGCTGCGTGAACCAGTGCAGCTTCTTTACTTAATGATGATGTCATTTCTTCTCTCCAACGGACTTGAACTCACCCATCCGGCTGTTTTACCGAGCAGAGGGATGAATTGCATACTCTCCTGACGACAGAAGTTTCCGCAGTTAATAACGTGAACCCAGTCAAGATTTTGCCCCCACTCTAGATGAGAGCGAGGGGATTATCCAGTGATTGTGTTTCATCCGCAGGTGAAATATTCGCATTTAGCACAATCAGGCCGGCTGCGGCTATTCCACGTTTTTTGTACGGAATTTAATCACTGCGCCATCGGTTTTCGCGCCAGTTCGCGGGCCGACGTATTGACCACCAGCAGACCGGCCACAATCAGCGCCGCCACGGCCACATACAATGCCGGTTCCAGCCTGTGGGTCAATGCGGTTGACAACGCCGACAGAGTCGGGCCGACCAGTTGACCAATCGCATAACCGGTGGTCAGCAGTCCCGCCATATAACGGGCATGGTTGGGTGCCAACTCACGGCCATGCTGGATCGACAGCTGCACCACGCTGAGGAAGCCGCCACCGGTCAGCAACGCGCCCAGTGCCAACCCGGCAACCCCCGGCACGATTTCCGCGCTTAACACCCCCAATGCCTGTACCCACAAGGTTATCGCCAGGCGAGTTTGAGTGGTCAGACGGTGACGGGTCATAATGCCGATAGCAATCCCCAACACCGCCGCACCGCCGAAGATCGGCCAGACAAATTGTGCGAACAGGCTGCCGGGAAAACGCGCAGCGGCCATTTGCGACAGAAAAGTCGCCGGCAGGATATAGCCAAAACCCGCCAGGCTATAGCTCCACACCAGGCGCTTCAGCGCCGGGGTCAGCAGCAGCGGCTCAGGTGCCACGTCAGGACGATGCAATTCGCCGGCCTTGGGCAGATTAATGCTGATCGCGCCAATCAATACCAGCGCCAGTACACCGTAGACCTGCCAGGCCTGTGACGCGGTCAACGCCAGGCTGTGGATCCCCACCGCCAGCATGCCGCTGATAAAAATCCCGGCCCCAGGGCCGGCAAATACCGCCGCGCTGAGCGCCGGTCGGCCATAGTGCGCCAACCGCTCGTTGGTCCAGGCCGCCACCAGCACCATCGACCAGCCGCTGGCCCACCCAATGAAGAAACGCACCGCACCGTGCCACCACTCCCCCTGCACCCAGGCGGAAAGCAGCGTCAAGATCACCGCCCCCCACACGCCCAACCACAGCCGACGTTCCACGTGTCGGCTGGCGCGCATGGCGTCATAAGCGCCGCACAGATAGCCCAGATAGTTAATGGCGGCCACCAGCCCGGCGCCGGTCAGGGTGAACTGGTGCTCGGCTATCATCAGCGGCACCTGCGGAGTAAAGGCGAAACGCCCAATCCCCATGGCAACGATCAACGCGATAAAACCGCTCAGGGCAATTCTTAAGGCCATGTAGAGTTATCCATACTGTTAAAAGAAAGTTGCCAGTATCATGCAGCAGTATTACACTCACAAAAACTGAATAATACTCATCAAGTTCATCACGAAAAGAGAAGATAATGGATCTGACCCAGCTCCGCATGTTTTGCAGCGTCGCCGAAACCGGCTCCGTCGCCCGTGCCGCAGAGCAATTGCACCGCGTCCCCTCGAACCTGACCACACGCCTGCGTCAGCTCGAACAGGAACTGGGCACCGATCTGTTTATCCGTGAAAAACAGCGACTACGCCTGTCACCGATGGGCCATAACTTTCTCTGTTATGCCAACCGTATCCTGGCGCTAAGCGAAGAAGCCATGAGCATCACCCATGCCGGTGAGCCGGCGGGGAACTTCGCCATCGGCTCGATGGAAAGCACCGCCGCGACCCGGTTGCCCACCCTGTTGGCGGCGTATCATCAGCGCTTCTCGCAGGTGTCGCTGTCGCTGACCACCGGCACCTCCGGCGAGATCACCGAGCGAGTCCGCGCCGGTACGCTGGCGGCCGCGCTGGTCGACGGGCCGGTGCAGTATGACGAACTCAATGGCTGTATTGCCTTCCCCGAACACATGGTGGTGATTTCCTGTCTCGACCACCTGCCAATCCATAACGCCAAAGATGCCAAGGGCGAAACCCTGTTTGCCTTCCGCGCAAGCTGCTCTTACCGTCTGCGACTGGAGTCCTGGTTCAAGCGCGAAGGCGCGCTACCGGGGCAGATTATGGAGATCCAGTCCTACCACGCCATGCTGGCCTGCGTCGCCAGCGGTGCCGGGCTGGCGATGATCCCGCATTCGGTACTTAGCCTGCTGCCGGGCCATGAACGTGTGAAAGTACACACCCTGCCGGACGACATTGCCCAGACAGCCACCTGGCTACTGTGGCGACGCGACGCCTTTGGCCCGAATGTACGCGCCCTGAAAGAATTAATTATTGAACAGGCAGAAACCGTCACGGTTGAAAATACTGCCCATGACTTACCCGATGCTATCGACATAGCCTGATTTAAAAAATAGACCACTGGAGACTATGATGGAAATGATCAAAACCCGTGCCGCCGTTGCCTGGGGACCGAACCAGCCGCTGAAGATCGAAGAAGTCGATCTGATGCCACCGCAAAAAGGCGAAGTGCTGGTGCGGATCGTCGCCACCGGTGTCTGCCACACCGACGCCTACACCCTGTCCGGCGCCGATCCCGAAGGCGTATTCCCGGCAATCCTCGGCCATGAAGGTGGCGGCGTGGTGGAAGCCATCGGCGAAGGCGTGACCAGCGTGGCGATTGGCGATCACGTGATCCCGCTGTACACCCCGGAATGCGGCGAGTGCAAATTCTGTAAATCCGGCAAAACCAACCTGTGCCAGGCGATCCGCGCCACCCAGGGCAAGGGCCTGATGCCGGACGGCACCACCCGCTTCTTTAAAGACGGCAAGCCTATTTTCCACTACATGGGCACTTCAACCTTCTCCGAATACACCGTGGTACCGGAAATCTCACTGGCCAAAATCAGTAAAGAAGCACCGCTGGAAGAAGTCTGCCTGCTCGGCTGCGGCGTCACCACCGGCATGGGTGCGGTTATCAACACCGCCAAAGTGCAAAAAGGCGATACCGTTGCCATCTTCGGCCTTGGCGGCATCGGCCTGTCGGCCATTATCGGCGCACAGATGGCCGGTGCAGGTCGCATCATCGGCATCGATATCAACACCAGCAAGTTCGATTTGGCACGCAAACTGGGCGCTACCGATCTGATCAACCCGAAAGACTACGATAAGCCGATTCAGGACGTGATCGTTGAACTGACCGACGGCGGCGTTGATTTCTCCTTCGAATGTATCGGCAACGTCAACGTAATGCGTTCAGCGCTGGAATGCTGCCATAAAGGCTGGGGCGAATCCGTGATTATCGGCGTCGCCGGCGCGGGTCAGGAAATCTCTACCCGTCCGTTCCAACTGGTGACCGGTCGCGTCTGGCGCGGTTCTGCCTTTGGTGGGGTGAAAGGCCGTTCGCAACTGCCGGGCATCGTCGATCGTTATATGAACGGCGAATTCGCGCTGAATGACTTTATTACCCACACCATGGGCCTGGAGCAGATTAACGAGGCGTTCGATTTGATGCATGAAGGCAAATCCATTCGTTCCGTTATTCACTTCGACAAAAAATAAGCCAGGAGGCAGAGATGACCTTGTCATTAGAACTTCTCGAAGAGCACCGCATGTTTGGCGGCTGGCAACAGCGTTACCGCCATGCGGCGCAGAGCCTGAATTGCAACATGACTTTCAGCATCTATCTGCCGCCACCGCGCGATGATAACCCGCCGCCGGTGCTGTACTGGCTGTCGGGGCTGACCTGCAATGACGAAAACTTCACGCTGAAGGCCGGTGCGCAGCGTATCGCCGCCGAGCTGGGGCTGGTATTGGTGATGGCCGACACCAGCCCGCGCGGCGACGACGTGCCAAATGATGAAGGCTACGATTTGGGCCAGGGTGCAGGCTTCTATCTGAATGCCACCCAAGCACCGTGGGACAAGCATTTTCGCATGTACGACTACATCAGCGATGAGCTGCCGGCATTGATTAACCAGCATTTCAGCGTCAGCGATCGCCAGTCGATTTTCGGCCATTCCATGGGCGGCCACGGCGCACTGATGATGGCGTTCCGCAATCCGCAGCGCTTCCGGTCGGTATCGGCGTTCGCACCGATCGTCAATCCCTGTCAGGTGCCCTGGGGACGTAAAGCCTTTGCCGCCTATTTGGGCGACGACGAAAGCCAGTGGCTGCAGTATGACAGCTGCCACCTGCTGGCCAACGGCGCGGAAAAAATGCCGGTATTGGTGGATCAAGGTGACGACGATCAGTTCCTGGCGGATCAACTGCAGCCGGCAAAACTGGCCGAGCTGGCACGCCAGCGCGACTGGCCGCTGATCCTGCGCATTCAGCCGGGCTACGATCACAGCTACTTCACCATCGCCAGCTTTATCGAAGACCACCTGCGCTTCCACGCCGAACATCTGTTCCGCTGAACATAAAACCGTAACGGTGCTTGCGATAATCGCTATCGCAAGCACTTATTACGGCGACTGCTTATTCCCGGCCATTAAACCAATAATAAAAATTCTCAACTGAAGTCATTACCGCCTTTACGCCAAAAAAGGCGAAAACCGCCACGGCAATATCCACATAGCTATTATGAGGCTTCATAAGGGCCAGTGAAGAGTATTGAATTAAATCAAATGATATCCATATCCATAAAGCGACATATATAACGTCTTTCATTTGATATTCCATTGATGCGGGAGATATTACCAACGGCACTGACCATTCACACTGTTAGGGCTATTATTTCCCCCCAGGGCATCCTGTCGCACCCCTCTTTGTTGGTTATTATCCGTACAGGATATCGCCGCATTCATTCCCCCCAGAATAGCACCGACCACCATTAAGGCGGGATGACCTGGCCTTCGTATCGCTCCGCTTATTGCACCCAGAATGATTTTACCCCCCACTTGGTTCGCACAGGTATTAGGTGCTCCACCATAGTGACCACGGCCATCTCCCCGTCCTTCATAACCGGAGTCAGCGTTACCGCCAGAAATTAAATCAAGATCATGCGATGTTAACTCACGAATAGCCATATTATTCACTCCATGAACTAAAGTTATTAAATCCTCACAAACACACACCGGGCAACCATGGCGATAATATAACCATGAGAGTGAAGCGCAAACTTTAATTATTAAAAATGTGACGAGAGCAATAGATTAATCATGTATCCCTCGGTTAATTACCGACAATACTAAAACATTCTCTTTAATTAAAAAACTAAAAACTTAGCGTATTAACCTTGAGGTAAATGAATCTTATCCGGTACGTTAGCCTTCTCTCGTGCTAAAAATCATGAAATATTTTCGATGCCGTTATACCAGCGGTAAAAAGCTTGCATCAGGTTACAGACCTTCCAGATACCAAAATACACCAGTAAACCAACAACCACATCCACATAGCTGATATCGGGGTAGGCTACCAGAAGCGACGAATTGCGTACCAGGCTGAGCCCCCCCAGATAGGTGATGATGTAAATCAGCACGCCTGTTTTAATTCCCTTTTTACTCATATTGCTCATAGCCAGCTCCTTTGGACTAAAAAACGGTTATCCCTTCAACTTCGGATCCAACGCATCGCGCAAGCCATCCCCCAGCAGGTTAAACGCCAGCACGGTGATAAATATCGCCAGGCTGGGGAAAATCGCCACGTGCGGTGCAATCACCATATCCGCCCGCGCCTCGTTGAGCATTGCGCCCCATTCCGGCGTTGGCGGCTGGGCACCCAGCCCGAGGAACGACAGGCTGGCGGCGGTGATGATTGAAGTGCCGATGCGCAGGGTAAAATACACCACAATCGACGAAATTGTCCCCGGCAGAATATGCCGCATGATGATGGTCCAGTCTGACGCGCCAATGCTGCGTGCCGACTCGATGTAGGTCAGATGCTTCAACACCAGGGTGTTGCCCCGCACCAACCGGGCAAATGCCGGAATGCTGAAAATAGCCACGGCGATAATCACGTTGGCCATGCCGCTGCCCATAATCGCCACCACGCCGATCGCCAGCAAGATGCCGGGAAAGGCGAACAGCACATCGCAGATACGCATGGTAATGCGATCCCACCAGCCTTCGTAATAGCCCGCCAGCAGCCCCAGCAGCGTACCGATCAGCCCGCCCACCAGCACCGAGAACACCCCGGCGGCCAGCGAAATGCGGGTCCCCATCAGAATGCGACTGAAGATGTCTCGCCCCAGCGAATCCACACCCAGCAAATGCATCAGGGACGGGCCTTCGTTCAGGCGGTCGTAATCAAAGTAATTTTCCGCGTCAAAGGGAACCAGATAGGGTGCCAGCAGCGCAGCAACCACCAACAGCAGCACCAATAGCGCAGCGACCAGCGCCACGCGTTGCTGACGGAATCGCCGCCAGAATTCATGCCACGGCGTTCGCACCGCGTTAGGGTCAATTGTCGGCATCGCCTTCAGTGCGGCGTCGCGTCGCCAATGCTTAATCATGCAGCGCCCTCATTTGTATCGTATTGCCGGGTTAATTGCCGCATACAGCAGGTCCACCAACAGGTTAATCAGAATAAACTCCAGAGAGAACAGCAAGACTTCGGCCTGGATCACCGGATAATCGCGCATCTCCACCGAATCGACCAGCAACCTGCCCAACCCCGGCCAGTTGAAGACCTTCTCCACCACGATCGAGCCGCCGAGCAGGAAGCCAAACTGCAATCCCATCATGGTGACGACCGGGATCATCGCGTTGCGCAGCCCGTGTTTCACCACCACCATGGTTTCACGTACGCCTTTGGCGCGCGCGGTACGCATGTAGTCTTCCTGCAGCACCTCAACAAACGAAGCGCGGGTAAAACGCGCCATCACCGCCGCAACCGCAGCCCCAAGGGTGATGGAAGGCAAAATATAGTGCCGCCAACTGTCGGCGCCCACCGTCGGCAACCAACCGAGATTGACGGAAAACACCTGCATCAGCAGCATACCCAGCGCAAAAGCGGGGAACGAAATCCCGGAGACCGCCAGGGTCATGCCGAGACGATCGGGCCAGCGGTTACGCCACACGGCAGACACCATGCCGATGCCCATACCGAAAATCACCGCCCACAGCATGCTGCTCAGGGTCAGCCACAGGGTCGGTAGAAAGCGCGAGCCGATCTCTTCGCTCACCGGACGCTTGGAAACCATCGAGGTACCGAAATCCCCCTGCAGCGCATTGACAAAAAAGTGCACAAACTGCTGCGGCAGCGGCTTGTCCAGCCCCAGATCCTTACGCACCAGTTGCACTACCGCTTCGTCGGCCTCCGGCCCTGCCGCCAGCCGCGCCGGATCGCCAGGCAGCATATGGACGAACAAAAACACCAACACCGCGACAATCAGCAGCGTCGGGATCAGGCCCAGCAGTCGTTTAAGAAAATAATTAAGCATCTTGGGTGCGTCCCTTCACCCCGCCCTCCAGGAGAGCGGGGATCGGTGCCTTATTTAAGATCGGCATTATCAAAGTTGAACGAGGTATCCGGCATCACGTAAAAGCCGCTCAGCTGTTTATTGTTAGCCGACAGCAAGCGCTCGGTGGCCAGGAAGATCCACGGCGCATCTGCCCAGATACGATCCTGCGCGTCCTTGTACAGTTTCTGCTTCTCGGCGCGGTCAGTGGTCGCCAGCGCGCCGGTCAGATCCTGATCCACCTGCGGATTACTGTAGAACGCGGTATTGAACTGCTTCGGCGGCGCAGCCTGGGTTGAGAACAGCGGTGACAAGGCCCAGTCCGCTTCACCGGTTGATGCTGACCAGCCGGTATAGAACATACGTACGCCGGTGTCTTTCACCCCAACGCTTTCCACCTGGGCCGCGCGCTGACCGGCATCCATCGCCGTCACCGTCACTTTCACGCCCACCTGCGCCAGCTGCTGCTGGGCAAACTGCAGCACTTTCTGCGCGGTGCTGTGGTTATGGGACGACCACAGGGTGGTGGTGAAACCGTTAGGATAACCGGCCTCTTTCAGCAGTTCGCGCGCCTTGGCCGGATCATAAGGCCACGGCTGGTAACGGGTGGCAAAATCGATCGCCGGCGGCACCGGGCCTTCCGCCGGAACGGCGTAGCCGGAGAACGCGACCTTGATCAGCGCATCTTTGTTGATGGCGTAGTTCAACGCCTGACGCACTTTCAGGTTATCGAATGGCTTTTGAGTCACGTTCAGGCTGATATAACGCTGCAGGATCGACGGCGCGGCCACCAAATCGAGCTTGGCATTGCCTTCCAGCACCTTGGCCTGCTCATACGGGATCGGGAAGGCAAAGGTCGCTTCACCGGTCTGCAGCATGGCGGCGCGGGTATTGTTATCCACAACCGGCCGCCAGGTAATGCTGTCGAGCTTCGGCAGCCCCGATTTCCAGTAACCGTCAAACTTTTTCACCTTGACGAAGTCGGTCTGGTTCCAGGTCACGAACTGATAAGGACCGGTGCCCACCGGGTGGAAGCCAATCTCTTTGCCGTACTGCTTCAGCGCGGCCGGCGAAATGATCACCGCCGCCGGGTGTGCCAGGTTGTTGATAAAGGCCGAGAATGGCGCTTTCAGCACGATCTTCACCGTATTGGCGTCCACCACTTCGGTTTTGTCGATCATTTTGAACAGGTTGTAGCGCTTGAGGTGGTTGTCCGGGTTGCTGGCGCGATCAAGGTTCACCTTCACCGCTTCGGCGTTAAACTCGGTGCCGTCATGGAATTTCACCCCCGGATGCAGCTTGAGGGTGTAAGTCAGGCCGTCTTTGCTCACCTCGTAGCTGTCCGCCAGCACGTTCACCAGCTTCATGTCTTTATCGAAACCGAACAGGCCCTGATAGAAGGATTTGGCTACCGCCTGCGACAGCGTGTCGTTGGCATCATAAGGATCAAGCGTGGTGAAATTGGACGCGACGGCGATCACCGCATCTTTCGCAGCCCAGGCTGGGCCGGCGACCGCGGCCGCCAGCAGCACGGCGCCCGCTAATGCCTTACGTTTGAATGAGTGCTTCATGGTGCTTGTCTCTCCTGAGGTCACTAAAAGGCACCGGCGATCGGATGGCGGGCGACAAAATGCCCCGGTCCAACCTGCACTAGCGGTGCGGTAACGGGTTCATCCCCCAGCGCGCGGATCGGGCTGGGGATTTCATCAACCAGCAGCGGCTGGCGTTTATAAGCATGGTTAGGATCGGCCACCGGCACCGCCGCCATCAGCTTGCGGGTGTAAGCGTGCTGCGGGTTCTCAAACACCGCCCGACGTGGGCCAATCTCGACAATCTGCCCGAGATACATCACCGCAACGCGATGACTGATGCGCTCTACTACCGCCATATCGTGCGAGATAAACAAAAAGGCGATGCCGAACTCACGCTGCAGATCGAGCAGCAAATTGACGATTTGCGCCTGAATCGACACGTCGAGCGCCGACACCGATTCGTCAGCGATCACCACTTTGGGATTAAGCGCCAACGCGCGCGCAATGCAGATGCGCTGCCGCTGGCCGCCGGAAAACTCATGCGGATAACGACGCGCATGCTCCGGTTTAAGCCCGACGCGTTCCAGCAGCCAAGCCACGCGCTCTTGTGCCGCCTTGCCACGCGCCACGTTATGTACCAGCAGCGGTTCCATGATCGAGAACCCGACGGTAAGACGCGGATCGAGCGAGGCGTAAGGATCCTGGAAGATAAACTGAATGTCCCGCCGCAGGTGCTGCAGCGCCGGGCCTTTCAACTGATTGATCTGACGACCGTCAAAGGTAATGGTGCCGCGCTGGCTGTCCACCAGCTTCAACAACGAGCGGCCGGTAGTGGATTTGCCGCAGCCGGACTCTCCCACCAGCCCCAGCGTTTCGCCGGGGTAGAGATCAAAACTGACGTTTTCCACCGCATGCACTCGCCGGGTGACGCGATTTAAAATACCGCTGCGTAGGTCAAAGCGCGTAACCAGATTTTCTACCCGCAGGATCGGCGTCGACCGTGGCGGTACGGTATCCTGTGGCCCGCCATTGTCTGCGCCGTTCGGCAACGGGAATTTCGCCGGGAAGTCCAACTCCGCCATTGATCCCAGTCTGGGCACCGCCGCCAGCAGCGCTTGGGTGTAGGGCTGCTGCGGCGCGGCAAACAGTTCGCGCACCGACCCCTGCTCCACCTGTTCCCCCTGACGCATGACCAGTACCCGATCGGCTATCTCCGCCACTACGCCCATATCGTGGGTAATAAAAATCACCCCCATCTGCATTTCCTGCTGCAGTACGCGGATAAGCTGCAGGATTTGCGCCTGAATGGTGACGTCCAGCGCGGTGGTAGGTTCATCGGCAATCAATAAGGCAGGCTTGCAGGACAGCGCCATGGCGATCATCACCCGCTGGCGCATGCCGCCGGAGAGCTGATGGGGATAACGGTTAAGTACGTCTTTGGCCTCGGGAATGCGCACCAGATCGAGCATCTGCAAGGCAGCTTGTCTGGCGGCGCGGTGATCCATCGCCTGGTGCAGGCGCAGGGACTCGGCGATCTGTTCCCCTACCGGGAATACCGGGTTAAGCGAGGTCATCGGTTCCTGAAAGATCATCGCCATATCGGCACCGCGCACCGTGCGTAAAGTGCCCTGACGTGCATGGGCCAGATCGAGCACCTCGCCGTTACGCCGACGAAAGGGCATCGTCCCGCTGACGATGTTGCCACCGCCCTGTTCGACCAGGCGCATCAATGCCAGAGAGGTGACAGATTTACCCGAACCGGATTCACCGACGATTGCCAGCGTCTCACCGCGATCGAGATCGAATGACAGGTTGCGCACCGCTTCTACGGTATCGCCCTGTTGTTGAAATTGGACGCTCAGATCGCGCACCGACAGCACGCGCTGCGGCGGCAATAATAGCCCGGCGTCGGCCGCAAGCGGCATTAAGGCATCGGTCATGCACCCTCCTGGCGATCGGTCAGCGGTAAATCCCTACGGACGGCGCATCGCCGACATAACCGAAACCGCGGTACATGCCTTCACTGTTGAAAGGCAGCGCCACGTTGCCGTGACTGTCGATGGCAATCATGCCGCCGCTGCCGCCCATCGCCAGCAGTTTTTCCATCACTACCCGGTCGGTGGCCTGCTGCAGACTGAGCCCCGCGTACTCCATCAACGCAGAAACGTCATAAGCCGACACGCCGCGCATAAAGGTTTCCCCGGTACCGGTGCTGGAGACCGCCACCGTGGCATTGTTGGCGTAACAACCCGCACCGATGATCGGCGTATCCCCCACCCGGCCGGCCTGTTTGTTGGTCATACCGCCCGTCGAGGTTGCGGCCGCCAGGTTGCCCAGGGCATCCAGCGCCACCGCGCCAACGGTACCGAATTTACGATCGGGGTCGATCGGCTCAGCGCTTTGCGCTGCGCCATCATGATCGAGCAGCACGCGCCCCAGTTCCGCCTGAGCGCGGTGCAGTTGGTCAAAACGTGGTTGGGTAAAGAAGAAATCGGCAGCGACCATTTCGAGCCCGTGGGCGGCGGCAAATTTTTCTGCCCCCTCACCGGCGAACAGCACATGCTGGCTGTTTTCCAGCACCGCGCGCGCAGCCAGCACCGGATTGCGTATCCGGCTGACGCAGGCCACGGCACCGGCATCACAGGTGCGGCCATCCATCACGCAGGCGTCCAACTCGTGGGTGCCCTGATGGGTGAATACCGAACCTTTACCGGCGTTAAACAGCGGGCACTCTTCCAGCAGCCTCACCGCTTCGGTGACCGCATCCAGGGCGCTGCCACCCTGGGCCAGGATCTGCTGACCGGCGACAACGATGTCGGACAGCGCCTGAATATACTCTTGTTCCTTTTCAGCACTCAGCGCCGCACGAGTAATTGCGCCCGCGCCGCCATGAATGGCAATCACTGGTTTGCTCATTTGCCTGTCACCCTGTGTTAATCCTGCCAATCCCGCCCCTCATTGAAGGGGAAATAGATTCACCTCGCGGCAGCCCACAGCGCGGCGGCCGGCAAGGCGACGGGTATAATTATTATTCGGCCTTTTCCCGACTATATTTAGCCGCGCAATCGAAGTAAAGCATAAAGTCTTCGCCCAGCTTTTAGCGTAGCCCGCTTAGATTATTTCGCACATTGAAATAGCTTAATGGAATAAAAACAGAGAGTTATGAAGTAGCAAAATCGCTTTGAATAACGGTTGGGATTTTTGGTAAAAACCCATGAGGGACACACAGTAATTACCGGAAAAAATAATCGATATCTCTAAATATCCAGCCGATGTGCGTTCAACCTGCTGTTTTAACGCCGGCTGAACGCAGATGATCAATATTTAGAATCCTGACCCCGGCAACAGCAGAAATGCTTCCTCCTCCGGGGTAGAGACTCGGCCTAATATCGCATTGCGGTGCGGGTAACGGCCAAAACGGTCAATAATGGCTTTGTGCCGCAATTCAAACTCCAACTGCTCGGCATTGCCCAATTCGCTGTACAGTGCCAAAGCCTGTTGATGGATCAACGCCGACTCCGAATGCATAAACGGCAAATAGAGAAAGCCCCGTTGCTCTGGCGTGAGTCGTTCACATTGCCCACTACGCACCGCTTCCTGCGCCAGCACCAACGCCATGCAGTCGCTGGCAAATGAACGCGGCGTGCCGCGGAACAGGTTGCGACTGAACTGATCGAGCACGATCACCTCGGCCAACCGCCCCTCGATGGTTTCTCGCCAGTGCGCCAGCTCGCCGGCGGCGGCGGCCTGCCAGATCTGACCAAAGCGCGTATGCAACAGGCGATCGAAATCATCGTCCTTTTTGAACCACATTGCCGGTTCAATCTCGTCAAACCAAAAGTCTAATACCTGTCTGTGCATCACTGCCTCCCGTTGTTTACTTCAGCATAGCATCCTTCATAATACCCCCACTTTGCCGCTATTTGTCGCGCACCCTGATTACGGAGTTCCTTATGGATCATTGCCATACTTCCGATCTTATTTCTCTGGAGCAGGCGCTGGAGAAGATGCTCAGCCAGATCTCCCCTCTTCAGCAGACCGAATCCATTGCCCTGACCGCCGCCGCCGGCCGCATTACCGCCGTACCGGTCATTTCGCCGATTGATGTGCCGCCCTTCGCCAATTCGGCCATGGACGGCTATGCCGTGCGCCTCGCCGATCTGCAGGCCAACGCGCCGTTGCCGGTCGCGGGCAAAGCCTTTGCCGGCGCGCCGTTTGAAGGCCACTGGCCCGCCCATTCCTGTATTCGCATCATGACCGGAGCACCGATCCCTGCCGGAGCCGAGGCGGTGATCATGCAAGAGCAGGCAGAAGTCGGCGATGCCGGCGTGCGCTTCACTGCCGAAGTGCAAGCCGGGCAAAATATTCGCCTGGCGGGGGAAGATATTCGCCAGGGTGCCGGGGTTTTACCTGCGGGTATCCGGCTGGGCGCGGCTCAGTTGCCGCTGTTAGCCTCGCTCGGCGTCGCCGAGGTGCAGGTGGTGCGTAAGCTGAAGGTAGCGGTGTTCTCCACCGGCGACGAGTTACAGCCGGTCGGGCAGCCGCTGCAGGCGGGTCAAATTTATGATACCAACCGCTTTTCCGTGCGCCTGATGCTGGAACAATTAGGGTGCGAAACGCTGGATTTGGGCATTATCCGTGATGATCAAAACGCGCTGCGCGCCGCTTTCGAGCAGGCGGATCGCCAGGCCGATGTGGTGATCAGCAGCGGCGGCGTCTCGGTCGGTGAAGCCGACTACACCAAGCAGATGCTCGATGAGCTGGGCGAAGTCGGCTTCTGGAAGCTGGCGATCAAGCCCGGCAAACCCTTTGCCTTCGGCAAGCTCAAACAGGCCTGGTTCTGCGGCCTGCCGGGCAACCCGGTTTCCGCTGCGCTGACCTTCTACCAACTGGTGCAGCCGCTGTTGGCGAAACTGGCGGGCCACAGCGATTGGCATTTGCCACCGCGTTTGCAGGCTCGGGCCCTGACCCCCTTGAAGAAAGCGCCGGGGCGCCTTGATTTTCAGCGCGGCGTATTTAGCAGCAACGCCCGGGGCGAGCTGGAAGTGAGCACCACCGGCCATCAAGGGTCACACGTGTTCAGTTCGTTCAGCCAGGGGAACTGTTTTATCGTACTGGAGCGCGAGCGCGGCTCCGTGGCGGTGGGCGAAAAAGTGGACATTGAGCCCTTCAACGCCTTGCTGAGGAGCTGAGCATGCTGCCGGAATTAACCGATGCCGAAGCGCTGCGCTATAACCGCCAGATTATCCTGCGTGGTTTTGACTTCGACGGCCAGGAAAAGCTGAAGGCCGCCCGGGTGCTGATTGTCGGCCTCGGCGGGTTAGGCTGCGCCGCTGCTCCCTATCTGGTCGCGGCGGGCGTCGGCCACCTGACGCTGGTTGATTTCGACACCGTTTCGCTCTCTAACCTGCAGCGCCAAATCCTGCATCGCGACGCGCGCATCGGTATGGCGAAAGTTGAATCGGCCCGTATCGAACTCAGTGCCATCAACCCGCATACTCAGATAGAAACGGTTGATGGGCAACTGGACGACGACCAGATGGCGGCGCAGATTGCCGCCTGCGATCTGGTGCTGGACTGCACCGACAACGTGGCGACGCGCAATCTGCTGAACTGCCTCTGTCATGTACAGCGCAAACCCTTGGTGTCCGGCGCGGCGATCCGCATGGAGGGGCAGCTCGGCGTTTTCACCTATCAGCCCGGTGAACCCTGCTACCGCTGCCTGAGCCGGTTATTCGGCGACAACGCCCTCACCTGCGTCGAGGCCGGAGTCATGGCGCCGCTGGTGGGCACCATCGGCACGCTGCAGGCAATGGAGGCGATCAAACTGCTGACGCAGTACGGCCAACCGCTCACCGGAAAACTGCTGATGTTTGATGCCATGACGATGCAGTTCCGCGAGATGAAGCTGCCGAAGGATCCGCAGTGCGAAGTTTGCGGCGGGGAATAGCAGGGACAAAAAAGGCGGGAATACTCCCGCCTTAGTTTGATGACAAGCCCGTCACCGGTAATATCTTCGGGCGCAGCACGCCGCGCCCCTGCTGCTGGGTTACACGATACCCTGACTACGCAGATAATCTTCGTAGTTGCCGGTAAAGTCGATCACCTTGGTCGGCGTCATTTCCAGTACGCGGGTCGCCAACGAGCTGACGAACTCACGGTCGTGAGAAACGAAGATCAACGTGCCTTCATACATTTCCAGCGCCATGTTCAGCGACTCGATGGATTCCATATCCAGGTGGTTGGTCGGTTCATCCATAACCAGGATGTTAGGACGCTGCATCATCAGCTTGCCAAACAGCATGCGGCCCTTCTCACCCCCGGACAACACCTTCACTTTCTTCTTGATGTCATCCTGGCTGAACAGCAAACGGCCCAGAATGCCGCGCACCGCCTGCTCGTCGTCTTTTTCCTGCTTCCACTGGCTCATCCAGTCGAACACTGTCAGGGTGTCATCGAATTCGTATTCGTGATCCTGAGCGTAGTAACCGATCTTGGCATTTTCAGACCATTTCACGGTACCGCTGTCCGGCAACGTATCGCCCACCAGCGTTTTCAGCAGGGTAGATTTACCGATACCGTTCGGGCCCAACACCGCCACTTTCTCGCCCACTTCAACCATCAGGTTGAGCTTGCTGAACAGGGGACCGTTGTCGAAACCTTTGGTCAGCGCTTCCACTTCCAGCGCGTTACGGAACAGTTTTTTGTCCTGTTCGAAACGGATGAACGGGTTCTGACGGCTTGAAGCCTTAATTTCTTCCAGCTGGATCTTGTCGATCTGGCGGGCACGCGAGGTTGCCTGCTTGGATTTGGAGGCGTTGGCACTGAAGCGGCTCACGAACGATTGCAGTTCGTTAATCTGCGCCTTCTTCTTGGCGTTATCCGCCACCAGACGTTCACGCGCCTGAGTGGCCGCCGTCATATATTCGTCGTAGTTGCCCGGATACACGCGCAGTTCGCCGTAGTCCAGATCCGCCATGTGAGTACAAACCATATTCAGGAAGTGACGGTCGTGCGAAATGATTACCATGGTGCTGTTACGTTCGTTCAGCACCTGCTCCAGCCAACGGATGGTGTCGATGTCCAGGTTGTTCGTCGGTTCGTCGAGCAGCAGAATTTCCGGATCGGAGAACAGCGCCTGCGCCAGCAACACGCGCAGTTTGAAGCCCGGTGCGATTTCGCTCATCGGGCCATAATGCTGTTCAACCGGGATGCCGACACCGAGCAGCAGTTCGCCGGCACGTGCTTCGGCGGTATAACCGTCCATCTCGCCGTAGGCCACTTCCAGATCGGCCACTTTATAGCCGTCTTCTTCGCTCATTTCGGCCATGGCGTAAATACGGTCACGCTCTTCCTTCACTGCCCACAGTTCATGGTGGCCCATGATAACGGTGTCCAGCACGCTGTATTGCTCAAAAGCGAACTGATCCTGACGCAGTTTACCCAGACGCTCATTGGGGTCGAGGAACACGTTGCCGCCGCTCGGCACCAGATCGCCGCCCAGGATTTTCATAAAGGTGGATTTGCCGCAGCCGTTGGCCCCGATCAAACCATAGCGGTTACCGCCGCCAAACTTAACGGAGATGTTTTCAAACAACGGCTTACTGCCAAACTGCATAGTGATGTTGTTAGTGCTTAACACAGCGCTCGCTCTTCATATCATTGGGAATGTGATTTGGCGCGCATTATGCCATAACGGGCAACAGAGATCGCGGGAAGTTTCGGTGACAATTTGAGCAAAGGTGCGGCGGCAGAGGGAGCCAGACAATACGCGCTACCACGATGTCGGATATAGTAAATCCCATCGGCGGGTTAAGGGGCAGTTAAGACACTCACCAGCACCCATGCTTTAAGATACTGAAATAGACATCTTTAAACTTTTCTTTCCTCAAAATATCCCCTTTCAATACCGAGACCTGTTTATCCCACACTGGGGTGAAATTGGGTTCACCGGTTTTATTATTGAGCTTTTTTAAGCCGCAGGCAGCATAAAGTTTAGCTTCTGGGGTTGCCTGCGGATTCTTGGCAATACGCAAGAAAACGGCCCCCGCATCCTGGTAGGTTAGGATTTCTATTACATCGGTTTCTCCGGCACTGCCAATGCCAACAAACCCATTCATTCCCAAAGAAAAATGGGTAACCCTGGATAAATTCTTTTCTGTCGCTTCACGGTGTTGTTCAGCGGCGTAGCCGTCGAGGGAACAGAAAGAAACAAACACCAAAGTCATAGCGCTCAAGATCCTTTTCATAAAACCTCCCTATTCAGACAACAATGAAAGCGACGATTGGACCCTCACTCTGCGTCAGACTACCACGGTATTCAGCCGGTTTTATATCGCGCCAGAATGTACCTGGTTAAAATTCTGGCGATGCAGAACCTCAACAAACGCCTGCGAAGCGGCGCTATGGTAGGCACCTTTGCGTTGCAGCAACACCGCCCGACGCGCCGGCATGGCGTCCGCAAGCAATACCGGGTGCAACTGTGGATTTACCTGTGCTACCGCCGCAGGTAATACCGTCGCCAATTGGCCACGACGCACAATTTCAATGATGGCGCCAATCGCGTTGGCCTGCATCGCCACCCGGGGACGAATACCCTGCTGACGGCAATAATCGTCGATAAACTGGCGGGTAGCAAAATCCTCGCTCAGCAACACTAACGGCTGCTGTTCAAACGCTTGAACGGTCAAAGGCTCGCGCCGTTGAACCAACGGGTGGCGAACCCCGACCATCATATTCAACGACTCGCTGAACAGATCTTCAGCCTCAATATCCGCCGACTGCGCCTGACTGAATGCGATCCCCAAATCCAGGCGATCCTCCGCCAAAAGCGCCTCAATCCTGTCCTGCGTCATTTCATGAATACTCACTGAAACGCCCGGGTAGCGCCGATAAAAAGCATCGATAACCGGCCCCACCAGATAGGCGGTAAAGGTTGGCGTCATCGCCAGCCGCAGATTGCCACGTTCCAGCGTCGCGACGTCGTGGATCGCCCGAGTGCCAGCTTCCAGATCCTGTAGCGCCAACCGGGCATAGCGCATCCAGGCCATACCGGCGTCGGTCAGCCGCACCGTACGGCCGGAACGATCAAACAACGGCGTGCCGAGGGTTTCCTCCAACTGTTTGATTTGCTGCGACAGCGTTGGCTGCGAGACATGCAGTGCTTCGGCGGCGCGGGTGAAGTTGCCCAGTTCGGCAACGGCAAGAAAATAGCGGATGTGTCGCAGTAGCATAACGCCTCTACTATTAGTAATTCCTATGGTAACCATTATAAATGGGTCTTAGACCCTATAGCCAGAGCGGCGCATCATGCCCCCATCGCTTAACAGCATCCTGATGGAGACAGCATGAAAGAGGTTATCGAGGGTTTTTTGAAGTTCCAGCGTGAGGCGTTTGTCGAACGTTCCGAACTGTTCCGGCAGTTGGCCACCCGCCAGAACCCACGCACCCTGTTTATCTCATGTTCCGATAGCCGGCTGGTGCCGGAACTGATCACCCAGCGTGAGCCCGGCGACCTGTTCGTGATCCGCAATGCCGGTAATATCGTGCCTTCGTTCGGCCCGGAACCGGGCGGCGTGTCCGCTTCGGTGGAATATGCCGTCGCCGCGCTCGGCGTGGAAGACATCGTAATCTGCGGGCATTCCGACTGCGGCGCTATGACCGCCATCGCCAGCTGCCAGTGCCTGGATCATATGCCGACGGTGGCGAACTGGCTGCGCTATGCCGATGCCGCCAAAGTGGTCAATCAGGCCTATCCGCATGCCTCTGAAGGTGAACGCGTCAGTTCAATGGTGCGCGAGAACGTCATTGCGCAACTGACCAATATCAAAACCCACCCTTCCGTGGCGCTGGCGCTTGAACAGGGCCGGTTGAAGTTGCACGGTTGGGTCTATGACATTGCCAGCGGTTGTATCGACGCGCTGGATGGCGAAACCCGCCGTTTTATTCCGTTAGCCACCAATCCTGAGGTTACAGCAACCCCTGCAGCATCCCGTTTTTAATCTGAATAAGGAGACAACATGACACAATCACTGCATCACTCATCCCCTCGCGAAACCTTGACCGACACCATCATGGCCGCCAAGATCCGCAAAAACCTGACCTTCGAAGCCATTAACCAGGGTACCGGCCTGAGTCTGGCCTTCGTCACCGCCGCCCTGCTGGGCCAGCATCCGCTGCCAGAACAGGCGGCACTGGTGGTGGCCGAGAAATTGGATCTGGATGAAGACGCTGTCCGTCTGCTGCAAACCATTCCGCTGCGCGGCAGCATCCCAGGCGGCGTACCGACCGATCCGACCATTTATCGCTTTTATGAAATGGTGCAGATTTACGGCTCCACGCTGAAAGCCCTGGTGCACGAACAGTTTGGCGACGGCATTATCAGCGCGATTAACTTCAAGTTGGATATCAAAAAAGTGCCGGATCCGGACGGTGGTGAACGCGCGGTGATCACCCTGGACGGGAAATACCTGCCAACCAAGCCTTTCTGATCCTGACGATGCCGGCGACTTTACCGTCGCCGGCAACGGATATTGTTCTCGGCAGTCTCAGCGTTTCACCCCATCTATTCACCGTATCTGACAAGGGTCAGACACTCTTCCTCGGTGGGGGCCACAAAGTATTGCGTGAGCAGATCGAAAGTCTCTTCACTGAGCACAAAGGGATGTTCACCCTGTTCATTTCTGTGTTTTATCCGGCTCTTGCACTGCGCATTGCTGACGTCCAGAAAATGCAGACAGTGCGCCACACCAGCTTCCTCCGCCAGTTGTCTGGCCCAAAAGCGCCGATCCGGCGTATTCATCGGAAAATCCATAACCACCGACAGACCATTGCGCAGCAGTTGCACCAAATGCTCGCTCAGCGCCTGCCTCAGGTTGGCGGAATAGCGAACATAGTCCTGAAGCGTGGTCATTTGTTGATGGTACAGCGTCGCCAACCAGCTATCTTCAACGATCAGCAGCGTATGGGGCTGCTGCGCCAGTCGATTTGCCAGGGTTGATTTGCCGGAACCGGCCTTGCCGCACATCACATGTAAAACGGCGTGGGAGGAATTATTCATAGCGTTCTCCTGAAGGTGAGTACCGGCAGGAGGGAAAAGATGACCCGCCTTACCGGCGGGTTTTAGCATGACAGAGACGCGCTAGCCCACCACTCCGAGAATGGTGATAATAATCTGCGCGAATGAAACCTTGTTTATGCTCATACATTATCAATAAGGCAAATAACCCAATATTGTCAACAACTCTGCGCCAAACATAGTCATAGCGGATAAAGGCCGCGCCATTAACCTGCATGGTAGCCGCGGCTGTCATGCGGGGTCTGTTCTCGCTGATCCAGACCATAATCCCGCACTACCTCCGCTACCCGCAGGCGATACTGCGCCAACACGCCATGGCGCCCCCGTTTCTGTGCGGCTCGGTGCTGCTCGATATTTCGCCACTGCTGCACCGCCGCCTCATCGCGCCAAAAGGACAGTGACAGCAGCCGCTGCGGATCGGCCAGGCTTTGAAAGCGCTCAATAGAAATGAACCCGTCAATTTCTGCCAGCAACGGCTTCAGATCGGCGGCCAATTCAAGGTAGGTCTCACGCTGGCCGTCAGCGGCCTGCAACTCAAAAATAACGGCAATCATAGGGCGCTCCTGTCAGAGGTAAATTCAGGTATTCGTGTGTTTTGTGAACCTATCCTAACGGTGGACGCACCGCCATACTTCGCCTAATCTCGAAGTATGAATAACATCGATATTGAAGATCGTCTCGCGGCACTGAGCGGCGCCATTGCCGACCGTACCCGAGCGCGCATGCTGTGCCTGTTGATGGACGGTCGCGCCTATACCGCCACCGAGCTCAGCGCCGCAGTGGATGTCGCGGCCTCTACCGCCAGCGGCCATCTGGCGCGCCTGCAAGAACAGCGACTGATCGACTGCGTCAAGCAGGGGCGCTATCGTTATTTCCGTCTGGCGGGACCGGCGGTAGCCACAGCTCTGGAAACGCTGATGGCGCTGGCCGGTATCGAGAAACCCGTGGTGAAAAGCACCACCCCGACTTCGTTGCAATTCGCCCGCACCTGTTATGACCATCTGGCCGGCGAGGTGGCGGTAAAACTGCATGAACGCCTGCATCAGCTAACCTGGTTAGAAGGTGAGGAAGACTACCGGCTAAGCGAGGCAGGCCTGGCGGCACTTACTCGGTTAGGCGTCGACTGTTCCCCTGCGTCTTCGCGAAGGCGCTTCGCCTGCGGCTGTCTGGACTGGAGTGAGCGCAAGGCCCACCTGGGTGGCGCATTGGGCGCCGCGCTGCTGACGACTTTCATCAGCCGCGGCTGGATTAAGCGCCAGTTGGAAAGCCGTGAACTGCAGCTCACCGCCAGCGGGAAAAAAGCGTTGAAAGCACATTTTGACCTCAGGGTTTAACCCGCGGCAGGGTAGTTTTGGTGCAATACTCAATAGGCAAACCGTCAACCCGAGGACTCTCCATGCTCAGTCAAACCCAATTTCCCATCACCAAACTGTGGCCGGCGCAGCATCCGGAACGGCTGCAGCTCTATTCGCTGCCCACGCCGAACGGCGTAAAAGTTTCCATCATGCTGGAGGAGATCGGCCTGCCTTATGAAGCTCACCTGATCGACATCGGCAAAAACGAAACCTGGACGCCAGAGTTTCTGTCGCTGAACCCCAACGGCAAGATCCCGTCCATCATCGATCCCGATGGCCCCGGCGGCAAACCTCTGCCTTTGTTTGAGTCTGGCGCTATCCTGCTTTATCTGGCGGAGAAAAGCGGCAAGTTCCTGCCGCAGGATCCCGCCCTGCGTTACGAAACCATCCAGTGGGTGTTTTTCCAGATGGCCGCCGTTGGCCCGATGTTCGGGCAGCTCGGTTTCTTCCACCGCTTTGCCGGACGTGAATACGAAGATAAACGCCCACTTGAGCGTTATAAGAATGAGTCCAAACGCCTGCTGGGCGTACTGGAGAGTCGGCTTGAAGGCCGCGACTGGATCATGGGCCAGGATTACACCATCGCCGATATCTCGCTTCTGGGTTGGGTACGTAACCTGATCGGCTTTTACGAAGCCCGTGAGTTGGTCGAGTTCGATAGCTTCCCGCGGGTAGGACAATGGCTGGAGCGCGGTCTCGCCCGTCCGGCAGTACAACGCGGCCTGAATATTCCCGCCCGCAGCGAATAATGGATAGCCTGGGATAGCCGCCCGGCTATCCTTTTTTTCCCATTTACCGTCATAAAACTGTCATACCTCTGCACTACCCTCCTTCGTAACAAATTGATGCCAATTATAATTTTGTATTTCGAAAAGGAGCTTTCCCCCTATGCAGCAGTCCCTTTCCCTGATCGCCGGAGCTGTGTTATCCGCCTTACTCTGTTCCACCGCCTTCGCCGATGAAACCCCGGTCAATACCGCTGGCCTTTCCGAGCGTGCGGCTCGCGGCAATATCGTTGAACCCGGCGGAGCACGTCGCCTGAGTGGCGATCAAACCGCTGCATTGAAAGCTTCGTTGTCTGATAAAACGGTCAAGAATGTGATTTTGCTGATTGGCGACGGCATGGGCGATTCGGAAATCACTTCGGCGCGCAACTATGCCGAAGGCGCGGGCGGCTATTTTAAAGGCATCGATGCCCTGCCGTTAACCGGCCAATACACCCATTACTCACTGGACAAGAAAACCCACAAGCCGGATTACGTGACTGACTCCGCCGCCTCGGCGACCGCCTGGTCCAGCGGCGTAAAAACCTACAACGGTGCACTGGGCGTCGACGTTAACGGCAAAGACCAGCCGACGCTGCTGGAAATCGCCAAAGCGGCGGGTAAAGCCACCGGCAACGTCTCCACGGCAGAGCTGCAAGACGCCACTCCGGCGGCGCAAATTTCCCACGTCACCTCGCGTAAATGTTACGGCCCGGAAGAGACCAGTGAAAAGTGTGCCACCAACGCGCTGGAAAATGGCGGCCGTGGTTCCATCAGCGAGCAGTTACTCAAAGCCCGCGCCGACGTCACCTTGGGCGGCGGAGCAAAATCCTTTAATCAGTTGGCCAAAAGCGGCGAATGGCAGGGAAAATCGCTGAAAGACCAGGCGGTTGCGCTGGGTTATCAGTGGGTGGAAAACCTCGATGCCCTGAACGCCGTCAATGTCGCCAATCAGCAAAAGCCGCTGCTGGGGCTGTTTGCCGCCGGCAATATGCCGGTACGCTGGCAGGGGCCGAAGGCCAGCTATCACGGTAATCTCGATCAACCGGCGGTTACCTGTCAGAACAACCCGGCACGTACGGCGGATATCCCGACGCTGGCGGTCATGACCGAGAAAGCCATCGACCTGCTGAAAACCAACAAAAACGGTTTCTTCCTGCAGGTTGAAGGCGCCTCGATCGACAAACAGGATCATGCCGCCAACCCGTGCGGCCAGTTCGGGGAAACGGTCGATCTGGATGAGGCCGTACAGAAAGCATTGGAGTTCGCCCGTGCCGATGGCAACACCCTGGTGATTGTCACCGCTGACCATGCTCACTCCAGCCAGATTATCGCCGCCGACGCCAAAGCGCCGGGCCTGACGCAAATGCTGACCACCAAAGATGGCGCGCCGATGACCATCAGCTACGGCAACTCGGAAGAGGATTCGCAGGGCCACACCGGCACCCAGCTGCGTGTTGCCGCCTACGGCCCGCATGCCGCCAACGTCGTCGGGCTGACCGATCAGACAGATTTGTTCTATACCATGCGTGACGCCATGGCGATTAAGTAAGCTAACGCCCCCGTACGCTGATTAAATAAGCCCTGTTCATCCTGCTCACCCGGCGATGACCAGGGCTTTCGCCGTTTGAAACCCCCAGGTTGCTGCTATATTGTGGGACCTGTATTCCTCGCAAAAAAGTTCTGCCCTGTCCGTAAAAAAACCAATGTGATCCCACCCGACAATAAGGATGAGCTCTTGCATTTGATTACCCTGCCCTTCGCCACCGAACGTCTGCAACTGCGCCGCTTCACGCCCGACGATCTCGAAGCCTACTCGGCTTACCACCGTTTGCCGGAAGTCTATCGTTATCTTTATGCCCCCACCCCGGACAGCACGCAACTGGCCGATCAGCTGACTCAGGCGATAGCTTCGCGCTTCAGCCAGGACGGCGATATTTTTTATTGTGCCGTCACCCTGAAGGACAGCGGAGAGTTGATCGGTGAAGTCTTGCTGAAACTGGCTAACCGCGCAGCATTACAGGCCGAGATCGGTTATATCTTCAACCCGGCCTACGCCGGTAAAGGTTATGCTGCCGAAGCCGTGCAAGCGGTGTTGGATCGGGGGTTTAACCAAGTGGGCTGCCACCGCATTTTTGCCAGGCTCGATGCAGCCAATCAGGGATCTATCGGGGTCGTCGAACGTCTGGGGATGCGCAAAGAGGCGCACCTGCGACAAAACGATCGTTTCAACGGCCAATGGGGCGATGAACTGATTTATGCACTGTTGAAGGAGGAGTGGCGGCAGGCTTGAGCGCAAAAATGCCGCTAAGGCTCACCCAGCCCATGGTCGCCCGGTAATACCCGGCGGCCATTTTCATTTTGTTACCTGCCGGCATTTGCCTTTATTCCATAAATATTGTGTGATAATGGCATATCGTTTAAATCAGCGACAATTAGACCTTATTAATTTAGCGGTTATATTTAAATAAAAATAATAAATGAATGATTCCTGCCTTTAATGGGCTTTTTTTAGTTACAAAAGTAGTTTTTAACAATATTGCAAACAATAATATCCCCGCAGTAACCAGAGTTGAACAACCTGTCCCCAGACAGCCTGTAATAATCCACTTTTCGTTAAGAAAACGATTAACAAAAAGACATTATCACTGTCACTCGGCTTAGCCGGGCGGGTTAGTTTTACTTATTTCCAGGGTAACTCCCGATAAATTCTTTCACCTGCAATGAATAGAATTTATACCCTATGAATTTCAAGTTGCGGCTAGGCGGCCAGCTCGCTCATCCCCAGGCGCTTACTTCAGTAAGTCACTGGGGTGAGCGAGTGCAGGTAACAACGCTGCAACTTGAAAGGCGACGGGTATACACACAAGAGATTTGATTAAATGAAAAAATTACTCGTCCTGATCTTCTGTCTGAACCTGTTCGGCGTTACGCAACAGGCGACGGCGGAAGAGAATAAGTCCGTTGATGTGGTACTGATCGGCGGTGGCATCATGAGCGCCACGCTGGGGACCTACCTGCATGAGCTGGAGCCAAACTGGTCCATCGACATGTATGAGCGCATGAACGGCGTTGCGGAAGAAAGCTCCAACGGCTGGAATAACGCCGGTACCGGTCACTCCGCCTTCGCTGAAATGAACTATACCCCAGAAAAAAAAGACGGCACCATCGACATCAGCAAAGCCGTGGTGGTTAACGAGTCTTTTGAAATCTCTCGTCAATTCTGGTCTTATCAGGTGAAAAATAACGTCCTGAAAGATCCAAAATCCTTTATTAACAGCGTGCCGCACATGAGCTTTGTCTGGGGTGACGACAACGTCAACTTCCTGCGCAAACGCTATGCCGCACTGCAACACAGCACCCTGTTCCGTGGTATGGAGTACTCAGAAGACCCTAACCAGATTAAACAGTGGGCACCGCTGGTAATGAACGGCCGCGATCCGGCGCAGAAAATTGCTGCGACCCGCATGCCACTGGGTACCGACGTTAACTTTGGCGTGATCACCCACCAACTGGTGGACACGCTGACCAAAAACCCGAACTTCAAGCTGAACCTGAGCCATGAAGTCCGTGATATCAAGCGCAACGCCGACAACACCTGGCGCGTCACCGTGGCCGATCTGAACCGTGACGGTAAAGAAACCACCGTGAATGCCAAATTCGTGTTTATCGGCGCGGGCGGTGCTTCTCTGACGCTGCTGCAGAAAACCGGCATTCCCGAAGCCGACGGCTACGGTGCCTTCCCGGTCGGCGGTCAGTTCCTGGTCACCACCAACCCGGAAATCGCTGACCAACACCTGGCCAAGGTTTATGGCCTGGCCAGCGTAGGTTCACCGCCGATGTCGGTTCCGCATCTGGATACCCGCATGCTGGACGGCAAGCGTGTCTTGCTGTTCGGACCGTTCGCTACCTTCTCCGGCAAGTTCCTGAAAAACGGTTCACTGTTCGACCTGCTGCACTCCCTGAGCACCTCGAACCTGATGCCAATGACCCATGTCGGTCTGGATAACTTCGACCTGGTGAAATACCTGGTGGGTCAGTTGATGATGAACGACGATGACCGTTTCGCCGCGCTGAAAGAGTATTTCCCTGATGCCAAACAGGCGGACTGGAAGCTGTGGACCGCAGGCCAACGCGTGCAGATCATCAAGAAAGACGCTGACAAAGGCGGCTTGCTGCAGTTCGGTACCGAAGTGGTCAGTTCCCAAGACGGCAGCATTGCCGCCCTGCTGGGGGCATCGCCGGGTGCCTCGACGGCAGCACCGATCATGTTGCATCTGATGGAAACCGTGTTCAAAGATAAAGTGGCTACGCCGGAATGGCAGAGCAAGCTGAAAGAGATCATTCCGTCCTACGGCCACAAGCTGAACGGCGATATTGAAATGACCAACAAGATCCGCGGCTACACCAGCAGCGTGTTGCAGTTGGACTATATCGAAGTGAAGCCGGAAACTAACTGATCCCCATCTTTCCCTCTTTGCTCAAGGCCGCCACGTGCGGCCTTTTTTATATCCCTGCAACCCAAAGAGCACGTTTAGCCACCTTTTTCCCCCGGGTTAACACTTGCGTAACCCGTCTCCGCGGCCTATTATCAAAGAACTAGCTTGGATAATTACTCTTACCTACTGTGACCTGAATGTCGTACCCGCAGGAGAACTAAAACAATGGATCGCGTTAATATCATTCACGATTTGCTGGACTGGATTGAAACCCATCTGGATCAGCCGTTACTGTTAGACAACGTAGCGGCGAAGTCAGGCTACTCCAAGTGGCACCTGCAAAGGATGTTCCGCAGCACTACCGGGCATGCTTTAGGCAGTTATATCCGCGAGCGTCGACTGTCGCAAGCCGCGCAAGCGCTGCGTTCGACCCCTCGCCCTATTCTCGACATCGCCCTGCAATTCCATTTTGATTCCCAACCGTCTTTTTCACGCGCATTTAAGAAACAGTTCGGCAAAACGCCGGCGGTTTACCGTCGCACTACCCGCTGGGACGTTGCAGAGATGCATCCACAGCCGATAGAGCCGCTGAACGGGCATCGCCATGAGTCCCCTGGCGTGCATCTGTGGTATGCCGGTAAATGCCTGGATAAGGTTTGCACCAACTGGGTGGGTCAACACTGAGAGAAGCTGCATTAAAAAAGGGGTTCAGCCTGCGCTGAACCCCTTTTTTTACGGCAAAATGTTACTTAAAGGTGACGTCGATATTGGCCGACGCGGTGAATGGCCCCACCTTCGGGTTGGTATTCAGCCATTTCAGGCTAGCCATGAAGTTCTTTTCAACGGTGCTACCATTGACCAGGCCCAGATCAACCGGGGAATTCATCTTGATTGGCGTGTTTGGTGTCGCCGCCTGCGAAATCAAGATACCAAATCCACTGTCGCTGGTTGGCAAGATCGTCGTAGCGTCCTGCACTGGATAAGTGGAGCTGAAACTGGCCTGCAGTGTCTCGCCCTTACAATCCTGACCGGTAGCCGGATCAGACATATTGGCGCTGACCGAGAACGGTACTTGTTTTTCTATCTTGCCAGCTACCGCATTCTGACGCGGAATGGTGCCAAAATTCACTGTTGAACCATTGTTAGCCACTACGGTGATTTTCGGATTGCAGGAAATAAACTGAATATTTCCCAGCCCGTTAATATAGGCATTGAAGTTGCTGCCAACCACGTTGTTGAGACCGCCGACCCCATCAACCTGAAATACGGAATAAGTGCCATTGTTGGTGATCTTCCCACCTGCAGGCGGTGCAGCCCCTGTCGCCTTGATATAAAGCGAGTAGGTCACCGTCACACTCAAGGATTGGGCTGGTTTGGCACAACCACCGCGACCATTTGGACGACATTGTGTACCCGGACCAACATCCTGTCTTGCGCCATTGGTCAGCTTATAATCCACGCTGTTGTAGTTGACGCCGACCTCGATAGACTTGTCGATATTGCGCATGTCCTTCTTCGGATCCCAATAAAGATAGGCATTTTCGCCCTTGGGATAATCACGGTCATCGATACATTGGAAAGTCGATGTGAAGGTTTGCGAGCGCCACAGCAGGGCCCCCGCCGCCGTATTAGCGGTTGACACTTTAATCGGCTTATCCAGCGTAATAATCTGACTGACGCTGCCATTCTGCTTACAAGACAGCGCAAAGCTGCTCTGCGAGAACGTCCCCAGCGTGACCAGCAGCCCTGCCGCCAGCCCGAGGTTTTTATGTTTTAACAACAAAGAAGACATATTCATTCCTTTTACGGTTTTCCGCAGGTCAGCGAAAGTTCCTGATAGCCCATCAGCTGTTCGGTCGCCGATTTCAGTTCCGGCACCACCAGTGAACAGCTGTCGCCGGCATCGCTGCCCCATTTAACCAACAGGCGATCCCCTGCGGATGCGCCGGAGATATAAATATCCCCATTGGTACCCACGGTACCGTTGTTCTTGCCGTCGGCGCTAAACACGTTGGCGCCGATTGGCGGTACGCTGCCGTCCAACAGTTTACTGTGTACCAGCAGGCTTTGGCCGGTATGCGTTTCAAATTTCACGCGGGTAATGGCGCCATATGTCGGTACCACGTCGCGGGCCGCCATCGGGATATCCAGGCCATTGCCGATATCTTCGGTGCGCAATGCCACACGGTTGTGACGATAAGGTGAGGCCGAAGTCATCACCGCGTAACCGAAGCGGTCGATAGCCACACCCGGCTGGTTTTCCAGACGGACGCCCTTGGCATCTTTGGCCTCTACCAGCACAAAGGTATTTTGCAGCGGCTGGGTCAACGTTACGCCGCCGGAGTGCGCCACGATACCGCCCGACACGCCCAGGGTAGACTGCTGATAGTCTTTGCTGTAGCTGTAACCGGCATTGACGGTACCCATGCTGCCCTGGTAGCCGACGTTAGCCGAGCTGGTTTGGCCGGAGTAACGATCGTGGCCACTTTGCACCGCATAGTTCAGGCGGTTATCGTCTAGCGCGGTGCCGCTCAGGCCGGCGCTGTATGTATTACCGCTCTGCTTGCTGTGACCGGCGTTGAAGCTGGCCGTCATATCAGACGAATCGCGGCTGAAGAAGCTGAACGGAATAGAGACGCTCATGTTGATGCTGCGATCTTTATAACCGTAGTTGCTGCGGCTGTCCTGATAGAACACGCCGTAGCTGATATTTTTGTAGCTGCTGTTAAAGCCGGTTTGAACCGTACGATCCTGACCGGAGCCGCCCCAATATGACTGGTTGCTGATATTGGTGTACAGCGTTGAGTTACCGGCAATACGCTGGTTGATCGACAACTCTACACGCTGGCGTTTGTTGTTGAAACGGCTGGTGTAATAGGTACGGCGACGTGATTCCGCCCAATCCGGCACGCCCAGATTGCGGTCATTCTCGTCGTAGTAATCGTTACGGTAGACGCCGTTTTCATAGCGATCGCGTTCCGCAACCGCATCAGAGAAATCATAGTAACCAGAGGTCGAGTAACGGTAACCGGCGATCTGGAATTCGGTGCCCCAGTCGTTGAGCGATTTGGAGTACAGGAAGCGGAAGCTCTCCCCCTGTTTGTCGTCACCGTTGACCAAGTTGGTGTCGGAATAGGACATATCGAAGGAAACTGCCCCCCAGACACCCATGTTTTTGCCCATGCCCACTACCGCCGAACGGTAATTTTCCGCGACCAGTACCCCACCATAAGGCGTGATGTCATACGCCATGCCGTGGGACAAGGTGCCTTGCACAAACTTTGGCTGGTATTTGGTGGTGCCGTCATGGTATTTACCGGCGGTCATCTGGTAGTCCCAGATCCCTTCGCGCAGCATGTTCGGCACGGAAGAGAACGGCACCACGAAAGAGGTTCTTGAACCGTTGGCCTCAATGACCGTGACGTTGAGGTTACCGCTCAGGGTGCTCGGGAAGATGTCGGTCAGCGCAAACGGACCCGGCGGCACGTTGGTGCTGTAAATGGTGTAGCCGTTTTGGCGGATCTCAACGCGGGCGTTGGTCGACGCCACGCCACGGACCACCGGCGCGTAACCGCGCTGGCTTTCTGGCAGCATATCGTTGGCGCTGGAAATCTGCACACCGCGGAACTGAATGCTGTCGAATACATTGTTATTGGTGTTGGTCTGGCCAATCACCAGACGGCTGCGCAGGGAAACAATGTCGGTTTCCGCCCAGCTTGAAACGGTATTCCAGTGCGTGCCGGCACCCGACTGCTGATTCAGCGTCGAGTTGTTACGCAGGCGCCAATTACCGACATTGATGCCGTTGTTCAGGCTCAGGAAGTAGTAGTCGGATGTTTTATCGTTGGCGTTATTACGGTAATTATTATGGTTGCCGCTGAAGTTATAGTTAACGAAACCGGCGTTAATCCCGCGATCGTAAACCTTCGGCGAGATAGCACCCTGTGGACGCGGCTCCAGGAATATCTGCGGCACTTCCAAATCCATACGCTGTATGGCTGCGTCATAGCTTAGCTTGGCACCCGAAATTTGCTGTGACAGAGCGTAGCACTGCGCGGCACCTTCGGTTTTCATATCGCCCGGCAGTTTTACACCGTAGTCCTGGTAATCCTGCGCAGTCAGGCAAGGCGTTACCGGCGTGTCTTTGGCGTCTTTTTTGAATTCGATGTCACGGTGATCGATACGCTGTCCGTTCAGGTAAATATCGAACGGATATTTACCTGGCAGGATATCATCGCCGCTGGACAACGCTGCCACCTGGGCAATGTTGTCATCGCCATGGATGAAGGAGGTGTTGAACTGCTCCTCCGCCATGGCCATATGAGAGAATGAAAATGGCACCGCAGAAAAATAAATTACACCATTAATCAGCCTGACCAAACGTTTTGGCGTGAGGGTTGTTATTCTTTTATGTGCCATTTTTTGTTCATTCCTTGAAGGGCTTAAATCAATTTAATGCAACGTTCTTAATCTCGGTGTGGCCGCCGTAATCGTTGATATAAGTGAACGACATATTGTTGGCCGACTGCGCGCCCTGTGGCAGAGCAATCCGCAGGCTATCTTGCGGTTTCACCATGTCGGCATTCACTTTCCAGCTCTTGCCACCGCTTTTCAGCGTCAGAACGCCCAGCGTCACAAACAACGGACCGTTGTTGGTCACCACCAGATTGCTGCCCTGGCGCTGCCATTTCAGTGCCTCTGCCTGCTGTTGCAGGTTGGCCTTCAAGGCTTCTGGGCGGTAGAACAGTTTGATACGGGTACGGATCGCCACCTGCAGCACGTTGTCTTGCTTAGGCGTTGGCGGAATTTCCTGTACGTTTACCCAGAGCAGACTTTCTCTGTCCTGCGGTAACCCGCTGCCGGAATAAATAAAGCGCAGAATTGCGTCTTTTTTGGCAGCCAGTTTTAAAATAGGTGGAGTGACCACGATCGGTAAATTCTTCGGCATCTGGCTTGAATCGCCAGTATCCAACCAGGTCTGCACCATATAGGTGTCGTCGCTGTCATTGCTGATTGAGAGCGATGCGGATTTACTTCCGCTGTTATAAATTACGCGCGTTGAATCAACTTGAATTCCGGCAAAAGCATTTACGGAAAACGCGAATAAAATACAAGAAAGCACTTTTTTCATCGGAATATCTCAACTCTCAGAATTTAGCCGTCCGTGGCCAATAGCTCTATCTATCCTGCCAGCGAATTAAATTACTTGTATTCGATGGTGAAGGTAGCGTTAGAGTTTGCCTGACCCGCAGTTACCAGATCCTGGTAAGATTTATAACGAGCGCGCAGGTTGAAAGTCGCAGAACCTGGGTTGTCGCCGTCAGCAGCAACAGAAACGGTCGCTGGAGTAGCAACTTCCTGAGAGATTGGCAGAGTTGCGCCATTGTTATCCAGGATTTCAACGCCAACGCCGTTTGCGCCGCCAGTTACAGCCAACAGTTCTGGGTGGCCAGCTGGGGTGTTACCGTCGAAACGCAGGGTGTAGTTACCCGCTTCACATTTCTCCAGGCTAATATCGAAAGCTTTAGCACCGCTGGTAGAACCAGAAGTTGGGAATGCGGTAGTAGGATATTTACCCAGGTAAACTTCTTTATTCTGGTCTTTATCAACAACTTTACAGGTGGACTGTACGATTTCACCGGTGAATTTAACGTTGCCGCTTGCAGCAGTAGCGTTATAAGCAGTAGCAGACAATACCAGTGCAGCCAAAGGCAATAATACTTTTTTCATTTCCAGCTCCATAGAAAAACAATAAAATAATCGATTCAGTGACAGACGAATATATAGTTCCCCGGCACTGAGCATACACTCAGCGATAGCACTCCTTGCTTAAAAGGAGTGTTGCCTCGATGAACCCATTGCCGGACGAAATATAGACTAAGCGCATTCTTATTGTTAAATCGTTTAAAACATTCATAACACCCCTCTTGATAGGAATAAACTATCAACAAATACCTATCGATCGATGTTGACGATTCAATCGAATAGGAATAATCTGTGTTTTGGAAAGTCATGCAGTCAGACATTTTTCCTTAAGGCCTGATTAACAGCATATTATTCCATATATTTACATTTTGTTACTTTTAGAGCCCTTTGGACTTCACGACTAAATGCGCGTTAAATGGTCTGTAAGCGACATTTCACAACCGGGTCGCGCTAAATAAGACATTTACCCATAAACAGCTTGATCCTGATTTAATTTTAGTTAAAAAACAGTAAGTTACATACCAATCAAGGGATTGAGGAATGCGCAGTTCTTTTAGAGAGAAAAATAACGGAATTAATTATGTTTTCCAGCCAATGTTCGCAAAATCCGGACAATTGCTGGCCGTTGAGTGTCTATCACGATTCACTTTTAATAGTGAATATGCGCATTTTTCTCCTGAACAGTTCTTTCGCACGGCAGATAGCGAGACCCGAATTGAGATTCTGTTAGACCAGGTCAGTCTGATAGAGAAATATAATCACTGGTTTCATGAGAATCAGGTTATAGCTACGCTGAATGTAGACGACCATTCACTGCGGTCGTTGGCCAATAGCCATTTCGCAGAAAGAATCAGTGCCACTCGCTGTATTCATTTTGAAATCAGTGAGAACTCAACCCGCTTGGTTAAAGATCGTGTTCATGGCGATCCCTCACTGAAGAGCTATTCATTTTGGCTCGATGATTTTGGTTCCGGCTATGCGGGTTTCTCCGCGTTGTATAACAGCCAGTTCCGCTTCGTTAAACTCGACCGTTTTTTGTTATGGGACTTTATGAAGAAGTCTGGCGGCGAAGGTTTAATGCGCGCTTTATTGCGCTTTTTTTACCTTAATCATTACAAGGTAATTATTGAAGGGGTAGAAACCCCCGAGCATAAAAAATGGCTGGATGAAATGCCATATTACGCACTGCAGGGAAAGCTGTGGAAGGAATCCGACATCAAGGATTTGAACTCGCTTCTTACAGCTGAATACTTTTAACTCATTATGGGTGTTTGCCATTATGTCTAAAAACAATGTCCTTGTTATTAGTGAGTGTAAGTACAGCTATGTCGGCCTTTCGGTGTTACTGAAAAAACATTACGGCAAGTACGATATCAGACTGTTTTCAGATTTTATGCACGGTGGCGCCAAGGCGGAAAAAATAATTAAGCACGACATCGCCCTGATCTTCACCTCACAAAATCTGGAACAAAGCGTTAACGTCATTGAAAGCCTGGTGTCTTTGCATCAGCAATACAACTCCAAAACGCGCCTGTTGGTGTTTTATGACGACGAACGCGTGGTGAAACTATTGTCGATCCTGGGCATCTCCGTTGAATTGGTGTCTACGCGCATTCCACTTTATTCATTGCAGGAAAAAATACAAAACCTGCTGGAAAGCAAAGAGCCCGGCGGAATAAAAATGCAGAAAACTCGCGAGCTTAGCCCAGCGGAAAGCGACGTTATCTTCAACCTGTTGCGCGGTGACAGCCTGCTGCACATTGCCCAAAAGCGTGGCACTCACCCCAAGACGATTTTCTCTCAGAAATACAGTGCAATGAAAAAGCTGCGCCTACGCAGCATGAGCAGTATCTTCGTCGCCAGCAAGTAATCCTTCCCCCTCAGGCCGCCATCCGGCGGCCTGAGTCACTCGCATAACGTTAAATTAATGTAACAATAAGCGACAAAGCAGCAACAGCCACATAACACTCCTGTCTATTGGTTAGGATCCGACCGGCGGATCCTTCCGCGAGCCATGTCGTCTGGACGAATAAAAACATCAGGAGATGTTATGAAGTCATCGTTATTCAGCCGTTATACCTGCCTTGTCTTGAGCATTCTGCTGACGCTGGCGTCATTGACGCTATTACCGCACCACCCTTGGCTTTGGCTGCCGACGATCGTTTTTGGTGGTCTGAGCGCATTGGGGATTTACGATCTGACCCAGCAACGCCACGCGATTTGCCGTAACTACCCGATCATCGGTCGGTTGCGCTTTTTCTTCGAATTTATCCGCCCGGAAATACGCCAATATTTGCTGGAAGAAGACAACGCGCAGATCCCGTTTTCACGAACTCAACGCACGCTGGTTTATCGACGAGCCAAAAATGAGATGGGCGACAAGCCCTTCGGTACCCAGTTGGACGTTTATCAAACCGGTTATGAATGCATCGGACATTCCATGCGCCCGGTCGAGGTGTCCGATCCCACCAGCTTTCGCGTGACGATCGGCGGTCCAGGCTGCAGCCAGCCGTATTCCGCGTCTATTTTCAATATTTCCGCCATGAGCTTCGGTGCCCTGTCGGCCAACGCCATTCGCGCCCTCAATCTTGGGGCGGCAAAAGGCAATTTCTATCACGACACTGGCGAAGGCAGCATCAGCCGTTATCACCGTGAAAACGGTGGCGATCTGGTCTGGGAATTGGGCAGCGGTTACTTCGGCTGTCGCACTGCCGACGGCCATTTTGATCCGCAGCGCTTCGCTGAGCAGGCCAAAAACCCGCAGGTGAGAATGATTGAAATCAAACTCAGTCAGGGGGCCAAACCCGGCCATGGCGGCATTTTGCCGGCAAAAAAAGTGGATGCGGAAATCGCCGCGACGCGCGGCGTGCCTGAAGGGGTCGACTGTATTTCTCCGGCCTCGCACAGCGCCTTCAGCACCCCAATAGAAATGATGCATTTCATCCAACAGCTGCGCGAACTGTCCGGTGGCAAACCCGTGGGCTTCAAACTCTGTATCGGCCACCCGTGGGAATTTGTCGCCATCGCCAAAGCGATGTTGCAAACCCAGATATTGCCGGACTTTATTGTAGTGGACGGCAAAGAAGGCGGGACCGGCGCAGCACCGCTCGAACTGTCCAACTATATGGGTATGCCGCTGCGCGAAGGGCTGTTGTTCGTCCACAACACCCTGGTCGGCTGCGGACTGCGCGACAAAATCAAGATTGGCGCCAGCGGTAAAATCATCAGCGCCTTCGATATCGCCAGCGTACTGGTGCTGGGTGCCGACTGGGTGAACTCAGCCCGTGGTTTTATGTTCGCCGTCGGCTGCATTCAGTCGCAAAGCTGCCATACCAATCACTGCCCTACCGGGGTCGCCACCCAGGATCCGCTGCGACAGAAAGCCCTGGTGGTGCCAAACAAGGCCGAACGCGTTTATCACTTCCACCAAAATACGGTGAAAGCGCTGGCGGAAATGCTGGCGGCGGCAGGGGTCAGTCGCCCGGAGCAGCTGACTTCGCACCATATGCTGCGTCGCATCACCTCCACCGAAATCAAGGTCTACGCCGACATCTACTACTATCTGGAGCCTGGCGCGCTGTTGGAAAAAGAGATCGAAAGCGATTTTTATGCGCGCATGTGGCGCATGGCGACGCCAAACAGTTTCGATCAGGCGATCGCCCTGCCGGCTTAAGGGGTACGTTTGTACCTTGTGAGGTGAAAGATAACGGGAATGAATTGCCCCCTCGCCTCGGGGAAGGACATTGGAGGGGGGTTGCTTGCTACAGCGGCCCTCCCCCTCAGCGGCGAGAGGGCATGTGGGTTATGATTTACGCGCCGGGGCGTCGCCTGCCACGTAATAGTCGGCGTTACTGCGCGGCAACGGCTTACGTTGGCGGATGCGATCGGCAATTTTTTCGGCGATCATGATGGTGGTGGCGTTCAGGTTACCGGTAATGATCAGCGGCATAATGGACGCGTCCACCACCCGCAGACCTTCCATACCGTGCACTCGCCCTTGCCCATCCACCACCGCCATTTCGTCTTCGCCCATTTTGCATGAGCAGGAAGGATGGAAAGCGGTTTCGGCATGCTCACGCACAAAAGCGTCCAACTGTTCGTCGGTCTGCACTTCTGGCCCCGGGCTTATCTCGCGACCGCGATACTCGTCCAACGCAGGCTGCGCCATGATTTCGCGCGTAATGCGAATGGCGTCGCGGAACTCCTGCCAGTCCTGTTCGGTCGCCATATAGTTGAACAAGATGCTCGGATGTTGGCGCGGATCCTTCGATTTCACCTGCACCCGACCACGGCTCGGGGAGCGCATCGAGCCGACGTGTGCCTGGAAACCGTGCTCTTTCACCGCGTTGCTGCCGTTGTAGTTAATCGCCACCGGCAAGAAATGGTACTGAATGTTCGGCCAGGCGAACTCTTCGCGGCTGCGGATAAAGCCACCGGCTTCAAACTGGTTGCTGGCGCCCACGCCGGTGCCGTTGAACAGCCATTCTGCGCCGATCTTTGGCTGGTTGAACCATTGCAATGCCGGGTACAGAGACACCGGCTTTTTACAGGCGTATTGCAGGTACATTTCCAGATGATCCTGCAAGTTTTCGCCCACGCCCGGCAGATCATGCACCAGATCGATGTCCAGACGGTTCAGCAGCGACGCCGGACCAACGCCGGAACGTTGCAAAATCTGCGGCGAGGCGATCGCCCCGGCACACAGCAACACTTCCCGACGCGCACGGGCGCTGGTGATTTGGTTACTCTCGCCCTGCAAGTAGTCAACGCCCACCGCGCGCTTACCTTCGAAACGGATGCGGTCGGTCAACGCGTGAGTCACAATCTTCAGGTTGGAACGGGAACGAGCCTGATCCAGATACCCGCGCGCGGTGCTGGCGCGGCGACCTTTCGGCGTGACCGTGCGATCCATCGGACCAAAGCCTTCCTGCTGGTAGCCGTTCAGGTCATCAGTACGCGGATAACCCGCCTGCACACCGGCCTCCACCATTGCGTGGAACAATTCATTATTGCCGGCTTTCGGCGTGGTTACGCTGACCGGGCCGTCACCGCCGTGAAAATCGTTCGGCCCGATATCGCGGGTTTCCGCCTTGCGGAAATACGGCAGGCAGTCCAGGTAGCTCCAGTCTTCCAACCCCGGTGCTTTTGCCCAGTTGTCGAAGTCCATCGCGTTGCCGCGGATGTAGCACATGCCGTTAATCAGTGATGAGCCACCCAGCCCCTTACCCCGGCCGCACTCCATGCGGCGGTTGTTCATATGCGGTTCAGGATCGGTTTCATACGCCCAGTTGTAACGGCGGCCTTGCAGCGGGAATGCCAGCGCGGCCGGCATCTGGGTGCGAAAATCCATCCGATAATCCGGGCCGCCGGCTTCCAGCAGCAATACGCTAACGTCAGCGTCTTCGGTTAAACGGGTAGCTAAAACGTTACCGGCTGAGCCGGCACCGATAATGATGTAATCGTATTCCATACATTATCTCCTTAATATAGAGATGCCTGAATAAAGCGAATGGCTTGAATACCGCATGCTGAATATATCAATGCAGTTTTGGATGCAAAAAAGGATTATCCCCTATGGATTTCGAGTTACAGCTAGGCGGCAAGAGCGTGGAACCCCAGGAGCTTACTCAAGTAAGTGACTGGGGTCCGCGTTCGCAGCCAACAACGCTGTAGCTTGAAAGACGACGGGGATATTTAAAAGATGGAAATATATTCGCCCAGCTCGACTTGCACCGATTTGATCTGGGTGTAATGTTCCAGCGTGCTGAGGCCATTTTCACGGCCGACGCCAGACTGCTTATACCCGCCGACCGGCATTTCCGGCGCGGATTCACCCCAGGTGTTGATCCAGCAAATGCCGGCCTCCAACTGGTGGATTACCCGATGTGCCCGGGTCAGATCATTGGTCACCAACCCGGCAGCCAGGCCGAAGGTGGTGTCGTTCGCACGGCGTACCACTTCTTCTTCGCTGTGGTAAGTGAGAATGCTCATGACCGGCCCAAAGATCTCTTCGCGCACGATCTCCATCTCATCATCGCAGTCGGTAAATACCGTCGGCGCCACATAGGCCCCTTTGGCGTATTCACCCTCAGTCACACGTTCGCCGCCGCACAAAAGGCGAGCACCGCTTTTCTTGCCGCTTTCGATGAAGCGTAATACCGACTCCATATGCGCGAAACTGACCAGCGGTCCAAAGTTGGTTTGTGGATCGGTAGGATCCCCCAGGCGAATGCGCTTAACGCGCTCGAGGATTTTGGCTTCGAACTCCGCCTGCAACGCTGCGGGGACAAATACCCGGGTCCCGTTGGTGCACACCTGGCCGGAGCTGTAGAAGTTGGCCATCATGGCGATATCGGCGGCGCGATCCAGGCAGGCGTCGTCAAAAATAATCAGCGGGGATTTGCCGCCGAGTTCCATGGTGACTTCTTTCAGCGTCGAACCGGAGGCATTGGCCATCACTTTCTTGCCGGTTTTCACACCGCCGGTGAAGGATACCTTGGCAATGCCCGGGTGATCGGTCAGGTACTGGCCGACTTCTGCGCCGCTGCCGGTGACCACGTTGAACACGCCGTCCGGCAAACCGGCTTCGGTGTAAATTTCCGCCAGCTTCAGCGCCGTCAGGGAGGTGACTTCACTGGGTTTGAAGATCATCGCGTTGCCTGCCGCCAGCGCCGGTGCGGATTTCCACAGGGCAATCTGGATCGGGTAGTTCCAGGCGCCAATACCGGCCACCACGCCCAGGGGCTCACGACGGGTATAAACAAAGGCGCTGTCACGCAGCGGGATCTGCTGGCCTTCGATCGCCGGGATCAGACCCGCATAATATTCCAGTACGTCGGCACCGGTAACGATATCCACCGCCGTGGTTTCCGACATGGCCTTGCCGGTATCCAGGGTTTCCAGCGCGGCCAGTTCGTCGTTGCGTTCGCGCAGAATATCCACCGCACGGCGCAGAATACGAGAACGTTCCATCGCCGTCATCGCCGCCCACACTTTCTGTCCGCTGGCTGCACTGGCCACCGCACGGTTGACGTCTTCAGCGCTGGCGGACTGGATCTCGGCAAGCACTTCGCCGTTCGCCGGGTTCACCGCGTTGAAAGTTTTTCCATCGGTACTGTCTACATAGGCACCATTAATATAGAGCTTCTGTAAGCCAAAACGGGACATAGGTTCTCCTTGGGTTGTCCTCAGGGTGGCGTTTGCCCCCGGAGTTGAAACGTAATGTATTCGGTCGTGAGCGCGATCGCCTGCGCCTGGTTGAACGCCGCGCCGCGCAACGCACTGCGCAGCCACAGGCCGTCAATCAGTGCCGCCAATCCTTTGGCTGCCAGTCGCGCCTGCGCCTTGGGCAATTGGCGGCTAAATTCGGCACACAGGTTGGAATACAGCCGACGGCCGTTCACCTGTTGCAGCCGATTAAGCTGCGGCTGGTGCAAGCTGCTGGCCCAAAACGCCAGCCAGGTTTTCATCGCCGCGCTGTTGATCTGGCTGTCGTCGAAGTTACCGGCGACGATCGCCTGCAGCCGTGATGCCGGGCTCTGGTCGCTCAACGCCTGCAGCCGCAGCTTCACCGCCTCGCCCAGATGGCTAATCAAATAGCGCATAGTGGCTTCCAGCAGGCCGTTCTTGTCCTTGAAATAATGGCTGATGATGCCGTTGGAAACCCCGGCCCGCCGCGCTATCTGCGCGATGGTGGCGTCATGCATTCCCACTTCGTTCACCGCGGCCAGCGTGGCATCTATCAACTGCTGCCTTCTGATTGGCTGCATTCCTACCTTTGGCATAATTCGACTCTCACAAAACCGACTTCGGCCTCGTCTCAGCGGTGTAATTTCATGGCCTTTTCACCTGCTGAACTTGGTCTTCATGCTCACCATTAAACTTTTTTTTGATTGAACGTTCAATAAAAATTGCATATATTTTATTACCGCTTGGTTACAAATATGTACTTTTCGGTTGTGGAACTGGCTGATTTTTGTGAGGTATTTAACGAATCTGACCAAAATCAGTGTCTGTAAGCGGTTCCCACCACGAGACGATTTTCCGTTTCGTTAACAAGCAAAGCGGCAATCTTTGGCAAGCAGAATAGCGATTGCCGCGGCTTTATATCCGCACTTTTCCGGACGGCGCCGATGCGTCCGTTCAGGCTGGTGTGTGGGCACGATTTTACTCAGTTGTTAAAAAACAGAGGAAGACGATGACAACACGCGAAACCTCCTCAAAACCACAACAGGATGGCCTTAATCCGGTGGTTTTCTTTACCTCAGCGGGGCTGATCCTGGCCTTCTCGCTGATGACCATCTTTTTTACCGATTTCTCCGGGCGATGGATCACCCGCACCCTGAATTGGGTTTCAACCACCTTCGGCTGGTATTACCTGCTGGCCGCAACCCTGTACATCGTATTTGTGGTGTTTATCGCCGCTTCGCGCTTCGGTTCGATCAAGCTCGGGCCAGAACAGTCGAAACCCGAATTCAGCCTGATGAGCTGGGCAGCGATGCTGTTCGCCGCCGGCATCGGCATCGATCTGATGTTCTTCTCGGTCGCCGAACCGGTGACGCAATATATGATGCCACCGGAAGGCCAGGGCCAGACGATGGAAGCCGCCCGCCAGGCCATGGTGTGGACGCTGTTCCACTACGGCCTGACCGGCTGGTCGATGTATGCGCTGATGGGCATCGCCCTCGGCTACTTCAGCTACCGCTATAACCTGCCGTTGACCATCCGTTCGGCGCTCTACCCGATTTTTGGCAAACGCATCAACGGCCCGATCGGCCACAGCGTAGACATTGCGGCCGTGCTGGGCACCATCTTCGGCATCGCCACCACGCTGGGTATTGGCGTGGTGCAGTTAAACTACGGGCTGAAAGTGCTGTTCCACATTCCGGAAAACCTGACGGTTCAGGCCGCGCTGATCCTGCTTTCGGTGATCATGGCGACCATTTCTGTGACCTCGGGCGTCAACAAAGGCATCCGCATTCTGTCGGAGCTCAACGTACTGTTGGCGTTGGGGCTGATCATGTTCGTGCTGTTCTTCGGCGATACCGAGTTCCTGCTCAATGCGCTGGTGCTCAACGTCGGCGATTACGTTAACCGCTTTATGGGGATGACCCTTAACAGCTTCGCCTTCGACCGGCCGGTAGAGTGGATGAACAACTGGACCCTGTTCTTCTGGGCCTGGTGGGTAGCCTGGGCACCTTTTGTCGGCCTGTTCCTGGCGCGCATTTCGCGTGGGCGCACCATCCGTCAGTTTGTGGTCGGTACGCTGATTATTCCTTTCGTGTTCACCCTGCTGTGGCTGTCGATTTTCGGCAACAGCGCGCTTTACCAGATCATTCACGGCAATGCCGCTTTCGCGCAGGAAGTGATGCAGTATCCGGAACGTGGTTTCTACAGCCTGCTGGCACAGTATCCGGGCTTCACCTTCAGCGCCTCGGTGGCGACCATCACCGGCCTGCTGTTCTACGTTACGTCGGCGGACTCCGGTTCGCTGGTGCTGGGTAACTTCACCTCGCGTCTGAGCGACATCAACAACGATGCGCCCAACTGGCTGCGAATTTTCTGGTCGATAACCATTGGCCTGCTGACCATCGGCATGCTGATGACCGACGGCGTGCCCGCGCTGCAAAAAACCACGGTGATCATGGGCCTGCCATTCAGCTTTGTGATCTTCTTCGTGATGGCCGGTCTGTATAAATCGCTGCGGGTAGAGGATTACCGCAAGGCCAGCGCGCTGAACACCAGCGCGCCAATGCCGGTGTCCAGCAATGACGTGCTTAACTGGAAACAGCGGCTGTCGCGGGTGATGAATTACCCTGGCACTCAATACACGCAGAAAATGTTGGATACCCGTTGCCGACCGGCGATGCAAGAAGTGGCGCGTGAGCTGGAACTGCGCGGTGCCAAAGTGGAATTCAGTGAGGTGCCGCCGACCGAAGATGAGCGCTTGAGCCATCTGGAGCTGCTGGTGCATCTGGGCGAAGAGCAGAACTTCATCTACCAGATCTGGCCACAGCGATATTCGGTGCCGGGCTTTACCTATCGCGCCCGCTCCGGCAAGTCGCACTACTACCGGTTGGAAACCTTCCTGATGGAAGGTACCCAGGGCAATGACCTGATGGATTACAGCAAAGAGCAGGTGATCGGCGATATTCTCGATCAGTATGAGAAACACCTGAACTTTGTGCATATCCACCGTGAGGCGCCGGGCAATACCCTGACCTTCCCGGATATGTGATCCGTCCAACACGGACAAAGGGCGCAGTTTAAAAACTGCGCCCTTTTTTACGACATATCGTCAGGCAAGTCGGCTTTTAGCAGCAGTATCGACCCCGCCAATAACACCAGATCCTTTAGCAGAAAGCTGGTGGCTCCGCCCATCGCCGGAAAGCCACCGGCCGAAGCTTCCCAGGCACCCGGCGTGGAGAAGATCAGCGTCAGGGTCGTCAGATAAGTCAGCGTCGATCCCACCGCCCCCAATAGCCCCAAACGTCGCGACCAAAAACCGGCCAGCAGCAAAAGACCAAAGCTCCACTCGGCAGCCCCTAACGCATAACTGGCACCGCGAATGCCAAACACATCGTGCATCCAGGCCAGCAGCGGGCTATTACCAATCAGAGGCACCAGCCCCTGCGCTTCATAATCAAACCACTTGGCATAGCCGAAAGCGGCGAAGATCACCACCAGCGCCAGCCGCATAAAGGCCACGTCCCAGTTCGAGCGCTTAAAGCGCTGCAGCCACATTGTCTGAACCATCGTCCCTCCCGTTGTGCTGCCCGCAGCCGGGATTAAACCACCGGCTATCCGGCTGCGGGGCGCGGCGGCTTACTGCCCCATAGCGTCTTTTTTCATTGCGTCTTTACCCATACCGTCTTTCTTCATGCCGTCTTTCTTCATGCCGTCATGCTTCATGGCATCTTTACCCATGCTGTCTTTCTTCATGCCGTCGTGTTTCATGGCATCTTTGCCCATGCCGTCTTTCTTCATGCAATCCTTGCCCATGCACTCTTTTTTCATGCCGTCTTTGGCCATACCCTCGTGCGACATCTGGCTCATGCCGTCTTTTTTCATCGCGTCTTTGCCCATGCTGTCGGCGGCATTGGCACCGAGGGAACCTAACATCAACGCGCTACACATCATGACTGCGAATAACTTTTTCATGGTATTTCCTTTTCTCATTTAAAAAGCACCTGTGTGCCGGGGACGGTTGCGGTAGCCGTTAGCTGCCGCCAAACCAGTTGTAACCTTGATCTTCCCAGTAGCCGCCGGGAAAGCGGTTGGTGACCTCTATGACCTGAATATGTTTCGGGTTCTTGTAACCGAGCTTGGTCGGCATGCGCAGCTTCATCGGATAGCCGTATTTGCGCGGCAGGATCTGGCCATCGTAGGTCAGCGCCATAATGGTTTGCGGATGCAGCGCCGTGGCCATGTCGATGCTGGTGTAGTAATCGTCGGCACATTTGAAGCTGACATAGCTGGCGCTCAGGTCAGAGCCGATCGCCTGCAAAAATTGCGCAAAAGGTACGCCGCCCCACTTGCCGATGGCGCTCCAGCCTTCAACGCAGATATGGCGCGTCACCTGGCTGATTTGCGTCATGCTGTGCAATTGCGGCAAGGTCCAGGGTTGCTTATTCAGCACCAGGCCACTGACCTCCAGCCGATAGTCCTCGCCATTGATGTCCGGCGCTTCTTCTTCGGCGTAAAACGCGTTGAACGGGAACGGACGCGTAATCTGCGACTCGGCATACACCGGCGCCAAATGGTCGGCGTTAAACAGCCACCCTTGCACCCGGTCGTTAAAGCGCGAAACACGGCTCAGCGCCTGTTCCACATGGGTGTTGTCGCTGAGATCGCAGCCAGTGAGCATCGCAATGCCACCGAGCGTCAACCCGTTACGCAGAAAACGGCGGCGTGAAGAGGAGGCCAATTGGCGCGCCAGCAGCTGCTGTGCTTCCCTGACGATTTCTCTGCCTTCACTCAGGCTGATAGCGGGTTTATCTGTTTTCATCAGGTTCTCCTTAACGTCCGCGCAGCATGGCCAGCAGCGTGCGTGGTACCAGCGCCACCATGACCAGGTGCACCACTACAAACCCCACCAGCGCCGACATGGCGTAAAAGTGGATATAACGTGCCGCTTCATAGCCGCCGAGCAATTCGCGCAGCAGCGGAAATTGCACCGACTTCCACAACACCAGGCCAGACATCACCATCACCACGCCTGCCACCATCACAAACAGATAAGCAGCTCGCTGCACCATGTTGTAATGACGCAAATCGCTATGACCGAGTTTGCCTCGCAGCGCCGCCAGCAGATCACCCAACAAGGCTTTCGGGCTCAGCGGCCAGAATTTGCGTTTCAGACGGCCGCTGAACAGATTGATCAGCAAATAGCACAGCCCATTGATCACAAACAGCCACATGCCGGCGAAGTGCCATTGGAGCGCCCCACCCAACCAACCGCCCAGCGTCAGCTCATTGATAAAACTGAAGTTGAACAACGGTGAAGCGTTGTAGATGCGCCAGCCGCTGGTGACCATAATCAGCATCGCCAGCGCATTCAGCCAGTGCGTCAGGCGTAGCCACAGCGGGTGGATCAGCGCGGGTTTCTCCGGCGTAATGGACATGGCCATGGTGTCTCTCCTGACGGTGGCGGTTTCGATGGGCTGAGTATCCGTCCGATTTGTTCCCCAAGACCTCACGCAAAGTTAAATAAAATGTGATAACTCCGGCTCCGGCGGTTGTGTAGACTTCACTAAGGCCTGGCAATCAGCGGTGAGAGAATGGAAAAGCCAAAGAAAATTTTAATCGTCGAGGATGACGGCAATATCGCGGAGCTGCTGCAGTTACATCTGCGCGACGAGGGTTATGACATCAGCCATGCCGCCGATGGCAATCTGGGTATGGCGATGCTGGAACAGGGTGGCTGGGACGCGCTGATCCTCGATTTGATGCTTCCGGGGATCGATGGGCTGGAGATCTGCCGCCGCGCGCGCAACATGACGCGCTACACGCCGATCATCATCACCAGCGCGCGATCCAGTGAAGTACATCGCGTGCTGGGGCTGGAACTCGGTGCCGACGACTACCTCGCCAAACCCTTTTCGATGCTGGAACTGGTGGCCCGGGTTAAAGCGCTGTTTCGCCGCCAGGAAGCCATGAGCCGCAACCTGAGGATGGACGCCGGCACGCTGAGTTTTGACGGGCTGACCATCGACCCGATTGCGCGTGAAGTGCTGTTGAATCATCAAGCCATCGACCTGACGCCGCGTGAATTCGACCTGCTGTATTTTTTTGCCAAACACCCTGGCAAGGTCTTTTCCCGCTTGAGCCTGCTCAACCAGGTATGGGGATATCAGCACGAAGGTTATGAGCACACCGTGAATACGCACATCAACCGACTGCGCATCAAGATTGAAACCAACCCGGCGGAACCCGAGCGCATCCTCACCGTGTGGGGTATGGGCTACAAATTCGCGGCAGCGCCGCAAGAGTGAACCATGAAAAATCTTACGTTAACGCAACGTCTGACCCTGATCTTCGCACTGCTGATGGTGGTCAGCTGCGCCATATCCGGCTGGATCCAGGTGCGCAGCAGTACCCAGTACAGCCAGGCGGTGATCCAGCGGTTGTCCGGTAATCTGGCGCAACACATTGCCGACAGTAATCCACTGTTGGGGCAAAACGGGCTGAACGCCCCCTCGGTTCACAGCCTGTTCGATCAACTGATGGCGGTAAACCCCAGCGTTGAGGTCTACCTGCTCGACAAACAGGGCAACATCATTGGCAACGCCGCGCCGGCCGGCCACCTGAAACGCCAGAAAGTGGATCTGCTGCCGTTGCAGGCCTTGTTCGATGGGGCCAGCATGCCGGTTTACGGCGATGATCCGCGCAACCTGAGTGCCAGGAAAGTGTTCAGCGCTGCACCGCTGAAGGTCAATGGCCAGGTTGAAGGCTATTTGTACGTGGTACTGCTGGGCGAAGATTACGACGCCCTGGCCAGCAACGCGCTGTTTAGCTCTGCGGTTTCCATGGCGCTATGGTCATCGGGCCTGATGGTGCTGTTCAGCCTGTTGGCCGGCGGATTCGCTTTCTATTGGGTCACCCGGCCTATCCGTCGCCTTACGCGCCAGGTCAGTGAACTGGACAGCGGCGGTATCGCAGCGGTTCAGGCCTATGCCGCGCTGCCGGTCAACGCCGCCGGGCGCGACGAAGTCAGCCGGCTGCAGCAAGCCTTCAACAGCATGGCGCAACGCATCGCCATACAGTGGCAGTCGCTTTCGCAGCAGGACCAACAGCGCCGCGAGTTTATCGCCAATATTTCGCACGACCTGCGTACCCCGCTGACTTCGCTGCACGGCTATCTGGAAACGCTTTCGGTAAAATCCGCCAGCCTGAGTGAAAACGATCGCCAACGCTATCTGGAGATAGCGCTGGCGCAGAGCCGCAAGGTCGGTCGGCTGGCGCAGGAGCTGTTCGAACTGGCACGGTTGGAGTATGGCGTGGTGAAACCGCAGAAAGAGCCATTTTCGCTCAGCGAACTGGTGCAGGATGTGTTCCAGAAGTTCGAGCTGGCGGCCGAGGCTCGTCAGCAACGGCTGCTGGCCGATATCGCGCCGGGCATCCCATTGGTGTTCGCCGATGTCAGCATGATTGAACGCGTGTTGACCAACCTGCTGGACAACGCTATTCGTCACACGCCACAGGGGGGCGAGATTGAAGTGCGCCTGTGGCAGCAGGCGGGCAAGGTGCTGGTTCAGCTTAACGACAGTGGCCCCGGTATCCCGCAGGAGCTGCGCGCCGATCTGTTCGTTCGGCCTTCGATTCTGAGCAGCGCGCGCCGCCATGCCAGCGGACTGGGATTGATGATCGTGCGGCGCATTTTGCTGTTGCACGACAGCGATATCCAACTGGTTGAGCGGCCGCAAAGCGGCGCCTGTTTCCGCTTCTCAATCCCGCTGCGCTAGCGCGTTATTACTCGTTTAGGCAGCTTTTATCGATGCTGATAAATTTGTCGTTATAGATGATAAATTTCTGACCTTTCAGGCGAATGCCGGCATGGGTCAGCGTATCGCCAGGGCGCAGGTACTCGGTTATTCCCTGTTCGTCGGTGCTGTCACAACCGGGCTTTAGCAGGAATTTAAAGTAGGTATTGCCGGTATTGGTGAGGGTGCCGCGCTGCGTATCGAGCCGATAGGCAAAATTGATCTGACGCGGCCGCACCACCAAAATAGTGTCCATCACCACGATCGGCTCCAGCGTCACACCAGTCGCCTTTTGCCCTGCGGGATCGAATAAACGGGTCGGAATTTCTCGGAATGACACCCGGTAATAGCGCTCACGGTTATCCTGTGGCCCGCGGTAAAAGAACTTGTAATACTCGCCCTGCCCCGCCTGCAGCTGGAGCTGACGAGGGGCAAACAGCAGCTCGCCATCGGCAGGTTTGCTCCGCGTTTCGCTTTCTCCCGGTCGGTCAATGGCACGCAGCGTCACCTGATAAATACGCGCGCTGCGGTTATTGTTCAGTACGCGCTTGGCGGTGAACGATTGGTCCTGATCCATAGCGAACGTTAGGGTGCCGACGTTAATCGCAGTAGCGTGAAACGGCAGGCACAGCAGCCAGAACAGCAAGCTTCTCACGGCCCTTCCCCTAGTTGATATTGCGCCAGGTGGCTTCAACGTGGATCTCCCCGGCGGCGCTGACGTCACCGTACCAACCTGAACCGTCCACCGTTTTCAGCGAGATCGGGTTATTCATCGGAATACTGAATGTCACCCGGGTTTTGTTTAATACCCCTACCTCACCGGAAATGTCGTTCCACGGCGTACTGCTCCATAACGCATTGGTCATGTCATGCCACTGCCCGTCGCAGCCGGCGTCATAGCTCTGCTGACCGTTGGTGCTGGTGGTCACGCTGAGCGTGGCCGGAAAAGGCACCCTGGTGATGTTATCCGCCGAGGAGAACAGGCAATAGTTAATCCCGTTGATCGCCTGTGTCGGGCCCGTCGCCATCACCCTTACCTCATCGGCAGCGGTTTTGCCGCTGGTGGTGACGATATAGCCAAACTCCAACGGCGGTTCCGCCGGCCCGACATAGCCTTCACGATGAGGGGTGTTGTCATAATCGTCAGAAATGATGCTGATACTGAAATCACGCGGTTTGATAATCAGCTGATTGGAGGTGGAAAACTCATACCAGCCGGACTCCGGCGAAGTGGTGTTCTGGAAACGGAAGTTAATCAGGTCACGAGTGCCACTGTCGGAGATCCCCAGTTTGACCATCTGCTTAAAGAAATTACTGGCAAAGAAGACGTAGATGACGTTGCTGCTTTTCAGCTCGTTAAAGGTGTAATAGCTGCCGGTACCCGAGGTGTTTTTCCAGCTGTTGCCGTTCAGGCTGAACTGCAGGTCGGCGGCGTTCACCGCCGAGGTCAGCGCCGCATGGTTAATGGCCGGAAACACGTGGATCGAGGTATTGCTGACGCTGCCGTCGGTCTGCAGATCGTAGCTGACCATTTTGCACATGATGCCGGAGCGTGCGCCTATAGTCTGGTTCTTGCAGTCGGCATTGCCCTCGCCGATGATCGGTACCCCGTCACTGTTCACAAACACTTCCGACACCGCGTTGGTGTTAATAAAACGCAGATGGGCAGCCTTGCTGTGGGTAACGGTGCGCTTGTACCAGTTGCCGCTGGCCTGATTCTGACACCGCCCCCCGGCGCCGGCATCGTAGTTGGCCGAAGTCTGGCAGCTGTTAATCTGCATGCTGAATGCATCGCCGGGGGCCATCTGTTGCAAGTATTGGTAGAAGCTCGGCGACATCATGCCGTGCATCCATTTGGCGCCGCCCGGCGTCACCACCGCGCCATAAAAACCCTTTTCATCGGTGCTTTGCGGCAGGATCAGGCTGGTGTCCATATTGCAACCCGCATACCAGTTAATGCAGCGCAGGCCGAGGAACGGATTCTTGATTGGCGCATTCTCCAGCCACATGTCAAAGCGATTGTTCGCCGACAGGCCGGTGTTGTAACCATTGTCCACATAGCCGAGGCTTTGCTGATAGATGGTGCCGGAGCCGCCGTATTTCAGCCCGGTCCACTTGTTGGCGCCGGTCATACGCGGATCCAGCACGCCGGACGGGGTGACGAAAAAATTGTCGTCCGCGTTATTTTCAACGAACACGAACTTCACCGTCGCGGCATTCGGCCAGTTGGTGACGGTAACCGCCGCGTGTAACGGCAACGCCACCCACAGTATGAGCAGCAGCGCAATATTAGCCTTCATTGATCATTTCTCCCGCCTGCAGATTGCCGGCATAGGTTTTCAGCCCGGTACAGACCACGTCCCCCACCCACACGGCGCCCTGCGCCTTGCTCAGATCCAAATCCACTTCACAGCTCTGGTTGCCGCTGTGGGTAAAGTCGATAACCGGGAATTTCTTATCGACGTCCATAATGAATTCGCCTTTATCATCGGTGCGGGTGCGGCCGATATGGTTTTTGATGTAGGCATTGGCCAGCAGGGTGCCGTCTTCAGCCTTGATGCGACCGAATACCGTCACCATCTGTTTGATTTCAGGGGTGATCACCGCCACGTTACCCGGATACAGCGTCAGTTTGCTCTTGCGTTTGGTGACGATGTCGAAGCTTTCCGCCGAGTTTTTATTGTTCATCAGCTCCACTTCGTACTGACCGTACGGCGACAGCGGCACATAGTTTTTATTGCCGGTCAGCTTCACCGTCCGCCCATCGACCCGAGCCGTCAGCATGCCGTCGTTTTCAATACCGGTATTAAAAATGATGCCCGCATTGCCCTCGTTTCTGCCGCTGACCGCAATATCGCGCCCCTGCCAACCCACGCTGCCGCTGGCGGACAGGCTTGAATTGACGTAACCGTCGGCGGAGCTGCTGACGTTGACCGTACCGACGGAATACTTGGTATCAAAGCGCGCATAGGCACCGCCGTTAACGCTGTTGTCGCCTTTGGTATCACCGGAGATCGCCCGCGACAGGTTGGCACCGAGGGTGCGGATCGGGCCGTTTTGAATGTCCTTGCGTGCCGCCAGATTCGCGGTGGTATAGCCGTTCTGATTAGAAACACCGGCGCTCAGCCAGTTGCCCATCGGCAAAGAGAAATCGAGCGCGATATATTTGCCGGTATTCGAACTGTAGCCGCCGTTGTTGTAGCGCTGTACGCCGGCGCGTACGCCAAGCGTGCCAAAGCGGCCGGTAAACACGTTTTGGTAGTAATCGGCGTTGTAGTAATGGCTGTTGTTCTTTTTATCGTCGTTGTAACTGAGGCTCAGGCTTCCCAGCGGCGACCACAGGGCGCCAAAATTCATCGTTCCGCCTATGGCGCGGTTATGCGCATCGTTTTGCAATAGCTTGTCGCCAATCACCGTTTTTTCCTGATTGACCCACAGGCTGCTGAAACCACCGGGCAGTGCGGCACTGACGCTGTTGACCAGGCTCCAGGAGCTGTCGGATGCGGCCATGTTCTGCACATTAAACTGAATCGACTCGGTGAGCGGCACGCTGATACGACTCTCACCGACGGCGTTGCTGTCAAACGAGTAGCCGGACAGCGCCCAGTTGAGGTTTTGCGCATTGCCGGTGGCCGATACGCCAAGCAGATAAGAATCTTTTGCCGGTCGCTGACGTTGGTCATCGCCGCGCCAATCGTCCATTCGGATCATTCCCCCCCAAAACTGCCAGGCCAGCGGCGCATTGGCACCACGATTGGGGCTGAACAATTTATTGACCCGTTGCATGCGTTTATCCACCACCCTGCCGTTGACCACCACTTCGACTTCGACGTCATAAATACCGTAAGGCAAGTTACCGGTATCCACTTCATGGTTGCCCATAGCAAAGTTCTGTACGCTGAGCAGCCGCCCCTCGCGCGACAAGTGCACTTCCCCCGCAGAAGGGAAGAACGCCACGATAGGCGTCAGCGACTGGCTGTTATCGAAGACGGTGGAGTTGGCACGGTTGCCGTAGGACAGACCGTAGATCTTGCTGGAGTTGATGGTAGTGACCGGCCCCAGCGACTGCAGGTTCCAACTGTCGAGCATGCCGGCGGCAAAGCGGCGACCGGCAAAATCGCGCTCATACATCGCCTTGTACAGCGTAGCATTCTCGTCGCCGCTGCCAATGCCATAAACCGAGCCGTTCACTTCCACATGGTGCTCACGCAGCGCGGTAACGCTGTTGAGCGACAGGTAGCTGGAGGTATTGCCCTCGCTGGCCCGGGTGCGGTTATCGTAAACGCCGAGGTTGTAATCCAGCGTGCTGCTGAGAGCATTGACGCTCGAAGCGCCGATGTCGCTGGAACGTGCACGCAACAGGGTTCCCATCGCGCTCTCTTTTACCACCAGCTGCAAATTAAGCTGACGGAAATCCAATGCCAGCCAGGCGTCCGGCGTCAGGGCAATACGCTGCTGCCGATCAAAAGCGGCTTCCTGCAACGCCTGTAGCTGCGTCACGGTTTCCGCGGTCAGCGGCGTACCTTCGTCGCCGTCTTCCAGCGTAATCTGACGGATTTTCAGTTGGTCGTTATCCAGGTACAAGAAAGCGTGACCGATACGACGATCGTCTTTTACACCGCTATTTTTCTCGAAGTGCAACAGCAGTGGGATGCTCATGCCTTCGCGCAACGCCAGACTGAAGGTCTGCGGGATCAACACGCCATCAATTTGGGTCAGCCCGGCAGCCATTGTCGTCTGGCCAGGCAGCATCACGGCAGGAAGTACGATCGCGCCGGCGGCAAACAAGGTTTTCAACAGCACATCATCCAGCGCACCTTTCACTTCCCACTCCTTGAATTCTGGTTATGAGTTCCCTTTCGCATAGGCTTTGCCGTGGGTTCCGCAATGCGCTATTTCACTGGGATAAACTGTTCGCCGTGCCACAGCGCCACGCGGCCTTTCTTCTCACCGACGTTCACTTTGGTGAAGCCGCGCTCCTTGCCCGGCATGACGAAATAGTTTTCCTTGCAGTCATTGCCCTCTTTCTTGTCGCGGCAGTTGCCGTACGCCACCACCTTGAACGTGGCATTGCCGGTGTTTTTGATCTGGCCGTTGGCAAACTGATAGTTGAATTGGTCCTGTCTTGGCGCCACCACCAAAATGGTGCCAATGCGTGCTGAAGTCGTCGCCACCGCATTGCGTTTAGCCGAGTTTTGCCCCGCATCGCTCAACGCCTGATCGAACCAGACAATGCGGTAATAACGTTCCTGGTTGTCGTTGGGGCCTTTGTAATAGAAACGGATCACGTCGCTGGCATTGGCCGGCAATATCAGGCTGGCCGGCGACAGCAACATTTCATCCTTGCTGCCCATAGGAACCACGGTGCCGGACTCCAGCGGGCTGGAAATTCGCTCGATTTTTATGTTCACCAAACGACCGCTGTCGGTGGTGTTCCTGATTTCTTTACTCAGACGCGCGCTATCGCTGTGCATGAACGAGCTGATCTCACCGACATCGAGCGCGAAAACGGGTTGAGACAGCAGCAGGAGAGCGGCGAGAGAGGATCGTTTCATGACGGTATTCCAATGGCGTTCTTCAGCGGTGGGGAATAAACAGGGGGTTGCCCCCCTGCTTTAAACCGGTGACTCCGGGATTAAGCGGTCCAGGTGGCGTTGAATTCCACGCTCACGTCACCGCTCCAGATGCCTTCCGGCAGGGTGCTGAAGTCGGTCACGGCGGTGGTACCGTCAGAGGTGGCGCCAATGATGGTGAAGGTGAACTGGTCTTGCGCGCTGGTGCGGACAGCCTTATTGTACGCGTTGGACAACGCGCTCAGATTGCCGCCCAGAATACCGGCAGAGGTGTCGATCATGGTGGTTTCAGCCGTTTTCTCTACCGCTGCACCGTTGTAGTTCACGCCGACATTCAGGGTTGAACCCGAGGTATCGAGCTGAGTCAGGGTGTTGGAAACCAGTTTGGAGGTCAGTTTGAAAGCGGTTGCCGTAGCGTCCCCTTCCACGGTCACGTCAAACAGACCTTTCTGGCTGTTAAAGCCCTTGATGCCTTCCGCATAGTTGAAAGACAGGCTGCCAATGGGGGTAACAACCAATTTGCTGGTGGTGTCCTTTTTTGCAGTGGCAGACCAGGTAGCCAACGCCTGAGCAGTCACGTCGGCGGCTTGAGCAGTGCTGACCGCAGCGAAGGCGGAAATGATTGCCAAAGCCAGTGTAATTTTCTTCATGGTAAAACTCCCTTCAACTTTAAATATGATTGTGCGTCCATTAGCGTGACGTGCCTTAACCAGCCACTTACATGAGTGCTTTTAGCCAGTCTGCTTGACGGAGAAAAGAGTAACCGCATCAGATCAAAAAAGAATCATTAACTATCAATTGATAAATATTTAGTTTTATATTCTGATATTAATATTTATAACCTTTTCATTAAGTTAAAAAAACCAATCCAGAACCTATGCAAGGACAAAACGCTTGTTGTTTTTGTCAGCCATACAACGCCAAAATAAGCATATAAAATGCGCCATTACGCCAGAGCAAAATAAGCGCGGCCGTTTTATTTTTGTAGGATGTTTAATTTGATGCAGATCAATTCATCCGGCAGCCAGGCGGGTGAATAAGGGAAAACTCCCCGATGGTAAAGTATTAAGCCGCCGGTGCAGCGAATTGCGATGGCAGACCGGCGGTTAATTCTTAAACTGGGTGTCGAATTCTGAAAGCTAAAATCAGGCGCATGAAACCGGCCTGATTAAGACCCAGCTTGCGCATGATATTCAACTTATGGCTACTGACCGTTTTACAACTTCGATGGGTCACGCTGGCAATATGACGCGGATTTCCGCCGGCAATCATCATCGCCAATATTCGCCATTCGCTGCGGGAAAGGGGTTCTACTGACGAGGTCAGCGCCGTCTGAATGCCTGGGCTGCAGTATCTGCCTCCGTTACCGGCAGCCTCTATCGCTTCAACTAAACAATCCAGCGGATCTTCTTTTGCTACCAGGGATAAATGAGTTTCGGCTTCCAGAATGGCCAATATGCTGGCGTTAGTCACGCCCGTAAATATGATCAGGGATGTCTTCGGCAAAATATCATTTATGGTTAGAATGAAATGTAATACATCATACAAACTCTCATTTTCATTATACAGTTCCATAATGAGGATTTGTTGTTCATTCACCTTAAGTAAGGCCTCTATTTCCCTGATACTGTAGACAAATTGATAGCGCATGGGGTCGGGATCAATAAGAGCCCGTAATCCTTTTCTCACCCAGGGGTTGGGTTCGAAAAAGAGAATGTCCTCCCTGAAAGAGATATTCTTCATAATCTATTACCATAATTAGGTATAAAAATAGCGGTTGATGCGAAAGTGCTGAACATCGCAGGCTAACAGAATATAAGGCCAGAGCCAGATAAATGCTGTATTATTAACCAGGCGGTCGAAATTAAGTATTTAATATCAAGACAATAAATTTGGCGGCATATTCCTTTCCCCCGGGGTGGCGTTCATCCTGACACCGATCGATGATTAATGGGTAATTACAGCGTTGTCGCTTTCGAGACCTGAACAAATTTCAACCCGGTGCTCACGCAAAATGCGACAGCGTAGAAAAAACAACCGGGAAATACCGGAAATGTAAGAGCGCACCTGATTGCTGCGCACCACCAACAGGAATTCATCACCGCTGCATTCTGCCGTCTGCGGGCCGGCATAGGCCAGAATGTCACGGTTCAGACCAGCACTGACTGCGGCCGAGGTACCGGGCATCGACATAAACACCTTGCAGCTGTTGACCTTGCCAAGGTAAACCTCCTGGCGAGTCGCAGAACCACTGAGATAACTTGTGATACCGACCACCAACATGATCACGCCCAGCGCCACCACGCTGGCCACCGCCCACCAGCGTCGGGAATAACCGGCATAAACAGTCTGATTAACGGCGGTTTCGCCAGGCGCCGGGGCTATTTCTTGCTGAACGTGCGGGCGTGTGGCCGCAGGTATTTCTCCGTCGGCAAAACGGTCTTCCTGGGCTTCGCAGGACTCAACGATTATTTCGTAACGCAGCATAAAACCGACCTTTGGGACGGTCGCAATCACCTCTTCTTCAATACCCAAATTCTTAATGACCCGGCGTAATTTACTCACGCACTGGTTAAGATTATTGTTTCCAGAAACCATCCCATAATCATCCCAAACCTTCTTGAATATCACCTCCCGCCCCACGGCTTCACCATGATGCATAATCAATAGCAGCAGTAACCGCTTAGACGGATTAGAAATCGAGATGGGATCATCAGAAAACTCCGTTGGGCTCAAGGTCCCCGTATCCACATCAAAGATGATATGGTCATTTAATCTATATTTCATTTTTTCACAGGTTTCACTCTAGTGATTATTTATCGCCAGGCGTTAAATGTTAATAAAATATTAAGCGACATCTAATCAGGTTAATTATTCAAGCTCAGCTACCAATCGTAATGAAAATCAATTAACGCCACAAAATGGATGTGTTACATTTTATCGTATTTGATATAAGAATTTTCTCATAAGACATAACCAAAGATTATACAAACATCACTATCATTGATATATTTATATGTAAAAGATCTTAAAGTTAGTTTTTTGTTTTGTAAATTACCGCCTTTAAGCTGAAAATTCTCATCATTCATTTAATGCAAGCAATTTTAATAGCAAAGTAACGGGGGATGAATTTTGACAACGTCAGGCTCACTCAGAAACTGGGGATCCCAGCGTCACATCGGCCTAATTCTTGGCAGAATTAATCTTTTAATGTGGGGGATATTGGGGAAAGAAAAGGTAAAATGAAAGTAATTGGTTACGAATAACCGCCTTCACCGATCATGTCTGATACACCACATAACCGATAAATGATCTTGAATGGCGGGCATAAATTAATCAAAGGCAGGAAATACCAGGCTAAAGGTTATCCAGGCAGTGTTTTCTCCCGCAGCACAGTGGGCATGCGCCGTACCGCCATGCAGCGTCATGATAGCGCGGACGATCGCCAGCCCCAGACCGCTGGCGTGACTTCCCGCACTGCGTGCAGCATCGGCACGGTAGAAGCGATCGAACAGCTTATCCAGATGCGTCGGTGAAATGGGCGGCCCCTGATTGATAACCTGTATCACCAGCCCACCATTGGCCTGGCTGACGGCCCGCAGCTGAATCTCGCTGTTTTCATCGGCATAACGTATTGCGTTCGACACCAGGTTGCTCAGTGCACGTTGAAACAGCATCGGATCCGCCGTCCACAGCCCCTCGCCCTGGCAAACCAATGTGATACCCCGCTCTTCCGCCAGGCCTTCGAAATAGTCCGCCACCCGTTGCAGCTGTTGCGCCACATCAAGACGCTGATAGTTCAATACCGCCTGTCCTTCACCGGCGCGGGCCAGAAACAGAATGTTTTCCACCATGCGGGAAATACGCTCCAACTCCTCCATGTTGTTCGACAATAGCGTTTCATACTCTTCCACGCTTCGGGCCTGATACAGCGCTACCTGACAGTGTCCCATCAACGCCCCCACCGGGGTACGGATCTCATGTGCCAAATCGGCAGAAAACTGCGTCAAACGCTGATAGCCTTCGTTCAAACGATCCAACATGGCGTTAAACGAACGGGTCAGCTGTTGCAGCTCCTTCGGTGCTCCCTGTTCACTCAGCCGGGTCGACAACGTATTCGGCGTTATCACCGCCGCCTGCGCCGCCATGCGCCACAGCGGCTGCAATCCGCGACGCATCACCCAATACCCCAGTAATGCGATCAGAATGAAGGCCACCACCACGGCTGCCACTATCCGCCACAAATAACGCGCCAGCATTTTCTGCTCATTGATCATCACGTGGGCGGCGGAGATCTGCAGCAGGGTGCCGTCCTCCAGCCGGACCAGTGCCGATACGGCACGCAATGGCACGCCCTGCTCAGTCTGCCCACTTTGTACTGCGCTCAACCGCTGAGGCACACCGACCGGTGTTGGAGTCATCGGTGGCAGGCTCAGCTTGGCCGGATTAACGTTGATTAACGGCCTTTGCCCCGGCTGTTGAAAAATCAGTACGTCCTGTTCGTTGCCCAGCATATTTTCGAACAGGCCGGTATTCGCCGTCAGGCGATCCAACGGAAAACGCTGGCTGAGCAAATGGCGGTAGTACTCCACCCGGCCGGTGACCTGCAAATCGCTGCGGGTGGTCATTTCCTGGCGCATTGCGCCATACAGGTAGCCTCCCGCTCCGCTGACCACCAAAGCCGCCACCAGCGCAAACAGCATGGCGCTGCGCAGCGTCAGAGAAAGCGCACGCCAACGTAGGGCCAAGGCCTTCATGAACGCGGCTCGCAAACGTAACCGATGCCACGCACGCTGTGGATCAGCTTGACCTCGAACGGCCGATCAATTTTTGCTCGCAGCCGCTTGATGGCGACATCCACCACGTTAGTGTCACTGTCAAAGTTCATGTCCCAGACCTGAGAGGCGATCATGGTGCGTGACAATACCTCCCCCTCGCGCCGTACCAGAAGATGCAACAACATAAACTCTTTATTGGTCAGCGCGATCACCTGCTCCTGCCGCACCGCTTTACGGCGCAGCACGTCGAGCTGCAAGTCGGCAATCACATAGTGGTCGGCTTCACGTACCGTGCCACGCCGCAGCAAAGTGCGCAGACGCAACACCAGTTCCGTAAAGGAGAAGGGCTTTATCAGATAATCATCGGCACCCAGTTCGAGGCCATGAATGCGATCCTGCACCCCATCGCGCGCCGTCAGAAACAGAATGGGCACATCACTTTTCTTGCGCAGTACCTCGATAATCTGCCAGCCGTCCAGCCCTGGCAACATCACGTCCAGCACGATAGCGTCATAGCCGTGTTCCAGTGCCCGAAACAGGCCATCAGTGCCGTTACGTGCCAAATCGACGCTGTACCCCGCCTCTCCCAGCCCCTTTTTCAGGTAATCACCCGTGCTGATGTCGTCTTCAACCACCAGTATTCGCATTATCGCCACCTCATGACTCTTGCGGAAATACTAGCAGTTCTGACGGACATTCTTGATGACATTAATGTCATCAAACGGACATGGTGCTGTCCCCGGTGTTCAACCATGCTTAACCGGCAACCTAAACAAAGGAGAACTTTATGATTACCCGTCATCGTTTTGCCGGTTTACTGCTTTCCACCCTCATGTTGTGCAGCGGTGCGGCCGCCGCGGCTCAACCCCAATCCAAGGTGATTGCCCCACTGCGCGGCGTTATCGATCAGGTAAGCGACAGCAGCCTGCAACTCACCGACCGCAAAGGGGAAAAGGTCAGCGTCAAGCTCAATGACCAGACCCGAGTGCTGAGCGTGTCGAAAGGCACGCTGGATGATATCAAACCGGACAGCTTTATCGGCACCGCTGCCGTACCGCAGCCGGACGGCTCTTTGAAAGCGTTGGAAGTGCACGTGTTCGCAGCCAGCCTGCGCGGCACCGGCGAAGGCCACTCGGCTTGGGAATCCGCCGACGGCAAGGTCGACACCATGACCAACGGCACCGTGGGCAAACTGGTGAAGTCCAACGGACGCACCCTGACCGTGACCTACGGCAACCAGCAAAAAACCGTTAACGTGCCGGAGGATGTGCCGATCGTCACCCTGGATCCCGGCGATCGCAGCCTGTTGAAACCGGGCGCGCATATCGTGTTGTTCTCCACCACTGACGATAAGGGCGAACGCGTCGCTACCCGCATTTCTGCAGGCAAAGACGGCACCGTTCCGCCGATGTAACTCAGGAGTGCATGATGAAAAGCAACGCGCCGCGGCCGGTGCATCCTTGGCCGGTTCGCCTTACCCACTGGATTAACCTGTTCGCCATGGTCTGCATGTTCATGAGCGGTTGGGAGATCTATAACGCCTCGCCGCTGTTCGGCTTCCGCTTTCCGCCGCAGATCACGCTTGGCGGCTGGCTGGGCGGCGCGATTGGCTGGCATCTGGCGGTTATGTGGCTGCTGGCCTGCAACGCACTGTGTTATGTCTTGTGGAGCCTGTTCAGCGGCCACTTGCGGCGCGATCTGCTGCCGCCAGGCCTCGGCGCGCTGCGGCGCGATATCTGGCAAGCCGTGACGCTGCGGCTCAAGCATCGGCATGGCCATTACAACGCCATTCAAAAACTGATGTACCTCGGCGTCTTGCTTTTGGGGCTGCTGCTGGTGCTCTCCGGGTTAGCCATTTGGAAACCTGTGCAGTTGCAGGGCCTGGTGAGCCTGTTCGGCGGCTTTGACATTGCGCGTTACGTGCACTTTTTCGCCATGTCAGGCATTGGCTTATTTGTGGTGATTCACCTGCTGATGGTGATTATCGTGCCGCGCACGCTGTGGGCAATGATAACGGGTGGCAAACATGACGGATAAAAAACAACGCCCCATGGCACCGGGGCTGGAACCGGCGCAAAAGAAACAGCTGGTTAATTTGCAGCGCCGCCTGATGCTTCGCTCCGGCATGACGCTGGGTGGCGTCGCCATGCTGACCGGCTGCAATCTGCAGGACGGTGACCAGGTGGATAAAGTGCTGTGGGCAATGTCCCGCTGGAACGATCGGGTGCAAGCCTGGTTGTTCAACGGCCAAAAGCTGGCGCAGACCTACCGTCCGGATCAGATTACCCATCCGTTCCCGTTCAACGCGTATTACCCGGAATACAACGTTCCGGAAGTGGATCTCGCCAGCTACCGGCTGGAGGTCTCCGGTAAAGTAGAAAAAAAGGCCCCCTGGACGCTGGAACAGCTGCAACGCCTGCCGCAGCAAAGTCAAATAACCCGGTTGATCTGCATCGAGGGCTGGAGCGCCATCGGTCAGTGGGGGGGCGTGCCGCTGCGCAACTTCCTGCAGCACGTCGGGGCGGATCTTAACGCCCGTTATGTGGGATTCAAATGCGCGGACCGCTACTACTCCAGCATCGACATGGCCACCGCACTGCATCCACAGACCCTTTTGACGCTGGATTTCGGCGGCAAGGCGCTGCCGGCAGATTACGGTTACCCGCTGCGCCTGCGGGTGCCGACCAAGCTGGGCTTCAAAAACGCCAAGCATATCGCCGCCATTTTCGTCAGCGATACCAATCCCGGCGGTTACTGGGAAGATCAGGGCTATAACTGGTTCAGCGGAATTTAATTTCTGCGTGGCGCTGCGCAGAGAGCTCACCGCCCGCTGGCGCATTTATTCCGACGCTGTTAATAATCTCGCCAAGACAAGGAAGGTAACTATAGGAAAAGTAATAATAAAAAGGATTTTATTATGGAGATTGATATCACGGAGGTAGGCGTAGAACAAACTACTGAGTGCAGATATCAAATAACCGTCAGAAAAAACGACAATTTGACCGCAAAATATTATCTAGATTTCAAAAAGATAACGCAGGAAATGCGACTATGGTTCGTGGATGTTTATACTCACCCAAAAATTTTAGATCACACTTATTTAATTGAATTTTATGATATCAAAGCGTTAGCTGCTTGCGATATGAATAAACGCTCTCAGTTTGATACCTACAGCATGATGGAATACAGCTTGTATGAACGTGATTACTTTTTCGCCAGCGGCATTGGTGAGGCTATTTTTCGATTCAAAACGCAAAGTCAGGCCAGGGTTCTCCTCTGTGTTCCCCTCAGACCAGCTCTTGCCAGAATCTATGATCGTTTGTTGAAAAAACACGCCCACTCTGTACACTGCCTGTACAGAGCGGATCTTGTAGAGGACGGACTATATGTCATCGAAACATAAGGTACTGGAAGTGCCTAAGGAAGAAACGGCGATTTTCAGAGAACAGCGTCTTCAGGCCATCAAAGATTTTCAGGAGGCCTGGTGGGAACAAAGATGCCAGGAGTGGCGTGAACGAGGCCGTCTGGTTGAACCAGGGCCGGTCATCACCGCTTCTCCCACCAACAAAACAACATAACCCCCTACGGGGTTATGGTCAGTTTTACTCCCCGGTTGTCATCAGCGTGATATCCGCCTGCAGGATTGCCTCACGCGCTGCGGCAGGCAGATTGTCATCGGTAATAATCGCGTCAAATACCGCCATCGGCAGCGCCAGATAGGTGGCTATTTTGCCGTATTTTGAGGTGTCGCTGAGCAAAATGCAGCGACGGCTGGCATCAACGATGGCTTTCTTCACCATCACCTTGTCTTCATTGGGCGTCGACAGGCCGCGCATGCTCCATGATGAAGCGGAAATAAACGCCAAATCGATAAACAACCCGCGTAGCGCCTGAGCCGCCGCTTCACCAACGCAGGAACGGTTCTCGCGGCATACGGTGCCGCCGGTGTGAATGATCTTGCACTGGCTGTGTTCTATCAGATAGCCCGCAATCACAAAATCATTAGTGACCACCGTCAGATCTTCGCGCTCACTGAGGTGCTTTGCCAATGCCAGCGTAGTGGTGCCCGCGTCCAAATAAATGCAGCTGTTGGGGGGGACCTGCCGGGCAGCCAACTGACCGATGGCCGCTTTCTGTTGGCTGTACATCCCTTCCTTATCCTGATGCGAAGGTTCAATCGCCACCCGTTCTGCGGACTGCACGCCCCCTGACACCGCCAGTACCGCGCCCTGCTCCTCCAGCTTTTGCAGATCGCGGCGAATCGTCATATGCGATACGCCCAGCCTCTCGGTCAATTCGGCAATGCTGACCACCCCGCGTTCTGATACCAGCGCTAAAATTTGCTGATGGCGTTCTACAGGTATCACGGTTCCCTCTCTTTTACCGCAGTGATAATAATTGTGATTTTACGTCAAATTTCGTTCGAAGAAAGCGGCCTTTTTGCAGGCCGTGAAGTCGGTCATGATATCAGTAATTTATTTTACCTATTTTAAAACAGTGAGATAAGTCTAAAAGCGTCTCTTGTATAGGAAGTTTATAGGCTGCATGAATTGTTAATAATTGTGATAACGATCGCTGACTCTGCGTCACAATCCGCTTATATTTAACACAACAAAACAAATTATCACTAAAATTAACAAGAGGTACCAAATGACACAGCCAGGGGATTTTGCAGTTTGCGTCGTAGGGTTAGGTTCCATGGGAATGGGGGCGGCGAAGTCGTGCATTAACGCCGGACTGACAACCTACGGTGTCGATCTTAACCCGCAGGCACTGGCGACATTGCAACAGGCTGGGGCAAAGCAGGCGGCTACCCGTGCAGACGATTTCGCTGCCGATTTGGATGCCTTGCTGCTGCTGGTGGTGAACGCTGCTCAGGTGAAGCAGATCCTGTTTGGCGAGAACGGCCTGGCGGCAAAGCTAAAGCCCAATACGCCGGTCATGGTCTCTTCCACCCTCTCCGCCGCCGATGCCAGGCAGATCGAACAACAGCTGCTGGCGCTCGGACTGAACATGTTGGATGCCCCGGTTTCTGGCGGCGCGGCCAAGGCGGCTGAGGGCCAGATAACGGTGATGGCATCCGGCGCAGAATCTACATTCCAACAATTGCAACCGGTGCTGGACGCCATTGCCGGCAAGGTCTATCGCATTGGCGAAGAGGTTGGACTGGGCGCTACGGTAAAAATCATCCACCAACTGCTGGCTGGGGTACATATCGCCGCCGGAGCCGAGGCCATGGCGCTGGCTGCCCGGGCCGGTATTCCCCTGGACGTCATGTACGACGTCGTCACCCACGCCGCCGGCAATTCATGGATGTTCGAGAACCGTATGCGTCACGTGGTTGACGGCGACTATGCTCCCAAATCGGCGGTGGATATCTTCGTGAAGGATCTGGGACTGGTGACCGATACCGCCAAAGCGCTGCACTTCCCGTTGCCGCTGGCATCTACCGCTTTCAATATGTTTACCGCCGCCAGCAATGCCGGTTTTGGTAAAGAGGACGACAGCGCAGTGATCAAGATCTTCACTGGCATCGACCTGCCGCAGAAGAAGGCGAACGCATAATGCTGCTCGGCGTAATTGCAGATGATTTTACCGGTGCGACCGACATTGCCAGCTTTCTGGTGGAAAACGGCCTGTCGACGGTGCAGCTAAACGGCGTACCGCATGATGACATGCCGGTTGAAGCGCAGGCGGTCGTCATCAGTCTGAAATCAAGATCCTGTGCGCCATCGCAGGCCATCGAACAGTCGTTGCTGGCGTTGGCATGGCTGCAGCGCCAGGGCTGCCGGCAATTCTACTTCAAATATTGCTCAACCTTCGACAGCACCGCGCAGGGCAATATCGGCCCGGTAACCGATGCCCTGCTTGATGCTCTGGGCGAAAGCCAAACGGTGATTTCCCCGGCGCTGCCGGTCAACGGCCGGACTGTGTATCAGGGCTATCTGTTTGTGTTGGATCAACTGCTGTCGGAGTCCGGTATGCGCCATCACCCGGTGACGCCGATGACCGACAGCAACCTGCTACGGCTGATGGAAGCGCAGGCTCAGGGGCACTGCGGGCTGGTGACGGCCGCAGAAATGGATTGCGGTGCCGAAGCGGTGTCCGACAAGCTGCAACAGCTGGCGCAACAAGGCGTACGATATGCGGTACTGGATACGCTGAATGAGCAGCATTTGCTGACCCAGGCTGCCGCGCTGAAAAATATGAAGCTGGTGACCGGCGGATCGGGCCTGGCCATCGGTCTCGCACGTCAATGGGCTCAGCCGGGACAAGACCGTCCGCAGGCCGCGGGGGCTCCGCAAGGGGAAAAAGCCGTGGTCCTGTCCGGCTCCTGCTCCGTCATGACCAATCGACAGGTCGCGCGATACCGTCAACAGGCACCGGCCATGGCTATCGACGTGGCGCGTTGCCTTACCGAATCTGACCGCGCGGCCTATGTTACAGAACTGGCCGACTGGGTACAGCGGCAGCAAAATGCCCCGCTGGCCCCGCTGCTGTACGCTACCGCCGAACCGGAGAAACTGCAGCAGGTTCAGCAACGATATGGCATGGCTGCCGCCAGTCAGGCAGTGGAGTCACTGTTTGCCGGGGTGGTACAACAGCTCCAGCAATCAGGGTACCGTCGCTTTATCGTTGCCGGTGGCGAAACTTCTGGCGTAGTGACCCAGGCGCTGGGCATTCGTGGTTTCCACATCGGCCCCTGTATCTCTCCCGGCGTACCCTGGGTTCGCGCCATCGAACAACCGGTTTCACTGGCCCTTAAATCGGGCAATTTTGGCGATGAAAACTTTTTCGCCCGGGCACAAACGGAATTCCCATTATGACAATGATGATCGAACAACAGGCGCGCGAAGAGATGGTGCGTCTGGGGGCCTCCTTCTTTCAGCGCGGTTACGCCACCGGGTCTGCCGGCAACCTTTCGCTGTTGCTGGCGGACGGCACGCTGCTGGCAACCCCGACCGGATCCTGCCTGGGCGAACTGCAAACCGAGCGGCTGTCGAAAGTCAGCCTGAGCGGCGAATGGCTGTCCGGCGACAAACCCTCGAAAGAGATCAGCTTTCACCGCGCGCTGTATCTGAATAACCCGGAGTGCAAAGCGGTGGTGCACCTGCACTGCACTTACCTCACGGCCCTGTCCTGTCTGCAAGGGCTGGACGTGGAAAACGCCATCAAACCCTTCACCCCTTATGTGGTGATGCGGGTCGGCAAGGTGCCGGTGGTACCTTACTACCGCCCCGGCGATCTGCGGCTGGCGGAGGATCTGGCGAAACTGGCGCCGACCCATCGCGCTTTTTTGCTGGCCAATCACGGCCCGGTAGTGACGGGCAAGGATCTGCGGGCGGCAGCAGATAATACCGAAGAGATGGAAGATGCCGCCAGGCTGATTTTCACCCTCGGCGACCGCCCAATACGCTATTTGACCGATGACGAAATTACCGAGCTACGGAGCTGAACCATGCCTAAGTTTGCCGCCAATTTATCGATGATGTTTAACGAACTGCCGTTTTTGGAAAGGTTCGAGGCCGCCGCCGCACAGGGTTTTCAAGCCGTGGAGTTCCTGTTCCCCTATGACTATTCTGCCGAACTGCTGGCAGAAAAGCTGCGTAGCAACAGTTTGCAGCAGGTGCTGTTCAATACTGCGCCGGGCAATGCCGAAGCCGGTGAGTGGGGGCTGGCGGCAATACCAGGCCGCGAGCAGGATGCGCGTGCGGATATCGATCGTGCCCTGACTTACGCCATTGCGCTTAACTGCCCCAACGTGCACGTAATGGCCGGCGTCGTTCCTCCGGGGGAGGACTGGCAGCGCTATCGCGCTACCTTTATCGACAATATTCGCTATGCCGCAGACCGCTTCGCCAGGCACGGCGTTAAGGTGCTGATTGAAGCGCTCAGCCCGCAGGTGAAGCCGCATTATCTGTTCTCCAGTCAACACCAGGCGGCAGAATTGGTCGAAGCCATCAACCATCCTAACGTCTTCGTTCAGTTCGACTTTTTCCATGCTCAACTGGTGGACGGCAATATCAGCGGGCTGATGCGCTCGCTGGCCGGTTGCTACGCACATATTCAGATTGCCTCGGTGCCGGAGCGGCATGAACCGGACGACGGCGAACTGAATTATCCGTGGCTGTTCGAGCAACTGGATACCCTCGGCTATCAAGGCTGGATAGGCTGTGAATACCGACCCCGTGGCGATACCGCCGCCGGGCTTAATTGGCTAAGACCTTACCAGTAAGGCGCTCCGCCAACCCAGGGATTACCAAAACATAAAAATTAAACGTACCCGTATCGCCAGCCGGCGATCGCGGTGCCTGACTCTTACCCGATTAAAGGCTATTTCATGTCTACCTCTCTGCTTTTGATGATTGCCGTATTAGGTGTGGTGCTGCTCTTGCTGATGGTCATCAAGGCCAAGATCCAGCCCTTTGTCGCCTTGCTGGTGGTCAGCCTGCTGGTGGCGTTGGCCAGCGGCATTCCTACCGGCGAAGTGATGAAGGTGATGACCGCAGGTATGGGCGGCGTACTGGGTTCGGTGACCATTATCATCGGCCTGGGCGCTATGCTCGGCCGGATGATCGAACATTCTGGCGGTGCCGAATCTCTGGCCCAGCGCTTCAGCAAAGCTTTGGGGCCGAAACATACCGTGGCCGCCCTGACCATTGCCGCGTTTATTCTCGGCATTCCGGTCTTTTTCGACGTCGGCTTTATCATCCTGGCGCCGATCATCTACGGTTTTGCCAAGGTCGCTAAAGTTTCGCCGCTGAAGTTCGGCCTGCCGATGGCCGGCGTGATGCTGGCGGTGCACGTCGCCCTGCCTCCCCATCCGGGGCCGGTTGCCGCAGCCGGGCTGCTGAACGCCGACATTGGTTGGCTGACCATTATCGGTCTCGCGATTTGCATTCCGGTGGGGGTTATCGGCTATTTCGCTGCCAAGCATTTGAATCGCAAAACTTATCCCCTGTCGATTGAGGTACTGGAACAGCTGCAGCTGGCGGCCCCTGAACCGGCACCGGAAGGCAAGGCGCCATTGAGCGACCGCATCAATCCGCCTGGCGCCGGGTTGGTGGCGGCGTTGATCGTGATCCCTATCGCCATCATCATGCTGGGCACCGTTTCAGCCACGTTACTTGAACCGGGTTCCGCGCTGCGAGATACGCTTTCGCTGCTCGGCTCTCCCTCGGTGGCCTTGATGATTGCTCTCTTGCTGGCATTCTACTTCCTGGCCATCCGTCGCGGCTGGAGCCTGCAACACACCAGCGACGTCATGGGGGGCGCGCTGCCGACCGCCGCCGTGGTGATCCTGGTCACCGGTGCCGGTGGCGTATTCGGTAAAGTCCTGGTGGAGTCGGGTGTGGGCAAGGCATTGGCCGATGTGCTGACCACCATCGGCCTGCCGTTGATCCCGGCCGCTTTTATCATTTCGTTGGCGCTGCGCGCCTCTCAGGGGTCCGCCACCGTGGCTATCCTGACGACCGGTGGCCTGCTGTCGGAAGCGGTTATCGGGCTGAATCCGCTACAGCTGGTGTTGGTCACCCTTGCCACCTGCTTCGGCGGTCTGGGTTTGTCGCACGTGAATGACTCCGGCTTTTGGATCGTCACCAAATACCTCGGACTTTCGGTCGCCGATGGTCTGAAAACCTGGACGGTACTGACGACAATCCTCGGCCTGAGCGGTTTCCTGTTCACCTGGTTACTGTGGCTGGCGGTGTAATTTCTCTGGCATACTGCACAGACCGCCTCTCGCTCTGTGCAGGAAAACATAATGCCTCTTATCACAACCGCACCGCTGTTGCTTACCGAACGTTTACGCCTTGATGCACATACGCTGGACGACTTTGATTCGTTGGCCGCCATGTGGGCCGATCCTGAAGTGGTACGTTATATCGGCGGCACGCCGAGGGATCGTGAAGACTCCTGGGGCCGCCTGATGCGCTATGTAGGCCACTGGGCGTTGCTGGGTTATGGCTACTGGGCAGTGCGCGATAAAGTCAGCGGCGCTTACCTTGGCGGCATCGGTTTTTCCGACTTTCAGCGCGATATCCATCCGGCGCTTGATGCCCCAGAAATGGGCTGGACGCTGGTGACCTCGGCACAGGGTAAAGGCTATGCCACCGAAGCGCTGCGCGCGGCTTTGGCCTGGGGAAAAGACCATTTACCGGGCAATAAGGCGGTATGCATTATCTCACCGGAAAATCAGCCCTCCCTGGCACTGGCGAAGAAAGTCGGTTTCCGCGAAAGCCATCGCAGCGAGTACCATCAAAACCCGATCCTGGTGATGCACTGCCCGCTATGAGCCGGCAACCTGACCCGACGCGGTAGCCAAAGCCACCTGAACAAAGTTATCCCGCAGCGCATCAGGCTGCTGCGGGTTCCAGGCGATACCGACTTGCCATTGGGTCTGTTCGCCGCTCAGCGGCAGAATATCGATGCCCGCCGGCGCAATATGCGTGACGCTGTGCGGCAGCAGAGCAACGCCAATGCCGGCGGCAACCAGCGCCAGCAAGGTTTGAATATCCCCGGCCTGCTGTACCACGTTGGGTGCCAGTTGATGGGCGGCAATAAACCGCAGCGACTGGTCGCTCAGCCCGCGTCCACGCTTGGGCGTCAACTGTAACAGCGGCAAGGTATTGAATTGCGCCATGATATTCTCCGCCCGCAGGGCCAGCGCCGAGGGCGCCGCCAGCACCAATCTGTCACTCAGCAGCGCACTGGCACGCAACGGCGTACTGACAGGCAATCGCACGAATCCCACCTGCAGTTCCCCCTGCAATAGCAACTGGTATTGCCGCTCCGAAGGCAGATCTTCCAGGCCTACGGCAACCTCGGGAAAACGATGACGGAAAGCAGCCACCAGTTGCGGAGCCAGATGAAAGCTGGACAGGCCAAAGCCGATCGCCAACCGCCCTGCCTCCCCCTTGACCACCTGCAAGGCTCGCTGCTGAAACTGCTGATGCTGACCAACTAACGTCAGCGCCTCGGGATAGAGCCGTTGGCCGCCGGCGGTCAGTTGCGCTCCCTGGCGACCACGGTTAAACAAACGGGCGCCCAGCAGCGTTTCCAGCGTCTGGATCTGTTTGCTCAGCGCCGGCTGGGTGATGCATAACCGCTCCGCCGCCACGCGATAATTGCCCTGTTCGGCCAGCACCACGAAGGCGCGTAGTTGTCGTATATCCATTCCATTCAGTTATCAAAAAAGGAATTTAATTGATTATACAGTAATCAATGGCTTTGCTGTAATCAACGCCAGATAACAGCCAAAAGGTAATCCTATGACAAACTCTTTACGCGCCGCGACGGTGCAATTTCAGCATCGCGCCAATGATAAAAACTACAACCTGTCGGTGATCGAGGGCTTTATCACCCGCGCCGCCGCCGAACAGATCCAACTGCTGACCTTCCCGGAAATGTGCATCACCGGCTATTGGCACGTACGCCACCTCAGCGCCGGCGAAATTGGCGCACTGGCAGAGCCCATCGCCGACAGCCCTTCACTGGCGCGTATTCGCCCGCAGGCCGAACGCTATAACATGGCGATTGGCGTCGGACTGATTGAACTGGGAGAGGACGGCAAATATTACAATGCCTACGCCGTCTGCCTGCCCGACGGCAAACTTCACGTTCACCGTAAACTGCATGCTTTTGAACACCCGGCGATAGCCAGCGGCGACAGTTTCACCGTATTCGACACCCCATGGGGTATCCGAATGGGGGTGCTGATCTGTTGGGACAATAACCTGGTGGAGAATGTCCGTGCGACCGCATTGCTGGGGGCAGAGGTGTTGTTGGCGCCGCATCAGACCGGCGGTACTCATTCACGTAGCCCGCACGGCATGAAGCCGATCCCTCTGGAAATTTGGCAACGGCGGCAGGAGGATCCGGCGGCGATAGAGGCAGCTTTTCGGGGCGAACACGGGCGTGGCTGGCTGATGCGCTGGCTCCCGGCACGTGCTCATGACAATGGGTTGTTTGTGTTATTCAGCAACGGGGTGGGACGTGACGATGACGAAGTGCGAACCGGCAATGCGATGATCCTCGACCCCTACGGCCGCATTCTGGCGGAAACCTGGGCAGCAGAAGACAAGATGGTCACGGCCACGCTTGATTTGTCGCTGATCCCGCTCAGTACGGGCCGTCGCTGGATCCACGGTCGTCGACCGGCCCTGTACGACATTCTTACGCAGCCGCAAGGCTATGAGCGAGATGCCCGTAGCGCGCGTTTTTCATCTGAGCCGGCACAGAAACTGGGCAAGTGACCGACGCCGAATGACTGGCAAAAAAAATCCGCCCGAAGGCGGATTTTTATCTGATGTGGCTGACTGCGCCACATGCTCATGCCCGCAGGCATGGAGAAATCTTAGAAACGGTAGCCTACGCCAACGCTCCAGATACCAACGTCAACGCTGCGGATACGGCTCTGCTCGTAACCAACGTCCAGCGCTACGTCCTGGATTGGGTTGAACTGCAGGCCAGCACCGTAGGTGAAGCCGTAGTCGCTGCTGCCGTTACGGTCGGAACCGTTTTGAGCGTTGTCGATGTTTTTACCGTAACCAACACCCACTACACCGTAGATGCTTGCCCAGTCGTTGAAGCGGTAAGCTGGACCGGCAGTGATAGAGTTGTACTGAGCTTTACCGTAGTAACCGTTCTCAGAACCGTTCTTCTCTACGTGGGTAAAGGAACCGATAACACCCAGTGGGTTGTTGTCGAACTCGTAACGGTATTTCAGGTTGAAACCGTCGGCTTTGTTAGCAACGCCTTGGAGATCACCCTGCGCATAGCCAGCGGATACGGTGCTCTGACCAGCGAATGCGGTACCTGCGGTTACTGCTAAGACACAGGCTGCTACTGCGGAAAGACATGCAATTTTTTTCATAACCACCTCAAACGCGTTATATTTTTAAGTAAATCCATTTGTTCATGCATTGAAAATATAACAAAAATTAGCGTGAAACTCTGCCTTAAAATGAGTGTCTAATGCTTTATATCGTGTAACATTAGATTTCAAGAACAGTGTATCTTCTTCTTTTCGCTCTATTTTCGAGCCGCATTCTACGCGTTTCTGTGATAAGAATCACCTATTTAATATCCAGACAATTCTTAAAAAAAGCGCACTTTTTGACCATAAAAGCCGTTCTGGCACCGTAAGCCAGCGCTTTTTTTCGTTGAAAATGCTTTTCTCAGACACATTTACCGCAATTCATTTACACTGCCGTCATCCAAACATCGACCTCTTCCCAAATCCTGGGAAATGCATAAAAGGCTCTAAAGGATGTCTTCCTCCGCAACCGCAAAAGCGTCTTCTACGCTGCTGCCAATCTGCCTGTTGATCATCGCTATGGTCTCCATCCAAAGCGGTGCCTCTCTGGCCAAAAGCCTGTTCCCGCTGGTCGGCGCAGAAGGCATCACCACGCTGCGTTTGAGTATCGGCACGCTGATCCTCTTTATTATCTTCCGCCCGTGGCGCATGCGATTTGCCGCCGGGAGCCGGTTACCGTTGTTCATTTACGGCCTGGCGCTGGGCGCGATGAATTACCTGTTCTATCTTTCCCTGCGCACTCTGCCGCTCGGCATCGCCGTGGCATTGGAGTTCACCGGCCCGCTGGCGGTCGCCATGTTCTCTTCACGCCGCGCGATTGACTTTTTGTGGGTGGCACTGGCGATCGCCGGGCTCTGGTTCCTGCTGCCGTTGGGCCATGACATGGGCAGCATCGATCCCTTCGGCGCCGCCTGTGCACTGGGTGCAGGTGCCTGCTGGGCGGTCTACATTATCTGCGGCCAGAAAGCCGGTGGCGACCACGGGCCGGGTACCGTCGCGGTGGGGTCACTGATTGCCGCCGTGGTGTTTTGCCCGATTGGCGCCTGGCAAGCCGGCAGCGCACTGCTGAACGTTGATATCCTGCCGGTCGCACTGGCCGTAGCTATCCTCTCCACCGCGCTGCCCTACTCGCTCGAAATTATCGCGTTGCCAAAAATACCGGCGCGGACTTTCGGCACATTGATGAGCCTGGAACCGGCACTGGCTGCGCTTTCCGGCATGCTGTTCCTGAACGAACACCTGACGACGATTCAATGGTTGGCGCTGGCAGCGATCATTACCGCCTCCATGGGGGCGACCCTGACCATCAAACCCAAACCGCAAATCGAAAACCTGTCCTGAGCATTGGCTACGCCTGCATTTGCCCAAAGCGGAATGCAGGCGGGTTAACTGTTTTCACACTGGCAAACAGGCATACTTTTCCCGGCAGTCCCCCCACGTTGTTATGGAATCAACCCGGCAGGGTTGCCACATGGAGAATTAAAGTGATTTATAACACTCTGTTTAACCCACGCTATGGCCGTGGGCTGTCACCGATACTGGTTGAGACCCTCACCGCTGTGCGTCAATACGATCTCGCCGAGCTGGCACTGGAGCGGCATGAGATAAAGGGTGAGAAGATCTTTATGGAAGTGATGACGCTAACCACCGGGCCAGCGGAAACCAGGCGTGCAGAGCTGCACCAGGAATATGCCGTCATCCATTTGCTCCTTAGCGGCGAAGAACGCATTGATTATGGTTTGCCGGGGGATTGGCAAAGTGAGTTGCCTTATGACGAACTGCACGATGTGCAACTGCTGGAGATCAAACGTCACCGCCAGACGCTGGCAATGTTTCCCGGCATGTACGCCATATTTTTGCCTCATGAGCCGCACAAAGTCGCTTGCCAACTAAATGCGCCGATGCCAATCAAAAAAGCGGTGATAAGCGTGCATTACACCCTGCTGCTGTAACCGGCCGGTCTGTCTGGATGGCCGGCTTCTCATCGCTCAGTGCTGGGGCAAAGCGCGTATAAACCTCGCCGCCTGCTCAGGAGAGCGCAACTGGATAAAGCGGATATGTCGATACCGGGCATCGTTCATGTCCGCAAGGTAGCCGGCCCGGTTTTTACGGTAGGTTTTGATGGTCCATAAAACGATGGAATCACGGCTGAAAAAGGAACGGCGGAAGCTCTCGCGGTTACCGGTGCCGGGCCACAACTCGGTACCTTGCCATGCACGTGTAGCGGCACGACGCACCGCCTGAAACAACGTACGACAGAAGCCGTAATCTACCCACACCACCCAATCAACGCTTTCCCATTTAATCGTTTTGGTTCGACTGTAATTGCCGTCAAGCACCCAGCCGGACTCTGCCGCGGCCAGCGCCTGCGCTAGCTGCGCCAAAAACTCGTCATCGGGTGTCCCCTGCCATTGCGGGCGCCAAAACAGCTTGTCCAGCTCGATATGAGGCAGCGCAAACTTTGCCGCTAGCTGGCGCGCCACCGTACTTTTGCCACTGCCACTGGTTCCAACGACGTTAATTTTCATGGGAGCGAATTCTGAAATGGGGGGAAATAGCTTAGCGGGATGTTATTCGTCTATCAATATGAATTAGCAGGCAATTAATAAAATGAAATAAAAATGAATCAGAATGCGTAATCTTTATAAAAAATATAAATGATAATGGTTATTAAACACCTTTCTGAAATTATTACTCTGCGGAACCACTTCCGCGAGAAGATACCAATAAATACCCTTACAATTCATCTAATTGAGATAAAAATAAATATATCCATATAACCTTACCCTTACTGGAGTTAATTTTCAATTCGTTATAGCCTATCTATCCGATAGCCATTTTCGGCCTGCAAAATGCTATATCGCTGCTATAATTATCCCCGTAACAAAAATAGGACAACGAACTAACGAGAGGATATCTGATATGAGTACCGCTAAACTGGTGAAAACGAAATCTTCTGAGCTGCTTTACACTCGTAATGACATGGACGAAAAAACCAAACTGGAAGCCATCAAGGCGTTGAACCATCAGGTTGTTCAATTTACCGACCTGTCGTTGATCACCAAGCAGGCACACTGGAACATGCGTGGTGCCAACTTCATTGCCGTGCATGAAATGCTGGACGGGTTCCGCACCGCCATCATCGATCACCTGGACACTTTTGCCGAGCGCGTGGTGCAGTTGGGCGGCGTGGCATTGGGTACCGTGCAGGTCGTGAACGACAAGACTCCGCTGAAAAGCTATCCAACCAACATCCACAGCGTGCAGGAACACCTGAAAGCGCTGGCCGATCGCTACGGTGTGGCGGCGAACGACATTCGCAAGGCCATCACAGAAGTCGCCGATGAAGATACCGCGGATATGTTCACCGCAGCTTCACGCGATCTGGACAAGTTCCTGTGGTTTATCGAGTCCAACATCGAATAAATCTGCGCGACAGACAATCAAAGCGTTCCGCATTGCGGGATTGAACAGGCTGCGGGCTTTGCCCCAGCCTGTTTTTCTTTTGCGCCGCTTGAATTGCTCAAAAAACAGCCCATAGTAGATAAAACGAACTGACGAAGGCTCAACACAAGCGAGGTGATCATGGCAAGCGGATGGGCGGCAGACGGTGCCGTGCAAGATCAAATTGACTCCACCGTCGACGATGCCGTACAGCGTGCAAGACAGGCGCTGGGTCAAGGGGAAAGTGAGCATTACTGCCAGGAATGCGGGGAAGAAATCCCGTTGGCCCGGCGGCAGGCGCTGAAAGGCGTGCGTTATTGCCTGGCCTGCCAAACCGAGCTGGATAAAAAGCGGGCGGCGAGCAGTTTGTATAACCGTCGCGGCAGTAAAGACAGCCAGCTGCGTTGAGCTTATCAACGCAAAATATCCCCTCCTGACCTCTCTGACAGAACACTCCTGCACCAAATGCAACAACCTTGCGGCATAAAAGTTAGAGTTAGTTATCAATATTGAAGCGAAACCGTTAACTATCGGTTGTTTCAGCCCCATTATTTGGTTAATGATAGACCCGTGCACCAACAGGACGCCAAAAGCACTATTTTGGGGCCTCAATTTGGTGCATAAAAATAATAATTCGACCTTCAGACTCAACATCACACCACAACTCTTTGTTTTTATAGTAGTTGAAAACATGGCACGATTTTTTCATGGCACCAACTGCAATATAAAAAATGGGTAATCCGCAACCTGTACAGGAAATTCCTCTCATGAAGTCAATTTTTAAAGTCTCCCTGGCCGCACTTTCGCTGGCCTTTGCCGTAAGCTCCCACGCAGCAGACAAACTGGTCGTCGCTACCGATACCGCATTCGTTCCCTTTGAATTCAAACAAGGCGATAAATACGTTGGTTTCGATATCGACCTGTGGGCCGCTATCGCCAAAGAACTGAAACTGGATTACACCCTGAAGCCGATGGATTTCAGCGGCATCATCCCGGCACTGCAAACCAAAAATATCGATCTGGCGCTGGCCGGCATCACCATTACCGAAGAACGTAAAAAAGCCATCGAATTCTCTGACGGCTACTACAAAAGCGGCCTGCTGGTGATGGTTAACGCCAACGACGACAGCATCAAGGGCATTGACGATCTGAACGGCAAAGTGGTGGCGGTGAAGAGTGGCACCGGCTCCGTGGATTACGCCAAGCAGCACATCAAAACCAAAGACCTGCGTCAGTTCCCGAACATCGACAACGCCTATATGGAACTGGGCACCAAGCGCGCTGACGCGGTGCTGCACGACACGCCAAACATTCTGTACTTCATTAAAACCGCCGGCGCCGGCAAGTTCAAAACCGTTGGCGATTCGCTGGAAGCACAGCAATACGGCATCGCCTTCCCTAAAGGCAGTGACGAACTGCGCGTGAAGGTGAATGGCGCGCTGAAAACGCTGCGCGACAACGGCACCTACAACGAAATCTACAAAAAATGGTTCGGTACCGAACCTAAATAACGGATGCAATCAGTCACTGATTCACTTAAGCACAGGGGTGGTGCCTTAGCCCCTGCGCTTTGTTGTATCTGATTCCCACGTTTGGGATCACCGGGAGAAAACACCATGCAGTTCGACTGGAGCGCCATCTGGCCCGCCATCCCTATCCTGTTAGAAGGCGCCAAAATGACCCTCTGGATTTCGGTCCTCGGTCTGATTGGCGGCCTGATCATCGGCCTCGTTGCCGGTTTTGCCCGTACCTACGGCGGTTGGATTGCCAACCATGTCGCCCTGGTATTCATCGAAGTTATCCGCGGCACGCCTATCGTGGTGCAGGTAATGTTTATCTACTTCGCCCTGCCGATGGCTTTTAGCGATTTGCGCATCGATCCCTTTAGCGCGGCGGTGGTCACCATTATGATCAACTCCGGCGCCTACATTGCGGAAATCACCCGCGGTGCCGTGTTGTCGATCCACAGCGGCTTCCGTGAAGCAGGCCTGGCGTTGGGTCTGTCGCGCCGCGAGACCATCCGTTATGTCATCATGCCGCTGGCGCTGCGCCGTATGCTGCCGCCGCTGGGTAACCAGTGGATCATCAGCATTAAAGATACCTCGCTGTTTATCGTGATCGGCGTGGCGGAACTGACCCGTCAGGGCCAGGAAATTATTGCCGGCAACTTCCGCGCGCTGGAAATCTGGAGCGCCGTGGCGGTTATTTATCTGATTATTACCCTGGTGCTGAGCTTCGTGCTGCGTCGTCTGGAAAGAAGGATGAAAATCCTGTGATTGAATTTAAAAACGTCTCCAAGCATTTTGGGCAAACCCAGGTGCTGCACAATATCGACCTGAAAATTAATCAGGGTGAAGTGGTGGTGATTATCGGGCCGTCCGGCTCCGGCAAATCCACGCTGCTGCGCTGCATCAACAAGCTGGAAGAGATCACCAGCGGCGATCTGATCGTCGATGGTCTGAAAGCTAACGATCCCAAGGTTGACGATCGCCTGATCCGTCAGGAAGCCGGCATGGTATTCCAGCAGTTTTACCTGTTCCCACACCTGACCGCTTTGGAAAACGTCGCCTTTGGCCCCATTCGCGTTCGCGGTTTGAAAAAGTCGGATGCGGAAAAACTGGCGCGTGAACTGCTGGCCAAAGTCGGCCTGGCGGAACGTGCCCATCACTACCCCTCCGAACTTTCCGGCGGTCAACAGCAGCGCGTGGCCATCGCCCGTGCTCTGGCAGTCAAACCGAAAATGATGCTGTTTGACGAACCGACCTCCGCACTTGACCCGGAACTGCGTCATGAAGTGCTGAAGGTTATGCAGGATCTGGCCGAAGAAGGCATGACCATGGTCATCGTTACCCACGAAGTCGGCTTTGCCGAAAAAGTGGCTTCGCGGCTGATCTTTATTGATAAGGGCCGGATTGCAGAAGACGGCAACCCGCATGACCTGATCAATCACCCGCCAAGCCCGCGCTTGCAGGAGTTCTTGCAGCACGTATCCTGATTTACCCTGCTCAACGGCGGACCTGTTTCAGGTCCGCCGTTTCTATTTAGCACGCGTTATCACTCCCTGCCTCTCTTCATTTCCTACTATATTCTTTGTTTTTCTTAACATTTGTATTTAATCCGCCGATTTACAGAGCCCCAAGAGAGGATACATGCCCGCCACCGCATACTCCCGATTCGGTTCTCATCTGCGAGAACAGCTGTTCCCCCTGCTGCTACTGCTGATAACCTGCGCCCTTTCCCCGCAGGCTGCGGCGCAGCCCGCACAGAATACCGATGCCAGTTCCCAAACAGAGCAGCAAAAAGCCTCTTACGCCGCGCTCGCAGACATTCTGCAAGACGACAAAGCCCGTGCCGGGCTGATTAGCCACCTCAGGCAGGCCGCTGGCGAATCTTCCACTGCGCAGCAGCCCAAAACCGAGACGCCTAAGCCATCCGACTCACTGAGTGACAACCTGACCAGCCTGGCTCAGGACGGCCTTAGCACCCTCGACAAGAAATTAAACTCGAGGCAAAAGCTGATCGACTCTGGGCCCAAACGCACTTTCCATCCGGACGTTTTCTTTCGGGCTTTGGGCTATTTTCTGCTGACGGTTGCGCTGACCTTCGCCCTCTTCCATCTGATCCGCCGGATAATCCGCCCGCTATACAAACGCATCGGCAACTGGGGGCACAACGCCAAACTGCAGCATGATTCGTGGTACAAACTGCCAACGGCGATCCTCGGCGCCTTCGCTATCGATTTGCTGGTGTTGTTGCTGGCGCTAACTGCCGGCAACCTGTTTGCCCGCCATGTTCACGCCGACAACGCCACCATATTGCGGCTGCAAACCCTGTTTCTTAGCGCCTTCGCGGTGATCGAATTCTTCAAGGCGGTGCTGCGGCTGATTTTTGCACCGAATTTCGATTACCTGCGTCCTTTTGCGTTCTCCGATGCCGTCGCCCATTACTGGAATACGCGCCTTGCCTGGCTAAGTGGCCTGATCGGCTACGGCCTGATGGTGGTGGTGCCGGTAGTGGCGACACAGATCAGTTACCCTGCAGCCGCCGCAGCCAATCTGGTCATCATGCTGGCACTGACGTTATACGCACTGGCGTTGATCCTGCGTAACCGTAAGCCGATACAACTCCAGATAAACCTGCTGGCCGAACGATCGATGGCGTTCTTCAGCATCATTCTGCGCGGTTTGGGCCACGTCTGGCACCTGCTGGCGATCGCTTATTTCCTGGTGCTGTTTGCGCTGTCGCAGTTTGATATTGGCAACAGCCTGAACTTTATGATGACCGCAACGGTGAAAAGCCTGGTGGTTATCGGCGTCGGTGCGTTGATCTCCGGCCAACTGACCCGCTGGATTTTCCGCCGGATTTCGCTGCCGGATGATGTCAACCGGCGCTATCCGATGCTGGAACGGCGTATTAATTCCTATATTCCCAATGGGTTGAAAATATTGCGGGTGATGGTGGTACTGACGGTCACGCTACTGCTGTTTGACGCCTGGCATCTGATCAACCTTTACCAGTGGGCAAGCAGCGAAAACGGGGAAAAAATCGTCGGCGGACTGGTACATATCCTGCTGATTCTGGTGATTGCGGTTATCAGCTGGACCCTGATGGCCAGCGTTATCGAGCATCGACTGGCGCTGGAGTTGAGCAACGGCATCCGTCCCAGCGCGCGCGAACGCACGCTGCTAACGCTGTTTCGTAACGTGCTGGCCATCGTTATCAGCACCATTACCATTATGATTGTGCTGTCGCAGGTGGGGATTAACATTGCGCCGCTGCTGGCCGGGGCCGGAGCGCTGGGATTGGCCATCAGTTTTGGCGCGCAAACGCTGGTCAAGGACGTGATCACCGGCGTATTCATTCAGTTTGAGAACGGCATGAATACCGGCGAGTACGTAACCGTCAGCGGCATTACCGGTACGGTAGAGCGCATGACTATCCGTTCAATCGGCCTGCGGGACGATTACGGCGTGTATCATATCGTCCCCTTTTCTTCGATCACGACGCTGGCAAACTACGCCCGCGAATTTGGCGTCTACCGCGCCAACTACAGCGTCAGCCGTGACGAAGATATCGATCATGTTCATGAGGTGCTGCATCAGGCCGTCGCCGCATTGAAACAAGACGAGCAGGTGAAGCATTTTCTGGTGGGTGAGCCGGTGTTCAACGGCGTAGTGGCGCTGGGCGATCGCTCCTTCACCACCCGGGTGACCGTGCGCACCCAGGCGTTAAAGCAGTGGGTGGTGCAATATGCCCTCGACCGCCTGGTCAAAATACATTTTGACCAAGCCGGTATCGCCATGCCGCAGCAGGCCATTCAACTTTCTTACGCCGAAAACGCTGGCGAACAGCCTGCGGCGCAATGACGATTAAGATCCTTTGCTACAAGGCTGAGCGCCAAGGAAGGCCGCCACGTCCTGCAGATAAGCAGGGTCTTGAAGCGATCGCGGAGCGAACAGGCCGACTACATTGATCAGCCCCGGGTGACGAGCAAACAGCGGTTTTAACATCTTATGATCGGCAGGCTCGACACGGGTTACCGTCAGCAAATTGGCAGCGATATTCTGCCGGTAGACACGTTCGGTTTCATCGACGTCCACGTTAAGATCGCGTCCTCCGACGATCAGGTGCACCGGCGTTTTGAAGTTACGCAATGCATCAGTGGCATCACTGGCCATATTGGCGCGAATAAACTGCCAACGATCGGCGCTGATGGTCACCGAATCGCCATAAGTTTTGCGATACTGCGCATAGCCGTCGGGCTGACTGAGCAGTAACAGCAAACGTCGGTCCTGAGCCTCACGCGCCTTAATCTCTGACTCCGTTTTCCCCGCAGCCACCATTTCCGCCCGAGTGTTATAGCGCCCCTGGCGAAGCCAGTTAATCGCTGGCGCCACCGCCAGCGTGAAGGCGACATCCGGTCGTTCGGCGACAATTTCAGGCATCACCCAACCGGCCTGACTGGCGCCCCACAGCCCGATGCATCGTGAATTAAATCGCCCATCGTTTCTTGCCCAATCAATAATGTCGACCGCTTCCTTGGCCCTGTCTCGCAGGGTTTGATGTAGCCAGTTGCCGGAAGATCCTCCAACACCCGCCTTGTCGAAGGCCAAAACGGCGTACCCTTGTTCAGCCATGGTTTCCCAAAGACTGTAATAACCTTCATCCAAATCCGCGTTGGCCGGACCATCACCATGAATAAAGACAATGACACCCGGCTTACCCGACATTTTTTTCGGCAAGACTAACGAACCGGTAAGCCGATTGCCGCCCGCATTCAACGCAATGGGTTCGGCGACAAATTGATAGTCATTGGCATAGAGGATCCACCCCAGCATCACCGCGAGCAGCGCCAGTGTGCAGGCGGCTATTTTCTTCATCACTTATCTCCGAGGGATTTTTCCATTCACCGCCTATCAGGCGGCCCACCCGAGTCTGGTGCCACTTTAATATACTGAAAAATCAACTGTTCCAGCAATGTGTGGGGCTTGCCTCCACTTGGTTCACGGGACGGGCAATTCGTCTAGCGGGGCGGGGTTGGTCCATTTTCAAGATTGTAATGCGCAGATAAGAGGCGCTAACCTGCCCATTGCAAGCTAGCGCCTGTTGCCTCAATGGGCGGTTTCCCCCTGCTGCACCGTGGTAAACGTCTGCATCAGTTTCACCACATCCTGCATACCAACGTTCACCCGATTAATCACTTCACCGGCATCGTGCGTCAACGCTACGCCACCGCCAGCCTGTTCCACACAGACGGCCATCCCGGCGATGGCCGCCGCTACCCCCTGCTGAATGGCTTGGGTGATACGTTCAATTTCGGTCGCCGCCTGACGAGACTGCTCCGCCAGGGTTCGCACTTCATTGGCGACAACGGCAAATCCTCTCCCGTGCTCGCCCGCATGTGCAGCCTCAATCGAAGCGTTAATCGCCAACAGGTTGGTTTGAGAGGCGATTTTGCGGATGGCCTCCACCATGGTACCTATCTGCTGTGAACCAATGCCCAGTTCACTTACCACCGCGGAAGTATCGCGCGCAGCTGCTTCAACCTGTTGCATGCCCGCCACGGCCTGCTGAACGATCACCGCTCCCTGCGCCGCAGTTCTGTCGGTATCCAACGATAGATGGTGCGCATTACGTACCATTTCTTCTTCGTGCTGCTGCTGGATCATCTGTTGGGTGATGTCCTGAGCGATTTTCACCACCTTCACCACTTGTCCGTCATCGTCGATGATCGGGTTGTAGCTGGCCTCCAGCCATACTCGCTCTCCGCGTCGGTTCACTCGTTCAAAACGCCCGGTGATAAACTCGCCCCGAGCGAGACGTCGCCAATGCTGGTGGTAATCGTCAGAGTGGGCAAACTCGGGTGGGCAGAGCACCGCATGCGCTTGCCCACGCGCCTCCTCGATTCGGTATCCCATCAATTTCAGCATATTGTCGTTGGCGGCAAGGATCTTGCCCTGCGCGTCAAAGGTGATCATTGCCATCGAACGGTTTAGCGCCGACAGCAGGCTCCGATGCTCCTGTGCCTGGGTGATGCGCTCCGTCACAACGCTGGCGATCTTGACGATCTCCACCACCCGCCCCTGTTTATTCATGACAGGGGTATAGGTGCCCTGCAGCCACACGGCCTCTCCGTCTTTGCGAATGCGTTTTATATTATCGGTAATGGGCTGGCCATTATTTAACATATCCCAGTGTTTGCGGTATGCCGGGCTGGCGACATATTCCGGGGAACAAAAGAGGCGGTGATGCTGGCCGATAACTTCCTGTCGTTGAAATCCCATCGTTTTTAGAAATAAATCGTTAGCGCGCAGCACGGTACCATCGGGTTTAAATACGATCATGGCAACGGCATTTTCTATCGCGCTCAACTCAGCGCGGCTGTGGGTGTTTAACTGACTGAATCGTAACAGCATAGGGGTAAAATCCTTCTGGCAGATGATTTAGCAAACAAGTGCTTTTCATTTTATTTTTTCTGCACGCAGCGCCCACACGCAGACGTGCATCACCCAGAGAAACAGGCAGGCCTTATTCTCCTGGCAGGTAAAACTCACCGGATTAAAATATCAATTAAGTAAGGTAACTATTGTGTTTTGAATAAATAACTTATTTAAGATTTTTAGTATTGGAAGACGTATTGAGAATAACGCAACATGCAGAAATTGAAAGGGAAACGCGAAGATTTATGGATGCCGGCTAAATAACCGGCACCCAGGGGAAATTAATGCCAACGTTCTGCCGCCCAGGCAGCCTGCTGTTCCGCGTCGTGGAAGGTCCAGGCTACAAAACGGCTGATCTTTTGCCCCTGCGCCATCTCAATGGTGCGCACTTCGGCAGCCCCCGCCAGCTTCAACGCGTGGTAAATCGACGGCAAAGTGGTGTTCTTGGAGATAAGCGAGGTGAACCACAGGCAGTTTTGCGCCTTACTCACGCTTTCCTCTACCATTTTACGCACGAAGGCTTCTTCACCGCCCTCACACCACAGCTCGTTATTTTTGCCGCCAAAGTTCTGTACTGGCTTATCCGCCACCTCACCCTTGCCCAGCTTATGCAGTTTGCGGCGAGTACTGGCCTGTGATTCCTGCTCGGAACCGTGGAACGGTGGGTTACACAACGTGGCATCGAACTTCTCCGCCACGCCAATGATGCCGTTAAAGATAAACTCAGGCTGTTTTTGCAGACGTAACCGCACGCTGTTTCTCAGCGTCGGGTTCATCTCGACAATCATTTTGGCCGAATTGAGCGACACCGGGTCGATCTCCGAACCGGTAAAGCGCCAGCCGTATTCACGCAGGCCGACGATCGGATAAATGCAGTTGGCGCCAATGCCCACGTCGAGGATTGCCACGCCTTTGCCCCGGGGTATCTCGCCGCCGTTGCTGGTTGCCAACAAGTCGGCCAGGTGATGCAAATAGTCGGCGCGCCCTGGGATCGGCGGGCACAGGTAGTCGGCGGGAATATCCCAATGTTCGATACCATAAAAATGTTGCAGCAACGCACGGTTGAGCATTTTAACCGCCGCCGGATCGGCAAAATCTACCGAAATATCGCCCCAGGCATTCGGCTTGACGAACGGCTCCAGCGCAGGGCAACTGGCGATCAGCGCCGGGAAATCATAGCGTGAGCGATGACGGTTACGCGGGTGCAGGCCGCTTTTCTGCTGCGGGAAGGTTTTCTTTTTTTCCACCGTGACGGGCTCTCTTAAAGGTATTTCTGGCGCGTAAGATACCATAAAGCAGCGGCAAACTTGCAGCCGACGGGAAACCCGTCAGAATAAAAGTTCTGTTTAGCCACCCCAGGTCACTTATGAGCAGTCAGCCCCGTTATTACTACGAACCCGCTACAGGCCATGGTCTGCCACACGATCCTCTGAACGCCATCATCGGCCCACGCCCCATCGGGTGGATCTCATCGGTCAGCGCGACCGGCCAGCGCAACCTGGCCCCCTACAGCTTTTTCAACTGCTTCAACTACCGCCCGCCGATCATCGGTTTCGCCAGCAGCGGTTGGAAAGACAGCGTGGCAAACATCGTCGAAACCGGGGAGTTTGTCTGGAATCTGGCGACGCGCCCGCTGGCCGATGCCATGAACAACAGCTCGGCCAGCCTGGCCCGCGGTGAAGATGAATTTGCCTTTGCCGGCGTGACACCGCTGCCCAGCCGTCGGGTGAAAGCGGAAAGGGTGGCGGAAAGCCCGGTGAACTTTGAATGCCGCCTGTCGCAGTGCATTCAGTTGCAAAGCGCCGCGGAGGAAAAGGTGGATACCTGGCTGGTGCTGGGGGAAGTGGTCGCGGTACATATCGATTCGTCGCTGCTGGACCAACACGGCGTTTATCAGACCGCAGCTGCCGAACCTATCCTGCGGGCCGGTGGGCCCACCGCCTACTATGGCATTTCGGAACAACACCGTTTCGATCTGGTTCGCCCGGATGCGCAAAAGCGATAATTAACGGCCCTTTCTCCCTTTGGAGGAAGGGCTCAATTAATAATCAAATAAATTGAATAATATTATCAATACTCTCCGATTTCATCCTTCCTGTCGCTGCGCAATAATCACTCCATCGAAAGGCAAACGCCTTTCTCCCTTAAAAACCAGACAGGAATGACCATCATGAAAAACATCAAAACTTTTGCTGCTGTTATCGCTCTGAGCGCCGTCTCTTTCACTTCTTTTGCTGCCGACTACGTCAGCGCACAAGATGCCATCCAGTTTGAGAAAGCCGGTGTGATTTCTGCCAGCGGCGCTACCGACCTGAGCAGCCTGAAAGCGCAACTGTCCGCCAAAGCCGATGCGGCCGGTGCCAAAGCTTTCACCATTACCTCCGCCGGCGGCAACAACCTGATGCACGGCACCGCGGTAATCTACAAGTAATTAACGGATTACAATGAAAAAGCCCGCCGATACGCGCTATCGGCGGGCTTTTTTGTGGCTGTTTAACTCAGGCGCGCATTAATCGCCGCAGCGAAATCGCGGCACATCTTTTCATCGCCTGCTGCGTTATCGGCCAACACGCGATCGCCATCCACCACGCGGATATGTGCCGCCAAATCGAAGTCTGCCGCCGGCTGTGGCCGGGCAACCGCAGCCGCTATGGTTTGCTGCGCAGCCTGCCAGGCCTGCGCCACGGTCTGGTTGCAAGCCTGCGCCAGATAGTCCGGGTTGAAACCTTCACCGGTCAAGCTGCGCAACGTGTCGTCGTGGCTGACACCGTTACCCGGCAGCCAGTAATGACGCGCCAGATCCGGACCAATTGCCGGGTTATCGGTAAGGTAACCGTCGCGCTGCAAGAAGAAGTGTCGCGTCTGCTCAACCGCCATCAGCGCCAGCAGATAACCCTGATACGAACAGGCCGATTCCAGCGACAGCAAATGCGGGATTGCCAGCGTCGGCCGCGGGCTGCCGCTGATGCCCAATATTTTTTGCTCAACTTCACGAGCCAGTGCGGTTATCGCTTCCGGGGTGCGCTGTTCGTCATCCCACTGATACAACGCCCACTCAAAGTAAGGCACCAGCAAAATATGACGTTCGTTGAACGCACGCATCGGCTGACGCGCAGCAAGGCTGGCCTCAATCAAGCTATCCGGCACCGGCTCGCCGACCGCGTTTTTCGCATAGCGTTTCAACCAATCGGCGTCGTCCAGCAGGCTGTCACAGAACATCGACTGGGTTTCGGCGTAGGCCATGGACGTCGGTGGGAATTCCTGCGAAAAACAGGGCGCATTCTGGCAAATATTGGCAAAGTGCGCGGCGTGACCGCCTTCGTGGAACAAGGTATTTAAACCATGAGCCCCGCTGCCGACCTGATCCGGCTGCGCCAGGCTGGTAAAGTTAATGCGTGCCGGTAGCCATTTACCCTGCTGGATAAACGGCGGCACTGGCCCATGCATAAACCCGTTTTCATACTTGCCCTCGCGCACCAGCAGATCAAGATCCATCTGCGCACCGCGAAACCCGATATGCAACCGTTTAAAGCTGTTGATCCAACGCTCCAGCGACTGTGCAAACGGGAAGTATGGATCCAGTTGGCGGGTCACATCACCGGCGCTGGCAAAACGCACGTTCCAGGGCTCCAGCGCCTGTTCGCCTTTCTCCGCAGCCAGCTGCTGCAGGCTGCGTGAATTGGCTTCGCGAGTTTGCTGCTCGAAACGATCAAGGATGGCGAACAGCTGTTCCGGCGTCATACGCTCGGTTTTGTTCACCTTGTAGTCAAAATAGTTACGAAAACCCATCTGGCGAGCAAAACGGTTCCGCAGGCTAATCAGCTCCGGCAGGCCGTTATGCAACAGCCACTGCTCCAGTTCACGCAACGCATTCTGCGAGCTGCGGCGATACTCTTCATTTTCATTGGTCGCCTGATTGGTCAATAGCTCGCCGAGCGAGGCATTTACCCGCTGCCCGGCGGCATTCAGGTGGCTGACCGGGTTAGCCTTGCGGCGGGTATAAAGATCCGCCTCTGCGCTGATGATTTGATCCAACAGCGTTTGAGCTTCGGCATCTTCAATCGCGTTGCAATCAAAGAAGCGCAACCAACCGTTCAGCCCGTGCTGCAGCGCATCTCGCTGAGCATCCTGCGGCAGGGCCTCCAGCCCGGCCAGCAATTGACGGATCTCCGCCAAGCGACGCGGCTCGGCAATAAAACGTTTATAGGCGCTTTCCGCCGCCGAGAAGCGGACCGAAACGCCCTCACCACCAATGCCCATATAGTTCTGCCAAAACAAATCTTCTTTGGTGCGGTGCACCTCAAGATAGTCCTGATTCAATTGATTGAAGTAATCGAGAGCCTGTTGCATAACCATCCTTTCAGCCGATTAGCGAAATATTCCAGTATAGCCAAGGGTTTTACGCGCTGCGTAAACGTTCAAGTCCCTGTTCCAGGGTGTCGACTTCACCGGCTGCCAACAGGCAGCAGGCAATCTGACGTTGGATCGCCAGCGGGATTGCCACCTCTCCCGCCAGGCAACGCTCAGTCCAACGCGCGGTGGTTTCCGCATCCTTGGCCGCCGGCAGCTCCGGCGTGGGATCCTGCTCCGGACGCTCCAGCAACACTTGCTGCTCGCCGTTAACGATGTAATGGATCTGCGGGCAGCGCTGAGGATTGGCGTACGCCTCCCCTTCGGTACCGTGCATCAGCAAGCCACGGGCGCCGATTTGGCGGAAGAAAGAAGCCACCCGACCGACATACTCCGGATGCGACACGCTGGCGATGCGCAACACATCCTGTTCACCAAACGGCGTTGCCAGTTTGGCCAGCGTATGGGCGCTGTTACGTACCCCCATGCGCCAGCGCAGGCCAAGTTGCAGATCCAGAGGGGCTGACAGCGCCGAGACCGGGATAAACACCGTTTCGCCGTTATCCAAACGCTGTTGAGCATGGGCAGCGTCTTGCGACCAGGGCAGGCCCAGCGCCTGAAAAGTTTCCGCGCTGGTGACCCGGGTACTGTCGTCCAGTACGCCGTGCACCACTACCGGCAACCCGACGCGCGTCAGCAACAACGCCAACAGCGGTGTCAGGTTCGCCTGCTTGCGTGCGCCGTTATAGCTTGGCAGCACCACCGGCATCGGTCGTCCCTGTGGCGCCTGCAAACGCATCACCTGTTGCTGCATCGCCTGATAAAAACCAAGCATTTCCTCTTCGGCTTCGCCTTTAATCCGCAGGGCGATCAGAATACCGCCCAACGCCAGCTCGCCCACCTCACCGGCCAGCATCTTTTGATAGAGCTGGAAAGCGGTTTCCCGATCCAGATCGCGCGCATGGTTTTTGCCACGGCCGATTTCTTTGATAATTTTGGTGTAATCCATCGTTCTGCTGTCCCCTGATCCAATCTGGGATCAGCATACCCTATCCGCGTCGACGCTCAACCTCATCCGCCAGTTGCTGCTGGCCCGAATCGCCTGATCACAGCCCGGCGATCACCTCACCAGCGTCTTCGGCCCTGCAGTTTGGCTCATTTTGCCTTTTCGAGCGGCTCATTACGCAATGAGGCTGGCTGATACATCACCCTGGATGCCTGTCCAGTTTGCGCTGTTTTTGGATGATCCACCTCAGCAAGCCGAAGGCAACGGCCATCGCCAGCAGGTTGTAAACCATCGCGCCGGCAAACGCCTGTCCGTAACGTTCTGCGCCAGCACCGCCCGCCAGCAGGGGGACAAAAAACGCGCCGCTGGCGGCAATCCCCAACGCACCACCCACCTGCTGCACGGTAGAAATCACTCCGGCGGCCATGCCGGCCTGCTGTTCTTTCGCCAACCCGAGCACCAGATTAAGCAAAGGCGTCATGCTCAGCGCCTGGCCGAAGCCCAGGATCACCAACCCCGGCAGCAACCACAGCGGTTGCTGCAATGCCGCGCCCCACTGCACCTGCACCACCAGCAGCGCCATTCCAGCGGCATAGACCGCTACGCCCAGCGCCAGCACGCCGTTCCCCCAGCGTTGCACCAGCCCCGGTGCCAGGAATGAGGCCAACATAAATGCCGCGCTGGCGGGGGCAAACAGGCTACCGGCCTGAAACGGCGTCAGGCCTATTCCCGCTTGCAGCAGCAGGGCAAAACACAGAAAGAATGAAGAAGCGGTCGAGTAAATCGCCAACACCACGGCCACCCCAGGGGCAAAACTGCCCTGCCGCAACAGCGCAGGATCCAGGACCGCATCCCCAGAACGCTGCGCCAGACGCCGCTCCCAGCGAATAAAAGCCCACAGCATGCCAAGTCCGCAAGCCAACGCCGGTAACACCCACCAGGGCCAGCCGCGCGACGGCCCTTCCAACAAGGGGACTAACAGCAACAGCAAACCGGCCGCCGCCAACAGCAAGCCCATGCCGTCCAGCTGCTGTGCTTGTTCAAGACGTGACTCGGGGATGCGACGCGCCGCCAGTATCGCCAGCACGCCAACCGGCAGATTGATCAGAAAAATCATGCGCCAGCCGCTGCCGAAAATGTCGGCTTCAATAATAAACCCGCCGAATATCTGGCCGGAAATCGCCGCCAGCCCCAGCGTCATTCCCAGCCAGGCAAAGGCTCGTCGCCGCTGATGTGGACTGTACAATACGCGCATCAACGCATATATCTGCGGAAACAGCAGTGCTGCCGCCGCGCCCTGAAGAAAACGCGCAACGATCAGCATGCTCAGTGACGTGGCCATCCCGCACAGCGCCGACGTCAGCGTAAACCCCAGCATGCCGAGGCTAAACATACGCTGTCGCCCGAAGCGATCGCCAAGACGTCCACCGGCAATCAACAACACGCCGAATGCCAACTCATATCCGGCAATGATCAACCCCACGCCGGCAAAGTCGGCCGAGAACTGCTGCTGGATCACCGGCGCCGCGACGTTCACCACAAACAGGTCAAACACCGTCACAAAACCGCCTAACAGCAACACCGGCAACCCCACCAGACGACGATTACCTTGTGTTAATGACTGTTCCATACCTGCCTCCAAAGATTGCGATGGCGGCAGTATGGAACATGTCTTAAACTGTTACTATATAGCCAGTTATACTATTACTAACAGCAACAGGACAACCGCTATGCCGCCGCGTACCCTCAACCGAACCCGTCAGGATCTGGCGGACTTTCTGCGTCAAAAACGCGAGAAGCTGTCACCGCAGGCCGTCGGCCTGCCGAGCGGCACGCGACGTCGCACGCCGGGGCTGAGACGCGAAGAAGTCGCCGCGTTGGCAGGCGTAGGATTGACCTGGTACACCTGGCTGGAACAGGGGCGGGAAATCAACGTTTCGGTCGATTTTCTGGAAAATCTGGCGCGGGTATTAAAGCTGGATGCCACCGGGCGCTACCATCTGTTTTTGCTGGCGCATCAGCGCCCGCCGGTACCGGTCGGTCATCAGTGGTGTCAGGTTTCGCCGCTGGTGCGCCGCTTGCTGGACGATCTGCAGCTGCGCCCAGCTTACGTGATGAACCTGAGCTGGGACATCATCGCCTGGAACCCGGCGGCGGAACGGCTATTCGCGATTGGCGATCGCCCGGCGGATCAGCGCAATATGCTGTGGATGCTGTTTGCCGATCCCCAACTCAATCAACGGCTGGTGGAGTGGCAAGCGCAGGCACCGCAAATCCTCGCCAGCTTCCGCCGCGACTATGCGCGTGCGCCACAAGACGCCACCATGCAGCAGCGGGTGCAGGCGCTGGAGCAGGTTTCGCCTCAATTCCGTCAGCTGTGGCAGCAGCACGACATTCACGGCCGCTGCCAGGGAGAACGGACGTTCATTGTACCGGGAGCCGGTCAGGTGACCTTCGAACATGCGTCGTTTATTGTCGATGAAGAAAATCATTTGCGGCTGGTGATGTATAGCGCGCTGCCGCAATGCCCGGCCAGCGCGGCTTTTGAGGCCGCCTTGCAGGCGTAAGGCTATTTACGGCTGTCAAAAATCAGCTTGCAAGCCAGCCCGGCGAACACCCCACTCAGCAGGTAATTCGGCCAGCGCGCACTGAAGCGGCGGCCGACAAAACGGTTTTTCATGCTGCTGACCGCCAGGATCAACCCGCCGTTAATCACCAACCCCACCAGATTCAGTACCGTCGCCAACAGCAGCATTTGTACCACCAGCGAACCGGCATGCGGATCGATAAACTGCGGGAACAGCGCCAAAACAAACAGCGCCATTTTGGGATTAAGAATATTGGTGAGCAGCCCCTGTCGGAAAATGCGCGTGGCCGGTACCGCCGCCAAACCCGAAGAAGCCTGCAAACTGCTGCCGGAACGCAGCGTTTTCCACGCCAGATACAGTAAGTAAGCCGCACCTAACATGCGCACCGCATCATAGGCCAACGGAACGGCAACAAACAGCTGCGACATACCCAATGCCGCCGCCAGCGCGTGGCAATAGGTACCGAGCTGGATCCCCGCCAGTGACGCAAAACCGGCACGGCGCCCCTGGCTAACGCTGCGTGAAGCAATCAGCAACATATCCGGCCCTGGGGTGACAGCCAGCGCCAGACAGGCACCGGAAAACAGCAAAATGGTAGAAACATCAATCATAAGTCACCCGTACGCAGCATGGTGGGAAGCAGGCTTTATCATAGCCACGCCGCCGCTGTTTGCCAGCATCAAATCACTGCCATGGCGCTTTGGGAGTGAAGGCCGCCAGCAGGGCATCAATGGCGACCCTCACCCGTAACGGCACGCCGGTCCCTTTTAGCCAGACCACGTTAATCGCCAGCCCCGCACCGCAGCTGCCGGGTAAAATCTCACGCAACGTCCCGGCCGTCAGCGCATCATGCACCAGCCAACGCGGCAGCATGGCAATCCCCTGACCGGCGCAGGCAGCCCCCAGCACCGCCTCCATATTGCCCAATCTCAAACGGGCCGGTGGCGACAGCCGCTGAGCCTTGCCCTGCTCGTCCAGCAAATGCCACGGCTGGCTACGCCCATCACGCAGTAAGCCAATCGCCTGATGCTGCAACAGCGCAGCTACCGCAGCCGGTTCACCTTGTCGCGTAAGATAACCCGGAGCAGCACAGAGTATTTGCCGCTGCTCCCCCAGCTGGCGTGCGGTGATGGCCGCAGCATCACCGGGCGAACCGATACGTACTGCCAAATCGATCCCCTCTTCCGCCAGATCTGCCGCACGGTTGGAAAACAGCGCTTCGATGTGCAACTTCGGGTAACGGTCCGCCAACGCCAGCAGCGGTGGCATCACCCACTTTTGGCCGAACAGCACCGGCAGCGATACCCGCAGTCGTCCCTCCGGCGTTTGGGCCCGAACCGCCAGCTGGTTTTCCGCCGCTTCCAGCGCCGCCAGCGCCTTCAGGCAATCGTCGTAGAACAACTGCCCTTCATCGGTCAGCGACAGGCTGCGCGTAGTGCGTTGGAACAACCGCACCTGCAGCCGCTGTTCCAGCCGAGCCACGGCTTTACCCACCGTTGAACGCGAAAGGCCCAGTTGCTCGGCGGCACGGCTAAAACCACCGGCCTGCACCGCCTGCACAAAGGCGCGGATTGCATGTAATCTTTCGCTGGAAATCATGATACCTGCCCTATTGGCGATATTAATTCGCCTATTAAACGATGAAACAACGCCACTGGCTACCGCCTTCGCTGAGTAAACTGAACGCACTCTTTCTCTGCCAGGAACCCCCTATGAGCGAACGCAGTGAAATTCTGACCGACAGCGGCACGCCCCAACTATGGCGTCTGCTGATTGGCATCAGTATCGCCAGCTTTTTGGGCTGTATCGATTTCACCATCGTCAATACCGCCATCCCCGCGATCCAGCGCGAGCTGGCAACCAGCCTGAGCCGCGTACAGTGGGTGATGACGTTGTTCGTGATGGCACTGTGCGCCTTTATGGTCAGCGCCGGACGGCTGGCGGATCTGTATGGCCGTCGTCGGGTGTTGTACTGCGCAATGCTGACGTTCGCCGCCGCGTCGTTGGGCGCCGGGCTCTCAGGCAGTATTGAGCTGCTCAACGTATGGCGCTTTGTGCAGGGTGCCGCCTGTGCGGTGCTGTACACCGCCACCACGGCCATTGTCGCCGATGCCTGGCCGCCGCAGCAGCGCGGTCGTGCAATCGGTATTTTACTGGCGGTCAACGGCCTGGGTCTGGCGATCGGCCCGGTGGCCGGCGGCCTGCTGGTCGGTTCTCTGGGCTGGCGCTGGGTATTTTTGTTGAACGTGCCGCTGATTGCGCTGAGCTTCGCCTTTTGTTTGGGAACCGTTCGAGAGTCTCGCGCCCAACAAGGCACTAAACTGGATGTCCCCGGTTTAGTGCTGTTGGTGATCGGCGTTGCCGGGCTGCTACTGGCCATCAGTCAGGGCAGCCAATGGGGATGGTTTAGCGTGAAAACCGGGTTAACGGCTGCACTGGCGCTCGCCGCGCTCGGCCTGCTGCTACCGGTTGAACGACGGGCACACTCGCCGCTGGTACCGCTGGCGTTGCTGCTGCGTCCCGCCTTTTTACGCGTTTGTCTGATGAGCGCGCTATTGGCCTTTTTCTACTGTGCCGCTTTCTTTCTCATGCCGATTTACCTGGAAAATACCCGCCACTACCAGGGAACAATGCTGGGGCTATTGTTGTTACCGACCACCGCGGTCATGGCAGCCCTCTCGCCCTGGATCGGCAGATGGGTGGATAAATCCGGCCCGCGCGCGGCGCTGCTCCTGGGTTTTATCGCCCTTGCCGGCTCTGCGGCCCTGCAAAGCCGATTTAGCGTCGACAGCCCGCTGCCGCTGCTGCTCGGGGCCTTCGCCCTGATGGGGCTGGGCTGGGGCTGCATTCTCGGCCCGCTGGTGTTGGCGACGCTCAACAGCGTCAGCGAGTCGCAAAGCGGCGGCGCGTTAGGCATTACCTGGACACTGCACAATCTCGGCGGTGCCGTTGGCCTGGCGGTGGCGACCCTGATTTACCCGAGCTATGGCTACACGCCGGTGATGCTGCTGCTGTTGGCGCTGTCACTGTTCGGGTGCCTGCTTGCCGCCTGGCGCAGCCACTAGCCTAACGCGGCGCTCCCCCAGCAGGTTCATGCCCGCCGCCGCCAGCAGAATGAGGGCAGCGCCGGCAAACTGCAGCGCCACCAGCCGGTGACCGAACGCCAGGCGATCCACCAGCATGGCGGCGATCGGATAAATAAACGACAGCGAGCCGATCAGGTTGGTCGGCAACTTTTGGATCGCGCCATACAGCAACACATACATGATCCCGGTGTGCAATACGCCCACCGTCACCAGCATGCCCCACTGTCCGGCATTGGTCCGCGCGTGGAAATCTACCATCGGCAACAGCATCACCGCGCCGACCGTTACCTGGATCAAGGCGATCAGGTGCGGTGGCGTCCCTTTCAGCCGTTTGGCGGCCAGCGCCATCAGCGCGTAAAAAAATGCCGCGCCCAACGACAACAAAATGCCCATCAGGTAGTTGTTCTGTCCACCGGCCTGCTTGGGCTGCGCCAACACCACCAGCGTCATGCCGATAAACGCCAATGCCAACCAAAACAGCTTACGCAGGGTCAGCTTCTCGCCGAGAAACAGCGCCCCCAGCGCCACCAGCATGAACGGCTGCGTGTTATACACCGCCGTCGCGATGGAGATCGACGCATAGGAATAGGCAGCAAACAACAACAGCCAATTGACCACCAGCGCTACGCCGCCGGCGATTGCCACCAGCAACGTAGTACGCGTCAGGCTGTCGCGCCGTAACTGACCCAGCGCAGCACAGATGGCCAGCAACACCAGCGCCCCCACCGCACAGCGCCAGAACACCACGTTGATCACCGGCTGGCCGGACATCAGCACAAACCAGCCGATGGTGCCGGAAATCAGCATCGCGGCGATCATCTCCAGCGAGCCGCGTTTTATCTCTGCATTCATCTTGGTTTCCTCACAGTAAGCCTATGCACTTAGCTTGCGGCTTTCCTTTGCCGGTTTCCATGGCATAAAAAAGGCAATAGTGCTTAACTTCCTTTTTAATTAAGGTATGAGTTTAAAAAAACCTAATGGGGAGACTATGGACGCTATCGATCGTCAAATCCTGAACCTGCTGGCAGAGGATGCGCGAATGTCGCTGAAAACCCTCAGCGCCAGCGTTGGGTTGTCGTCACCCAGTACGTCGGAGCGGCTGCGGCGGCTGGAAGAGAACGGCGTGATCCAGGGCTACACCCTGAACGTCAATCTGCAGGCATTGGGCTACGCTTTTCAGTCGCTGGTGCGCATCAAACCGCTGCCGGGCATGCTGAAAAAGGTCGAGCAAATGATCCAGGAGATCCCGGAGGTGGTTGAGTGCGACAAGGTGACCGGTGAAGACTGTTTTATCGTGCGCCTGGTGGCGCATTCGATGGAGCAGCTCGACCAGATCCTCGATCGGCTAGCCGAGCGCGCGCAAAGCAACACTTCTATCGTGAAAACTACGCCGGTGAAGCGTCGCCTGCCACCGCTGCTGTGACTAGCGGGTACGTTTGCGGGCGAACGGGCTCTTGCGCTTCTTGGCTTTCTTCTCTGCATCGGCCGCGGATTTGAGGGCCGCCTGGTGCGCCTTGTCGGCTTCAGGCACCTCACGCTGTTCGATGGGGAACACCGGCAATGCCGCCAGCAGGCGCGAGCCGTAGCTTTTGGTCAGCAGCCGGCGATCGTAAATCACGATCTCGCCGTGGCATTCATTGCTGCGGATCAGTCGGCCTACCTGCTGGATCAGGTTGAACGAGGCGCTCGGCAAACTCTGTACCTCAAAGGGATATCGCTTCAGCGACTTCAGCCACTCGCCCTCGGTCAGGATCACCGGGCTGTCGATCGGCGGAAAAGCGATCTTGTGAATATGGACCTGGGTCAGCAATTCCCCTTTCAGATCCAATCCTTCAGCGAATGACTGCAGACCGATCAGCACGCTGGCAGTGCCTTTTTCGACCCGCTTGCGGTGCTCTTCCACCAGGCGATAACGCGGTTGATCGCCCTGCACCAACAGCATCAGGCGCAAATCGGTCACGTAGCTGAGGAAAGTCTGCATCGCCCGATGACTGCTGAACAGGATCAGCATGCCCTTGTGCTTGCCGCTGGCCTGTTCGGCGCGGAAAAAGCGCGCCATTTCTTCCAGATGTTCAGCTTCGTTGGCCATCGCCGGCTCGAAACGCATGTTCGGGATGACAATTTTGCCCTGCTCAACGTGGTTAAACGGCGAAGACAGGGTTTCGAAACGATCGCCGGCTTTCTCACTCAGCCCGCTCATTTCCTGCAGGCGCGCAAAGCTGTTCAACGAACGCAGGGTCGCAGACGTGACGACCACATGCGGCACCTTGCGCCACAACAGCTTTTCGAGCTGGTCGCTCACGCGAATGCCTACGCAGTGCAAATACAGGTGCGTCACGTTATCGCGCAAATCGCGCGTGACCCATTTGGAGATCGGCGCATTGGAAGACTTGTCCAGCGCCGCCAGCCGCCACAGTTTGCTCATCGCTTCCAGGTAGCCCAGGGTGCGGCTCATCTGAATGATTGAACGGTGCAGCCGCACGATGTCGTGCTTTCCGGTTTGCTCGCTGAGATCGTTGAGGATAAATTCCGCCACCCCACGCAACGCGTCGGTCAGCTTGAACAAGCGTGCGCTGGTTTCCACCATCTCCGCAGGCAGCTCGCCCATTTCGAACCGGTGTTCGGCAATCACGGTGTCGGTCGGCAGATAGGCACTGACCTGATGCTCGAAAATCTGGATCAGTTCGCGCATCTCTTCACAATGGTTTTTCAAACGTTCGTCGTTGGTCAGCCCTGGCGGGCTCTTCGGGCGATATTGCGTCATGCACTGTTCAACCTGACGCACGATCATGTCCAGCTGCAGATTGGTCGACAGCGCGGTGATTTCGCCGTCAATCTCCAGCGCATCGCGCGCCACTTCCGGCAGATGATGGCCTTCGTCCAGCACCAGCAACAGCTCTTTCGGGTTCGGCAACACCGATTCCGTTTCCAACGCCGCCATCACCAGGGCATGGTTAGCCACCACCACGTCGGCGGTTTCAATCTCTTTGCGGGCAATATAAAACGGGCATTCGCGGATGTAATGGCAGTTGCGCCCCAGGCAGTTGGCCTTGTCGGTGCTCAGTTTGATCCACAGAGGATCGTCAATCGTCCGTTGATAATGATCGCGCAGCCCATCCCACTCATGGCGGCTGAGCGCTTTGCTAAGTTGCTGACACAGCGCCTGCTCTTCCCCGCTGGAAGGGGCCAGTTCGTCATCCAGGAACAGCGTCAGATCGCCCTGCTCGCTGACGTCAGTGCTCAACGCCGCCAGGTTGCGCGGGCAAACATAGCGCCCGCGACCGAAGGCGCCGGTGAATTTCAGATCGGGAATGATCTTCTTCAGCAGCGGTAAATCCTTGCTGTAGATCTGATCCTGCAACGCCACGTTGGCGGTACTGACCACCAGGGGTTTGCTCTCCGCGCGGCCTACGGCGATCCCGGGGATCAGGTACGACAGGGTTTTGCCCACGCCGGTCGGGGCCTCGATCGCCAGATGGCGCGGATAATCTCCGGCCAGGGTTTTCGCGACTTCGGCGATCATCTGCCGTTGCGGTGCACGGGAAATAAAATCCGGTATTTGTTGCTGCAGGGCTTTGTACCACTGGCCAATCTGATCTTTAACTGCGGGGGAGAGCGCCATTCAACTCTGTATCTCAACGAAATGATGGCGCTATTGTCCCACAGACCGTCGGCTGCGTCAGCCTAGCCTTCGATCATTGAGGCGCGACCCGCACTGAACGACCACTCATCCTGCTGGGTGGTGGCGATCACCACCATCACATCTTGCGGGTTCAACTGCAGGTTTTCTTCCAGCAATGCCGCCAACCGCTGATAAAAACGCTGCTTGGTGACGGTATCGCGCGGGCGGCCAATAGTGATGTAAAACAGCACATAATCCGCCGAACGCGGGCCGCCGAGATAATCGGGATCGTAAATCAGCTCGCCGGGACGGTATTGATCAATGGCCTGAAACTTGTCGGCCGGCGGCACGTTGAAGGTGTCGACCAGCGCCTGGTGCAGGCTGTCTGACAGGGTTTTCAAGTATTGCGCTGACTTGCCCTGATGCAAGGCGATACGGCTGAATGGCATGGGACTACTCCTGTTTCAATTCGCGCAGACGCGCCACGGCAGAGGCCGCCGCTGGCCAACCGGCATAAAACGCCAGATGGGTGATCGCCTCGGCGAGCTGTTCAAAGCTCACGCCATTGCGTTCGGCCAGTTGCAGGTGAAACGGCATCTGCTCCACGCGGTTGAGCGCCACCAGCGCCGCCACGGTGATCAGACTGCGCTCGCGCGGCGTGAGCCCCGGACGCTGCCATACGTCGTCGAATAATACGCTGTCGCTGAGCTGCGCCAACTTGGGGGCAATGTCGCCAAACGCCTGCTGGCCAGCCTGTTGGGAAGGTTGCATCTTGCACTCCTGCTGCTTAAGGGAAGCTCTACGCTACCTTCAACCCGCATGGGTGAAAATCGGGATTTTTAACATCAACCATTCACAGAAACAGGACTATTAGTTCCCTGCTGCGGCGACGGAAATCGCCAACGCATAAATCTCGCGCATGATTTTTGGCAGCAGCCTGATGGGCATCACGGGGAATTTTAGGCGGCCATAGAAGAAATAGACGTTTTCCGCGAGATTTTTAATCGTTCGACATGGAAATGAATATTTTGTCATAAATAGATCACATAACTAGGGTAAAAAATCCTCGCTGCAAACAAACAGGCGGCACAGTGAAACAGCAGTACTACTGATGATAAGCGTCTTTCAATCGAATAAAGCAGGGTAAATCATGAAACGTAATCTTCTGGCCGTTATTATTCCGGCACTTTTAATTGCGCAGACAGCACAGGCAGCAGAAATCTACAATAAAGACGGCAACAAACTTGATTTTTACGGCCGCGTAAAAGCACTGCACTATTTCTCTGACGATGCCGGTAATGATGGCGATAAAACCTATGTGCGTATCGGTTTTAAAGGCGCTACTCAAATTAACGATATGCTGACTGGCTATGGCCAGTGGGAATATCAGATCGCAGCCAACCATTCCGAATCTGACGGCACGAAAGATACCAAAACCCGTTTGGGCTTCGCCGGTCTGAAATATAAGGATATCGGTTCATTCGACTACGGTCGCAACTACGGCATTATCTATGACGTGGGCGCCTGGACGGATATGCTGCCTGAGTTCGGTGATGACGCCTACGTCAAAACCGACAACTTTATGAATGGCCGTACCAACGGCGTGGCCACCTACCGTAACAATGACTTCTTCGGCCTGGTCGAAGGTCTGAAGTTCGCGGTACAGTACCAGGGCAAAAATGAAAACGACGGTCGCTCCAGCAGCAAAGCGAACGGCGACGGTTGGGGCCTGTCTTCCAGCTACGAGATCATCGACGGTCTGAGCGTGGGCGCTGCCTATGCCTCTTCCAACCGTACCGCCAGCCAAAAAGCGGGCACTTTCGGTAAGGGCGACAAAGCCGATATTTGGGCCGGCGGCCTGAAATACGACAACAACGATGTTTACCTGGCAGCGACCTATTCGCAAAGCCGTAATATCGCGCCAATTTCCGGCACCGCCACTATCAACAATAATTCCACTTCCGTAAGCGGCTTTGCCAATAAGGCCGAAGGTCTGGAATTGGTCGCGCAATACCAGTTCGACTTCGGTCTGCGCCCATCGCTGGGTTATGTTCAGCAGAAAGGCAAAGATATTGAAGGCATCGGCGACGCCGACCTGGTGAAATATATCGATGTTGGCGCTTACTACTATTTCAACAAGAACATGTCGACCTATGTCGATTATAAAATCAACCAACTCGACAGCGATAACAAGCTGGGTCTGAAAGACGACAACGTGATTGCCGTCGCCCTGACCTACCAGTTCTGATGTGATGAATAACCACCACTGCAAACCTTAGCTTCACTTTATACCCAGAGTCACTTCGCCGGGCGGCAACGCCCGGTTTTTTAATGGGTGCCTTTTACCGCTTTTTCCTGCCTATTTTCCGCCAGGTATCCCGTAACCGCACGCGGAAACTTGCCTTACAAAACAATCGGGTCTAGATGTATAACTTCCTCCTTAGACAGGGAAAGCTTATGCACACCGATGAACGCTTCGAATATCAAAGCGCCCTGCGCTACAGCAGCGACGAGCTGGCGCAGATCCTTTGCCACTGTTTTGAAAACTACATTGTGCGTTTTGTGATTGACGGTGAAACCTTCGCCCGCCGTTTTGGTGCCGAAGACCTCAGCCTGAACGACAGCATTGTCGTTACCCATCAGCAGCAACCGGTAGCGCTGGCGCTGATCAGCCGCCGTGGCTTGCACAGCCGGATATCGGCGCTGTCCATCCGCCCGGAAATGCGCGGCAAAGGGTTGGGAAAAGCGTTAATGAAACGTCTTGTTGCCGACGCGCATCAGCGCGGCGATCGCCAATTTTCATTGGAAGTGATTGAAGGGAACGAGCCCGCGCTGGCGCTCTACCATCAGGCTGGGTTGCAAATTGTCCGCACGCTGACCGGGCATCAGGCAGAGATGCCGGTACTTGCCGAGGTTGCGCAACTGCAGGAGATCGATCCGCTGTTCGTCTCTCATCGCCTGATTGCCGAGGGTGCCACCGACCTGCCCTGGCTGATCGCGCCGGAGTCGTTGTTCAAACTGCCCGGCGAACCCCATGCTTTCAGCCTTGGCCACCAGGCCTATGCGGTGGTGCAGTTGGGCGCCGACAAGTGCTTTTTGCGCATGATCTACGTGCCGCCGCAGCACCGCAGCCAGGGCCATGCCCGCACCATGCTGGCCGCACTACAGGCGAAGTTTGCGCCGTTACCGCTGGTAGCCAACGTTTACGTTCCTGAAGTGGCGGCCCCCTTCTTCGACCGACTCGGCTGGCAGCAGGACGCTCTGCGCCAGTTTGAAATGACGATGACCTTGAACACACCACAATAACAACCAGAGAGTGATTCATTTATGGCAGGAATAATGAGACAAAAAATGGCCCTCGGCGCGGCAATTGGCATTGCGCTGGTGACCCTGACCGGCTGCGTGCAGCCAGCAAAGACCGATCGCCAGGCCCAACAGCAGTTGGCTGACCAATCCGTGCTGGCGCTGAACTGGTTCCAGCACTCCGGCGAATATCAGGCGCTGACGCACCAGGCCTTCAACAGCGCCAGGCTAGCCTTCGATCAGGCCAAGGTTGCGCCGGGCAAGAAGAAGGCCGTAGTCGTGGACTTGGACGAAACCATGCTGGACAACAGCCCTTATTCCGGCTGGCAGGCGCAGCAGGGCCAACCTTTCGCCGCAGCCACCTGGGCGAAGTGGTCACAGGCGCAACAGGCCGGCGCGGTGCCAGGCGCCGTGCAGTTTGCCCGCTACGTCAACAGCCATCAGGGGACCATGTTTTACGTCTCCAACCGCAAACAGTCTGAATACGCCGCCACGCTGGCCAACATGCAAAAATTGGGCTTCACCGGCATGTCGGAAAAAACCGTGCTGTTAAGCGGTGATACCTCCAACAAGCAGGCTCGCTTCGACGCGATCAAAAATGCAGGTTACGACATCGTGGTTTACGCCGGTGACAACCTGAACGACTTCGGCGCCGCCACCTACCACAAAGATAACGCGCAGCGGCGGGCGTTCGTCGCCGACAACCAAAGCAAATTCGGCACCGAGTTTATCGTGTTGCCAAACCCGCTGTACGGCGATTGGGAAAGCGGCATGGCACAGGACTATAACAAGCTGACGCCAGAGCAAAAGCTGCAGATTCGCCAACGGGCTATCAAGGCCTGGAACGGACAGTAACTTCCTGAAGCCTTGCAGGGGCGGCGCAGGCTGCATTCTGATTATGGGGGCGATACGTTCGCCCCCTTAGGCGATAACACTTGAAAGACGACGGGGAAAATTACAGCAATTTATACATATAGCTGGTGGCATCCAGCGCACCGCCATTGCTGGCGCGAGCGTATTGCGGAATGCTGCCCGCCAGTTGAAAGCCCAGCAGACGATACAGGCCTTCCGCCGTGTCGCCGGTCAGGGTATCCAGCACCAGTAAATGCCGTCGATGCTCAACCGCCAGTTGCTGCACCTGCAACATCAGGCTGCGCGCAATGCCCCGGCGGCGGGCTTGCGGATGTACCATCAACTTCACCACCTCCGCCCGGTGACGGCCATTGTCCGGCATATCCAGCAGCAGTTGCACCGTACCGACCACCCGTCCGGCATCTCGAGCCACCAGCAGCAGCCTTTCTTCACGTTCAATCGCCGGCAATAAACGCTGCCAGAACGCCTGCGCCTGCTCAAGGCTAAACGGCATGACAAAACCGATGCTCGCCCCCTGTGAGACGCTGGCATGCAGCACCGCCGCCAATTCAGGGATCGCACTCTGTACCGCATCGACGTTCAATTGCTGTATCTCAATCATGATTATGGCCTGCAGATAACGAGGGTGTAATGAGCCGGCTCGGGGCCGGGTGCATGAAACCTTGAAGCGCCGAACAAGCGGTAACGCAGGCAGTCGCCCGGCTCGAGCTGAAAAGTTCGCGCCTCCAGCGTCAATTCAAGCCGGCCTTCCAACAGCCATAAATGGTGCTCAAGCGCGTGTATCGAAGGAGCGTCATAAGCGATCACCGCGCCAGCCTCCAGCGTGCCCTCGATAAATTCCGCCTTATAGAGGGCGGCGGGCGGCGATACCGAACGACGATGAAAGCCGCTGGCGCGATCAACCCACACCGTCTGCTGGTCGCGGTGCAGCAACTCTGGCGGCTCGTCCTCAACCTCGCTCAGCAGCCGTGACATGGTCAGCCCATAGGCCGCGCACAGTTTATTCAACAACGAGGCGGTCGGGCTGGTTTCCGCCCGCTCTACTCGCGATAGCGTTGCCCGGCTGATGCCGGTTTGCAGCGCCAGCGCTTCCAGTGACCAGCCCTGCTGCTGGCGTAAATCAGACAGCCGTTGCGCCAACCGAAGGTCGGCGTTATCCACTACGTTATCCATGATCTTTCTGGCTCTGACATAAAAAATCCCATATAAGAGAAATAATCTCAAATACGGGATTCGTCAATCAGATTTTAGAGCAAAGCCTGCGAAGTTATTAAAACCAGCAGGCGGCCCCCGCCTTATTCAGGACGAACACATTCACTCACCGGGGTGGCAGAGAGCGCCAATGCCGGCGCGGCTTCGGCATCGCCGGTTGCCACAACAGGGGGAGTAATCGCCGCACAGCGCCAGGCGCTGAAGACCGCCAGCAGCGGCGCCAAGGCAAACAGCAGGAACAGCCAGCGCGCGGCAGAAGCGGCCCCCGGAGCTCCGCCCGGTACGTTTAATCCAGCCAGATTGGCTATCATCCCCGCCAACGCGGCACCGAACGCGGTGGCAAACAGTTGCACCGTAGTGATCGACGCGCCGGCAATATCCTTATCCGCCTCTGGCGAGACTTGCAGAATACGCGTCAGCAGATGCGGCCAACCGAAGCCGATACCAAATCCCACCAGGGTCAGGGCAACGACAATCGGCGTCAACGCTGACCAGTGCCCACCGGAAGGCGTTGGCATCAAAACCCCCAGGGCCAATAGCCCGACCAACACAAACAGCGGCCCGCTGATAATGGCCCGACGGATACCCGCATTGCGCCAGCCCGAACTGAGGATCTCCGACAGCGTCCAGCCCGCCGCCATGGTGGCAGCGATATAGCCGGAAATCAGCGGTGACTGGCCGTGCAGCGTTTGCAGGAAGTAAGGCACGAAGATTTCGCTGGTCATGCCCACGACCAGTAGCGACACGGTGATATACAGCGAAGCCAGAGGGGAACCGCGGCGCAGGGCGCCCTGGGGTAACAAACGGGCGCGGGAATGCGCTTCACGCCGTATCAACCAAATCATCATCAGCACGGCCAATGCAATACCGCCCAAATTGATCCAGGCGCTGTCGGCCAGACTGCCGGCGGAGACCACCAGCACCGCCACCGCCAGCAGCAGCAACTGGGCAACCGGCAGCGGTGCCGCCTGTTGCTGAGGTTTACCTTTCGGCAAGATCAGGAAGGTGAACCCGGCGTACAACACCATGATCGGCAACAGGATGCCAAAGGCCCAGCGCCAGGCGTCCAGTTCGGCAAAAATGCCGCCCACCGCCGGGCCAACCAGAGTCGCAATACCCCACATCGCCGAAATCAGCGCCATCGCACGCGGCCACAGTTTTTGCTCAAACACCAGGTTGATCATGGCGTACGAAAGCGCGAAAATCAGCCCGCCGCCGAACCCCTGCACGGTGCGACCTATCAGCATCACCGGCATCGACGGTGCCATCGCACACAGCATTGCCCCGGCAATAAAGAACAGTGACGCCACCAGATAAGCACTGCGGGCGCCGTAACCACTCAGCAGGCGCGCAGACAGCGCCGACCCCAGAATCGACGCCACCACAAACAGCGTGGTGTTCCACGCATACAGATTCAGGCCGCCAATATCCTGCACCACCGAGGGCAGAATGGTGGTGGCGACCAGAATATTGATCGCATGCAGTGCTACGCCGAGTGAGAGCGCGATCGCACTGGCTCCATTTTTGCCGGAAAATAAGTCGGCCCAGCGGCTATCATCGTTGGTTATCACGGTTGTCGTCCTGTTTTCAGAGGAAGGGCATTGAGTTAGTAGTGATATTGCGTTAAATTTAACAAGAGTTAACTTGGAATAATGGTAGGGCGAGGCGGAGAAATATGTCAAGAATAAACTTGGAAAATGGCGGTAGTCCCGCACAATCGGTCAGTGACCGTTTGCTGACACTATTAAAAACCCGCGGCCCACAACAAGCGTCTGATGCAGGAAAGGTTCTTGGCACCACAGGTGAGGCTGCTCGCCAGCAGTTCGTCAAACTGGCCAAAGACGGGCTGGTTGAAGCCGTGGCGGAAACCCGCGGCGTCGGCCGACCGGTGCAGCTCTGGCACCTGACCGCCGCCGGCAATGCGCGCTTTCCGGATACCCATTCAGAATTGACGGTACAGTTGCTGCGTACCGTACGCGACAAGCTGGGCGAACAGGCGATTGAGTTATTGATCGACACCCGCGAGCAAGAAACGCGGATTAATTACAAACAGGCGATGATCGGTGCCAACGATTTGCAGGAACGGGTTCAGCGCCTGACGGCCATCCGCTGCAGCGAAGGCTATATGGCTGAATGCCGCATGCAGGAAGACGGTTCCTTTCTGCTGGTGGAAAACCACTGCCCTATCTGCGCCGCCGCCACCGTTTGTCAGGGGTTCTGCCGTGCGGAACTGAGCATTTTTACCGAAGTGCTCCAGGCGCAGGTTGAACGTTCCGAACATATTCTGGCCGGCGCACGCCGCTGTGCCTATCGCATCTCGCTGCTGTAACCGACACTCGGCTCGAAGCTATCTGCAGGCTGGCGTTCGCTCTTGATTCTCATCGGTTCGCCAGCCGACTTTGCCATTAAAAAAATGGTGAAAAGCGTTGCTAATCTTCGGTGCAATCGGGTTTACTGAGGCCTCTAATAATAACCTTCCCTACAGAATAAAAAGCCATGCTGAGCCAAAGTAGCCGTAACGTCCTGCCGTTAATCGGGGCGCTGTTCACGTTATATATTGTCTGGGGTTCGACCTACTTCGTTATTCGTCTGGGCGTGGAGAGCTGGCCACCGCTGATGATGGCCGGGATCCGTTTTTTGGTCGCCGGCATTGTCCTGTTCAGCTTTTTGGCGCTGCGCGGCCATACGTTGCCTACCCCCAAGCAGTGGCTGGCCGCCGGCACTATCGGTATCTTGTTACTCGCGGTGGGTAACGGTCTGGTGACCGTGGCGGAACACCAGCACGTGCCTTCCGGCATTGCCGCCGTAATGGTCGCTACGGTACCGCTGTTCACGCTGTGCTTCAGCCTGTTTTGGGGCATGCGCAATACCAAGCTGGAGTGGGCAGGTATCGCATTGGGCCTGGTGGGGATCGTATTGCTCAATACCGGCAATAACCTGGTTGGCAACCCTACCGGCGCGTTGCTGATCCTGCTGGCTTCCGCCAGTTGGGCCTTTGGCTCGGTGCTGGGATCGCGTATTTCGCTACCGGCCGGGCCGATGGCGGGCGCGGCGGAAATGCTGGTCGCCGGCGTGGTGCTGCTGGTTGTCAGCCAGCTCAGCGGCGAACGCCTGACGCAGATGCCCAGCGCCAAAGGCTTCTTTGCGCTGGGATACCTGATTATCTTCGGCTCGATGTTGGCCATTAGCGCCTATATGTTTTTGCTGAAAAACGTGCGTCCGGCGGTAGCCACCAGTTATGCCTATGTCAATCCGGTGGTGGCTGTGCTGCTCGGTATCGGTTTTGCCGGCGAATCGCTGGCACCGCGTGAATGGGCAGCGCTGGTGATTATCGTTGCGGCGGTGGTGCTGGTGACGTTGGGCAAGTTCCTTTTTGCTCGCCCGGTCAGTCGCGTAAGCAGGGAAAGGTAGGGGCGCTGCACGCTGCGCCTGAATTAATCGGGGCGAATGTATTCGCCCCCTACAGTGGCTGGAGTGACAAATCCACCGGAAATAGATTTAAACACTGCCGCTTGAAAGACGACGGGTATTAAAACGATTCTTGTTTCATATTACGAAGCGTCTATAATTCCCGTTGTTCCTGGCAACCTGCGAAATCATCTCCATGCTGAAAAAATCGTTCATTATCGTTATCTTTCTGTGTGCCTTTGGTTCACTCGGCGGCGTATTCCTGGCCGGGCTGAATATGTACACCCGTTCCACCACGCCGCTAGAAGAGACCGCCACGTCACACGAAGCCGCCGCCACTGCCACTCCGGCAGAGAGCATTCAGGCCAAGTGATGCGTCCCGCGCTGGCAGCGTTGTTGTAAAAAAACGCTGCAGTCGCCCGACGCGCACCGGTATCTGCAAAGGGCGCGGTAACCGCCTCATTTATCCATTTCAGCAGCAATTCCCCTTCTCTTCTTTCGCCAACCGTTGGTGCGACTTTCTGCGTGCTGTCGCAGGCATCATTATTTAGCGCCGCCTGAACACGAGCCAGTCATAAGCTCACAGCGCCGTCACCCCATGGGCGGCGGCCTGCTGCTCCAGCTCGGTGATTATTTGGTATGCCGAACGCGGCACCAGGCTGAAATCGCCGATCAGCAGGTTATCGCTTACCGCTTCGCCCAGCATCGCCTTCGCCCCGGCGCGCAGTATTTCCAACTGTTCCGGTGGGGTCTGGGACGAGGTAATCAAGGGCAGCCCCGGAACGCTGGCCGTTCGCCCAATAATTTTCAGCCCGGCCAACGCCTCTGGCTGCGTCCGTTTCAACAGTTCCAGGCTGACACAATCGACGGCGGCAATGTCGGCCTGTCGGTTTTGGATTAACCTGAGCGACTGATAATGCGCTCCGGAGGCGACGGCTGCGCCGAAGAATCTGCCGTTCTGCGCCAAGGGCGCAATCAGCGCACGCAAGCTGTTATGCCCTGACTGAGAGTCGGTGCTGTTGTAAGCCGCAGTCCGGCCGCGAAAATCGGCCAGCCGCTCGCCTGGGTCGTCGGCGCGCACCACCAACCAACTGCTGTAATAGGCGCCTTCACACCCCTCGACGCGGTAGTGATAAGTCCCGATCAGCTGCACCTGCGGCAGGCTGCTGACCAGCGGATAGCCGCAGGTTTGGCTGAGCAATAAATTATCCTGTAGCCAGTGCTGAGCCAGGTCGTGCGGCCAGACGAGCTGTTCAGGGGCTAGCGGCAATCCCAACTGCAGCAATTTGCCGCGCAGGACTCGCCAGAAAGATTCGGCCGGCTGATGGGTCACGCCGTACATCGGCAAAGATACTTGCATCCTATTCCCTTACCCCGCAGAAGAAGCCACCTGCGTCTGCTGACGCCAGGCGGTGAGATGGCGCACCCAGCGCTCAAACAGCATATCGATGATGATGGCCAGCAGCGCCACTACCACCGCGCCCTGGATCACATAGGCGGTATTAAAACCGCTCAGGCCAATGATAATCGGCGAACCGAGCGTTTTGGTACCGACGGTGGAAGCGATCGCCGCGGTGCCGATATTGATGATCACCGAGGTCCGAATACCGGCAACAATCACCGGCGCCGCCAGCGGCAGTTCGACGCGCCACAGAATTTGCCTGGCGCTCATTCCTACCCCCTGCGCAACCTCACGGGTAGCGCTGGGTACCGATTCAATGCCCGTCAGCGTGCCCTGCAAGATCGGCAGCAAACCGTACAGCACCAGTGCGATGATCGCCGGCTGTTCGCTAAAGCCCATCACGGGTACCGCCACCGCCAGCACCGCCACGGGCGGAAAAGTCTGGCCGACCGCCACCACGGTTTCCACCAGCGAACGGAACGCCTTGCCGGCAGGGCGCGTCACGCCGATCCCGGCCGCTACGCCAATCACCACGGCGATCAGACTGGAGACCGCGACCAGCAACAGATGCGCCCACACCAGCGAGATAAAACTGTCTTGCTGATACACCGGCCGTTCCAGCTCAGGGAACCAGGCGGCAAACACCCCCTGCAAATGATTCATGCCAAACACCAGCGCCAGCAGCAGGGCAAAGGTCCAGGGCAGCGGATCGCGCAGCCAACGCCGGGCTTTAGGCGCACTCATGACAGCGCCTTTTGAGCGATCAGGTCGTTGAAATGCAGCACGCCGAGTGCCTCTCCTTGCTCCCCCACCACCGGCAGGCATTCGCTGCCGCGCGCCACAAACACCGACAACGCCTCACGCAGGTTCATGGCGGCGGCGATCGGCTCGCCCTCCGCATGGCCAGGACGCACCCGTTCCGCTACCGTGCCTAAAGACAGCAGTTTGATGCCGCGATCGCTTCGGCCAAAGAAATCGCGCACAAAATCGTTGGCCGGCGCGGTCAACAGCTCCAGCGGCGTACCCTGCTGCACAATGCGGCCCTGGTCGAGCAACACGATGCGATCGGCCAATGCCAGCGCTTCCTCAATGTCATGCGTCACCAGTACGATGGTGCGCCCGGAGAGATGATGAATACGCGCAATCTCCGTCTGTAGCGCAGTGCGCGTTACCGGATCGAGAGCGCCAAAGGGTTCGTCCATCAACAAAACTTCCGGATCGGCTGCCAACGCGCGCGCCACCCCCACCCGTTGCTGTTGCCCACCGGAAAGCTGGTGCGGATAACGGTGTCGGAACAGTTCCGGCTCCAGGTGCAGCAGCTCCAGCAGTTCGGTCACCCGATCGCGAATACGCGCCCGCGGCCATTTCAGCAATTGCGGTACGGTGGCGATGTTCTCCTCCACCGTCCAGTGCGGAAACAGGCCTATCGACTGAATGGCATAGCCCATACGGCGCCGCAGATCCTGCGGTTTGAATTTTTGGATCTCTTCATCGGCAAAGTAAATTTTGCCCTGATCGTGCTCGATCAGCCGGTTGATCATTTTTAATGTGGTGGATTTACCGGAGCCTGAGGTGCCGATCAGTACGGCAAATTCACCCTTGGCAATCTGCAGCGTCAGATCGTCCACCGCCGGCTTGCCCTGAAAAATCTTGCTGACCTGATTAAACTGAATCATCGGCGTGACACTTCCAAAATTGAAACCATAAATTTAAACAGCGAATCGACGATTACCGCCATCACGATCACCGGGATCACGCCCAGCAGCACCAGATCCAGCGCGCTGCTCAGCAGGCCCTGGAAGACGATGGCGCCAAAACCTCCGGCACCGATCAACGCGGCCACCACCGCCATGCCGACGGTCTGCACCGCCAGAATGCGCACGCCGGTCAGAAACAGCGGCAAGGCCAACGGCAGCTGGACGCGAAAGAAAATCTGGCCGCGCGTCAGCCCCATACCGCTGGCAGATTCGATCACGCTGGCGGGCACGCTCTGTAACCCGGCCACCACGCTGCGCACCAGCGGCAACAGGGCGTACAACACCAGGGCGACTATCGCCGGCGCCATGCCAATACCGCTGACGCCGTGTTCCGCCAGCCAGGGCACCGCCTTCGCCAATCCGGCCAACGGCGCGATCAGCAGGCCGAACAGGGCAATTGACGGCACGGTCTGGATAATGTTCAACGTGGAGAAGATCGGGGTTTGCAAACGGGATGAACGAAAACACAGCACCCCGAGCGGCACGCCGATCAGCAGCGCCGGGACCATCGTCGCCAACAGAATAGTCAGGTGCTGCAGCAGCGCGGCATCAAACACGTCTTGCCGGTTGTAATACTCTTTCAGCAGCGAAAGCTGATCCAACTGATGACCGAACAGCAGCGCCAGCGCAGGCACTATTACCAGCAGGTTGCCGAGCATGCGCCATAAATGCGAAGACGTAATGCGGGTGATGGCACCCGCAGCCATCAGCAGGCTCAGCGCCAGCATCAGCCAGCAACCGCTGCCCCAGGAGGTACGCGCCAGTTTGGAACCTTCCTGCGCCAGCTGCTGGGCGGCATGACCGCTCAACCAGAAGATCAGCGCCAGCAACGCCGACCCGGCCAGCGCGGTCAAAAACGCATTGCGCCTGAGCGGGGCCAATAGGCTAAGCACTGCCAGCACCAACAGAGGGGCCAATAGCCACAGCGCCGGGCCGTGCAGCAGGGAAATCAGGGAAATGCTCTTGCCCGACAGCAGGCGGTTGGGGGCATAGCTGAGGAACGGCAGGCCAAATGCGGCCAGCAGCAACAGAACAAGCAGCGTCAGTAATACGCGGTTTTTTACGGCAATAATCAAAGAAACTCTCCGGCTCCATAGTCAATGGGCCCTGTTCTCCCTCTCTCCCATTGAGAGAGAGGGAGCATCAGCGCTATCCCTTAACCAATCCTTTTTCTTTCAGATAAGCGGCCGCAACCTGTTTGGCATCCTGACCTTCCACCGCGATCTGCGCATTGAGTTTTTGCAGCGTCGGGCCGTCCAGCGTTGCAAAGACCGGCTTCAACAGTTCGGCGATATTGGAGTGCTGTTTCAGCGCGGCCTCACGAATGATCGGTGCCGGTGCGTAAATCGGCTGCACCCCTTTTGGGTCTTCCAGCGTTTGCAGCCCCAGTGCCGCCACTGGGCCATCGGTGCCGTAAGCCATGGCCGCGTTCACGCCGGAGGTTTGCTCCGCCGCCGCTTTGATGGTCACCGCCGTGTCCCCTCCGGCCAGCGACAGCAGCTGATCCTGGTTCAGCTTAAAGCCATAGGCATTCTGGAATGCCGGCAGCGCGTCCGGGCGTTCGATAAATTCCGCCGAAGCCGCCAGTTTGAACTTGCCGCCGCCGTTGATCCATTTACCCAGATCGGCCAGCGTCTTCAGGTGGTTGGCGTCCGCCACGTCCTGACGGATGGCGATAGTCCAGGTATTGTTGGCCGGCGAAGCATCCAGCCAGACAATCTTGTTCTTGTCGTAATCGAGTTTTTTGACCTTCTCAAAACCGGCCTGGGCGTTCTTCCACGCCGGGTCTTTTTCATCGGAGAAGAAAAATGCGCCGTTGCCGGTGTATTCCGGGTAAATGTCAATCTCGCCGGAGGTGATCGCCCCGCGCAGTACCTTGGTGGTACCGAGCTGTAATTTGTTGGTGGTTTTGATGCCGTTGGACTCCAGCACCTGCACGATAATGTTGCCCAGCAGCGAGCCTTCGGTATCGATTTTTGAGCCCACGCGCACCGTATCGGCCGCCTGCGCCACGCCGATGCTCGCAGCAAGTAAACCCAGTGCCAAAGCGAAAACGCGACCACGTAATGGGGTGATTGCCATACTTTTTCCTCTTGTTGTGTATTTTCCGGCTATTTGGCCAGATCGATTGGAAAATCCTGAGACGCGCGTTTCCATCGCACGATAAAAGTCTCCGCCGGCCAGGCTTCGGTTTCGCCCTGAACTTCCTTTAGCGGCTCGCCGGCGTTAAACGGATGAATCTCAACGGCGACCGGGGTAAAGGCGTATTCGCTGACCCATTGGCCATAGCCCTGAACCACAAATCCCTGGCTGCGCTGCTGGTAGGCACTGCGCTCCGCCAGATACACCTGCCTTAAACCGTACCACGGCAAGCCGGGGAGATCATGGTGAACTAAATGATAGTTCAGATTGAGAAACAGCAGCCGCCACGGCCAAGCCGCCTCATTAATAATAGAACGTGCCTGAGGAGCTTCAACGGCGCGGTGCTCAAAAAACGATCTTACCTTGGTCAGCGCCAGCGCTGGATAGCCGATCGCCAACAGGTAAAACGCCGCCCCAATGCCATGTTGCTTCAGCCAAACCAGCACTGCCGCCAGCAGCAGCAGATGCACCAACCACATCACCAACGTGCGCAGTTCACCGGCGGCAATCGCTTTCAGCGCATTAACCCCCGTCGCGACGATATCCAGCGCCGGACCGAATACAATCCGCCCGAACAGCGTATTGCGCACTTTGGCCAACAGCGGAAACAGTCTGGGAAAGCGCTGCCACTGCGCCAGGCTGAAGTAATAACTTTCCGGATCTTCATGCGGGTCGGTTAAATGCTCATTGCGGTGGTGCTGAATGTGCGAATCTCGATACAGGCCATAGGGATACCACACCGCCAGCGGCAGCAGGCCAAAGAGTTGATTGATACGAGGCCAACGCGTCGGATGGCCGTGGATCAGCTCATGCTGCAACGACATATACCAGGTGGCCAGCAAAATCAGCAGCGGCCCCCCCAGCCACGGCCCCAGCGACTGCCAGTAGTGCACCACGCCAAACCAGCCGCCGTACACCGCCGCCATGATGCCCCAGGTTGGTAACTCGCATCGCCAATACCAGCGCTGGTTAAGCTGTTGGATCCAAAGGCGTTGTGCAGAATGTAAATAGTGGCTGTGGCTTTTGGCTGAGGACATGCGGCGGCTCGCTGTGGGTCATTTTCCTCAGTATCTGCGAGCAGCGCAGGCGCTCAAAATAACGAAAGCGGTAAAGCAAAGTTAAAAATCAGCTATTTATGCCGTACTTTTGATGCCCAGCACACTCGCGAGCTCATTCAATGCGGTCAGTCACCGACGTCAGGGCACAAAATCCAGCACCGAGCTGTTGAATAAGGCGTATTCGGTCTGACTGGATATTTTCGGCAGTTTGGCCCGCTGTACTGCCTGGCTCGCCGCTGCGCATAACTCTGCATCGCCCTCCAGCACCTTGAAATCCTTCAATGAACCGTCCGGCAACAGATGAATGCTGATTGAGCAAGTTTGAGACTTATATTTGCCGGGCGTCGGCATTTCTTGCGTAATGGCACGACGCATTCTTTCCGGATACGTGCCGTGTTCAAGCGGTGCCGACGAGCCGGCAACCACCTGACTCTTCGGTTCTGCCACCGCGGCGCTATGCGCGTCCGTATTGCAGCCAGCCAGCAACGGCAGCAGCGCTCCCCATAACCACATCCCTGTTCTCATCGTTCTGCATCCTTGTCGTACCGCACAAAGGCGGGGCATCAAGATGCCGGGTACAGGCTCCCGGCATCGGCACACTGCTGCAAGCGTTCACGCCACCATTTGGACGCCAGGCCGGCGTTATTCTCACGCCAGCCAAAATAGGCGACATCGCTGCAGCGCTCCGATTCAACATTTTTCGCTACCAGTTCCCCACTTTTCAGGTAAGGTTCGGCCAGATAGCGCGGCAAATAACCACAGCCTAGACCGCTGAGTTGCGCCCGCAACTTGGCGTCAAAGCCGAATACCGTCAAGGTGTCCTGCTCCTCAAGGATATTCAGGTTCTGCGGTGCATTCACCCTTGAGGTATCGCGCACCACCACGGCTCGATGCTGGCGGATCTCCGCCTTCGGCAAGGGTTCAGTCATCATCGCCAGGGGGTGTTGCGACGCGACGGCGAACACGTAGTCCAGCCGCCCCAACTGACTAAAAGCATAGCCTACCCGCGACGGGGGTTCACAAATCGCACCAACAATAATATCCGCACAGCCGTAAACCAGCGACTCCCAGGATCCCGCCAGCACCTCATGACTAAAGCGCAGCCGGGTATGGTGATTCTGCTGATAAAACTCTTCAATCAGCGGCAACAGACGTTCAAAGGGAAATGAAGCATCGATGCCAAGCGTAATTTCGCTTTCCCAGCCATTTTCCACATAGCGTGCCTGCTGCTCCAAATCCTGCGCCGCGCGCAACAGCACCCGGCCCTTTTCCAGCATCAGCTTGCCGGTATCGGTAAATTTCGCCCGATGCCCGGAGCGGTCCAGCAGGGTAATATCGAGATCGTTCTCCAGTTTTTGCACCATGTAGCTCAGCGCAGACGGCGTTTTAAACAGCACGGCGGCCGCGGCCGCAAAGGATCCGTGCCGGTCAAGCGCATCCAAAATCAGTAATGCTTCCAGGTTTAATCTCATCGCTCCCCTCCGTGTATAAAAAAACTCAACAAGACGGCAAAAATTCTGCGCTATCTTTGAAATCAGCCCCTGCCTACCATGCGGTTTATCGGCGTTACATTCACCCGTTGTTAAACCGAAGTCCTACTGGGAAGGTAAATCATGTCTAAATTTCAATTACTTGACAAAGACAACTCTGCGCTAATTTTTATTGACCACCAACCGCAAATGTCTTTTGGCGTGGCCAATATTGATCGCCAGCAGCTGAAAAACAACGTGGTCGGTCTGGCGAAAGCCGGCAAGATTTTCAATGTGCCCACCCTTTTCACCTCGGTTGAAACCGAAAGCTTCAGCGGCTATATCTGGCCAGAACTGCTGGCGGTTCACCCTGAAATCACCCCGATTGAACGCACTTCAATGAACTCCTGGGAAGATGCGGCCTTCGTAAAAGCCGTTGAAGCTACCGGTCGCAAAAAACTGGTGATTTCCGCGCTGTGGACCGAAGTGTGTCTGACTTTTCCGGCGCTGATGGCGCTCGAGGCAGGCTATGAAGTTTACGTGGTCACCGACACTTCCGGCGGCACCTCTGTGGATGCGCATGAGCGTTCTATCGACCGCATGGTGCAGGCCGGCGCCATCCCGGTCACCTGGCAGCAGGTGCTGTTGGAGTATCAACGCGACTGGGCACGTAAAGAGACTTACGACGCGGTTATGGAACTGGTACGCGAACACAGCGGTGCTTACGGCATGGGCGTTGACTACGCTTACACCATGGTGCATCACGCTCCGGCACGAGTGGCAAAATAAACCTTAACCCCGGCCTTATCGCCGGGGTTTTTCTGGAGTCGGTGCTATGGCCCATCCGCAGCATGTCACGTTAGTCATCACTCATCGTTTGGCGCCTGGGCAGGAAGCGGCCTATGAGGCCTGGCTGAAACGCATTATGCCCGAAGCCGCCAACTTTACCGGGCATCTGGGCGTTAACGTGATCCGCCCCAGCGGCAACGAACAGGCCTACACCGTACTGGTCCGTTTTGACAACCTCGACAATCTGTCCCAGTGGGTTAACTCACCGCTGCGCAAACGCTACGTCGAGGAGGTTTCACCGCTGCTGCTGGAGAGCGACAGCATTGAAATTCGGCCCGGTGCAGAATTCTGGTTCACGCCGCCGAGCGCCAATACCCGCCAACCCGCCCAGTGGAAACAGTTTTTGATCACCCTGCTGGTGATTTTCCCATCCACCAACTTGGTGCCTTGGGTCTGGGGCAAACTGTGGCCACCGTTGAACGGCACGCTGGCCGGCCATTTTCTCAATGACGCCACCGTAGTCGCCCTGGTGGTTTACCTCTGGATGCCAATAGTGACTCGTCTATTTCATCAATGGCTCACCCGCCGTTAGGCGGCCTGCCTGGAGAACGTTATGACTAACACCGCTTCCCTGATTATCACCAACGGTAAATTTCACACTGTCGATCGCGAGGCGCCAACCGCTCAGGCGGTCGCTATCCGCGACGGTAAATTCCTCGCCGTCGGCAGTGAAAACGACGTTATGCAGCACGCAGGGCCTGAAACCCAGGTGATTGACCTGCACGGTCACACCGCCGTCCCCGGCCTTAACGACTCGCACCTGCACCTGATACGCGGCGGTCTGAACTACAATCTTGAGCTGCGTTGGGAAGGCGTGCCGTCGTTGGCCGACGCGCTGCGCATGCTGAAAGAGCAGGCGCTGCGCACCCCCAGTCCACAATGGGTGCGGGTGGTCGGCGGCTGGACCGAATTCCAGTTCGCAGAGCGGCGGATGCCGACGCTGGACGAAATCAATCAGGCGGCGCCGGATACCCCGGTGTTTATTCTGCACCTGTACGATCGCGCTTTACTCAACCGAGCGGCGCTGAAAGTGGTGGGCTACACCAAAGATACGCCAAACCCGCCGGGGGGCGAGATCCAGCGCGATGGCAACGGCAACCCAACCGGAATGCTGATTGCCAAGCCCAATGCCATGATCCTGTATGCCACGCTGGCCAAAGGGCCAAAGCTGCCGCTTGAGCAACAGGTCAATTCCACCCGCCAGTTTATGCGCGAGCTCAATCGCCTTGGCCTGACCAGCGCCATCGACGCCGGCGGCGGCTTCCAGAATTATCCCGATGACTATCAGGTGATTTCCGAGCTGCACGAGAAGAAACAGCTGACTCTGCGTATCGCCTATAACCTGTTCACCCAGCGACCGAAGCAGGAGCTGGAAGATTTCCAACTGTGGACCGACATGCTGAAACCGGGCCAGGGTACCGATTTTTACCGTCATAACGGTGCCGGCGAGATGTTGGTATTCTCCGCCGCCGACTTCGAGGATTTCCTCCAGCCGCGTCCGGATCTGCCGGAAGGGACGGAGGACGAGCTCGAGCGCGTGGTACGTCATCTGGTCGAGCACCGCTGGCCATTCCGTCTGCATGCCACCTACGACGAGTCCATCAGCCGCATGCTGAACGTGTTCGAAAAGGTGAACCGCGATATTCCCTTCAACGGCCTGCACTGGATCTTCGACCACGCGGAAACCATCTCCGAACGCAATATCGAACGGGTGAAAGCCCTGGGCGGTGGCATTGCCGTGCAGCACCGAATGGCGTTTCAGGGGGAGTATTTTGCCGAACGCTACGGCAAAGAAGCCACCGGACAGACGCCTCCGGTCGCGAAAATGCTGGCGGCCGAACTGCCGGTTGGGTTAGGCACCGACGCCACCCGCGTGGCCAGTTATAACCCGTGGACGGCGCTGTATTGGCTGGTGTCCGGCCGTACCGTTGGCGGTATGGCGATGTACGACGACAGTGCGCGCTTGGATCGCGAAACGGCACTGATGCTGTGGACCCAGGGCAGCGCCTGGTTCTCAACCGAACAGGGTAAGAAAGGGCAGATTAAGGTCGGTCAGTTGGCCGATTTGGCCGTGCTGTCGCAGGATTATTTCAGCATCCCCGAGGAGCAGATCAAGGGGATTGAATCGGTGATGACGGTGGTGGACGGCAAGGTGGTTTACGCCGCCGGTAGTTTCTCACCGCTGGCGCCGCCGGCAATCCCGGTGCTGCCGGACTGGTCGCCGGTAACGCAGGTGCCGGGGCATTATCGCTCTGCTCCCCCTTCAGCCGCGACCCGAGTCGGGGTGCTGAGCCAGGCGCACCAGTGTTGCGGCCCTTGTGGCGTGCACGCGCATCAACATGACGTCGCCCGCCGTTCCAGCATTCCTGTTTCAGACGACCATGCCTTTTGGGGCGCATTCGGTTGTTCTTGCTTTGCCTTTTAATCACCAAGTTACTAGCCTGGCAACTTATTAAGCTAGTAACAAATTAACTTATTGACCCACTAACTTCTGATGCTCGCAGCTTGCGAGCATCAGAGTCCCTGGGATCAGTCGCGGTTGATTTCCAGCCAACGCCGCTGTTCGGCGGAAGCGGCTATCGCATCCAGAACACAAGAGACTTTCCAGCCCTCCTCAAAGTCCGGCCACATACGATCACCGGCGGCAATGCCGTTAACCAGGTCGCGGATCTCTACCGTTTTCTGATCGTTAAAACCGATGCCGTGCCCTGCGCTAATACAGAAGGCGGCGTAATCCGGATGCTTCGGTCCTGCCAACAGCGTTTTAAACCCCTGACGCTCCGCCGGCTCATCGTGACGATACAGCTTCAGCTCCGCCATTCGCTCCTGGGTGTAACTCAACGTGCCCTTGGTTCCGGTAACCACGTAGGTCAGCCCCATCTTGCGCCCGCAGGCAATGCGTGAAGTCTCGATGGTGCCCATGGCGCCACCGGCAAAACGCACCAGCGCGCTGGCCTGATCCTCATTTTCCACCTGGTGCATCAGCGTAGGGTCTTTCGCGTCCGGGCGCTGTTTGATGATGGTCTGCATATCGCCGGAGACCGCCACGATATCACCCACCAGGTAATGCGCCATGTTAACGATATGCGCCGCCAAATCGCCCAACGCGCCTAACCCGGCAGTGGCCTTGCGACAGTGCCAGTCGATAGGCGTTCGCGGATCGGCGAGATAATCTTCATTGTGCGTGCCGTAAAAATGCACCACTTCGCCAATCTCGCCATTGGCGATAATTTCGCGCGCCAGCTGGCTGGTCGGGTTCTTCATATAGTTGAAACCCACCAGCGTTTTAACCCCCTTGGCGCGAGCGGCCTGCACCATTTCAGCGGCGTCTTTGGCGTCCAACGCCAGCGGCTTTTCAGAATAAACGTGTTTGCCGTGGCGAATCGCTTCCAGCGCCATCTCTTTATGCAGGAAATTTGGCGCGCAGATATCCACCACGTCAATAGCCGGATCTGCCACCAGCTGGCGCCAGTCGGCGGTCGAGCGAGAGAAACCAAATTCCGCAGCGCGCTGCTGCGCCAGCTCCGGCGTCACTTCCGCCAGCATTTCCAACACCAGTTCACCCTTCAGTGGAAATACCGTGGCAGCCTGCGCATAAGCAATAGCATGGCAGCGCCCAATGTAGCCGGTGCCAATTAAACCAACGCGTACCTGTTTCATCACCCTCTCCCGTTGCCCGTATCCGTAATCTGGTCAGCGCGCCACTCAATGAAACGCGCCATCTGCGGTACGGTTATATGAAATATAAATTTCAATAACAAGCAAAGAGGAAAATAAAACTCATATCCGTGATGCCGTTCATGAAACCTTGCAGACGGGAATGCAACGAGACGGTCTCAAAGGTACGCGGCGGCTTCTGCTCAGAGATACCAAGCCAAAATGAATATTTTATTTCATATCACGGCAAACCGTTGGCACCGTACAGCAAGAAGCCCGGCCGCTGTTTCAGCCGTTGCCAATACTCCTGCAATCTTGGGTAATCCGGACGTACAAAGGGGGTCATCAACCAACGATTCAGCGACACCCCAATCACCACGTCTGCCAGGCTAAAGGTCGCGCCAGCAATATAAGTTTTCCCCTGCGCCAAATGCTGTTCGAGCATGCCCATTAACCTGTTCCACTCCCGTTCCGCCGCCGCCAGCCGCTGCGGGTCCTGATAAGCGGCATCCTGGCGAACTCGCGACATAAAAACATAGCGCCAGGCGTTATTGAGTTCGGTAGCCTGCCAGTCCATCCAGATTTCCACCTCGGCCCGCGCGCCCGGTTCTGTCGGTAGCAGATCCTGACGCCCTTCCCGGCCCGCCAGATAACGGCAAATAGTGTTGGATTCCCACAGCACCCGTTCGCCGTCAATCAACACCGGCACCAGGCCGTTGGGGTTGAGGGCTAAAAATTCCGCGGTTTGTGTGGAGCGAAAACCACTGCCCCAGTCTTCTCTGGTCAGCGGCAACGCCAGCTCGTGACTGGTCCACAGTACCTTGCGCACATTGATCGACGAGGCCTTACCCAGCAATTTCAACATCTACGCCCTCCAAAAAGGCTTACGCCCTTCTTTCATTGCCTGTGCGCGTGACAGGCCAATATCCGCCAGTTGAGCTTCGTCCAACTGCAACAAACACCTACGGGTGCGGTAACGTTGCAGGTACAGTCGCCAGAGTGGAAATATCGCCCGGCGTTGTACCGGTTCGCTTTCGACAGAAACGCTCATCAGGGCTCCTCCTTCTATTCAGCCTCGGGGGCAATGATGCTGTGCGGGCGAAAAACAATACAGATTCACGGCGGTGATATTTTTTCCATACAAAAGCTGTCTCTGCCTGTCTGAATGGTCTAATTTATTCTCATCTGTACCGGTATTTTCCTTAACCACTCTCGCCTTGGGTATCTGTATGACACGCTACGCCACGCTGGCCGCGATCCTCAGCCAACGCATCGAACAGGGTCTCTATCCGGCCGGCGATCGTCTGCCGTCGGTCCGCACGCTAAGCCTGGAACACGGCGTCAGCATCAGCACGGTGCAACAGGCCTATCGCCTGCTGGAAGAGAGCCATCTGGTGGAAGCACGCCCCAAATCCGGCTATTTCGTACAAAGGCGACGCACTCTGGCCGAGCTTCCCGCCGTCACCCGCCCGGTGCAGCGGCCGGTAGATATTTCGCAGTGGGAGCAGGTACTGGAACTGATCCGTAATAAGCCGAGCGAAGACGTGATCCAGCTCGGCCGTGGCATGCCGGATATCAGCGAACCTACGCTGAAGCCATTGACCAAAGCGCTGGGCACCATGGGCCGTCACGGCGATCTGCGCAGCCTGCTCTATGACAGCATTCAAGGCGTTATCAGCTTGCGTGAACAAATCGCCCGGCTACTGCTGGATTCCGGTTGCCAGATTAGCGCCGACCAGTTGGTGATCACCACCGGCTGCCACGAAGCGCTTTTTACCGGCCTGCGCGCCGTGTGTCAGCCGGGGGATATCGTGGCGGTGGATTCACCCTGCTTCCACGGCACCATGCAGACGCTGAAAGGGCTGGGTATGAAGGCGCTGGAAATCCCTACCGATCCGCTGACCGGTATCAGCCTGGAGGCGCTGGAACTGGCGCTGGAGCAGTGGCCGGTGAAAACCATTCTGTTGACGCCCAACTGCAACAACCCCTTGGGTTACATTATGCCGGAGGAGCGTAAACGGCGTTTGCTGATGCTGGCGCAGCGCTACGATGTGACGATCATCGAAGACGACGTATACGGTGATATCGCCTACCAATACCCAAGGCCTCGCACCATCAAATCCTTCGACGATGACGGCCGGGTGCTACTGTGCAGCTCTTTTTCCAAAACGCTGGCTCCCGGGCTGCGTATCGGTTGGATTGCCCCTGGTCGCTATCTGGAACGCGTGCTGCACATGAAATACATCGGCACCGGTTCTACCGCCACCCAGCCACAGCTGGCGATTGCCGAATTCATCCGTCACGGCCACTATCTGCAACACCTGCGGCGCATGCGTCTCCGCTACCAGCAAAACCGGGACGTGATGACCGGGTGGATTATGAAGTATTTCCCGCCCGGCACCCGCGTCAGCCAGCCGCGCGGCGGCTTTATGCTGTGGATTGAGCTGGATGAAGAGTTTGATACCCTGCGATTGAATCGCCATTTGGAGCAACAGGGCGTGCAAATCGCCGTCGGCAGCATCTTTTCCGCCTCCGGCAAATACCGCAACTGCCTGCGCATCAACTACGCGCCCAAACTGACGTCAGAGATCGAACAGGCGGTGCTACGGGTCGGCGCGACGATCCAAATGCTGATGCCGGTACCTTCGACGGAGCGCGAAAACACATTGGCGCGATCGGATTAAACTCTGTCGCAATCGGATTATCCGCGCACAGACTAACCTCCTAAAGTAGAACCTCCTCAACAAGCAGGTACAGGAAGGTGGTTATGTCTCAGTCTCAGGTATGGTTAATTACCGGCAGTTCACGCGGTTTGGGCCTGCAGTTGGCGCAGGCGGTGCTGGCCGCCGGGCACCGTCTGGTTGCTACCGCACGCCAACCGCAGCAGCTGCAGCCGCTGGTGGAACAGTACGGTGAACAAGTGGTCACCGTGGCGCTGGACGTCACCGACGCCAGCGCGGCCAAAGGCGCGGTGCAGGCTGCATTAGACAGCTTCGGCCGCCTGGACGTGGTGGTCAACAATGCCGGTTATGGCAACATCGCGCCGGTGGAAGATGCCGATGAAGCCGATTTCCGCGCCCAGGTCGACACCAATTTCTATGGCGTTTTTAACGTCACCCGCGCGGCGCTACCGGTGCTGCGTCAACAGGGCAGCGGCCATATCATTCAGATCTCCACCATAGGCGCACGCCTTGGCGTGCCGGGCCTGAGCGCTTACCACACGGCCAAGTGGGCAGTCGAAGGTTTCTCCGAATCGCTGGCAAAAGAAATTGCGCCCTTCGGCGTAAAAGTGACCCTGGTTGAACCCGGCGGTTTCCGCACCGACTGGGCCGGTTCATCAATGACCATCGCTCCTGTCAGCGCCGCTTATCAGGCAACGCTTGGGCCCATGCTAGACTACTTGCAACAGCATAATGGCCATCAACCCGGCGACCCGGCCAAGGCCGCGCAGGTTATCTTGCAGCTCGCAGAGCTGGATGAACCCCCGCTGCGCCTGTTGCTCGGCAGCGATGCGGTGTTTATCGCCGGACAGGTGCAGGCCGAACGTGAAGCGGCAGATACCAAATTCCGCTACCTCAGCCTGAGCACCGACCGGGACGATAGCCAACCGGATCACGAAACCATGGCGGCGTTGGTGGCCGGCAAATCATAAGGAATACCATGAGCAGCGATCAAATCCCGGTCTCCAGCGCATTAGCCATCCGTCTCAACGCGCTGGGAGTGGATGTTGAAAAGCTTGGTCAACTGGCCGGCCTCCCCAGCGGGCTGCTCAGCCACGGGCGCGAAAAGGTCAAGCTTTCCACCAGGCAGTTCTTTGATATCTGGCAGGCGCTGCCGCGCCTGACCGACGATACGGCCTTTGGTCTTCGCCTCGGCAGCGACGTTGCGCCGGAACATTACGATATCGCTTCGGTCGCGGCGCTGCATTCGGCGACGCTGGGGGAGGCCTTACAAAAAGTCGCCCGCTACAAGCGGCTGGTGTGTCCCGAAGAACTGACGCTGACGGAGGACGGTGAGGCCGTGCGGTTGCACACCCGCTGGACCATGGCCGAAGGTCATGCCCCTGAGCTGTTGGTGGACGCCATGTTTGCGTCCATCACCACCCTGTGCCGTCGTGGCACCGGCATGGCAATTCAACCGAGGGCGATTGAACTGACGCGGCACCACGATCCTGCCTCACCGTTGCTGCGCCATTTTAGCTGTCCGATCCGCTTCGATGCCCCGTTGGACGTGCTGGTGTTTGACCGTGCGCTGATGCGGCAGCCCTTTATCACCTATAACCAGGACATGCTGGCCGTGCTGCTGCCCGGGCTGGAAGCCGAGTTGGCCAAGGTCGAGCAGGACGACAGTTTGCCCGCGCAGGTGATGGCGATCCTCACCCGTAGCATGCGCGGACAACGACCCAGCGTGAACAGCGTGGCTGCCGAGCTGTACCTCAGCCCACGCACCCTGCAGCGTCGTCTGCAACAGCACGGCTATAGCTATCAGCAACTGTTAGATAAAACCCGCCACCGTACGGCCTGCCATCTGCTGTCGGACACCGATCTGGAACCCGGTGAAATTGCCTTCGTGCTGGGGTTCGAAGAACTGAATTCGTTTAGCCGTGCCTTTATGCAATGGGAATCCCAAACGCCGAACCGCTGGCGTCATCAACGCATGGCCGGGCGTCAGGAGAACAGGTTATGAAAGTGATAATATTCGGCGCCAGCGGCATGGTGGGGCAAGGCGCACTGCGCGAATGTCTGCTCGATCCGCAGGTGACGGAAGTGCTGAGCATCGGCCGCAGTGAACTGACGCAAAGCGATGCCAGGCTCCGCCAACTGACGTTGTCCGATCTGAGTGATTTGTCCGCCGTGGAGACTCAGCTCAGCGGTTACGACGCCTGCTTCTTCTGCCTTGGCGTATCTTCCGCCGGCATGAGCGAAGCACGCTACCGTGCCCTGACTTACGATCTGACGCTGGCCGCAGGCCGCCCCCTGGCTCGGTTAAACCCGAACATGGTCTTTATTTACGTCTCCGGCGTCGGCACCGACAGCAGCGAGCAAGGCCGCAGCATGTGGGCGCGGGTCAAGGGCGCTACCGAAAATGCCTTGTTGGCGCTGCCGTTCCATGCGGTGATGTTCCGCCCCGGCGTTATCGTGCCACTGCACGGCATCCGCTCCCGAACCCGGCTTTATGACCTGCTGTACCGGCTTTTTAAACCGCTGTGGTTTGGTGCCCAACGGCTGTTCCCCAATCAGGTCACCACCACCGAACGTATCGGACTGGCAATGTTGGCCGTGGCACGGCGTGAGACAGACTTGCGCATTCTTGAACCGGTGGAGATTAACCGTTTGGCCCTGCCCTCGGCGGGCTGATTCTGCTATGTTAAAGCCGCGCGCGTGGGCCGCCTGTGCCACGCTTTCGCTACTGCGACAGAGACAGACCCATGCCGTCAAAAATTTTATTCAGCGCCTGCCTGGCCGGTTTTAAAGTTCGCTATAACGGTTCCGATAAACCGTTGCCCCATCCCACCCTTCTGCGCTGGCAGCGCGAAGGCCGTTTGGTGGTTTGCTGCCCGGAACTGGCCGCCGGTTTCTCCACGCCACGTCCCTCAGCAGAAATCACGCCGGCCGCCGAAGGGGCCACGGTGCTCGCGCAACGGGCTCGGGTTATGGAGATCAGCGGCGGTGACGTCACCGACAATTACCTGCTTGGCGCCCATCTGGCCCTGGAAACCGCACGGCGCCACGGCTGCCGCTTTGCCCTGCTCACCGACGGCAGCCCGTCCTGCGGTAGCCAATTTATCTACGACGGTTCTTTCAGCGGCCAGACCAAACCCGGCAGCGGCGTCACCGCCGAGCTGCTGCGTCAGAATGGCATTGAGGTCTATTCCGACCGTCAGTTGGAGGCGCTGATCGCCCGGGTGGAGGCCGAGGAACGCCCCTAACGCTGCAGGTGCTCCGCCAGCCGCCGTTGAAGATGCGAGATCCCCTGCGGGTGGTGGATAAAGCGGTCGAGAGCCATAATCTGCCAGCGCTGCCCTTCATCGCCAAAGCGGATGGCGGCAATCTGTCGTGTGGTGATTTCGCCCAGCATAAACCAGGTCGGTGGATAGCCGGCGAAAATCCCCTCGTAGCGCTGCTGGTGACGAACCTGCCCCGCAGCAATCCGCAGGCCGAACTCTTCCAGGGTTTCCCGCTGCACACATTGCAGTGGAGTTTCGCCGTTTTCGCGCCCACCACCGGGCAGATCCCAACAGCCAGGCCAGGGAATGTCGGGCTTGTCGTCTCGCTGATAGGTCAGCACGCTGTCGCCGTACAACAACGCAATTTTCGCACCGCCAAAATGCTTATCCGTCATCGCGTCAGGCTCCCGTTTTCGCCATTGAGCTAACATCTTACCTCATCGAAGTGCGCACTGGTGTATAGTGAAAACCCGTTTTCACCACAGGCGAACAATGACGATGAACTCTCCGTTTCTGGTTACACCCCAATGGCTTGCACAACATATCAACGATGAAAATCTGGTTGTGGTCGATGTCAGAATGTCTCCGGTCGGCCTGGTTCCGAAAAAAGATATGCTTGCCGAATTTGAACGCGGTCATATCCCGGGCGCGGTGTACTTCGATATCGATGACGTCGCGGATAAAAACACCGATCTGCCGCATATGCTACCCACGGCGGAAGCCTTCAGCACGGCGGCGGGCAAGTTAGGTATCAGCGACCGGCAGACCATTGTGTTCTATGACGAGGGCAATCAGTTCTCCGCCCCGCGCGGCTGGTGGACTTTCCGTAACTTTGGCGCACAGCAGGTTTATGTGCTGGACGAAGGCCTCAACGGCTGGACTGCCTTGGGACAACCGCTGGAAACCGGCGCGACGCAACGCCCACCGCAAACCTTCAACGCCCGCTTCAATGCAGACGCGGTGGTCACTATGCAGCAGGTGGAACAGGCGCTGAACACGCAGGTGCAGATCCTCGACGCACGCGCCGCGCCGCGTTTTTACGCTGAAGCCCCAGAGCCGCGCCCCGGCCTGCACCGTGGCCATATTCCCGGCAGCATCAATATTCCTTACGGCGAACTGCTGGAAAACGGCCGTTTCAAATCGCTGGAAGCCCTCAAGAAAACGTTCAGCGACAAGGGCGTCGATCTCAACGGGCACATCATCACCAGCTGTGGCTCCGGGGTAACCGCAGCCGTTCTGGCGTTTGGCCTGCTGTCACTTGGTGCAGACCAGGTGAAACTGTACGACGGCGCCTGGACCGAATGGGGCGCACTGAGCGGCAATCAGCCGATCGAGCAGGACTAGTCTTTGATTCTGTCGGCCACGATTTGCGCCAACCGCTGAATGGCCGCCGCCGGGGTTTCTTGTGCGCGATGCAACACCACGCCAAGCGGGCTTAACGCCGGTAACATGCCGGGCGGCAAAAGGGATAATCCCGACGGCAGCCCGGCATCGGTGCGTACCGTCACTCCCAGCCCGGCGCTGACGGCAGCCCATACGCCATTCAGGCTACGGCTGGTAAAGGCGACACGCCACGCAATCCCGGCACGATCCAATGCCTGCGTCGCCGCGCTGCGCATCAGGCAAGGGGCGTCGAACATCACCAGCGGCAGCGGTTCATGCCCACTGCGCCAGAGCGACAGATCAAAATCAGGCGAGGCGATCCAGTGCATTTGCCTTTGCCCCAGCGCCTGGTGAAATGGCGTGCTGATGCCCCCGTCCCACGCCAGTGACAAATCCAGCTCCCCTTTCAATACCCAGTCGATCAGCTCGGCATTGCGGGCGATCCGCGCTTCGATGCGCACACGCGGATGCGCGCGAGTGAAACTGCCCAACACCTGCGGCAAAAAGGTTTCCCCGAAGTCTTCCTGTAACCCCAATCGCACTCTGCCATGCAAATCCAGCCCGCGCACCGCCGCGGCAGCCTCCTCGTTCAGCTCCAGCAGCCGGCGGGCATAGCCCAGCAATGTCTCGCCGGCTTCGGTCATCACCATGTTGCGCCCGACCTTGCGCAAAATGGGGGTGCCAACCTGTTGCTCCAGCTTTTTCAGGTGTGCGCTGACCGCCGAGGTTGAACGCCCCAGCCGCTCCGCCGCTTTAGCGAAACTGCCCAACTCAATACCGGTAACGTAACTGCGCAGATCTTCCAGATCAAAGGTGACACGCCCCATGCTGACCGTCCCGTTTTTAAGAACCATTAAGCAAAATAATACCGATTTATGGATAAAGATGGCGCGTCAGGCATCGCGGGTCAACCGCTTTCAGCAAGGCGTTCGGGAATACTCTTCTCGCTGCCCACCGGTGACGACGGGCAGCCATTCAGGATGAGGTAAAGCCTGAAGCCAGGCGAGCACGGGCCAAAAAAATCGGTTTTCCCTCTTTGACCACACAGTGCCACGGGTTGACAGTCATATTTGATATTGATAATCATTATCAAAATAAAGTTTTCAATAACGATTTGCAGGATGCGACTCGTTGAGGTCACCGCTATGCCACAGTCCCTGATCACGCCTTATGTCACCCGTTGTTGTATCGTTGGCGGCGGCCCCGCCGGGCTGATGCTCGGCTATCTGTTGGCACGGGCCGGCATTAACGTGATGGTGCTGGAAAAACACGCCGATTTTTTGCGTGATTTTCGCGGCGATACCATTCACCCCTCAACGCTGGAAATCATGTATCAGCTTGGCCTGCTGGAAGAATTACTGGCTCTGCCACACCAGCGTGCAGAAACGCTGCATGCCGAGATCGCCGGACGTGACATTCGGCTGGCCGACTTCACACATCTGCCTACCCGCTGCAAATTTATCGCCTTTATGCCGCAATGGGAGTTTCTCAACTTTCTGGCAGAAAAGGCCGCCGCCTTTCCCGAATTCACACTGATCAAGTCCGCGCAGGTACACCAGCTGTTGTACGATCGCGGCCAGGTCTGCGGCGTGCTGGCGGACACGCCCGAAGGGCCGATCCGCGTTCGCTGCCAGTTGGTGATAGGTACCGACGGACGCAACTCGGTGGTGCGCGAACAGGCTTCTCTCAGCAGCCACAGCTTTGGCTCACCGCGCGACGTGTTATGGATGAAGATCGATAAAAAGGTCGGCGACCCGGCCTGGTCGATGGGCCACACCGGGCCGAAGCAAAACTTCATCATGATCGACCGGGGTGAATACTGGCAGTGCGGCTATTCGATCGACAAAGGCAGTTTCGAGGCGATCCAACAAGATGGGCTGGAGAATTTTTTGCTGCAGATTGCCGAGGTGGCGCCGTTCCAGGATCATCGCCTGCAGACGATCGTCAGTTGGGAACAGGTGAAGCTGCTCAGCATCCGCATCGATCGTCTGGATCAGTGGGCCAAGCCGGGCGTGCTGTGCATAGGCGATGCCGCGCACGCCATGTCACCCATCGGCGGCGTTGGGGTGAATTTGGCAATTCAGGATGCGGTCGCAACCGCCAACGCAATCATTGCCCCGCTGCGCAGCCAGCGCTTGCAGCTAAAACACCTGCTGCAGGTACAGCGCCGCCGCAATTTCCCCACCAAAGCCACCCAGTTTCTGCAAATCAAAATGAGCCAGCGCCGGCCGAAAAAACGCCGCGCAAGTGAGGGCTCCAAACTGATGGCCCGGGTAGGCAACAGCCGTTGGTTGCCACATTTATTTGGCCGGATCATCGGTCTGGGGTTCAGGCGCGAAACGCCGAAGCATTTGGACTGATCGTGCTCTGCCAGAATCAGGAAGAAGAGAGGAAAAATGCTAAACCGATAATATTGGCGTGCTCAATCCCCCTCCAGAAGCGTAATCCCCATGCTATCGGCCAGTTCGAATAGATGTATTAAAACGCTTTTATCTGTTACTGATACCGTGTTAACAGCAATAGATAACTCGTTTCCATTAAAGCGGTCGCCAAACAGAACATAGGCATTGCCCGGATGCTGTTTTGACGGCCAAACTAATCCCTGAATTTCCTTGTGTTGCGCATGAATAGCCTCAGCCCACTTACGCGTCACCGGATAGTGTACGGCGTCACAATGCGCAACTTTTTTAGACGCCCTCATCTTGGCCAAACCAGGTTGATCCAGGACGGCAAGTTGCAACTCGGCCTTCACTATCAGTTCAGTGTGGACCAACCCCGCCAGCCGTCCAACATTAAACCCGACATGTCGCAGCGAGAAATCGAGATCGTGCAAAGGCACTTCGCACAGGGCTACTTTGGTATTGTCACCAGCATAAACGGTTGCGATAACTTTATTACTTTGATCGCGAATCGGGCTGAACCGCGCATCTCCCTCCGTGCTGCCATTAAAAGCGTCGCCGGCGTATTTTTCTCTGTGGATACGATATAGCGGGGTCCCTGCCTTAAGGGTTCTCTTGTTGATATTGATCTTTCCGGCCGGCGGCATTAACTCATCAGCCATGCTGCGCCCCCGCCTTTTCTTTAAGGGCGGCATGCAAAACCGCGGCAGGCTGTTGCTTCAGTACGTCTTTGGGTTTTTTGCCTCCCAGCCAGCTATTCGTCGTCCCCATCCAACTCGCAATCGACCATGGACTGGCAGTTTCGCCGAACAGGGGCAATATCTCTTTAAGGATTTTTAGCGGCTGGTAAGCCTCATCCAGCGCGTAAGCCGGATAACGGTCGTGGCCCTCAACGTTAATCGCAAAAATTTTTCCGCGTTGCTTCCACCCATTTGGCCCGGCGCTGCGGTTACGATTTTTGAAACCCGCCTTGTCGGAAAGATCGGATGACGTCAGCCAGGTGGCATCTGCCAAAATATAATGGCGAAGATCCTGTTTCCGCTCTTCATTTCGGGCTCTGAATTCGTCAAAACCGGCAAAAATATCGGCGTCAGGTTTACTGCCTTCGCTTTCAATGTCGACTGCAGTTACCGGAACCTTCACTCCAGCAGACTTTGTCACCATATCCCACGCAATCTCCAGCATTTGCATCGCCGTATTCGGATCCACCGCGGGGTCATTGACCATGTCCGTCAATTTTTTACGCAAAGCGCTATTACCGACGTTACCCCGGCCTCTCGCTTTCGGTTGATGGGCATCGGGATCAATTTCAACTACCAGGAATCGCGTCGAACCGTTACTTGGCTTAAGATGCTGTAGCTGATCGGCAGTGAGCATCTGCATGGCCACGCGATGCCCCTGTCGACGGTGGGTGTGTTGTTTCTCGGTCATACTCCCTCCGGTATGCGGATATTGAGTATATTGAGTATATATCGTATGCGACAGATTGTCTAAATCCTCGCCAACGGCCCTGTTCCTATCCACCAAGAGGTCTACATGTTCAGTATTCGCCAGGCTTTACGCCATGATTTAGCGCTAGTTCGTGACGTCGGTATTCGTACTTATCAGGCCCATTTTGGCGAACTTTGGCACCATCAAGCGGAATTGGATGCTTTTTTGGCTCAGGACTTTGCGGTCGAAGCTCTGGAGCAGACCCTGCAGGATCCGGACGTGTGCTGGCTGTTGGGCTATGAAGACGAGCGTCTGGCGGGCTATGCACGGCTGAACTTCAACAGCCTGCTGGCGCCCACTCAACAGACGGGCGCAGAGCTGCAGAAAATCTATTTCCTGCCGGAATATGCCGGCCGGGGTTACGGCCAACGTTTTTTTGAACAGGTACAGCAGCGGGCGCTCGAACGCCAACAGACAACGCTGTGGCTGGAGGTGCTAAAGCGCAACACCAGCGCCCAACTTTTTTACCAACGTCAGGGGCTGAGCATTTGCGGCGAGACCTGCTACACCAGCGCCCAAGGTTCCATCGGCATCTGGTATATGTCGAAAGCGCTGTAACGCCAGCCTTGATGCGTTCAGTTAACCCGGAAACTCCAGCGTGCCGGTCAGATCCCCCAAGGGTTTCTGGCCACGCGTCGCCATTGCCTTATCGCGCTCGGTCAGCCCTTCCAGCGTTGGCAAATCAAACACCCGACTGATGAATCGCAAGATGGATCCGGTATCGTACACTTGGTGATCGACATATCCCTTGCGGGCGAACGGTGAGATCACCAACGCCGGGATGCGCGAGCCAGGTCCCCAACGATCCCCCTGCGGCGGTGCAACGTGATCCCACCAGCCACCGTTTTCATCGAAGGTAATCACCACCACGCTGTTGTCCCACTGCGGGCCGTTACGCAGGCTGTTGATGATATGGGCAATATGGCGGTCACCGGCTTCGACATCCGAATAGCCGGCGTGCATATTGAGGTTGCCCTGTGGCTTGTAGAAAGCGACCGGCGGCAAGGTGCCCGCTTCCACCGCTGCCAGGAATTTATTGCCGCTGGTTGAATCGCCAATACCGCCATCACGCAAATGGGCTTCGCGCGCCTGCGGGTTGGCCGGCCCCAGATTTTCGAAGTAATTGAACGGCTGATGATGATACTGAAAATCCGGTGCGCCGGGAAAATCGCCCTGATCTTTGCGGTTGTCCAGCGCGTACTGCCAGCCACCGGCGTACCAGGCCCAATCGATCCCTTTCTGGCTGAGCAAATCGCCAATGTGCGGGTGTTGCTGTGGCGGCATAACGTTGGGCATGGTGGCATCCGCCAGCGTCGGATCTTTCTCATCCTGCGTCCATGACGGCCAGTACGGCGGCGCCATGGTATTGACCGCGTAACCGTCCGGCGTCAGCAGGCTTTTGCCGAACAGCGGAATGCCGAATGAAGCGCTGACCGGCGAATCGCTCAGCGGCTTCAAACGCCAGTCCGTCACGTCGTCGCTTTCAAGCTGAGCAATGCCGTCTTTGGCGACAGAATTTTGCACGTCGGGATAAAACGGTGGGCGGGCGCAAATCAGATACTGGTGGTTGAGGAAGGAGCCGCCAAACGCCCCCTGGAAGAAGTTATCGCACAGGGTAAACTCCTGCGCCAACGTCCACAGCCGCAGGTTGTATGCACCGTCGCCGTAATAGCCCATGGTCAGAGCACCGGAATCGGCCCAGGCGACGAATTTGTCATTTTTGCCGCCGTTGATCTGCATCTGGTTCTGATAAAACACGTGCCACAGATCGCGGGTTACCACGCCATGCGGCAGGTTTTCGCCCTGCGGCCCGGTCAGCACAAACGGCTGATTCGGCAGTTGAGTGGTAAAAACCGCATCTTCGTCGATTTTGTAGTTAACATGCCCGACTTCCTGAGCCTTCGGCACCAGGCCTTTCCAGATCGGCGGCAGCGTATCCAGCAGTTGACCATCGCGATCGCGCTGCTGGTACTACTCCGGCTTGAGCGCCGACAGCGGTTTTTCTACCCCGGGGAAATTGGCGAACAGGTTGTTGAAGCTGCGGTTTTCGGCGTAAATCACCACCACATTCTTCACATAGCGCCGCAGCAATGAGTTTTGCGCACTTTGCGGCAAAGCGTTTAGCAGCACTTTTTTGTTTCCCTCCGCCGCGGCTCCGGCCAAGGGGGCAATGGAGGCGCCAACGCCCAATGCCGTCGCCCCCGCCAAAAAGCGGCGACGCGCCGGGTTGCTCGGTTGCTGCTGTTGATCCTGCGCCGACGGCGGCAAATCATTCTGTGGTTTATCGCTCATGCCCGTTCCCTCAAAAAATCTAACATGTTGATTTATTATCAATTTATTTAAGAGTCATTATGCTATGGCACAATTATGAACGAAATGTGACAGACTGCGGCAGGTTAGCATTTGGCAACACTTTCGCGAACTTCGCCGCAGTTTTATTAAAATGTCGCCCCCTCAGCGCCTATCGCGAGTCCCGTTGCAGCATCAACAACATCAGCGCCAGCGTATTGGGCACCATATACAATAAGGCACCCAGCTGCACCGCCAGCGGATCCTCTTTGGCCTGCCAGGCCATAAACCAGTCGCCGGCGACCACCATAAAACCGATGCCCCATACTGCAATCGCACATAGCGCACCCAGCATGGCCCAGGCTTTGCCTCTGGCGAACGTCGCATAAGGGTGACCCATATGCTTCACCATCAACACTATGCCCAAGGTTGCCGCGATCCCGGCCAGAGACTCCAGCAGGGTAATCAACGCCAACCCGATCATTCCGGCCCAGGGCGCGGTGATGGCACGCCACATCAGACCGGGCACCTGATAGGTATTTTGCATCGTCAACAGGGGCCCCACGGCATGCCGGGCGGTATTGGCAAAATCCGCAGTATTGTTCAGCAGGCTGAAAATCCCCCACAGGGCAGGAAACAGTGACAGGACGATACAAGACAGGCGTGAAATATTGATTTCGTTCATAATTATCCTTAATTATTTTAGGTGTGCCCCCGATTATCCAAACGGACCGAGGTTTGCAGTCGATCGGTTCCTGGAGTATCTTAGTGACTATATTGTAAGAACTAGTCTTACAAAAGAGACATGACGGACGGAGGCGCACAATGGGCAGAACATTAACGGTAGACCTGGGTGAAGAGCTGCGTGGTTTTGTCGAAGGCCTGGTAGCCAGCGGCGACTACCGAACCCCAAGCGAGGTCATCCGCGAATCGGTACGTACCCTGCGCGAACGTACCGCTGCATCAAAACTGGAAGAACTGCGCCGCTTGATCGCCGAAGGTGAAAATAGTGGCGAAGCCCTAGAGTGGGATCGCGATGTGTTCATGGAAAGAATACGGAGTAAAACAAAAGGATGCGAAGAAAAATAGTCGTCCGCCCAAAAGCGCTGGATGACATGGAAGATATTTATTTCTATGGCCTGGAGCGGTATGGATTACAAGCCGCCGAAGACTACCTTAGCCATATTCATAAAGCATTTGATAATCTTAGCCATTTTCAGCTTGGCAGAAACCTAGCCTTGATTGCGCAAGATCTCTGCGTTCTGCCAGCCGCTGGGCATCTCATTTATTTTCGTGAAGATATCCATTGGGTAAGAATCATCAGGGTTTTGCATCACTCCCGGGATCCCACCCGTACGCAATTTATTGGGTAATCCTCACGTTTATATCGCCACCAGCCCGCGTACGCCGTCCTGCTCCATCGTGCTGCCTGCCCCGCGCTGAATTATGCTGCCACGCGACATCACCAGATAGCTGTCTGCCAGTTCGGCAGCAAAATCATAGAACTGCTCCACCAGCAAGATAGCCATATCGCCACCTGCCGCCAACTGCTTGATCACTGCGCCGATCTCTTTGATCACCGAAGGTTGGATCCCTTCGGTCGGCTCGTCGAGGATCAACAACTGCGGCCGACAGGCCAGCGCACGCCCAATCGCTAACTGCTGTTGCTGCCCGCCAGAGAGATCGCCACCGCGCCGATCTTTCATCTGCAGCAAGACGGGGAATAACTCATAAATATGTGCCGGCACCTTACGTGCCTCCGTGCCGGAAAAACGCGCCAGCCCCATCAGCAAGTTTTCCTCTACCGTCAGGCGCGGAAAAATCTCCCGCCCCTGCGGCACATAGGCGATGCCCGCCTGCACCCTTTGATGCGGTTTTTTGCCGTTAAGGGCCACCCCCTGCCAGTTGAGGGTGCCGCTTTTAGCCGGGATCAGCCCCATCAGGCATTTCAGCAGCGTGGTTTTCCCCACGCCGTTGCGCCCCAGCAGGCAAGTCACCTCGCCGATGCGGGCCTCAAACGACAGGCCGCGTAATATATGGCTGCCGCCGTAGTATTGATTCAGCTCGTTAACTTGCAACATAGTGGTTCCTCAGCGCCCCAAATAGACTTCAATCACCTGCTCGTTGGCCTGCACCTGCGCCAAAGAGCCCTCCGCCAGCACCTGGCCCTGATGCAGCACGGTGACATGATCGGCGATGGTTTCGACAAACCCCATGTCGTGCTCTACCACCATCAGCGAATGCTTGCCCGCCAACGCGCGGAACAGCTCGGCGGTGTACTCGGTTTCCGCATCCGTCATTCCGGCTGCCGGTTCGTCGAGCAGCAACAGGTGCGGCTCCTGCACCAACAACATGCCAATCTCCAGAAATTGCTTCTGCCCGTGGGACAGCAGCCCGGCGGGCCGATGTCGCTCATGGCCCAGCCGCAAGGTTTTCAGCATCTCATCGATACGGTCGCGCTGCTCGCCGCTGAGCTTGGCACGCAGGCAGGCCCACACCGATTTCTGTGCCTTCTGGGCAATCTCAAGATTTTCGAACACCGTCAGCGCCTCAAACACCGTAGGCTTTTGAAACTTGCGGCCAATGCCGGCCTGGGCTATCTGCATCGGATCCAACGCGGTCAGATCGACCGTTTGATCGTAAAACACTCTGCCGCTGTCCGGTCGGGTTTTACCGGTGATCACATCCATCAAGGTGGTTTTCCCTGCCCCGTTTGGCCCGATCACACAGCGCAATTCCCCTACGCCAATCTGCAGCGACAAATCGCTCAGTGCGCGAAAACCGTCGAAGCTGACGTTGATGTTGTCGAGCAACAGCACCGGATCGGTTTGCTGGCGATGTTTATCCGCCGGCAACGGCTGGGTGAACAACTCGTCGGTCATTTGCAGCGAATTCATTGTGATTTCCTTCTGCGTAGCAGGCCGATAACCCCCTTCGGCAAGAACAGCGTGACGATGATAAACATCAGGCCAAGGAAGAACTGCCAGTATTCCGGGATTGCCATGGTGAACCAACTTTTGGCGCCGTTGACGATACCGGCGCCGAGCAGTGGCCCCACCAAGGTGCCGCGCCCGCCGAGTGCCACCCAGATAGCGGCCTCAATCGAGTTGGTCGGCGACATTTCACCGGGGTTGATGATGCCCACCTGCGGCACATATAACGCCCCGGCCAGGCCGCACAGCACCGCCGACAGCGTCCAGACGAACAGCTTGAAACCTTTGGGATCGTAGCCGCAAAACGTCAGGCGATTTTCCGCATCGCGCACCGCGGTTAACACCCGGCCAAACTTGCTGCGTGCCAGAGTAAAACCGCTCGCCAAACTGGCCGCCAGCAACAACACCGTTGCCAGAAACAATGCCACCCGCGTGCCGGTCGCGGTGATCGAAAAACCCAGCAGCGTGGTGAAACCGGTAAAGCCGTTGTTACCGCCAAAGCCGGTTTCGTTGCGGAAGAACAGCAGCATGCCGGCATAGGTCAATGCCTGCGTCATGATGGAAAAATAGACGCCTTTGATTTTTGAACGGAAGGCGAAGTAGCCGAAGACGAAGGCCAGCACGCCCGGCACCAGCACGATCAGGCACAATGCCCAGGCGAAATACTGGGTGCCGCTCCAAAACCAGGGCAGTTCGCTCCAGGACAGGAATACCATAAAGCTCGGCAAGCCCTCTCCCGCCGCCTGGCGCATCAGGTACATGCCCATGGCATAGCCGCCCAGGGCGAAAAATAACCCATGTCCCAGAGACAACAACCCGGCATACCCCCACACCAGATCAAGCGCTACCGCCACCACGGCATAGCACAAAATTTTGCCTACCAGCGTCAGGGTATAGGTGGAGATCGCCAGCGGGTGACCCGCCGGTAACAGCGCGAGAAAAGGCATGATTAACAGCGTCAGCAACGCCAGCCCGCCGATGCCCAGCGCCAGTCGGGGGGCCTTTTGCACCCCGGTTACAGTCAAAGGTTGGCTCATCAGTCGTTCACCCTGCCCTTGAGGGCAAATAGCCCCTGAGGACGCTTTTGAATAAACAGGACAATCAGCGCCAGGATCAGGATTTTACCCAGCACGGCGCCAATCTGTGGTTCAAGAATTTTGTTGAGGATACCGAGGCCAAAAGCCGCCACCACCGTACCGGCCAACTGGCCCACGCCGCCAAGCACCACCACCAGGAAGGAGTCGATGATATAACCCTGCCCCAGCTCGGGCCCGACGTTGCCCAGCTGCGACAAGGCCACGCCGCCCAACCCGGCAATGCCGGACCCCAACCCGAACGCCAGCATATCGACACGACCGGTGGGTACACCGCAACACGCGGCCATGGCACGGTTTTGCGTCACGGCCCGCACGTTCATGCCCAGTCGGGTTTTATTCAGCAACAGCCAGGTGAGAGTCAGCACCAGTACCACAAACACGATGACGGCAATGCGGTTCCATGGCAGCACCAGATTCGGCAGTAGTTGAATGCCGCCCGACAGCCAGGCCGGGTTCGCGACCTCCACGTTTTGCGCACCAAACAGCACCCGTACCCCTTGGATCAGCACCAGGCTAATGCCCCAGGTGGCCAGCAGCGTTTCCAACGGTCGGCCATAAAGGTGGCGGATCACCGTGCGCTCCAGCGCCATGCCGATGCAGGCCGTGATGGCGAACGCCACCGGCAGTGCCACCAGCGGATACAGCGCCAGCCACTGCGGCGCAAATTGCTGAAACAACCCCTGAACCAGATAAGCCGAGTAGGCGCCGAGCATCAGCATTTCGCCGTGCGCCATGTTGATCACCCCCAGCAGGCCATAGGTGATTGCCAAACCGAGCGCCGCCAACAGCAGGATCGACCCCAGTGACAGGCCGGTAAAGGCCTGGCCGATCAGGTCACCGATCATCAGCCGATGTTTCACGCTGCTCAGGCTTTTCATCGCTTCGGCACGTACCGCGGCGTCTGGCTCATGGTCTGTCTCCGTCAACGCCTGCAGACGCGTTTGCGTTTCAGGATCGCCCGAACTGCCAAGCAAGCGCACCGCGTTGAGTCGCACCCCGGCATCGGCATCGTTCAGTTGCAGATTCGCCAGCGCGATGCTCAATGCCTCATGCACCCGGCTGTCTTGTTCCAGCGCCAAACGCTGGGTCAGCAGCGGCAACTGATCGCTTTGCGCCTCGCGCTGCAGGGCCTGCGCCGCCTGTAAACGCGCTGCCGGGTCCTCGCTGACCAGCCGATGCGCCGACAGCGCGTTGGCAATCAGGATGCGCAACCGGTTGTTCAACCACAGCTTCTTCGGCGTGCCGACCGGGGCCGCGCTGCCAGACAAGGGCTGGTAGTTTTCGCCCTGCTGGACAAAGGCATGTTTGGCCTGGTCGATCACCAGGTTTTCCTGCTTCAACGCTTGCAGCAGCGGCAGGCGCGAAGCCTCAGGCGCGGTGGCCCACGCTTGCAATAATGCGGCTTGCTGCGTGCGGCTGGCCGCAGCAAAATCATCGGCCGGCCCCGCCTGCGCAAACATGGGCAGGCAGCACAGCAGAAAACACAGAGGCCTGAGTCGGCTTAAAGAGAAAAGTTTCATCGGATGTCTCGTCGCAATGGGGCGTTACGCAGCCAGTCCCCCGCCGCAGCGGGGGAACCGGGTTTTACCGACCGCCTTTTACCGGGTGGTCCGGCTTTTTGTCGTTGCCGGCAATGTACGGACTCCACGGCTGAGCGCGGACCGGCGCATCGGTCTGCCACACCACGTTGAACTGACCGTTGCCTTCAATCTCACCGATCATCACCGGCTTATGCAGGTGGTGGTTGGTGGCGTCCATGGTCAGGGTAAAGCCCGATGGCGCAGCGAAAGTCTGCCCGGCCATGGCGGCGCGCACCTTATCAACGTCGGTAGTTCCGGCCTTCTCAACTGCCTGCGCCCACATGTGGATGCCGACATAGGTCGCTTCCATCGGGTCGTTGGTCACGGCGGTGGCATAGTTCGGCAAGTTATGGGCCTTGGCGTAGGCTCGCCATTCGCTGACAAACTGCTTGTTGGTCGGGTTATCCACCGACTCGAAGTAGTTCCAGGCAGCCAGGTTGCCCACCAGCGGTTTGGTGTCGATACCACGCAGCTCTTCCTCACCGACCGAGAAGGCAATCACCGGCACATCGGTAGCCTTGATCCCCTGGTTGGCCAGCTCTTTGTAGAAGGGAACGTTGGAGTCACCGTTGATGGTGGAAATCACCGCCGTTTTGCCACCGGCGGAGAATTTCTTGATGTTGGCGACAATGGTTTGGTAGTCGCTGTAACCGAACGGCGTATAGACTTCTTCAATGTCTTTATCCTGGATCCCTTTCGAATGCAGGAAGGCGCGCAGGATCTTGTTGGTGGTGCGCGGATACACGTAGTCGGTCCCCAACAGGAAGAAGCGTTTGGCCGCTCCGCCGTCTTCGCTCAGCAGATACTCCACCGCCGGGATTGCCTGCTGGTTAGGCGCGGCACCGGTGTAGAACACGTTCGGCGACATCTCTTCCCCTTCGTACTGCACCGGGTAAAACAGCAGGCCGTTCAGCTCTTCAAACACCGGCAGCACTGACTTGCGCGACACCGAAGTCCAGCAGCCAAATACCGCCGCCACCTTGTCCTGACTCAGCAGCTGGCGCGCCTTCTCGGCGAACAGCGGCCAGTTGGAGGCCGGATCCACCACCACCGGTTCGAGCTTTTTACCCAATACGCCACCTTTGGCGTTGATATCGTCGATGGTCATCAGCGCCACGTCTTTCAGCGGCGTTTCAGAAATCGCCATGGTGCCGGACAGCGAACTCAGGATGCCGACCTTGATGGTGTCGGCGGCCTGTACGCCCCAGGCCATACCCATGCCGACCACGGTGGCGGACAACGCAAAAGCTTTTATAAAGTGACGACGTTGCATAATTCAAACTCCTGATGTTGATGTTAGAAAACCCACCTTGTTAAGCAGAATTACCCCTATGAATTTCGAGTTGCCGCTAACCGCGCCACCGCTCGAAAGACGCCGGGTTATGGCTGACGAAGCCGGGCCTGATGCAGCATATGCAGAGTTATTTTTCTTACTTCAGCCTTGCTGACGGCAATATGGTGACTGAGCTGCGTTTGCGCCTCCTCGGTTCGGTGTTGCAAGATCGCCCGCAAAATGGCGGCGTGCTCGTTGTAGGTCGCCTCAACCCGGCTTTCCTGGGTGAAATCGAGCCGACGGATGATGCGAATTTTCTCGGTCAGATCGCGATGAATACGCGCCATTTCTCCATTCCCCGCTGCCTCGACCAGCGCCATATGAAACTGCTCGTCGTGCACGGAGACGGTTTTCCCCTCCTCCAGCCGCGGTTCGTCGATCCAAAAACGGGTGAGCGCCGCCAACTGCTCAGGCACCTCGCCCATTGACCGGGCGCACAGCCGTTTTACCGCTTCGCACTCCAACACGATGCGCAGGTCATACAGCTCCTCGAAGTAGGCAAAATCGAACGGGCGCACCTGCCAGCCGCTGCGAAAATGCACCTCTACGTAGCCCTCGCGCTCCAGCCAGAACAACGCCTGACGCACTGGCGTACGGCTGACGTCCATACGCACGGCAATTTCGTTTTCGCTGAAGCGATCGCCCGGCAGCAGGTGAAAATCAAAAATGTCGTCCTTGAGCTGCAGATAGATACGTTCCGCCAGCCCCTCCGGCCGTGTCTTGCTGCGGTTATTGGTGATTTGCATCGCATGCCTCTCTGTGGGGGCCACATACCACGCCCCGACGTGAATGATTGAGCGTCAGCTGGCGTTTTCCAGCCACAGCAGCGCATCGCCCGGCCCCACCGGCCGCCCCTGCTGGCAACTGATGCGCTTGACGATCCCGGCACGCGGCGCGGTGACCGCCAGTTCCATTTTCATTGCCTCGACCACGATCAACGGCTGACCGGCTTCCACCCTTTGCCCCGGCTCGACCAGGATCTTCCACACGCTGCCGTTCAGGTCGGCGCTGACCAGGTCGCCATCCACCTCTTCCTCATCCGTCGGCGGTGGCAACAATTGGGCCTCGGCCTCCTCCTCTTCCGCCTGCCAGCGCGTCACTTCGTGGCTGAATGCTTGTTGCTGGCGCTGCTGGAAGGCGCTGATGTCTTCCGCGTTGTCCGCCAGAAAACGGCGGTAATCGGCAAAATCGAATTCGCTGTCCTCAATGCGGATCTGCGCGCGCCCTTCGCGGAACGCCTCTCGCTGCTCATCCAGCTCCTGCTCGCTGACCGGGTAGAAACGCACCTGATCGAAGAAGTGCAGCAGCCAGGGCTCACCGGGGTTGAACTGCGGGTTTTTGAGAAATTTGTTCCAAATCGGTAACGTGCGTCCGACCAACTGATAGCCGCCCGGCGAATCCATGCCATAGATGCACATGTACATGCCGCCGATGCCGACCGTGCCTTCGGCGGTATGGGTGCGCGCCGGATTGTATTTGGAGCTGAGCAAACGGTGCCGCGGGTCGATCGGCACCGCACAGGGCGCGCCCAGGTAGACGTCGCCTAGCCCGAGGATCAGGTAGCTGGCGTCGAAGATGATGTCGCGCACCTGCTCGCGGCTGCCGAGCCCGTTGATGCGCTGGATAAAATCGACGTTGTTCGGCAACCAGGGGGCCGACGGACGCACCGTCTGCTGGTAACGTTCCACCGCGCCCAGCGTGGCGGAATCTTCAAACGCCATCGGCAGATAAACCGTTCGCGTCGGCACTTTCAGTTGGCTGACATCACCCAGCGCCTGTTCGCGCGCCAACAAGCGCTGGAGTAAATCAGCCTGACCGAGAATGCGGCTGTCATAACGGATCTGCAGCGATCGCACTCCGGGTGCCAACTCCTCCACGCCCGGGATCGCATCCTGCTTGAGCGACTGCATCAGCAAATGAATACGCAGCCGCAGCGCCAGATCGAGCACGTTGTCGCCGTACTCCAGCAAAATGTAACCATCCCCGGCCTGGCGATAGACCACCGCTGGCCGACTGTCGGTGGCAGGTAACGCCGCCACTATGGTGGCGGAGGCGGTGGTGCCCGGCATCAGATCCGGGGGTGCCAGGGTGATGGCCTTCACCGCTGCCAGGGCTTCGATACTGCCGAGCTGCGCCTGCTCCAGCGACTGCGCCTGCTTGAAACCGATAGGATGAAAACGGATGCGATCGCCCGGTTTTACCTGACCGACCTTCCACAGCTCCGCCCTGGCGATGGTCACCGGGCAAACAAAGCCGCCCAGGCTCGGTCCGTCGCGGGTAAGGATCACCGGGAAATCGCCGGTGAAGTTAATCGCACCGATGGCGTACTCGCAGTCGTGCACGTTGGACGGGTGCAGCCCCGCCTCGCCGCCGTCCTGCCGCGCCCACTCCGGTTTAGGCCCGGACAGGCGCACGCCCAACCGGTTGGAGTTGTAATGCACCTGCCATTCGGCGGCAAAGAAACGTTCGATGGATGCCGGGGTAAAGAAGTCGGGTGCGCCGTGCGGACCATACAGCACGCCGATATTCCACAGATTGCCGTACTGCGGGATCAGGCTTTCGTCCATTGCCTGCGGGGCCGCAATCGGCGCCGGAGTAGTGGTGGCTGCCAAACCCGGTTGCGATACCGCCAGCATGTCCGCCACGCGCAGGGTACGGCCGGCGTGGCCGCCAAACTGCCCCAGCGCAAAGGTCGAACGGCTGCCCAGATACACCGGCACGTCGAAGCCATTGCGCACCGCCAGATAGGTGCGGCAACCCCGCTGCGCCCGCCCTAATCGCAATACCTGGCCGGCGCTAACCGCTATCGGCTGCCAGTAGGCCAGGAGTTCGCCGTCCAGATCGGCCGGGCAGTCGGCACCGGTCAGGGCAATAATGGCGTCGCAATGAAAGCGCAGGGTCGGCCCCTGCAGGGTAAACTCCAGCCCGGCGGCGCTGGGGTGGTTGCCGACAATGCGGTTGGCCAGCCGGAAAGCGAAGTCGTCCATCGGCCCGGACGGCGGTACGCCGATATCCCAATAGCCGAGGCGGCCGGGGTAATCCTGCACGCTGCTGTAAGTCCCCGGCTGCAGCACTTCAATGCTGTGGGGTTGGAACCGGAAGCTGTCCAGCATGCGGGTCCAGACGCTGCCGCTCTGAAATGCCTCCGTCGCAATCACCTGTCGCAGGTAGTCCAGGTTAGTGGCAATCCCGTGCAGCCGGGTTGCATCCAGCGCGACACGCATTTTCTCCAGCGCCTGGCGACGGTCTTCGCCATGAACGATCAGCTTGGCGATCATCGGGTCATAAAATGCCGAAACTTCGCTGCCGGTGGCTACCCAACCGTCGACGCGCACGTCATCCGGAAAGTGCACTTCAGTCAGCACACCGGGGCTGGGTTGGAAATGCTTCAGCGGATCTTCGGCATAAATACGGACTTCAATCGACGCCCCCTGCGGCGCTCGTTGCAACGCCGCCCAGTCCAGCGCATCGCCCGCCGCCACCTGTAACATGCATTCGATCAGATCCAGCCCGGTGACACATTCGGTCACCGGATGCTCCACTTGCAGGCGAGTATTCACCTCCAGAAAATAAAACTCGTCACGTGCAGCGTCATAGATAAATTCCACGGTGCCGGCGCTGCGGTAGTTGACCGAGGCCCCCAGCGCCACCGCCGCCTGATGCAGCGCCTGACGGGTAGCGGCCGGCAGGTTCGGTGCCGGGGTTTCCTCCACCACTTTCTGGTTGCGGCGCTGTAATGAACAGTCGCGCTCGCCAAGCGCCACCACCCAGCCCTGACCGTCGCCAAATATTTGCACTTCCACGTGCCGGGCCTGATCGACAAAGCGCTCGATAAAGGCCCCAGAGTCGCGGAAGAACTGCTCGCCCAGGCGTTTTACGCTGTCATAAGCCTCACGCAGTGCGGCTTCATCGTCGCAGCGCGTCAGGCCAATGCCGCCGCCACCGGCGGTGCTTTTCAACATCACCGGATAGCCAATCCGGCCAGCGGCGCTGACCGCCTCCTCGACGCTGTTCAGCAGGCCCGTACCCGGTGTCATCGGCACCTGCGCCACCGCTGCCAGCTCGCGAGCGCGGTGTTTCAGGCCAAACTCGCGGATTTGCGCCGCCGTCGGACCGATAAAAGCGATGCCCGCCGCTTCACAGGCGTCGGCAAACTCCGCGCTCTCGGAAAGGAAGCCATAGCCCGGATAAATCGCCTGCGCGCCGGTTTGCGCCGCGGCTGCCAGGATCTTGTCGATGCACAGATAGCTGTCAGCGGCCTTGTCGCCGCCGAGCGGTATCGCCAGATTAGCCTCGGTCACGTGCGGCGCATTGCGATCGGCGTCGGAATAGACCGCTACGCTGGTGATGCCCAGACGTTTCAGGGTGCGGATCGCCCGGCAGGCAATTTCGCCGCGGTTGGCAATTAATACGGTAGTAAACATGATCAGGCCCCCTTCTGGCTGGCGATATAGTGGCGCCATCCGCCAAATTCAGTGATGTCCGTCGCGCCCTCTAGCGCCCAGGGTTCGCAGATAAAACCTTTCACCCGCCGCCCGTCTGCCAGCAGCAAGGTGCCCATGCCCAGCGGCGCCGGGATCTCGGCCACGAACTCGCCAAAATGCGCCAACGGGATATCCCATAGCTCGACGTTGATGGCGGCCCCCTGAGCGGCTTTGACCAAACCCGGCTTTGGCGGTTGGCTATTGGCGAGGGCGTACAGGCGATAGCACGGCGCGGTGGTGGTTTGCTCTACGCGGGTTGCCCCGCGTTGCACGAGCTGGAAATTCAGCGGCATATCGCTGAGGTGCGCACCGACCACGGCTACCCGTACGTGCTGGCTGGATGGCGTCAAGCATTGAGAAGCAGGCAACCGGCGACCCGTTGCGCCAAGCGGCAGATCCTGAGCCTGCTGCCAGCGCAGGCCGAACGCCGCCAACGCACGATCGTGCCAGGCGGGGGCAATCAGGGTGATACCGGCAGGCAATCCGTCTTCACGCATCGGCGCGGGCAGCGCCAGTGCGCTCAGATCGGCCAGGTTGGTGAAATTGGTGTAGGTGCCGAACTGCGAGTTAAACAACACCGGCTCTTGCTCCATTTCCGCCAGGGTGCGGATCGTCGGCGAGGTCGGCACCACCAGCGCATCAAAGGGAGCCAGTCGCTGCTCAATCTGCCGCGTCAGTTCTGCACGCAGATATTCCGCCTTGTAAGCATCGCAGGCGCTGTACTTCAGGCCGTTATTGACGATGCCTCGCACCACCGGGTTGATGGCCTGCGGGTTGGCGCTCAGCATCGCTTCGACCGCCACGGTGCGCTCCGCCACCCAGGGGCCGTAGTAGAGCTGCTCCGCCAGCACGCGAAACGGCGTAAAATCGAGGGTTTCCAGCGTCACGCCGCCGCTTTTCAACTGCGCCAGCGCCCGCTGAAATGCCCGCTCGGCCTGCACATCGCCGAAAAATTCGAGTTGCGCAGGCACCGCGAAACGCGGTGACGCAGGTAAATCCGCCGGGGCGGTGCGGGGGTTAATGCGGGAATAGGCATCGGCTGGGTCATAGCCGCCGGCCAATTCGGCCACCAGCGCCGCGTCCGCCACCGTGAGGGCAAACACCGATACGGTGTCATTCAATCGGCAAGCGGGCACCACGCCACGGTTCGACAGCCCGCCTTTGGTCGGTTTCAGGCCGACAATATTGTTGAATCCGGCCGGCACGCGGCCCGACCCTGCGGTGTCGGTGCCCAGAGAAAACGGCGTCAGGCCGCGCGCCACTACCGACGCCGACCCGGAGCTGGAACCGCCGCTGACGTAGCGGCTATCGAAACTGTTGACCACCGCGCCGTGTGGCGAACGGGTGCCCACCAGCCCGGTCGCGAACTGATCGAGATTGGTTTTACCGATCACGATGGCACCGGCAGCGCACAAATTGGCGACCACGGTGGCGTCAGACGCCGCCAGATAAGCGAACTCCGGGCAGGCCGCGCTGGTCGGCCAGCCGCCGACGTCGATGTTGTCTTTTACCGCAAAGGGTACGCCAAACAGCGGGAGCTGGCTGATATCCCCGGCGACCGCTTCAAGCCGCTGCGCCAATCTCTGGTACTGCACTTCACGCTGTGTGGCGCTGGCAAGATACAGCCAGGCGTTGTCATCCGCCGGCAGGTCGGCGGTCAATGCGGTCAGGGTAGCGCGCACGCAGGCAATGCGCTCGTCGGCCGGGCGGGTGTGATAGTGGTGTTGCCATTCGCTGAGGGTGAAACCGCGTAGCTTATTATCAGGCTGGGTCATCGGCTGAATTCCATCTAGTACACAAGATGGGATTCAATAGAGCAACCGACGTGCCAATTTTTAATCGTCTGATTTCAATAAATTATAATTAAAACTTATGGCAATAAAATCATCATCCTGCACCAGCGCGGCACAATCGGCGAGCAAAAAAGGTGCAGCCCACTTTGATGAATGAATTAGCGTCGAGAACAGGCTTGATGACGGGGGTTAACCCGTCACTGCCATATCGCCTCGCGAACTTTAATCGCTCGGGGTAACAGCCCCAAAGCGTAAAAGCGATCGGCTATCGCCTGCTGCTGTCGAATGATGTTTAAATCCATGCGGCGTGTCTGATGGCTGCGACGAGCCAGAGCGTGGGTGAGCGAGGGGATACCTTGCCCCAGTTCTGCCGACAATAGCGTTGCCGCTTCGTCGCGATGGGCGTCAATATAGCGCCCGGTTTGTTCCAACGCCGCCATCAGTCCGTGCAGTAAATCGGCAGAGTGGCCGGCGAAATCGCGATGAGCAAGATAGAACTGATGGTTGCTGACCCGCCCTACGCCGTTGGCGATGACCCTGAACTGCCCGCTTTGTTCGGCATCGCTCAGCAAGGGATCCCACATCATCCAGGCATCCACCGCATGATGATCGCTGGGGGTAAGCGGATATTTGGGCGGCGCATACACCACCCGTACGTCTTCCAGCGTCAATCCGGCTTCATCAAGGATCTGCAACAGCAGATAATGCACATTGGATCCTTTATTGACCGCAATCCGCTTTCCGCGCAGGTCGCCAAGCGTGCGGATCGGGCTGTCGTCGGTGACCAGCAATGCCACGCTTTGCGGTGCGGCCGGTTCCCAGGCAACGTACAGCAATGGACTGTTGCCGGCCTGAGCAAATAAAGGAGGCACCTCGCCGGTGGTGCCAAAATCGATCTCTCGGTTAGTCAGGGCATGCAGCAACTGAGGACCGGCAGGAAACTCGCTCCACAACACGCTCACCCCACCGTCGGCCAGGCGCGCCTCCAGCGACTGACGGGCCTTGAGTATTCCCAGGTTGCCAAACTTCTGGTAACCAATACGCAGTTCGCGTTCGCGACCGCCGGTCTCCCGCTCAGATTTTAACGCCGTGCCGCCGGCACTTCTCCTGGCTTTGATTAAGCCAAGATGCCCCAGATGGGTACGCAGCGTATTGCGGCTGATCCCCAACAGCGCCGCGGCCTGCAACTGATTACCCTGGCTCAGTTCAAAAGCATTGCGCACCAGCGAGTCGATCACCCGCTGGTAGAGCGGGCCATCGTTACCCGCCAACTGCTGGCGCAGGAAACTGTCCAGCGAATCATCCCCCGCAGGCGGCAAGCCGGCCATTCCAGCGCTTAGCCTCAACTGCTGCGGCGTAATCAGCGGCGCTTTGCTGAGCAGCACCGCATTATGCAGGGTGTTTTCCAGCTCGCGGATATTGCCCGGCCACGGGTAATCCATCAGCGTGGCCAGCGCCTCTGCGCTGAGACGCAGCTGAGGGCGCCCCAACCGCCGCGCGTACAGCGTCAGGAAATGCTCAGCCAACAGTGGAATATCCTGCCGCCGCTGGCGCAAAGGAGGCAGAGTCACGGCGGCCACGTTAAGCCGGTAGTAAAGATCTTCACGAAAGCGACGTTCGTGGATGGCATTAGCCAGGTCAACATGGGTGGCGGCCACGACGCGGACGTTCACTTTTACCGGCCGGTGGGAACCCACCCGGGTCACTTCCCGTTCTTGCAATACGCGCAGCAGCTTTACCTGTAGCGGCAGGCTTAACTCACCGATTTCATCCAGCAGCAAGGTGCCCCCTTCTGCCGCCTCGAACCACCCCTGGTGGCGATCCACCGCCCCGGTGAAGGCACCTTTCTCATGTCCAAACAGTTCCGATTCGGCAAGGCTCTCCGTCAGCGCCCCACAGTTCACCGCCAGAAAGGGACGATCGCGCCTTAGGCTGTGATGGTGCAGATAACGAGCCACCACCTCCTTACCCGTGCCGGTTTCGCCCACGATAAGCACGGTGGCGTCCGTCGGGGCCAGCCGATCCAGAACGTTCTGGAAGGCAAGAGAAGCGGGATCAATTAACCGGGGGCCGGAGCTTTGCATCGTCGATACCTTTAAGGGAGCAGTACAGAAACAATACCGACAGGGGGCGGACAAGACGAGAGGCTCAACCACCGCCTTGCTGCAAATGCAACAGCCTGCCATCAGTCACTGCTGCATTTGCAGCAAAACCGCCCACGGCAAAAATCGCTAACTCATTAATAAATAAAAATAAAAAAACCTCATCATTTTGGCATGCTTTCTGCTTGGTTGTTTATAACCAAGCGTGGAAATTCCATTAAATAAATTAAGATATCGTTATATAGGAAATGGATAATGAGCGAACAGCAGGCGCACAACATCAACGTATTCTGGTTCTTACCGACCCACGGCGACGGCCGTTATCTGGGCACGACCGAGGGCGGAAGAGCGGTAGATCTGCCTTATTTGCAACAGGTTGCGCTGGCGGCGGACAACCTTGGCTATTACGGCGTGCTGATCCCAACCGGCAAAAGCTGCGAGGACTCCTGGCTGGTTGCTGCCGCACTCGCCCCTCTCACCAAGCGTCTTCGCTATCTGGTCGCCGTGCGCCCTGGATTGCAGCCCCCGAGCCTTGCCGCGCGGATGGCCGCCACGCTGGATCGCCTTTCGGAGGGCCGCCTGTTAATCAACGTGGTTACCGGTGGCGATCCCGTCGAGAACAAAGGCGATGGGATCTTCCTCAGTCACGCCGAGCGCTATCGGGTCACGCGCGAATTTCTGGAGGTCTATTCCCGCCTGCTGAAAGGCGAAAAGGTCGATTTTCAGGGCGAATACTTGCGGGTGGAAGGCGCTGAAGTGCTGTTTCCGCCGGTGCAGGAAAACGGGCCGCCGCTATTTTTTGGCGGCTCGTCAGAGGAAGCGCTGGAGGTGGCGGCGAGCCAGATCGACACCTATCTCACCTGGGGCGAACCGGTTGAGCAGGTGGCGGAGAAAATTGCCGTGGTGCGTCAGCGCGCACAGGAGCGAGGACGCACGCTGGACTACGGCATTCGCCTGCACGTCATTGTTCGGGAAACGGAAGAGGAAGCCTGGGCTGCCGCCGACAAACTGATTGCCCATTTGGATGATGACACCATCGCCGCCGCACAGAAAATTTTCTCGCGTATGGACTCGACCGGGCAGGCCCGCATGAGCGCACTGCACGGCGGCTCGAAGGACAGCTTGCGCATCGCCCCCAACTTATGGGCAGGCGTGGGACTGGTGCGCGGCGGCGCAGGTACCGCGCTGGTCGGCAATCCACAACAGGTTGCCGACCGCATCCGTGAATATCAGGCATTGGGGATCACTAATTTTATTTTCTCGGGTTATCCGCATCTGGAAGAGGCTCACCGGTTTGCCGAACTGGTGATGCCGCTGTTGCCGCTGGCGGGCAACGTCGAAAAACGTCAGCGCACGGTGAACACCGGGCCATTTGGAGAAACCATCGGTGGCGATCGTCGTCCGGTGAAAAAGTGAAACTGAGGAGAAAACCATGAGCAATGAACCGATCAAGTTCGCCTACTGGGTCCCTAACGTGTCGGGTGGTCTGGTGATCAGCCAAATCCCTCAGCGTACCAGCTGGGATGCAAACTATAACCGCAAGCTGGCGCAAATTGCCGAGCGCGCCGGGTTTGACTACGCCCTGACGCAGATCCGCTTTACCGCCGGCTATGGCGCGGATAATCAACATGAGTCGGTGACATTTTCACAGGACCTGCTGGGAGCGACGGAGAAGCTCAAGGTCATCGCCGCCCTGTTACCGGGCCCATGGAACCCAACGCTCGCCGCCAAACAGATTGCCACCATCAGCCATCTGTCCAACGCGCGTATTGCGGTCAATATCGTCAGCGGCTGGTTCCGGGGCGAATTCAAGGCCATCGGCGAACCCTGGCTCGATCACGAGGAGCGCTACCTGCGTTCGGAAGAGTTTATTCGCTGCCTGCAGGGCATCTGGCAGCAGGACAGTTTCACTTTTGCCGGTGATTTTTATCGCTTCCGCGACTATTCGCTGAAACCGAAACCGCTGGATCCGCAACCGGAGATTTTCCAGGGCGGCAGTTCAAGAGCCGCGCGGGATATGGCCGCGCGCGTGTCCGATTGGTATTTCACCAACGGCAACACCCCGGAAGGTATCCGTCAGCAGGTTGAAGATATCCAGCTAAAAGCCGCCGAAAACCAACACAGGGTCAGGATCGGCGTCAATGGCTTCGTCATTGCCCGCCAAACGGAGCAGGAAGCGCAAAGCGTACTGCGTGATATTCTGGATCATGCGAATCCGGATGCGGTGAAAGGGTTCCAGTCTGAGGTGAAAAATGCCGGTAGCGCCTCCCCTGAAGGGGAAGGTAACTGGGCGAAATCGACGCTGGAGGATTTGGTGCAATATAACGATGGCTTCAAAACAAACCTGATTGGCACCCCGCAGCAGATAGCGGAGCGGATCATCGAACTCAAGCAAGCCGGCGTGGACCTGATGCTGCTGGGCTTCCTGCATTTTCAGGAAGAGGTGGAGTTCTTTGGTCGCGAAGTGATCCCGCGGGTTCGCGAGCTGGAACGCCAGCAGCAACCGGTGTTAAGTCATGGCTGATCGGCAGATTGTCATCATTGGCGGTGGCTTTAGCGGTACCGCGCTGGCTATTCATCTGGTGCGGTTGGGCAGCGCCGGCCTGAAGGTGATCGTTATCGAGCCTCGTGCCCAGTTGGCTCAGGGCGTGGCTTATAGCACGGTCGACCCGGCGCATCGCATTAACGTCCCTGCCGCCCGTATGCAGCTTTCCGCCGCAGAAGAAGGCGATTTCGACCGCTGGCTGAGGGCGAAGGGAGGCCTCAAACAGGATGACAAAGCGCTCTGGACGGATGGCAGCCTTTATCCGCAACGGGGACGGTTCGCCGCCTATATCCTCGATAAGCTGACCGCCGCGCTGGAAACATCGCCGGTACAGGTCATTCATGTTCAGGATTATGCCGTGGCGCTGAAAAATGCAGAGGTGCTGACGGCCTCCGGGGATAAATATCACGCGGATCAGGTGGTGCTGGCCATCAGCCACCCTCCCCCTGGCGTACCAAGACAACTACAGCAGGTGCTGCAAGACCATCCTGGCCTGATCGCCAACCCATGGCGGACAGATGCCTTGATCGGGGTGGAGAAGAGTGCGCGGGTGGCTATCATCGGTTCCGGGTTAACCATGTCCGACGTGGTGGCCTCGCTTTACCGTCAGGGGCATCGTGGGCCGATCCTGGCATTCTCGCGCCGCGGTCAGCTTCCCCGGCAAAATCTGACCGGTGAGTCTCCGCCCCGCCCGCTTGACTATCTGCGTCCACAGGCGGACAGCGCCCGTGCCTGGCTGCGGCGGGTTCGACAGGAGGTGGCGCAGGCTGCCCTGGAAGGCCTGCCCTGGCAAGGGGTGCTGGATGACATCCGGCTGAACGGACAGCAGATTTGGCAACGGCTTTCGCTGAAAGAACAGCAACGCTTTCTCCGCCATCTGCGCCCATGGTGGGACGTGCACCGTTACCGCATCGCACCGCAGGTCAGCGAGGTGTTGTCCCTATTACAGCAGAAGGGGCGTCTTAAGGTCCTGGCCGCAAGCCTTAAGCAGGTTGCGACAGACAAAGAAACGATCATTCTGACGCTGAAGGCCCGTGGTCAAGCCGCCACGGAAACCCTGCGGGTGGATAAACTGATCGTCACTACCGGCCCAGCGCACGGTGCGTTGCTCAAGAGTGATGCGCTGTTGAAGCAGCTCGCAGCGGAAGGTGCTATCCAGCCCGATCCGCTGGCGCTGGGAATTTGGGTTGATGCTCACTCGCGAACGATTAATCGCCAGGGGAAAAGTAACGATGGTCTCTACGTGGCAGGCCCCGCCGCCCGCGGACGCTTCGGTGAACTGATGGGATTGCCGCAGGTGGCGCAACACGCAGAATCGCTGGCGCAGCAATTGCTCGGCGATTCGCCAATCCGCCCTACGGGCTGAGGCCGTTGACAAAGTGCTCTGTTGTTTAATGGTAGGGGCGCTGCATGCTGCGCCCAATAGCATAATCAATGAATTAGATCGGGTCGAACATGTTCGACCCCTACCGGTTTAGCCTTTTCGGGCGCTTTTCAACAGTCTGAGCCCTGTTTGGGTTTGGCTGCACCGCCATTAAAATAGAAACATGATTAATAATTACCAGGAAAAATAAATACTCTCCGTTACAAAATCTTAAGCTATTTTCCATCGAGGTATCACTATTACTTTACAGCAGGGCTTTGGATAATAGGTCTCAGGCCAGATCATGTTATCTGTATGTTTCAACTAAAAACGAAAAGTTAAAAACAAAGATAATATATCCCTTAGAAACCGCACCCAATTAATCACTAAAGTTTTACCGTAATCTGCCGAAAACAAACAGCACTTCTCGCGGCAAAAGCGTGTTATTTGCCGCACTGGCACCTCACTGAAATCTCAGGTTGTACTATGTTTGAACGATTAAAAATCTCCCACGGGCTAATGGGGATTTTAACCCTATTCTGTATTATTCAGATATTCTCCGGCGCGTGGAGCATTCTGGACGCTTCAGGTACCAATACCCGCCTTACACAAATCTCCTCCGGCTTTAATCAAATCATGGCAATGGATAATGCCTACGCTTCCGTTACCGAGATCCGTGAAGAAGTGCTTAAAGATGCTCTGATGCTCAGCACGCAGCCACAAAGCAACGAGGCGAAAAAATCCCTTGGCGAACTTCGCCAACGCCTGGTGGACGTTGATAAGCTGATGGAGAAATTTTATCAACTGTCGCTTGCTGACCAGGATGAGCAAGCGCGTACCAACAACGTCAAAACTCTGTATGAAAAAGCGCGTGGCGATCTGCTTAAATTGATTGTCAGCCTGGAAGATGGCGATATCCCCCGTTTCCAGTCAATTATGCACAATAGCTCAGCAACGCATTTCATGTCTGCGCTCGACGATACGTCTGCCTACGTTGCCAACGATATTATTACGCCTGCGGCCGCTGCGGCCCAGGCCAGCTATCGCCAAATGGTGCCTTTATCGCTGACGTTTATTTTTATCTTTATCTTGCTGACTGGCGCGGTATTGGTCTGGATCAGAAAACATGTGATAAACAAAATAAATCAGATTATCGACCATCAAGCAGAAATAGCACACGGAAATTTATCGATTGAAATTAATGCCAATGGGAATAATGAAATTGGCAAGCTGATGCAAGGTCTTTGCAATATGCGCGATGAGCTGGCTAATACCGTCAGCGCCGTCCGTGCAGGCACGCAAAATATTTATACCGGCGTGCAGGAAATTGCCGCGGGCAACAACGACCTTTCAAGCCGCACGGAAGAACAGGCAAGCTCACTGGAAGAAACGGCGGCCAGCATGGAGCAACTGTCGGCTACGGTGAAAAACAACGCAGAGAGCGCCGGTGCAGCTACCTCGTTAGTGAAAAGCGCTTCGCAAAGTGCCATCAACGGCGGTGAGATTACGCGTAAAATGGTCGTCACCATGAGCGATATCGCCGACAGCTCACGTAAAATTGGTGATATCACCAGCGTCATCGACGGCATCGCCTTCCAGACCAATATTTTGGCCTTGAATGCGGCGGTGGAAGCCGCGCGTGCGGGTGAACAAGGCCGTGGCTTTGCCGTGGTCGCCGGTGAGGTTCGCAACCTTGCACAGCGCAGCGCTCAGGCTGCCAAAGAGATTAAAACGCTGATTGATACGTCGGTGCTGCGCGTCAGTCAGGGCAACGATCTGGTGGAGAACGTTAACGGCGCCATGACGGAGATTGTTACCGCCATCGGTCAGGTGACGGAAACCATGCAGGAGATCTCAAGCGCTTCAGAAGAGCAAAGCCGTGGCATCGCTCAGATTGCGCAAGCGGTTAACGAAATGGATAAGGTGACTCAGCAGAACGCCGCGCTGGTTGAACAATCGGCCTCTGCCGCCAGTGCGCTGGAAGATCAGGCCAATCACCTGAACCAAACCGTCGCCGTTTTCAAACTCTCCACGTCCGCGCCCGCCGCGATTAATGTCCGGCCGCAGGTGATTACCGCACCGAAAGGACCAGCGGTTGCCGATGATGACGCTGAGAATTGGAGTCGTTTTTAAGGGCTGAATAAAAGCCAGGCTTGATATTGGTTTAGATCGCAGAAATAACAACGCCAACAAGATGTTGGCGTTGAGAAGCGGGTTTCATCAATGGTGGCGTAATTTATGCGCCACGCAGGCGTTGCGCCAACCCTTTGAGGAAATAACGCAGCATCTGATCGCCGCACGGACGGAAGTTTTTGGTGCCTTCTTTGCGGAACAGCGCACTCAGCTCCGGCTTGGAAATGCGGAAATCAACAGCGGTGAAAATCTGATGCATGTCGGTATCTTTCAACTCGAACGCTACGCGCAGCTTTTTCAACACCAGGTTGTTAGTGATCGGCAGTTCCACTTCCGGCGCCGGGAACTTGTCGTCCTTGCCGCGCTTGAAAAACACCAGACCGTTCAGGAAGTGAGCCATCACTTCGTCCGGGCACTTCTCGAAACCTGGCTCACCTTCTTTGATGACGTAAGTGCCCATCGCCGAGACCGCAACGTCAAAATTATCCAGTTTGATAATCTCGACCATTTTCGCGTCGTTAATACCCAGCATGTAGCGCACGCTGCGCAGCACGTCATTGTTGATCATAGAATTGCCTTTAGCTTGTAAACCGGAAGGCGTGCTCGCGTTGTTAAATGAAATGAGTGCCGCACGCCTTGAATATGTGCGGCAGTATAAGGATCAGTGCGGGGTTTCTCAATCGATTTGGCCTTTGGGCTCTTAAACTAAAATGGCGCCGGGCAATCAACCCGGCGCCATTAACCAGCTTGCTACAGGTTATTCAGTCATCCGCTCCAACCCCACCGACGTGAGGCAATAGCTCTGCTGCTTGCCCTTTTCAGCCAGACGGACATGCTGCATCTCGTTGGTGATAATCAGACGGTTATCCGGTTCCTCATGCCGCAGTTGAATCACCTCGCCGCCGTAGCCTGAAATGGGCAACACCACCGAACGAGCCCGTTGCTCCTGGTTACCCACTACCTCATCGCTATACAGTACGTTTCCTTCCGCATCCGTGTAGCTAACGGCCGCGTAAACATCCGTGAAGTAATGATGTGCAATCCCCGCCTCAATCGACAGGGTGCAAGTTTTCTTCACCAAATCGACCGTACCGGTCAGGAACTGACGATCGCCAATGCCTTTGCCGGCAAGGGTAAAGGCATTGCCCAGGTGGTCTCCCGGCCGGCTATTGTGAGCCGGAATACAGTCCTGATAGCTTGCCCATAACTGCTCGCGCTGCGGACTGTCGAAGGTATTGATCGCCAGATAGATATCGTCTTTAAACTCACTGAACGGCGCTAAATACGCCTGACGGTAGCCGCGCAAACGCTGAACGGCTTCCTCAAGCCGCACCAACAGAGCCGCCTCAGGACTGCCTGACAGCGCTTCGTTTTTCAACCCGGCCCGGGTGATCGACAACAGATTGGTTTTATTCTTTACATCAATGATATCTGGAGAGGCCGGGGTCACCCGTACGCGTCCCGGTTCCACATGATAAATTTCAATTTTGTCGCCAACGGCAAGAGGCAACTCGTCATGGCTCAGGCTTGCGGCGGTACCCTGGATATCCTTGCTGAAGAGCACCGCATTTTGTGCATTGCGCAGGGTGATTTTGGCATAGGTCTCACCGGGGAAATAAGAGTGCGGCTCCTTGCTGGTAACGTCAATCACCACTTTGCCCCTGCCATGATCGGCCACAACCGTGGCGAAAACGGCATCGCTCAGCCCCAACAGGTTAATTTCCTGCGAGACGATCGGCGACGCGGCTTTTTTAACGAAGCCGAGCTTCAGCGCGTTATCACCCTGTTTCAGCACCAGGTACCCCTGGGCCAACTGATACTTGCGGTCTTTACCGGTAGGCAGCCGCAGGGTATAAACGCCAATCGGCAGATCTTTCAACACCATTGTTGGGCTGCTAATCCGCACTGTGCGAACGTAACGGGCCCCTTCCAGCAGGATCAGGTCTTCGCCGTAAATTTGGGCGAAATCGTCAATGTCAAAGCTCAGGGCAACGTTGCCTTTCAGGCCGGTGGCCTTCAACTGGGCTGAATCCACCAGACGCAGGGTAGAGTCCAGCTTCAACTGTGTTTTCACCGTTTCAAGATCCTGCGCCGCAACCAATTGATAGAGAGGATAAACCGCTTTCGCATGGCTAAAGGCATTACGCTTCTGCTGGTCTGGCGTGACGTAGCCGCCAACCAGTTGGATAAATGGCGTAACGTCAACTTGCCCGCCGGAGACCGCAAAGCTTTCGCTCAGCATATCCAGCAGCGCATGTTCGGAAGGAACAAAGCCCGGGGTATTGCAACTTTTACGGTATTGCTGGTTGAAGTGGGTGAAGGCATTTTTGCCCGCCTTATCCACCATCAGAACGGCAAAATAGAGTTTGGAACGCAGGTCCCATTGGTTAAGCGGAGTAGCTTTGGCGATAAAATCGACAATGACCTTCTCCACGCCGGCCATATCGCCATGCGCATACAACCAGCCTTCCTGATATTTGCGCGCCCCCAGCATCACATCCTGATAACAGGCAGCATAGATATTGTTCCACATCTCACCGGTAGCGAAGTTTTTATCGCCCATAAAATGACCCTGATACCCATGGGCAATTTCATGCAGGCTTCCCCAGTTATTGTCTTTCGGGGTCAGCCAGAAACTGCTGACAGAATTACTGCTTTCCGCTGTCCAACGGCCACCGTAATAAGCCGCTCCGGCGCCATTTTTGTCGGCTTTAATAAAATAGCGGTTTTTTATATTGAGATCAGAATCATGCTCGGCCTCGAATGACACCCCCGCCAGCGCATTATAGAAAGTGAAAATGCGATCGTAATAGGCGATCAGACCGTCGATATTTTTAGCTTCGCCCAGCGCCTTCAGCTCTTTTTTGCTGATTTTTGGCACCAGCAGCGCTGCGTAGTTGGACTCGACAAACGCAAATTCAGCATCCTGATTATCCCAGCGGGCGAAGAACGCCGTTTCGTTTTCGCCTTTACGGTAGACCGGCAAAATTTTCGACGTGTCCGGGTACTCAACCTCCACGACGGGCGCCCCAGCCACATAAGGCGTGTCGATAAACGGCACGGATACGGCCTTCACGCTGGCCTCAACCCAACTGCTGCCGATGGTGAATTCGGCCTCGGTTTTGCTGTCGTCATTCAGCAAGCGCAGCTTCAGCTTGCCGCTAAAGGCCGCATTGGTCTGGCGAACTCGCACCACTTGACCGGCGGCGAGAATAATCCCCAGATGTTGACGATCGTGGTCGATCCCTTTGCTCATGCCCGCCGCATCTAACCAAACGGGTCGCGTCAAAGTATAAAGTGATTTTGATTTAGTGATAGTTGGCATCCTGCATTCCTCAAGGTTATTTTGTCCTCTAACAGACCTGGATAAAATAATTAAGAATGCGCTTATGCACTAACTGATAGCGATTACTGAAGTACCACACAACACATCAAACATCGAGGGGGGGGGATAAATCCCATAAAAATAACAAGGCGCAACGGTGATATTGCGCCTTAATCATAATTACCTGGCTATTTATATGCTGCGTTAATCCTGTCAGGGGATAACGCAGCATCAGAAGCCGAATATGCCCAACCGCCTGTGGAACAGCGTCGGTTATTAATCGATTTGGCTTTTCTGCTGATACAACGGAATGTCTTCGCCGATAATGTATTTATTGCGCAGAATCGACGACACCTTATCCATGATCATCACCACGACCACCAGAATCAGCGTGATAAACATCACGACGTCCCAATTCCACAGCCGCATGTTTTCCGCATACACCAACCCTATGCCGCCGGCCCCCACAAAGCCCAGCACCGCCGCCGAGCGGGTGTTGGATTCAATCTGGTAGAGGCTTAACGCCAGAAAGGTCGGGAAGGACTGGGTGAAGATGCCGTAGCGGTGCTTTTGCAGACCGTTGGCCCCCACGGCCGTCAGGCCACGGCTCGGGGATTTATCGACCGCCTCGTGCCCTTCCGCATACAGTTTGCCCAGCAGCCCAACGTCCTGCATCACGATCGCCAGCACCCCGGCCAGCGGCCCCATGCCAACCGCGCGGACAAAAATAAGCCCCCAGATCGCCATATCGATGCCGCGAAAAATATCTAAAAACCGCCGTACCACCACCGATATGGGCCGCAACAGCGGCGTTGACATCACGTTGCGCGCAGCGAAAAACGACAGCGGCAAGGCGATCAACGAAGCGGTAATGGTTCCGGCAAACACGATGCCGATGGTGATGAAAATCTGCTGGAAATAGTACATGAACGGCCAGTTGACGAAATCATGCCAGACGAACATGCGCATAAAATAGCGGCCAAGCTGATGGCACCCGTTAACGAACTGCGGCCAGGAGATGCCGAAAAACTGGAAGAAGAACAGGTAATACAGCGCGATCGCTACCGCGATAATGCCGACGGTGCGCAGGTAGCGGCGCTGCTGCGAGAATATCTCCGGATGCTGCTGCTTGAGCGCCTGCATCCCTTCCGCCGTGAGCGTTGGTCCCGTGATCATTTTTTCCCCTCCACGACCCGTTTACGCAGTTCGCCTGAGGCATAATCCAGCAGCGAAACCACCAGAATAATCAGCAGCAGCGTCATGCTGACCTGGTCATAGCGATCGAGTTTGATATTGGTCATCAGCTCCTGGCCGATACCGCCCGCCCCCACCAGCCCCAAAATGGTCGACTGACGGAAGTTGATTTCCAGGCGCATAAAGCTGTACGACAAGAAGACCGGTTTTACCTGAGGCCACAGGCCAAACCGCATGCGCTGCAGCGGCGTTGCGCCACAGGCCGCCAACCCACGTACCGGCTTGTTGGACGAGGTTTCGATCGATTCATAGAACAGCTTGGTCAGGCTGCCGATGGTGTGCAGCGCCAGGGCTAAAAAGCCCGGAATGGCACCGATGCCAAACGCCATCACGAACATGACCGCCCAAGCCAGCTCCGGCATGGTGCGCAAAAACGCCACCAGCGTCCGGATTGCCAACCGCAACGACGCCGGGCTGTGGGTATTGTTGGCCGCCAGGAATGCCAGCGCCCCCGCCACCAGCACCGAAAGAATGGTCGCCGCCAGCGCCAGCTGCAGCGTTTCCCAAATCAACGGCAGTTGGATATTCAACCGATAACCCCAGTAGGCCAAAGAGCCTTCGGTTCGGCCATCGGCGAACAGCAGATTCCAATGCAGGGTGGGGATGGTTTCCGCCAGATAATCAAAGAAGTGAGGAATGGAGACCCACACGGTGTGCAGGTTAAACTCGGCGATGTTGCCGGCGCCCAGGTAGAGCGCCACCAGACCGAGCGACCAAAACAGCGTCTCGCGCTTTTGCTTGCTGCGGATCTGTTGGTAGTAGTGCGCAAAATCTGTATTCAAAATAGGTTTCCGACGAGAGGAATTCAGCGGGGCTCGGCCAGGCCGAGCCCCGTCAGCATTAACGGTCGCCTTTGGTCAGCTCACGTTTCATATCGATGATGTTCTGGTATTCCGCCAGAGTGGTGTCACCGATGTGCTGTTTACCGCCCATGGCCTTGATGAAGCACTGGTGATCGTCCTTATCCAGCTTCTTGATGGCCGTCACGACCTTGGCTTTGAAATCAGCCGGCAGCGAGTTGCTCACCAGGATTGGGCCATTCGGGATCAGCGGCGACTGCCAGATAATGCGCAGCTGTTTCATCAGATCAGGATGGTCCATGCGGATCATGCGGTTGAACGCGCCGCTGGTATAGCCGGTGTTGTAGTCGCCGATCATCGACGCCCAGGTCACCGCGCCTTCGAACTGACCGTTCAGCACACCAAGGATGTCCTGCTCATGGCCACCGGAGAAGGTCACGCTGGAAAAGGCGTTGTTGTATTTGTTGTCTACCGTGCCGCCGAACAGTTTCTTGAATTCCTGGTTCGGGATCAGGAAGCCGGAAGTAGAATCCGGATCGGCGAAGCCGATGGCCTTGCCCTTCAGATCTTCCAGCTTTTTATACGGGCTGCCGGCTTTGACCACCACCACGGAGTGATAACCGCGAGATTGGTCAACGTCGTCAATCGCGATGCCAACGATATCTACCGCTTTCGGATCCTTGATATAGACCGAGGCAAACGACGATGGCGACATGCTCAACACCAGATCGATTTTGCCGCCCAGCAGGCCCTGGATCACGCCAGAATAGTCAGACGAGTTGCGCAGCTTGGTGTCCACGTTCAGTTCCTTGTCCAGGAACTGCTTCACGCACTGGTTGTCGCCGATTTGCTGGGTGGCGTTCTGTCCGCCGAGAATGCCCAGGTTCAGTTCTTTAGGTGCATCCGCTGCGGCAGCATTAAATACCATCATCGCGCCGGCCATCACTGTGGTCAGACTCAATACTTTTTTCATTACAATGCCTTGTGTGTGTAAAGGTAAAAGTGAAGATAAAGGTTCTGGTGGTTAATGGATCTGATTGGCTTCCTCGCCGTACAGCTGGTGCAGTATCCGTTCGTTCAATTGCGAAGGGTGTCCGTCAAACACGATCTTGCCCTGTGCAATGCCGATCACCCGGGTGCAATACTCTTTTACCAACTCGACCGAGTGCAGGTTCACCATCACTGCGATGTCGTTTTCGCTGACTTTTTGCAGCGCATCCATAATGCGACGGGTATTTTTCGGATCGAGCGACGCCACCGGCTCATCGGCCAGCAGGATTTTGGGGTTTTGCATCAGCGCGCGGCAGATCGCCACTCGCTGCATCTGACCGCCCGACAGGTTTTCGGCGCGCTGCAGGGCATGCGGCAGCATATTGAGCCATTGCAACAGCTCGATAGCACGGGCGCGGTCGGTATCGTCAAACAGTTTGAAGAAGGATTTCAGGGTCGAGGTGTGGCTCAGTCGCCCCAACAGCACGTTGGTCATCACGTCCAGCCGTGGCACCAGGCAGAAGTCCTGGAAGATCATGCCGCAGCGGGCACGCCATTGCCGCATCTGACGAGGGGAAAGCTGCGCGATATCCTGAGCTACGCCGTCATCCTCAAAGTGCAGCATCTCGCCACAGCTCGAAGGAATGGTGCCGTTCAGGGTATGCAGCAAGGTGGATTTGCCGGCGCCGGAACGCCCGATCACCGCCACGAATTCACCGACGTGCAGGTCGAAGTTGATGTCATCCAGCACGCGATGCTGAGATTTATACGCTTTTCCCAAACCTTTAACCGATAACACTTTTCGTAGTTGAACCGGTTGCTGCCCTGGAAAATCGGTTGGTGCCAGTTTTAACAGTGCCTGAGCCATATGATTTCTCTGGTTTCAGTGACTAATCATTATGGGCACCTATTAACGGATAAGTTTATGACAACGGGATGATGCTTTTATGGCCGGGAAATGACGCGTGCCATCATTTCCCGCTGGGGGCTTATTGAAAGTGAATGACACCCTTAATTAACTGCCTGTTGTTGATCACCTGTGCTTCGTAATGCTCCGCCAGGGTATCGAAATCAAAATGGTGCGAAAGCATCATCTGTGCGGTGATTTTCCCTGCTGCCATCAGCCGTCCCACCTTGGCAAAGTCTTCGCCGGTCGCGTTGCGGCTGCCCATCAGGGTGGTTTCCTTTTTATGGAACTCCGGATCGGAGAACTGCAGGTCGCCCTTAAACAAGCCGACAAACACGATGCTGCCGCCGTGACGAATCAGATCGACGGCGTGGTTCATCGCCTGCGGGTTGCCGGTGGCATCAATCACCTTGGCGGCCAATTTGCCGTTGAACTGGCCGCGCAGCGCTGCATCAAAGCGTTCATCCCGCGGATCAAGCGTCGGTAGCTGCAACACCTGCTCGACGTGTCGCCGACGCTCGGCGCTGGTATCCGCCACCACCACCTGTGCGCCATCGGCTTTGGCAATCGCCGCCACGCCCAGCCCGATAGGCCCGGCACCGACCACCAGCAGTTGATCGTCCGCCGCAATCCCGGCACGACGCACCGCATGAGCGCTGATGGCAAAGGGCTCAATCAGCGCCGCCGCTTCAGGGGCCAAATCGTCCACCGCCAGCAGGTTGCCGATCGGCACGCTGAGGTATTCGCAAAAACCGCCATCCTGATGAACGCCAATCACCGAAATATTCTCGCAGCAATTGGTTTTGCCGCTTTGGCAGGCGCCACAGCGGTGGCAAGAAATATACGGCATGACCGCCACCCGCTGCCCCACCTGCCAGCCGGTGGTGTTATTGCCGACGCTGACAATTTCACCGCATATTTCATGGCCCAATACGCGTGGATAACTGAAGAAAGGCTGATGACCGGACCAGGCATGAATATCCGTGCCGCAAATGCCGACGGTAATTATTTTGATCACCACTTCCTGCGCTGCAGGGAAAGGCACCGGGCGTCGTTGATAAACTAATTTTGTCGGCTGCTCACACACTAAGGTTTTCATTGTTGTCATCGTTTTTCCTCCACTCATGATGAGGACGTTATTAAATAAAAACCGGAGCTCTGCCGATATGTTCAGACAAATCTGTGAGATATCGCTAAATAAACCGATTTAAATTGGTTTTAAATGCATTAAAAAACACCTGAGGCACAGCATGAGCAGAACCCAAAACCTGCGGCAAAACGTGGTAAACCAGATGATCGACAGCATCAATAACGGTCACCTGCGCTCGCCGCTGCCGTCTCAGGCCGCCCTGGCTGAAATGTACAACATCAGCCGCACCACCGTGCGCCATACGCTGATGCACTTATCCCAATGTGGCGTGCTGGAAAAAGTCGGCGATGACTACGTTATTTTACGCCAGGCGCAGCCGACAGATGGCTTCGATTGCCAGAGCCTTTCTCTTGATGAACAGGGGAAAAAGTTTGAAAAGGCGTTCTACCAAATGATCAACCAAAAGCAGCTGCGCGCCGGCGATACCTTCAGCGAACTGCAGCTATCGCGTGCGGTCAACGTGAGCCCGGTGGTGGTGCGGGAGTTTCTGCTGCACTTCAGCCGTTACAACCTGATCGACAGCGTCCGGCGCGGTCAGTGGAGCATGAAGAAATTTGATCAACGCTACGCCGAACAGCTGTTTGAGTTGCGCCAGATGCTGGAAACGCACGCCCTTTCCCACTTTATCAATCTGCCGATGCACGACGAGCGCTGGCTGCAGGCCAAAGAGCTGCTGAGCCGTCACCGCCAACTGCGGGAAAACATCAGCGACAACTATCGCCTGTTTTCCCAGTTGGATCGCGATTTCCACGGGCTGATCCTCTCCGCCGCCAACAACCCGTTCTTCAACCAGTCGCTGGAGATCATTTCCGTGATTTTCCATTTCCACTACCAGTGGGATGAAACCGACCTTAAACAACGCAATATCGTCGCCATTGAAGAACACATGACTATTCTCAGCGCGTTGATCTGCCGTAACGATCAGGAGGCCATCAACGGCCTGCACCGCCATCTGGACACCGCCAAGCAGTCCATGATCCGCTCTCTCAATCAGAGCATCGCCTGACCGGGGGTGGTGTTCTTTATTGATAAAAAACACCCCTACAGCATTTAAAACCGATAAAAAGCAGCAAAATATTGGCTGCTGCACGGAACCGCGACAAAACACACCGCCAACCCCATTTCGCCCACTAGGCTTACTGCCGACCACCTGCTAATGCACTTCCCAGGGGAATACCCGGAATAATAAATATTATTAATGCGAAATTCTGGAGGCAAATAAAGATGGAAAGAACCCAAACCGTCGATAGCGGTAAACCACAAACGGATCCCTATTCCGATCACATAATTCCTATGCCGCCGGAGGGCATGTTAGTCCGCTCGGCAAAAATTAAAAAAATCCAAACTACGGCCATGTTCTTGCTATTTATGGCGGCAATAATCAATTTTCTCGATCGCAGCTCGCTCTCAGTGGCGAACTCCACCATTCGGGAAGAAATGGGCCTGAGCGGCACCGAAATCGGCTTGCTGCTGTCGGCTTTCTCCTTGGCCTACGGTATCGCTCAGCTCCCCTGCGGGCCGCTATTGGATCGAAAGGGCCCGCGTCTGATGCTGGGGATTGGGATGTTTGTCTGGTCGGTGTTTCAGACGCTGTCCGGCATGATCCATAACTTCACCCAGTTTATCTGGGTACGTATCGGGCTGGGGATCGGCGAAGCGCCAATGAATCCGTGCGGCGTCAAGGTGATCAATGACTGGTTCAACATCAAGGATCGCGGCATGCCCATGGGCATTTTCAATGCCGCTTCGACCATCGGGCTGGCGATCAGCCCGCCGATCCTCACGGCCATGATGTTGGCCTTCGGCTGGCGCGGTATGTTCATCACCATCGGTGTATTGGGGATTGCCTTGTCGATCGGCTGGTACATGCTGTACCGCAACCGGCAGGACGTCAGCCTGAGTGCTCAGGAACAGGCCTATCTGAACGCCGGCAGCGTCAGCGCGCGGCCTGAACCGATGAACTTTCGCGAGTGGCGTGGGCTATTCAGGAACCGTACCATGTGGGGCATGATGATCGGCTTTAGCGGCATCAACTACACCGCCTGGCTGTATCTGGCCTGGCTGCCGGGTTACCTGCAAACCACTTACCATCTGGGCCTGAAAAGCACCGGGCTAATGAGTGCCATCCCCTTCCTGTTTGGCGCCGCCGGGATGTTGTCGAACGGTTTCGTCACCGACTTTTTGGTTCGGCGCGGCATGGCACCGCTGAAAAGCCGCAAAATTTGCATTGTGGCCGGCATGCTGCTGTCGGCTTCCTTTACCGCGGTGGTTGCCCAGGCTACCACTACCTACAGCGCGGTGTTGTTGATCGGCATGGCGCTGTTTTGTATCCACTTTGCCGGCACCTCCTGCTGGGGCCTGATCCACGTGGCGGTAACCTCGCGCATGACGGCCTCCGTCGGCAGCATTCAAAACTTCGCCAGCTTTATCTTCGCCTCGTTCGCGCCGGTAGTCACCGGCTGGATCCTCGATACCACCCACTCTTTCAACCTGGCGCTCATCCTCTGTTCCTGCTTCACCCTGATAGGTGCGCTGTCGTATATCTTCGTGGTTAAACACCCGATCGTTGACAGCGCCGCCTGAGGATTTCACCCCGCCGCCCTCTCCCTCTGGAGGGGGCGGACTTTCAACTCAGGCTAAAGAAATCCAGCCCCAGCGCGGCCTTCACCTGCGCCAACGTCTGCCTGCTAACCTGATCGGCTCGTTGGGTGCCGTGCTGCAGAATGCGCAACAGCTCGCCCTTGTCGGCCAGATACTCTGCCCGACGGGTACGGATCGGCTCCAGCAGGCTTTGCAGGCAATCTTCCAACAGGCGTTTGATTTTCATGTCCCCCAACCCGCCACGACGATAATGCGCCTTCAGATCGGCAACCAGATCGGCATCCTCACAGAAAGCATCCAGATAGGTGAACACCATATTGCCCTCCACGCGACCGGGATCTTGAACGTTCAGGTGACCAGGATCGGTAAACATGCTCATCACCGCCTTGTGTACCTGCTCGGCATCGGCGCCCAGAGTAATGGTGTTGCCGCGCGATTTCGACATCTTGCCCTGCCCGTCCAGACCCGGCAGCCGGCTGACATTGCTCAGCAGCGGCTGGCATTCCGTTAGCACCGGCCTGTCGACGATGCGATTGAATCGCCGCACGATCTCGTTGGTCTGTTCCAGCATCGGCAGTTGATCTTCGCCGACCGGCACGTGGGTCGCGCCAAATGCGGTGATATCCGCCGCCTGACTGACCGGGTAAACCAGAAAACCGGCCGGCAGGCTGCGGGAAAAGTCCTTTTCGATAATTTCGCTTTTCACCGTTGGGTTACGCTCCAACCGCGCCACGCTGACCAGATTGAGGTAATACATGGTCAGTTCGGCCAGTGCCGGCAGCGCGGATTGCAGGCAAATCGTGGTTTTCTGCGGATCGATGCCGACCGCCAGGTAGTCGGCGACCAGATTCAGCACGTTGGCGCTGATTTTTTGCGGATTGTTGCCGTTATCGGTCAGCCCCTGCAGGTCCGCGACCAGCACCGTTTGCTGATGCTGTTGCTGCAGCTCAACGCGCTGACGCAAGGATCCGACGTAGTGGCCTAAATGCAGGGATCCGGTGGCGCGATCGCCGGTCAAAATGGTGTAACTCATTGCATTGCTCCTGAAAGTAAATACACCACCGGATCAACGCAATAAAAATGCCGCCAGAACCGGCGGCATTGAAAAGAGGTGTGAATACCCGTGCCGCCTTCAGAGGAGGCGCCACCAAGACTGGCTGTGAGTGGAGTGCATCGGCATATTCATGCTTTTAAGGTATCCCCCCAACGCGCCGGTTGTCAATCACCGCGCGTTGCCAGGCCGCAGCCTGTTCGCCAGCGATACGGCAAAATGCCTCGGTCAGCGCTGAGGGGGTGCGTAAGGCCAGCGCCAAGGTATAAGGCACCGGGCTACCTGCGCCACTCAGTTCACGAAACACCACGCCGGGTGATTTCAGGACCGCAAACAGGGCTGGCATCAGCGCAATCCCCACGCCACCGGCCACCAGCCCACCGATGGTTTGCATCTGCCGCGCCTCCTGGACGATAAGCGGGCTGAACCCCGCCACCGCACAGGCCTGCAAAATCGCCGCGTGCATCCCCGGCCCATAATGCGCCGGAAACAGTATCCAGGGTTGATCGGCCAAATCGCTCAACGTCACCTGCTGTTGCGTCGCCAAAGGGTGGTGATCCGGTAGCGCCAGTACCATGCGGTCGTATAAAAAAGGCAGAATCTGCAGGTCATCCTGCGGTGCCACCGGCAGCACCACCATGCCGATATCGGCACGATCGTCGCGCAGCGCGATCAGCTGTTCGGCGGTGGTGGCCTCCTGCAAATGGAACTCCGCCAGGGGATGCGCCTGACGAAACCGACGCAGTATCCCCGGCAGCAGGGCATTCACAGTGCTATCGACAAAGGTCAGCCGCAGCGATTCCGTCAGGCCACGCGCCGCACGTCGGGTATTGCCAAGGGTACGCTCAAACTGCGCCAAGGTCCGCCGCGCCTCGATCAGAAACACCTGTCCTGCCTCGGTGATGCGCGTGATCCGGTTGCCGCGTTCCAGCAAGGGGACACCCAGCTCCTGCTCAATCTTTCTGATGGCGGCCGTCAACGGCGGCTGCGCCATGTGCAAACGCTCGGCGGCGCGGTGAAAGCTCATCTCTTCGGCGACGGCGACAAATTGCCGCAGCTGGCGTAGCTCAATCACGTGATACCTTTTTCGTATTTTGGATACATAAATAGAGTATTGGATGTATCGCTAGCGAAAGCCAATACTTTCCGAACCCTCAAGTGCTGCGCCATTCCGGCGTGGACCACGGGCACAGGAGAATCAGCTATGACGCAACGTACAGCGGTGATTACCGGCGGCTCCAGCGGTATTGGGCTGGCCATCGCCCAGCAACTGGTACAACAGGATTACCGTATCGCCATCGTGGCGCGTAACCCCCAACGCCTGCAACAGGCGGCACAGCAAATTGGCCACGGCACCTGCTATTATGCGGCGGACCTGAGCCAACGTGGGGCGGTGGAAGAAGTGGCCGCTCAGTTGGCCGCCGATCTGGGCACTTTGGATGTGCTGATCAACAACGCCGGTTTTACCCGGGTGATTGCCGCCGATACGCCCCTGGCGCAGGCAGAGCAGGAATGGGACGCGGTGATCGACGGCAACCTGAAAAGTACCTTTCTGTTTACGTTGGCGATGTTGCCTCACCTGCGTAAACCGGGCGGCCGGATCATCAACCTGAGTTCGATTGCCGCCCAATGCGGCAGCGGCAGCGCCGGTGCTCTGGGCTACTCTGCCGCCAAGGCCGGCGTGCAAGGTTTTACCCTCAGCCTGGCGCGCGAACTGGGCGAAGCAGGCATCACAGTTAACGCCATTGCGCCGGGTTTTATCGCCGATACACGCTTTTTCGGTGCCGGTTTGCCGCAGGATCGCATTGACGCTATCGCGGCCGAAACGCCGATGGGGCGCACCGGCCGGGTAGAGGATATCGCCAGCGCCGCGCTTTGGCTGGCTTCGAAAGAGGCATCCTTCATCACCGGAACTGTTACCTCGATTAACGGAGGTGCGCGGGTCGGTTAAGAAAGCGTTACATTCCGCTATTTGCGTTCTCCGGGCGTCGCGTTAGGGTGAAGGGAGATAACCTGAAAAAAGGAACGCGATATGAAAATCGGATTTGCCGGCCTGGGCGGTATGGGCAGCGCGATGGCCGCCAACCTGTTGCAGGCTGGCTATGAGCTAAAGGTATGGAACCGTTCGCCCCAGGCAGCGCAGCCTTTGGTGAGCGCCGGGGCCTTGCAGGCACGGCAGCCGGAAGAACTGGCAGAGGTGGACGTGCTGATCACCATGCTGGCCAACGATGCCGCCACCGAGCAGGTAGTGGTGGAAAGCGGGCTGCTGCAACAGCTGCGGGCGGGAGCCATTCACGTCAATATGGCGACGGTCTCGGTGGCGTTGGCCAAACGGCTGGCGTTGCTGCACGCGGAGCGCAACGTCGGTTATATCGCCGCACCGGTGTTGGGGCGGGTGGACGTAGCCGCTGCCGGCAAGCTGAATATTCTGGCGGCGGGCGATCCGCTGTTGCTCGCCAAAGTGCAGCCGCTGTTTGAGGTGCTCGGCCAGCAGACCTGGCATTTTGGCGACCAGCCCGAACAGGCCAACATCGTTAAAATCGCCGCCAACTTCACGCTGGCCAGCGCCATTGAGGCGATGGCGGAAGGCAGTGCTCTGGTGCGCAACTACGGCGTTTCCGGCGCGGATTATCTGCACATGCTCAGCAGTACCCTGTTTGCCTCCCCGGCTTACAAGGGTTATGGAGGCTTGATCGCCGAAGAAAAGTTTGAACCGGCGGGTTTTAAATTAAGCCTGGGAATGAAAGACGTCGGCCTGGCGCTGGAGGCCGGCGCCAACAGCCACACGCCAATGCCGTTCGCCAGCGTGCTGAAGGACAACTTCCTCGACGCGGTAGCGCAAGGCGACGCAGATTTGGATTGGTCGGCGTTAGCCAAAGTGGCGGCACGCAGAGCCGGATTGAAGTAATCCTGATGGGCCCGGATCGCTCCGGGCTTTTTTTACCTGGCCGTCAGAAACGAATTTCTGCCGTTGGCAGTGCGTCGATCAGAACACCAAAGCTTTCGATATTCGACAGTGTGGCGTTGTGATGAGCGCGGATCTGCAAGCCGGAGGCGTGCGCCTTGTCGTGGCTGGTATGCGCATCGGCCGCCAGCGTCACCGGGTAACCCAGCGCGGCGGCGCGGCGAGTGGTGGTGTCCACGCAAAACTCGGTAGAATAGCCGCAGACCACCAGATGCGAGATACCATTCGCAATCAACAACGGCCCTAATCCGGTACGCAGGAATGAGTCCGGCGTGGTTTTCTCTACCCGATGATCGCCGGCCTTTACCTGCAAACCAGGATCAATTTGCCAGGCGTCGCTCCCGTGCGCCAACTCATCATCCGGCGTTTGATGCTGAATGAAAATCACCGGCACGCCGGCCTGACGGGCAGCGGCGCTCAGGGTGTTAATACGAGCAATCGTCGCTTCGGCATCCGCCGGCGGTGGTGTAAACAACCCTTTCTGCACATCAATAACCAACAGCGCTGACTTCATGATTGGCTCCAGAGAAGAAATTCCGTCTCAGCATACCGGCTGACGCGGGCGGAAGATATGGTCAACGCCCTGCTCACGCAGTTTGTTAACCAACTCATGCCCCCCATTCGGCGTCGCATGCGCCAGCAGGCGCTCGGCTTCAAATACCGGGCTGGCCCAAAAGATATTGACCGGATCGCCATACTGTTTCGGCAGGCTCAGATGCTCGTGATACGGATAAAAGGATGAAGACAGCACGTAGCCCTCATAGCCCTGAGGTGCCACTTCGGACTCCAGGGTATGCCCTTCGCCAAACCAGGTGATTTTTGACCAAGGCACGTGGGCGAAACCGGCCAACGCGCTGGCCATCTGTATCGCATTTTCCTCGGTCATGTATTGACCGTCGATGGCGATGCCCATTTCCATGCGGCGATAGCGGGAGGCGTCATCGTTAAACAGGATCTCTACCCACGGCATCGGCCGGATGCTGACGCCCAGGGTAAGAAAATAGTAGATGCCGTCGCGTTCATGCTGAGTGATCGCCATCGGCGGCCACTTGCCCTGATCGATGGCGTAGTATTTCACTGAGGGGCCAAAATGCTGCTCGTAATGCGCCTGATAATCGCTCTGCATCTTGGGCCAGGGATTGCCCTCCTCCCGCTGCCAGCGGCGCCAGAACTGACGGGTACTTTCCGCCAGCGCGTACTGGGTATTGGTAGAGGCGGAGCCGAGCGGATAAGCCAACGGGCTCTCTTTGATGCAGCTGGCGGAATAACATACCGAATGGTCGATGTACAAACTCCAGCCGGGGATCACCGCCAGCAATTGGCCGTAATACCACAGTGCCGCGCCGTCGTCGCTCTCGGTCCAAACCACCGTCAGCCCTTCCGGGTTCAGCGGCGCTTCCCCTTCCAGATTGCGGCAAAACTCGGCCGCCAGCATCGGTGGCTGCCCCAGCGCCAGTGCGGCACTGTCTTCCTGCTGCGGCGCAGCGGCCAGGTTACGCAGCCAGCAAGCGCGCACCTGAAAACGTTCGCTATTTTCTTCTGAAGGGTAAATATAAAAATAAGCAGCTCGGTGATCTTGCTGAACCACTGCGACCAGCGTCTGGTTCTCATTACTGACTTCAGCAAGTACGTATGACTCGTTCATATCACCTCAATAAGGTCAAAGCGCGACAGAATGAACCATGCTGCACGCTAAAATGGAAATTGGCTTTTATCCAGTGTAAAGCGCATTACCGCTCGGATCACCCGTAAAAGTCTCAAAAGTGCCCCGAAACATCGGGTTATTGGTAAGAATTATAGTCTGCGCCGATTCAGGCCTGTCGGTTAATTCGGCGCAGCGCGCGCTGGTATGAACCATTACGCATTGAGGCGCGCAGCACTTTACCGACGCCCCCTGCACCGGTGCGTACCAGACGACGGCGCAAGGTTCCGGGATGAAAATCAAACTGCTGTTGCGCCCAGTCAGGCAACAGGTCGATGCCCGCCTGCATCACCAAAGCGCCAAAAGGCCGGGCCAATGCGCTGGGGGCCGGCGCGGCCAGCAGAATACGCGCGACTTCCCGCGTGCGCTCATCGCACACCAATTGCGGGCGCATCCGTTGCAGATAATCCTCCACCGCCGTGCAGGAGGTCGGGATTTCTTGCGCCCCCAGGGCTGCGGCTACGCGTGCGGCCTCACGGTAATATTCGTCCTGCTTTTCGCGGGGAAGAGACGGGTTGCGGTAGCGTATATGGCTGGCCAAAAAGCGGCTGCTTTCCACCACGTGCACCCAGGTAAGCAACTCAGGATCGCTGGCGGCGTAAGGCCTACCATCGCTGCTGACGCCGTTGACCCGTAAGTGAATAGCTTTGACTTTGGCAATCAGGCGTTCGGCTTCGGCGGTGGGGCCAAAGGTGGTGACGGAAACAAACTGGCTGGTACGGCGCAGGCGACCGATCATATCTTCGCGAAAGTTGGAATGATCCCACACTCCCGCCAACGCCAGCGGGTGCAGCATCTGCATCAGCAAGGCGCTGACGCCCCCACACAGCATCGAGGTAAAATCGTTGTGCACCTGCCAGATAACCGACTGCGGGCCGAACAGGCCCGGATCCCCCGGCGGATTTTCAAAATCAATGCCGCCGAGCGCCAGCCCGGTCAGGCTGATGACCTGTTTTTCTATCGCTGCGCGTAACACTTCCATCCTGACTGGCCCCGTTTAGCTTCTGGCGGCCAGTGTAACATGAAGCGAAATACCGCTTTTAACTCCGCGGGTCGCTGTCGTTGAGCAGCACAATTTTGCCGGCAAAGCTGCGATCTTCCAGGCGACGGTGCGCCGCCGCCCCCTCTCTGAGCGGGAAGGTTTCGATGTGCGGGATAGCAAACTCCCCATTCTGCCAACTGCGGAACAAACGCTCGGCCCGTGTACTTCGTGCCTCTGCGCTATTGAGGTAAGTCCAGAGATCGCCCCCCACTACGCCTTTGGAATCCATCATCAGCTGATAAGCAGAGATCGCCGGTGCCTCGCCCCCGGCCATGCCGAAGGTGACCACCCGACCGCCGGGGCGCAGCGCGTCGATGCTTTGCTGTAGGGTGATGCCCACGGAGTCAAAGCCGTACTCAACGCCGCCGTCGGTCAGGGCGGCAATTTGCGTGACCCAATCCTGCTGATAAGTGAAGGCCGCCGTCGCGCCGTTGTTTAACGCAATCTGCTGTTTATGCGCCGAAGAGACAACGGCGTAAACCTGCGCGCCACGCGCCACCAGCATCCGGGTAAGGATCTGTCCGACACCGCCGGCGGCGGCATGTACCAGGGCGCGATCGCCCGCCTTGACCTGAACGCTGTCATTGATCAGGTACTGCGCCGTCAGCCCCTGCAGCAAAATGGAGGCGGCTTCAACGTCGCTCAATGCCTGCGGCAGACGCAGCGCGTGCTCCACCGGCACATTGATGCGGGTAGCATGACAGAAAGGCACGTCGGCGAAGCCAATCCGCTCTCCGAGCTGCCAGCCCTGAACGCCCTCACCCAAGGCGATGATGGTCCCGACCCCTTCGTAACCGCCAATATGCGGGGGATTGCCGTGCAGTACGTAATTGCCTTTGCGGCGATAGATATCGGCAAAATTCAGCCCGACGGCCCCCATCCGCACCTGTACCGCCCCCGCAGGCAGCGCCGGCGTCGGCAGCTCCAGGTATTCGAGCACGTCCGGCCCGCCAAATTGTTCAAACGCTAATGCCTGCATGTCGCCACTCCGGAAAATTTCCGCCAATAACACACTGACGGTCGATAGAATCATTATCGCAAAGCGTTATACTCGGCAACAGTGGCCAAAAAAGCATTCAGAAAACACCAGAGGTTTATAATGGATCGATTAACCAGCATGGCGGTATTTGTGCGGGTGGTGGAAAAAGGCAGCTTCGTCGCCGCCGCCGAAGAGATGGCGATCTCGCCGACCATGGTGGGTAAGCACATCCGCTATCTGGAACAACGGCTCAATGCGCCACTGCTTAATCGCACCACTCGCCGCCAGGGGCTGACGGAGGCGGGCCGGGTGTTTTACGAACGCTGCCGCCGGCTGTTGGCCGATGCCGATGCGGCCGAAGCCAGCGCGAGAGCGTTGCTAAGTTCGCCCAGCGGATTGTTGCGTATCAGTGCGCCGGTCACCTTCGGCAACCGCGTTTTGACGCCGATCCTCACCGAGTTCCTGCAACGGCACCCGGAGGTGGAAGCGGAAGTGGTGCTGTCGGATCGCAAGGTGGATTTGATTGAAGAAGGCTACGAAGCCGCGTTTCGCATCGGGCCGGTGGCGGACGACGGCCTGGTGGCGCGCGCCCTGCCCGATTACCGCATGACGCTGGCTGCCTCGCCGGATTATCTGGCACAGCACGGTGAACCGGCACGGCCGGAGCAGCTCAGCGCACACAGCTGCTTTGGTTTCAGCCAGTGGGAGGGCAACCACTTCTGGCGGCTGTTGGGGCCGCTAGGGGAAATCAGCGTACCGGTCAGGCCGCGGTTGAAAATGGACTCCGGCGAAGGGGTACGCCGGGCGGCGCTGGCGGGTTTTGGCATCGCGCTGCATGCCGGTATGCTACTGGACGAAGACATCGCCACAGGCCGATTGGTTCGGGTACTGCCGGAGTATTCCCCCCTGCCGCGACCGATGCACCTGGTCTATCTGCCCGAACGACGGCAATCCGCCAAGCTGGAAGCCTTTATCGCCCTGACCGTAGCCAGGCTGTGGGGCCGGGTTTAAAATAAGTGAGTCCAAATACGGGAGTTACCATGTTCACAATCCGAGCTCGCGCGGCAGAAGACAATGCGCAACTGGTGGAAATTTGGCAGCGTTCGGTACGCGCCACCCACCATTTTCTTACCGAAGAAGACATCGCCAAGCTGTATCCGCTGGTGCTGAACGATTACCTGCCCGCGGTCAACGTATGGGTTGCCGTGGACAATACCGACCGCCCCTGCGGCTTTATCGGACTGAGCGGCAACAAAGTGGAAATGCTGTTTATCGACCAGGATCAGCGCGGCAAGGGAGTCGGCAAGGCACTGCTGGAGCATGCAGAAACCTTGCACGATGAACTGCAACTGGACGTCAATGAACAGAACCCGCAGGCCAGCGGATTTTACCGCCACTACGGGTTTGAAATCACCGGGCGTTCGGCGCTCGACGGTCAGGGCAACCCTTTCCCGCTGCTGCACATGAAACTCGCCAAACGTTAATTCAAACCCATCGGCCGGGGTTGGCTCCGGCCGTCGTTTCACCATCACTTCCGCTCATCATTTGATATACCAAATCAGAATAACTAATAGAATTTACATTCTTCCTGTCACTATAAACCCCCGGTAGGATTGGCCCGTATTCACCCGGCAACAGAGGTTCCGTCTGCCCTTATCCCAAGAAGCCGACCCTTTATCCGGCGCTCCGGGCGGAACGCTGTGATGTATTAATAAGGATTCACTTCTCTATGATCGTTCTTTCGAACGTTTGCAAAACTTTTGACAGCGCACAGGGCCGCGTTGTCGCCGTGGATGACGTCAACCTGACGGTCGAAGCCGGACAAATCTACGGCATCATCGGCTACAGCGGCGCAGGTAAAAGCACGCTGATCCGCTTGCTCAACGGGCTGGAAACGCCCAGCAGCGGCAGCATTCAGGTTGAAGGTTTCGATATCGCCGGAGCCGAAGGCAACGCCTTACGCCAGGCACGGTTGAAAATCAGCATGGTGTTCCAACACTTCAACCTGCTGTGGTCACGCACCGTCAGCCAGAACATTGCTTTTTCCATGCAAATCGCCGGCGTGCCCAAAGCGCAGATTAAACCGCGGGTGGCGGAGCTGGTCGCGCTGGTTGGGCTGCAGGGCCGCGAAGATGCTTATCCGTCGCAGTTGAGCGGCGGACAAAAACAGCGCGTCGGCATCGCCCGCGCGCTGGCCAATAATCCGGGGGTTTTGCTGTGCGATGAAGCCACTTCGGCGCTCGATCCCCAAACCACAGACTCGATTCTCGATTTGCTGCTGGACATCAACCGCAAGCTGAACCTGACCATTGTACTGATCACCCATGAAATGCACGTCGTACGCAAAATTTGCCACCGGGTGGCCGTGATGGAAAACGGCCGCATCGTCGAGGAGGGGCCGGTAATCGACGTGTTCACCCGGCCGCAGCAGCCGATCACTCAACAGTTCGTCAAACAGGTTTCGCAGTATCAGGAGACCGAGGAAAGCTTCAATCCGCTGCTGAGCCAGCATCTGTCGGGTGCGATATTCAAATTGACGTTTGTCGGCGTGCAGACCCATCAGGCGGTGATTTCCGAGGTGATCCTGCGTTACAAGGTGAGCGTTAACATCCTGCACGGCAAAATCAGCCAAACCCTGAATGGCACCTTTGGCGAGCTGTATATCCACGTCGAAGGCAACGACCTGCAAATCGACAGCATGCTGACGCTGCTGAAAGAGCAACAGATCGCCGTTGAGGTTATTAAACATGCTTGAGTCACTGTTCCCTCACCTGCGCATTGAGCAGTTGCTGAACGCCACCTGGGAAACCCTGTATATGACCGGGATCGCCGGTTTGGCGACGCTGGTACTCGGTATCGTCCTCGGGGTGTTGCTGTTCCTGACCTCCCGCGGTCAGCTGCTGCAAAACCGCACCGTCTATTCGCTGATTTCAGTGCTGGTCAACGTGTTCCGCTCCATTCCTTTCATCATTCTGATCGTGTTGTTGATCCCGTTCACCAAGACGTTGATCGGCACCATTCTGGGCGCCGATGCGGCATTGCCGGCGCTAATCGTCGGCGCGGCACCGTTCTACGCCCGCCTGGTCGAGATTGGCCTGCGCGAAGTCGACAAAGGAGTGATTGAGGCGGCGCGTTCCATGGGCGCCAAAACCAGCACCATTATCTTCCGCGTGCTGCTGCCGGAATCTTCACCGGCACTGGTTTCAGGCATTACCGTCACCCTGATCGCGCTGGTGAGCTACACCGCGATGGCCGGGGTGATTGGCGCAGGCGGGCTGGGCAATCTGGCCTATCTGGAAGGTTTTCAACGCAACCACGGTGACGTAACGCTGGCCGCGACGCTGACGATTTTATTGATCGTTTTCGTTATCCAGTTCATTGGCGACACCCTTACAACCACGCTCGATAAACGATAAATAACCAGGGAATAATGATGATGAAAAAACAGATTATGATGCTGGCTTTCGCCTCACTGACCGCGTTGGCCTCTTTGGGTGCCTCGGCGGAAACCAAGCTGGTGGTCGGCGCTTCCAACGTGCCGCACGCTGAGATACTTGAGCAGGCCAAGCCGATTCTGGCTAAAGAAGGTATTGATTTGGTGATCAAACCCTTCCAGGACTACATCCTGCCAAACACCGCGCTGGCCAGTCACGATATTGACGCCAACTATTTCCAACACGTGCCTTACCTGAATTCGGTGCTCAAGGATCACGCCGACGACAAGAGCTACGACTTTGTCAGCGCCGGTGCCATCCATATCGAACCTATCGGCATTTACTCCAAGAAGTACAAAAGCCTGAAGGATTTACCGGACAACGGCAAAATCATCATGCGTGACGCGGTGGCGGAAGAAGGCCGCATTTTGTCGATCTTTGAAAAAGAGGGCGTGATTAAACTGAAGCCGGGCGTGAGCAAGGTGGATGCACGCATTTCTGACGTGGTGGAAAACCCGAAACACCTGAAGTTCCAGGCCAATGTGGAAGGTGCACTGCTGCCGCAAATGTACAACAACGACGAAGGCGATGCGGTGGTGATTAACGCCAACTACGCCATCGACGCCGGGCTGAACCCGACCAAAGACCCGATTGCGGTGGAAAGCGGCGAAAACAACCCTTATGCCAACATCATCACCGTGCACAAGGCTGACGTGAACAAACCGGAAATCGTGGCGCTGGTGAAGGTGCTGCACTCCAAGGCGATTCAGGATTTCATCCGCGAGAAATACCAGGGCGCGGTGATCCCGGTTAACCAATAATTACCGACCAAGGCCGCAGCGGTGCGGCCTTCATCCCTGTCGTGTGCCCTTCTTAGACCTTATTGCCCACCTGACTCAGGCGCGGCCAGACCAGCATCAACGCATCAACCAAACGCAACAAGTCTTCACGGCTGGCGCCTTCACGTGCCTGAGTCGACATGCCCTCAATGGTGCAAATGATAAATTTGGCCAGCAGCGCAGTATCGGTTTTCACCAACAGTTCGCCCTGTTCTACCTTGCGGTCGAAGCAAGTCTTGAGGCTGGCCTCTTGCATATGATGTTTTTTGCGCAGCATCTCGCCCACATCATTAGAAGAAGATGATAACGCCGCGGAGGCACAAACCATCAGGCAGCCGGACGGTTTTTCCGGATCGGTGAACAGCTGCGCCAAAGAACGAACATAATCCTCGACGATGTCCGCCACCGGCAAATCCTGCTCCAACAGTTGATCGATGCAGGTGGTGTATTTTACCAGGTAGCGCTCTACTGCTGCGCGGAATAGCCCTTCTTTGTTGCCGAACTCCGCATACAGCGTAGGCGCTTTGGCACCGGTCACCTCGACCAGATCGGCCATCGAGGTGGATTCGTAACCATGCTGCCAGAACAGATCGAGTGCGCTTTCCAGCGCACGGTCGCGATCAAACTGCTTCGGTCTGCCACGCGTTTTTTTGGCGCAGACTTCTTCATTGATGCTCATAGCCCCTCTCTTATCCCGCTCTGCAGCAGGGCTTGCCAATTAAATTAACGGTCATTATAAAAAAATATTGCGCTCTCGTCGAGAAGAGATTAACATTTAGTTATCGATCGTTAAGTAATTAGCGGCAACCTATTCAAATATACCCATTTACGTTGATAAAACAGGAAATAACATCATGAAAAACTTAAAAATGACGCTCGCAGCCCTTGCGCTGGCCTCTGTTTCATTCGGCAGCTTCGCCGCCGACCTGGTTAACAGCCAACCGGCAGATCAGCAGAAAGCCGGGGTGATCACCGTCAGCGGCGCTTCAGACCTCACCTCTCTGGAAGCCGGTTTGGCGGCCAAGGCTGACGCAGCCGGGGCAAAATCGTTCCAGATCGTTGGCGCAGGCGGCAACAACCAACTGCACGGCACCGCATTAATTTATAAATAACAATAATTTGATTAAATGATGCTGGAGCGGCTACGGCTTTTGGCCTCCCAGCAAAAACCCGTCAGAAAGAAATTAATTAACGAACACTAAAAAAATAGTTGCAAAGCGTCGAACAGGCGTCTAACATTAAATTATCGATCGTTAATTAATTTAGCGACCCAACAGACAAAACCTTGTACAGACTATAAAGATAGGAATAAGACCATGAAAAACATGAAAATCACCATCGCAGCCATCGCACTCGCCACCGCTTCTTTCGGCAGCTTCGCCGCCGATCTGGTTAATGCTCAACCGGCAGACCTGCAAAAAGTCGGCGTAGTCACCGTCAGCGGTGCATCCGACCTGACCAGCCTGGAAAACAAACTGGCGGCCAAAGCGGATGAAGCTGGCGCAAAATCATTCCAGATCATCTCAACTACCGGCGACAACAAGCTGCACGGTACTGCGATCATCTACAATTAATGGCTGAATCAGTCATTGCGCAAAGAGGCGGCCCTGGCCGCCTTTTGTTTTATGGATGGCGCTCAGTCGCTTTGCATGTTCTTGAGCAGGTAGATATTGCAGCCGTGGTGGCCGGTATTGCCGCGTCTTTCCGTCAGTAGCGTAAAACCCAGCGCATAATACAATCCCAGCGCCTCTTTCAACTGCTCGGTGGTTTCCAGATAACAGTAGCGGTACCCCGCTGCCCGCGCCGCTTTCAGCGCCTGCACCACCATGTAACGCGCCATGCCTAACCCGCGTACGCTGGGTTTGAAAAACAGTTTTTGCAGCTCGCAGTAACCGACGTCACCGCCCGCCAAAGGGGCAATGCCTACGCCCCCCACTACCTGGCCTTGCTGTTCCAGCACCCAATATTTTCCGCCGTTATCCTGGTAAACGCCGGTCAGGCGATCCAAATCGGGATCGTGCAGACTAACGCCTTCCATTTTATCCATGCCGTACTCGCGGAATACGTTGCAAATAATCCCCGCCATCGCGACATCATCATCCTGGGTTATCGGACGAACCCGCAAAGCGGCGTCACGCTGCTTGCGTGCGTTACGTAATGCCGAGGTCATCTTTTTCATCGCGGCGGTAGTGGCAGCCAACTCATCATCGTCCAACTGCGCCAATGCATCCTGCATAAAACCATCGGCATTGGTGTCTATCGCCGCCAGCGTTTTACGGCCCAAACGGGTCAGTTGATTCAGGTTGTGGCGTTTATCGTGCGGATAATCCACCGCTTCAATCATACCTGCGGCAACCAGGCTACGCACCGCCCGGCTGGCACTGGCCTTATCGATACACAACCGGGTGGCCAGTTCGGTCACGCCCAGGGGTAGCGTGCTGATCTCAATCAGAATATGGATCTGTAATGGTGAAAAACGGCTGCCGTTACTCTGTTTATTCAGCATGCCCAGTTCTCTGACCAGGTTGCGCGACAATGCCCTGAAATCTCTGATGTTCACAATCAATGTCCCCGTTGGTACCAGCGCTGAAACACTTCACTTAGTTGATAGTGTTACCTAATATTCATTACCATAACGGATTTTTAAACGGCGTGAAATCTCAACCTGACGAAACACCTGCAGCAATCTGTCGCCTCACGCAGAATTACATTCTTGAATGAATTAAATTTATAAAATAAAAAGCCATAAAATATACATTTTACAAATAATAAACCCATCAAAAACCGGACAATTCAGCAAACCAGATAAAATACGAATGATATCCTTACACAATCCATTGTATTTGAATGAGTTATTTAATCCCCAATAGCGCCAATTATGTCGATATTCAGTTGTATTTTGTTACATATCCATGGCAGGATTGCCCCGTTTAAATAGCACCTATTATTTCCCCTGCCGTTTAAATTCCTGGCGCAAAACGGTCTGTCTTGCGCGCTTTTATAATCATGGAGAGATTGTATTCCGATGAAAAAATCACTCGTTATCTGTTCGGCTGCCCTTTCCGTCAGCCTGCTGGCAGGCTGTGCTACTGAATCCTCGCGCTCTCTGGAAGTGCCTAAAGTGGCGTCCTACAACACCAGCTACCAGGGGCAGCGCAGCCCTATCTCCGTCGGCAAGTTCGATAACCGCTCCAGCTATATGAACGGCATCTTCTCCGATGGCGTCGATCGCCTGGGCAACCAGTCAAAAACCATCCTGATCACCCATCTGCAGCAAACCGGCCGCTTCAACGTGCTTGATCGCGCCAATATGGATGAGTTGAAAACCGAAGCCGGCATTAAAGGCCAAACCCAGACGCTGAAAGGCGCCAACTACGTGATCACCGGTGACGTGACCGAATTTGGCCGTAAAGAAGTGGGCGATCACCAACTGTGGGGCATTCTGGGACGCGGTAAAACGCAGGTGGCCTATGCCAAGGTCAATTTGAATGTGGTCAACGTACAGACCTCAGAAGTGGTTTACTCCACCCAGGGTGCCGGCGAGTACCAACTATCCAACCGTGAAATCATCGGCTTCGGCGGCACCGCCAGCTACGATTCCACCCTCAACGGCAAAGTGTTGGATCTGGCCGTACGCGAAGCGGTCAATAACCTGGTTGCCGGTATCGAAACTGGCGCATGGCGCCCTGCTAACTAACGGAATAGAAGCAGCAATATGATAACTAAAAAAATGGGTGGGGCGCTGTTCGCAGCGACCCTGCTGGCCGGCTGTGCCGCGCCAAAAACGCTCTACAACTGGGATGGCTATCAAACTTCGATTTACCAATATTACCAACAGGATGGTCAAAGCCCTGAACAACAGATTTTGACGCTAAAAGAAATTGTCGAAAAATCTCGCGCCAAAAATAAAGCCGTTCCCCCTGGCCTGCATGCGCAACTCGGGCTGTTGTACAGCAAAACCGGCAATATCGGGCAAGCAATGACCGAGTTCAATACGGAAAAAACACTGTTCCCGGAGTCAGCACCGTTTATGAATTTCCTGATGGCCAAGGACAAGGGGAGCTTTAAATGAAACGTGCATTAGCTTTCTTCAGCGTCGCCGTTACCCTGCTGTTGAGCGGCTGCGCCAAACAAGCACCTTACGATTACGCGGCCTTCCACGAGAGCAAGCCGAAATCCATCCTGGTACTGCCGCCAGTCAATCAGTCACCGGATGTCAAAGCCAGCCACAGTGTCCTTGCCAGCACCACGCTGCCGTTGGCGGAAGCCGGTTACTATGTGCTGCCGGTCGCCGTGGTCGAAGAGACTTTCCAGCAAAACGGCCTGACCAACGCCAACGATATCCGTGCGGTCAGTATCCAAAAGCTGCATAAGATCTTCGGTGCCGACGCTGTGTTGTATCTGGATGTCACGGAATACGGCACCAGCTATATCGTTATTAACAGCGAAACGCGCGTTACCGTGAAAGCCAGGTTGGTCGATTTGCGTAACGGCAAACAACTTTGGGCCGGTAGCGCTACCGCCTCCAGCAACGAAAATAACAACAACTCCAGCGGCGGTCTGCTGGGTATGGTAATCAGCGCCGCCATCGCGCAAATTGCCGATACCATCAGCGACAAGGGATTCGATGTGGGCGCCATCGCCAACACCCGCTTGTTGTCGGCTACCGGTCAAAACGGCGCCATTCTGTATGGGCCGCGCTCGCCGCATTACGCCAGCCAACGCTAACTCCCAAGGGCGGCATAGGCTGCCGCCCAAACCTGGTTTCCCTTTTGCCAAAAGTAGCCCATGCTGTAACGGTGATGGGGTGAGCGACGGCTCATCTCGCACCTCCTCTTGGCAAATAGGGCGGCTTGCTGATGACAAAAAAAACCACGTTGCTGCAGTTTTTCCACTGGTATTACCCCGATGGCGGTAAGTTATGGCAAGAGGCCGCAGAACGCGCCGAGCAGATTGCCGGAATCGGCATCACCGATCTGTGGCTCCCCCCTGCCTATAAAGGTGCATCCGGCGGCTATTCGGTGGGTTACGACAGCTATGATCTGTTCGATTTGGGCGAGTTCGATCAAAAAGGCAGTCGCGCCACCAAATACGGCGACAAAGAGGCGTTGGCCCACGCCGCCGCCCAGCTGCGCGAAAATGGGGTCCGGGTCATTTACGACGTGGTGTTCAACCATAAGCTCGGGGCCGACGAAAAAGAGCAGGTGCACGTATACAAAGCGGATGCCAACAACCGCAACGACATCAACGATCAGGGTTTCGACGCTCTGGCCTATACCCGCTTCACTTTTCCGGGCCGACAGGGTACCTATTCCAAATTCATTTGGGATTACAAATGCTTTGGCGGGGTAGATTACGTTGAGCAGCCCGATGAGAAAGGCGTATTCAAAATCGCCAATGATTACGGCGACGACGGCTGGAACGATCAGGTCGGCGACGAGAAAGGCAACTACGATTATCTGATGGGCGCCGACGTTGAGTTTCGCAATCCCGCAGTGACAGAGGAGTTGAAATACTGGGCACGCTGGCTGATGGAGACCCTGCCCTGCGACGGTTTCCGGCTGGACGCCGCCAAACACATCCCGGCCTGGTTCTTTAAAGAGTGGGCTGATCATGTGCGTGACAGCGCGCAGCGCGACCTGTTTATCGTCGCCGAATACTGGTCGCACGATTTGGCGGCGTTGCAACAGTATATTGACCTGGTCGAGGGCAAAGTGATGCTGTTCGACGTAGCCTTGCACCTGAAGTTTCATCAGGCATCGAAGCAGGGAGACGGGTTCGATATGGCGCAGATTTTCACCGACACCCTGACCGCCGCCGATCCGGCCCATTCGGTCACGCTGGTCGCCAACCACGACACTCAGCCGCTGCAATCGCTGGAAGCTCCGGTCGAACCCTGGTTCAAGCCGCTGGCCTATGCCCTGATCCTGCTGCGCGAACAAGGCGTACCCTGCGTGTTCTATCCCGATCTGTACGGTGCCAGCTATAAGGATAAAGGCAGTGACGGCCAGGAATACCAAATTGATATGCCGGTGATCCCGGAGTTGGAAAAGTTGATCCAGGCGCGTCAACGCTTTGCCAACGGCGCGCAAACCGATTATTTTGATGATAAAAACTGCGTGGCTTTCACCCGCAGCGGCACCGCCGACGCCCCTGGCTGCGTGGTGGTGCTCACCAACGGGGCTGAAAGCGGCAAAGCGGTTTCGCTGGGCGATGCTCTGGCACATAAAAGCTGGCGAGACCTGCTCGGCAACCGTCAGGATGAGGTCACCACCGACGAACAGGGACAGGCGACTTTCCCGGTAAACGGCGGCAGCGTCAGCGTTTGGGTGTTGGCGGAAACCCTGTAGCGGGTGCGCCGTTGCGGCCATGTGTCGCAACGGCGGCAAACTATTTTTTGCCTTTCAGGTCTAAATTAGGGTAACACCTTAGCAAACCATTCACACCGGAGCCTAAATAGGGTACAAGGCTGCATGAAAATTCCAAAACGACTCCAGCCATTGGTAGATGATGGTTTAATCGACGACGTCATCCGCCGTTTGAAAAGTGGCAAAGAAGCCGACGTCTTTATCGTGCGCTGCGGCGAAGAGATCCGCTGCGCCAAAGTCTACAAAGAAGCAGAAAAACGTAACTTCAAGCAGGCCGTGAACTATCAGGAAGGGCGCAAAGTGCGTAACAGCCGTGATGCGCGCGCCATGAGCAAAGGCTCTAAATTCGGCCGCCAGCAGCAGGAAGAAGCCTGGCAGAACACCGAGGTCGATGCGCTGAACCTGCTCGCCAAAGCGGGCGTTCGCGTGCCGCAGCCGGATATCTGTCTGGATGGCGTACTGCTGATGGAACTGATCACCGACGAAGAAGGCCTGGTAGCGCCGCGCTTGAGCGATGTTACCCTGACGCCGGAACAGGCACGGGCCGATCACGCGTTGATGATGAACTACGCGGTACGCATGCTGTGCGCCGGTCTGGTGCATGGCGACCTGTCGGAATTCAACGTGCTGATGGACAAAAACGGGCCGGTGATTATCGACCTGCCGCAGGTGGTGGATGCCGCCGCCAACAACCACGCCAAAAGCATGTTCGAACGTGATATCAATAACATGTCGCAGTTTTACGGCCAGTACGCACCGGAACTGCTCGGCAGCAAATATGCCAAAGAGATTTGGGCGCTGTACCAGGAAGGTAATCTGACGCCGGCGAGCGTGCTGACCGGTAAGTTTGTCGAGAGCAACAAACGCGCCGATGTCGGTTCCGTCCTGGAAGAGATCCAGGCGGCCAGCGAAGAGCACCAACGCCAACTGATGGCCCGCAACGAAGAAGATTAATCCTCCGGCCCTGTTTATCGGGCCGGGGTTTATTCGATCCTGACGACGTCAGGATGGCGTTCCGTCGCGGCTTCGTGGTAAATGTCCCCCAGATAGCCGGCTATCTCGCTTTCGGTCAATTCATCCGGCAACACGATGTCATAACTGCGCGCATACTTGCGCTCCGGCAAAGTCACGCGAAACAGCTGCCACTGATCCCCTGCCCGTTTGACGCCTAACAGGCGGCCAAACACATTAAAAATCATCATCCGCATTCCCTCCCATGCGTGTTTTAGGCTATAACACAAGCTAGTCCCGCCGTAGCGAAAAGGAAAGCCAATGACCGCCAATGCGCCGCAGTTCTGGCGTGATCCGCAGCTCCCCTTTGTGGAGGCCCGCGCCATTGAAGATGGCCGCAAGGTCTGTTATGCGCTGCACAGCCATGAAGTCTTTTCCATCGGCGCCATCACCGACGGCACCAGCATTTATATTAACGGCAGCCAAGCATTGCAGGTCAGCACCGGCGACGTGGTGATCATCAACCCGCAGCAGGCCCACGCCTGCAACCCCATCGGCGACCATCGCTGGTCATACATCATGTTTTATATCGATGCCGCCTGGCTGGGTAAATTGCAGCAAGAAATCGGCGGCGGCGACGGCCACTTTATCCCCTTCACTGAGGTGCTCAGCCGTGATCCCGAACTGTTTGGCGGTCTGAACCGGCTGTATGAGCTACTGATCGATCCGCAGCGCTGCCATTTGGAAAAACAGATCGCTCTGGTGGAATACTTCAGCGATTTACAGACCTCGCAGGGGGACACACCGGTTCCGCCCAACGAGCACCCAAGGCTGGCGGCCGCGGCAGCCTTTATCAACGCGCATTGTACCCAGCCGCTCACGCTGGAGGCCATCTGCCAGGCGGCAGCGCTTTCGCCCTCTTACCTGATACGCGCCTTTAAACAGCGCTACGGCATGACGCCGCATGCTTATTTGGTCAACCAACGCATTCAGTTCGGTCACCGGTTGCTGAAACGCGGTTATCCGATCGCCGCTGCGGCCAGCGAAAGCGGTTTTGCCGATCAGGCACACTTTCAGCGCACCTTCAAACTGCTGCTGGCCGCCACTCCCGGCCAGTACCAAAACCCACGCTAAATGCCGTCGGCCAGCAGATAACAGGCGCTGGCTGCCAACAGCAGCGCCATCAAGCGATTAAAACGCCGTACGTTGCGTGCCTGCCGCAGCAGGCCGGTCAACATCGCGCCGGTGTAAGCCCAGCAGGCCACCGAGGCATAACAGATCACAAAGTAAATTACCGCGAACTGCCACAGCAGCAGGCGATCGCCATCGGCAACAAACGCTCCCAGACTGGCCACCGACGCCAGCCAGGCCTTGGGGTTCAGCCACTGCAACAGCGCGCCATACCAGAAAGAAGGGGCTTGCGGTTGACTACCCTTCCCCAGGCGGCCGTCATCAAATGCCAACTGATACGCCATAAACAACAAAAACGCGATGCCCGCCCACTGGATAACCTGCGTCAGCACCGGCCACAGCACCAACAGCGTGTTCAGCCCCAGACCTAGCAGGATCAACAGCAGAGTAAACCCCAGCGTGGCCCCCGAAACATGGCGCAAAGTGGCGTTGAAACCGAATTGCGCCCCCGCGCTCAGGGCAACGATATTGACCGGACCGGGGGTGATGGAAGAGGCCAGCGCAAATGCGGCCATGGAAAGATAGATATTCATTAAAGGCACCTGAGAAAGAGTTCACAGATGCCAGACTGACGGCTTGGCTTGTTACTGTATTGAACAGAATTACCCTACGCCGGCGCTAACCCGGCATCAGGCCGATAAAGCTGGTTTTCTTGCGTGGGCCGGTCATCAGCGCTTCCAGTTTCTCCACGCATTGCAGATAGTGCGGCGTTTTTTTGTGAGCGGCGACCGCCTGCTCGTCCCGATAGGCTTCGTAAATATAAAACCGCGTCGGGATGGATTCATCCTGCAATACGTCAAAGCGCAGGTTGCCCGGCTCTTCTATCGCCCCCAGGTGATTGGCGCGGAAGACCTCAATAAACTCGTCGATTTTGTCCTGTTTAACGTTAATTTCTACCAGTGTGACGTGCATGGCGACTCCTTGTTAAACCTTGAAGGTCAATGTTCTTTCCAACCATAGGTTTAATCCCGCAGATTGCCCCTGCGCAAGGGTAATTTTGCTGCCTGGCTCACAAATACCGCCAGGCCTGTCGCTTCCCCCACCGGGGCAAACAGTACGGCATCTATAGTTAAGGTTCCTCCCCAGAGAGTGTGAGCTATGGATAACTATTTGATGGCGCTGGATGCAGGCACCGGCAGCGTTCGCGCAGTAATCTTCGATCTGGCAGGTAACCAGATCGCTCAGGGCCAGGCGGAATGGCGGCATTTGGCCGTGCCGGGCGTGCCCGGTTCCATGGAGTTTGACCTCAGCCACAACTGGCAACTGACCTGCCAGTGTATCCGCCAGGCGCTGCAAAACGCCGGTCTCTCTGGCCAGGCCATCCGTTCCGTGGCCTGCTGCTCCATGCGTGAAGGCATCGTACTCTACGATCGCGACGGCGTGCCGATCTGGGCCTGCGCCAACGTTGATGCCCGTGCCAGCCAGGAAGTCAGCGAACTGAAAGAGCTGCATAACCATAATTTCGAGCGCGAGGTTTACCAGTATTCAGGCCAAACGCTGGCGTTGAGCGCCATGCCGCGCCTGCTGTGGCTGGCGCATCATCGACCGGACATCTACCGTCAGGCGGCCACCCTGACCATGATCAGCGACTGGCTGGCGAATATGCTCAGCGGTGAACTGGCGGTGGATCCCTCCAACGCCGGTACCACCGGCATGCTCGATTTGGTCAACCGCGACTGGCGTCCGGCGCTGCTCGATATGGCCGGACTGCGTGCCGATATGCTGTCACCGGTGAAAGAGACCGGCAGTGTGTTGGGGCACATCACCGAACTGGCGGCGCAGCAAAGCGGTTTGCTGCGCGGCACACCGGTGGTGATGGGCGGCGGAGATGTGCAACTGGGCAGTCTGGGGCTGGGGGTGGTGCATGCCGGGCAGACTGCCGTGCTGGGTGGCACCTTCTGGCAGCAGATCGTCAACCTGCCGGAACCAGCCACCGATCCGGAGATGAACATTCGCATCAACCCACACGTGATCCCCGGCATGGCACAAGCGGAGTCGATAAGCTTTTTCACCGGGTTGACCATGCGCTGGTTCCGCGACGCCTTCTGTGCCGAAGAGAAGCTGCTGGCGGAACGGCTGGGGGTGGACGCCTACAGCCTGCTGGAAGAGATGGCCGCACGAGTGCCGCCAGGGGCTTATGGAGTGATGCCGATATTTTCCGACGCTATGCACTTCAAAACCTGGTATCACGCCGCGCCGTCCTTTATCAACCTGTCGCTCGATCCGGAACGCTGCAATAAACAGACCCTGTTCCGTGCATTGGAAGAGAACGCCGCCATTGTTTCCGCCTGCAACCTGGAGCAGATCGCCAGCTTCTCCGGCGTACAGGCACGTTCGCTGGTGTTTGCCGGGGGCGGTTCGAAGGGCAAGTTGTGGAGCCAAATCCTCAGCGACGTCACCGGCCTGACGGTACGCGTGCCGGCAGTGAAGGAAGCCACCGCCCTGGGTTGCGCGATTGCAGCCGGGGTGGGCGCCGGATTGTACGAATCACTGGCGCAAACCGGCGAACGGCTGGTGCGCTGGGAGCGCGAGTACCAACCGGATATGGCCAATCATGAACTGTATCAGAGGCAAAAGGAGACCTGGCAGCAGGTCTATGCCGATCAGCTCACTCTGGTCGACCACGGCTTGACCACCTCGATGTGGAAAGCGCCGGGCTTGTAATACGTGAGCGGGTGCGGCCTGCTGCACCCATCGCATAAGCTTATGCCAATTGAACATTTAGCCTGATTGACGGGCGAAGGCCCAGGCCGGGCTGGCCTCACGCGATTATTCCCCCTCAGAAACAGTGTAACCACCGCAAACGGATTTATCCGCCGCAGGGCTCTGCGTAAATTGTGATCTCTGTCACTCCGCGCTCACCGCGCGGTTTACGCATCCACCTGGGAAGAGCGGTACTATGCTGAATAATAATGAGAAACCTGCACCATCACCCTGGCTGGCGATCTTCTCGCTGACCGTCGCCTGCTTTGTGATGGTCACCACCGAGTTTCTGCCGATCGGCCTGCTGACCAATATAGCACCGTCGCTGGACGTCAGCACCGGCAGGGCCGGCCTGATGGTGACCGTGCCTGGTATCATCGCGGCGATCGCCGCTCCGGCACTGAGCCTGGCAGCCGGTCGACTCGACCGTCGCCTGCTGATGCTGGCGCTGAGCGTGCTGCTGGCGGTCTCCAACCTGGTCTCCGCAATGGCAGTAAACTTCCCCATGATGCTGCTGGGCCGCGTGTTGCTGGGCATATGCGTCGGCGGTTTTTGGGCCTTTGCCGCCAACTACGGCCGTCATCTGGTGCCGGAAGCCAGTCAGGGTCGCGCTACCGCGCTGATTCTGAGCGGCATTTCGGTCGGCGCCGTGTGCGGCGTTCCCGCCGGGGCATTGATTGGTGACCTGTTCGGCTGGCGCGCCGCCTTCTTTGGCAGCGCGGTGCTGGCGATCGGTGTGTTGCTGGCCCAACTGCGCCTGTTGACGTCGGTCCCTCCCACTCGCCCGGTCACTGCACGCGACCTGCTGTTACCCCTGCGTCTGCCGATGGCACGTACCGGGCTGATTGCCATAGTGTTACTGTTTATCGGTCACTTTGCCGCCTACACCTATCTGAAGCCGCTGCTGCAACAGGTGTTTGTCCTCAGCCCCTCGGCGATTTCGCTGCAGCTGTTGGCCTACGGCGCCATTGGCCTGCTTGGAACTTTTTTGGGTGAAAGGCTGGCCGAACGCAGCCTGCGCGCCACCTTTATTCTGATCACCGCCATGTTGGCTGCCATCCTGATCGTCTCGCCGTTCCTCAGTGGCATCGCCGGCGCTACGCTGATGGTAATGGTATGGGGGTTGGCGTTCGGCGCCGTGCCGGTTTGCGCCACCAACTGGATGTTCGCCGCCGTCCCGCAGGCACCGGAAGCCGGTCAGGCACTGCTGGTCTGTGTGATCCAGATTGCGCTGGCTTCCGGCGCGTTGTTGGGTGGCGAAGTGGTTGACTGGCAGGGCGTCAGCAGCGCCATGTTGTTTGGCGGTGCACTCACCCTGTCCGCCGCGCTGGTTTTCGGCCTGACCTTGCGTTCCGGCATGATTGGCGCTAAACAGTCATAATCATTATTCATCCGCAGAAACACACCCCGGCTTGCCGCCGGGGTCAGACTGCTGACAAAGTCCTCTGTGCTTAAAAGTCATGTTTTGTGGACTAATAAAAACAAAGAATGATGTCTTCAGGTTTACCCCAAACACCCGAAAACCACGCTTTTCGGGTGTTTGTCATCAAATTCACCCCGGCTTGCCGCCGGGGTTTTGCACTGAGAGCGCTATGGATCATCATTTACTCGCTATTCGGGTGTTTAACCGCGTGGTGGAAACCGGCGGCTTCACCCGCGCCGCAGATTCACTGCGGATGCCCAAGGCCACGGTCACCAAGCTGATCCAGAACCTGGAAGATCATCTGCAAACCAAACTGTTCCAGCGCACCACCCGCAGCGTGTCGGTCACTGCCGAGGGCGAATGCTATTACCAGCGGACGGTAAAGTGGCTGGCGGAGCTTGAGCAGATGGAAGGCAGCATGACCGAGTCGCAGAGTGCGCCACAAGGCGTGCTGCGCATTGACGCCGGTGGCTCGACGGCACGGCAATTGCTGGTGCCGGCGCTGCCGGACTTTATCGCGCGTTACCCGCAAATTCAGATCGACCTGGGGGTAGGCGACCGTCTTATTGATCTGATTAACGACAGCGCCGACTGCGTGATCCGCAGCGGGCCACTGGCCGATTCCAGCCTGATTGCCCGTCGGCTGTTCGAGCTTGAATGGGTGACCTGCGCCACCCCGGCCTATCTGGCGCGCTACGGTACGCCGCAACACCCTTGCGATCTGGAGTTAGGTTTCCCACTGGCACATTACCGCCATGCGCTGAACGATCGCATCCAGCCGCTGCACTTTGTCGATCGGGGCAAGGAGATCGATATTCAGCACCGCTATCACGTCAGCGTCAACGAGGGTAATGCCCTGCTGGCGGCGGCGCTGGCCGGGTTGGGCATTATTCAAACCTTCCGCTTTATGGCTCAGCCGCATCTGGACAACGGCGAACTGGTCAGCCTGCTGCCCGACTGGCAGCCACCGGCCGAGCAGATGTATGTGGTGTATCCCTCCAATCGCCATCTGAGCGCCAAAATGCGGGTGTTTATAGACTGGGCGGTGGAAGCTTTCAAATAGCCGAAACTGCAGCAGGTGGTGATGTGCCGCACGCTGTAACCGGGCGCTTTGTGGTATTATTTAACGCATTATTGTTATCACCCGACGAGCATACACCATGGCATATATTCCAAAAAACTACGCGAGGCTGGAGACCGGCTACCGCGAAAAAGCACTGAAAATCTTCCCCTGGGTCTGCGGGCGTTGCTCGCGCGAGTTTGTTTATTCCAATCTGCGCGAACTGACGGTTCACCATATCGATCACGACCACAGCAACAACCCGGAAGACGGCAGCAACTGGGAAATGCTGTGCCTGTATTGCCACGACCACGAACACTCCAAATATACCGAAGCCGATCAGTATGGCTCTACGGTAGTGGCCGGTGAGGACGCGCAAAAAGACGTCGGGCTCGCGACCCATAACCCGTTCGCCAACCTGAAATCGATGTTGAAAAAGTAGCGTTCGGGCACCACCGCCACTAGCAGCTTAATAACTTATTAAGCTGCTAAATAAAAAAAATCCTTTCGCTTGCCCCCCTTCCCAGAACATTCCTACTTACCCACTGACTCCGTTACCAGCAAAATAGGCTGTAAAGTTAACCGCATACTGGCTTGGCAAGCCGCCGCCGTTGGTGCATATTGTTCAGGCTCTGTTGTAGTTAACCTGTTTAGTTATCAACCTAATAAGCATATTAACTTAATAAGTTAACAGCTTAATAACTTGAGAGATGGCAGCATGATTGTTTTGATTGGCTCGCAAAAAGGTGGCGTAGGGAAATCGACCAAGGCGGTCAATATCGCCGGATATCTGATCCTCAAGCAGGGAAAAACCGCCATCATCGTCGATGCTGACGATCAGAAATCAATCATGACCTGGTATAACGATCGCCAAAATGTTGAAGGTCTGCCGCATATTCCGGTGGTTGCCGCCTCGGGTAAAATCAAAGAGACGCTGCTGGAGCTGGATCGCCATTACGATTATGTGATTGTCGACACCGCCGGCCGCGACAGCGCCGAACTGCGCTCGGGCCTGTTGGCCGCCGATCTGTTCCTTTCTCCGCTACGCCCGTCGCAGATGGATCTGGATACCGTCGGCTATCTGTCGGAAATGTTCGCCACCGCGCAGGAATATAACGAGAAGGTGAAAGGTTACATCGTGCTGAACATGTGCCCGACCAACATCTTTATTAATGAAGCTAACGAAGCGGCGCAGGTGTTGAGCGAGTACCCGGAATTGACGCTGGTCAGCAACCGCCTGTGCGACCGCAAGATTTACCGCGATGCCTGGGGCGAGGCGATTACCGTGCATGAAGCGAATAACCTAAAAGCGCAGGCGGAAATCGAAAGCCTGGTGAAGGAGGTGATCCTGTGAAAAAGCGCACCCCAACCCACCGCATGTCGGAAGACGAATTTATCAACAGCGCCACCTCGCACACTTTGCTGGCTCCCGCACCAGAAGCCAAGCCGCAGGGTCGTAAACGCACTTACAAAGCCATTTCAGTCAGCCTGACCGATAATCACGTCGACGCCATCGATGAAATCATTGTGCAGGCAGCGCGTAACGGCGTGGTGCGCATCACCCGTTCCGATATCATCAAGCTGGCGATCGACGGGCTGGCAGAGAAGAGTGAAGAACATCTGCTGCAACTGCTGAAGAAGATGTAATAGCCTCTTAACCTGCCAACTTAATAAGCCATTAGCTCATCAGGTTGGCAGGTAAAAACCCCTGACTACGCAGGATCGCCTGCCCCTGTTCCGCCAGAATAAACTCGGCCAAGGCCTGTGCCCGTCCATCCAACAGACACAGACCATAGTCGGCCTCAATCGTCAGCGAAGGCGGTAACTGCCGCACCACCAGCTCGGGAAACCTTGCCAACGCAGCGCCATAGCTGGCGTAACCGAGAAAGATATCTGCCTGCCCGCTGTTGAGCAGATACTCAGCTGCGGGTCGGTTCGCAGGCAGCGGGGCCGAATCGGGCCCGCCAACCAACGCCAAAGCCCGCTGCTGCAAGGGGACGCCCTGCCCCGGTGCCAACAGCTCAATACGCTCGAACAGTTGCTGCGCATAGTCGCCGGAAGGGTCGGCGCCCGGCGTTGAGGTCGCTACCCGCCAGCGAGTATCCAGCAGTACCTCCAGCAACGGGCGCTCGGTCAACCCGGCAATATTGCGCACCGTGGCGCACAGCCGGTTACGGGCAAAAGCATGCACACGCGACGATAAATGCAGGTCCACCAGCCGCTGCGGGTGCAGCAGATTGGCCGACGCGAAAACATGCGGGCGTTCTCCGGCTTCGATGCGCTGGCGCAGCAGGCCTGCGGGACCAAATACCGCATCCACAACCTCGCCGGTTTGTACCTGAAACGCAGCCAACAAGGGCCCAAAGGCCACGCGCAGGCTACCGGCGGCAAACAGCTGAATATTACCCATCCTGACGCTCCCTTTGGCTACGATACAGAGGCACTAGCGTTTCAAACTGCCGGTCTTCGATCTGCAAGGCTACCCGTTCAATCGCCAAATCAAACAGTGGCGACAAGCGCTCGGCCGTCAGCACCGCATCGCAGGGGCCGATTTGATGCCGCCCAGCCGCCCCCAGCAACAGCGCGCGATCGGCCACCGCATGGGCATGATTGGGCTGATGGGTCGAAAACATCACCGCCATCTGCCGTTCCCGCGCCAGTGACGAGATCAGACTCAGCACCCGATCCTGGTGATGAAGATCCAATGCCGAAGTGGGTTCATCCAGTATCAGCACCTCGCAGCTCATCACCAACGCGCGGGCAATCAGCACCAGTTGCCGCTGCCCGCCGGACAAACTGCCAAATTCGCGTTCGGCAAACTCCAGCATATCCAGCGTCTGCAGGGCGTCTTTCGCCAATCGGTGATCCTGCGCCGAAGGGGAACGGAACAACCCCACGTAACGCGCTCGCCCCATCAGCACGATATCCAGCACCCGATAGGCAAAAGGCACCGTGAAATGCTGCGGCACAAAACCGATGCCACCGACACATTCAACCGCCCCCTGCTGCAGCGGCAAGGTACCGAGCAGCAACTGCATCAAAGTGCTTTTACCGCGCCCGTTGGGGCCAAGCACCGCCAAGACTTCGCCACGCGACAATTGCAGGCTCAGCGCGTTAAACAAAGGCGCTTGGCCGGGCCAACCAAAGCTGAGATCCTCGACCTTCAGTAATGTCTCAGCCATGCCAGCCCCTCAGTTGCGCGCGACGCAACAACAGCGCAAACAGCGGTGCACCAATCAAAGCCGTCAGGATGCCCAATGGAATTTCACTGCTGCTCAGCGTGCGCGCAAGGTCGTCGATCAACACCATATACAACGCCCCTAAACACAGAGAAGCCGGTAACAGACGACGATGATCGGGGCCGACCAGCAGCCGGGCGACGTGCGGAATAACCAACCCGACCCAGCCAATGCTGCCGCTGACCGCCACCTGCGCGGCGACAATCGCGGCGCACAACGTCAGGATCAGCCAGCGGGTGCGCTCGACGTTAATGCCCAACGCGGCGGCATCCTCATCCCCCAGCGACAACAGATTGATGCGCCAGCGCAATGCCACCAACAGCCCGCCGGCCAACAGCAGCGGCAGGAACAGCATCAACAGTTTATTGTCGTCGGCGGTGGCGAAGCTGCCCAGCAGCCAGAACACGATGCTCGGCAATTTCTCTTCGGTATCGGCCAAATATTGCAGCAGGCTGACGCAGGCGGAGAAAAAGCCGCTGAGGATCACCCCGGCTAACACTAGCGACAAGATATTGCGCCGGGCGATGGCGCTGGTAATGGCAAAAATCAGCAGCAACGCCGCCATGCCAAACACAAAAGCCGACAGCAACAGTGCGATCATCGGCAGGCTGAGCAGAATCGCCAGCGTACCGCCAAAGGCCGCACCGGAAGAAACGCCGATGATATGCGGATCCACCAGCGGGTTACGAAAGACACCTTGCAGCGCGGCACCGCACAGAGCCAGAGAGGCTCCGGCCCCCATCGCCAATAACACTCTGGGTACGCGTACGCCCAGAATCACCTGGCGTTGAACCGCGTCGATAACGCCTTGCGGGCCGGTCAGCGGCTCCAGCAGGATCATCAGACTGTGCGCTGCCGACACCGGGTAACGGCCAATACCCAACGACAGCAGCGCGCAAAGCAACGTCAGCAGGAGCAGCCAGCCAAGCCTCATTGCTCGCTCTGGCAACAGCTGCTGCGATAATACTGCCGGTAATAGGCATCCACCCGCTGTTGCAAATTAACGTCGCTAAAACGCTGCGGATACAGCTTTTTCGCCATCCAAAGTTCACCCAGCGCCAACGCTTCCGGCATCGGGTAGCCCCAGGCTTTGGCGTATTCCGGCATCAGATAGACGCGTTTATTTTTTACCGCGTCAATCCCCTGCCACTGCGGCGAACTGAGGATTTGCTGCACCACCTCGGGATAACGCTCCTGTACGAAAATCACCGCCGGGTTCCATTTCAGCACGTCTTCAATCGATACCTGCTTAAAACCCTGAATATCCTTCGCCGCCACGTTTAGCGCACCGGCATGCTGCATCATCAGTCCGGTGTATTTGCCCGATCCATAAGTGGTTAAATCCGGATTGGCCATATACACCCGAACCCGTTGGTCCGCAGGCAGGTCTCGCAGCCGGTCGGCCACCAGCGTTCTCTGCTGAAAAACGTCCTGGATCATCGCCTCTGCCTGCGGCTGGTGCCCCATTACCGTGCCGATCAGGCGGATACCGTCCTGCAGGCCAAGGTTATAGGCCTGATCTTCATCATTGAGTACCGGGTTCATTTTCCCGGCCTGATCCGCCGCCTCACGGCGTAACGAAATAGCCACCACCGGAATACCGGCCCGTTCAATCTGGGCAATCATTTCCGGCGGCGCATAGTTAGCGACAAACACCACCTGCGGGTGCAGGCTGAGCAGGCTTTCGATGTTCACCGAGGTGAGATCGCCCGGCATCGGCATCTTCGCCAACCCAGGTGCCCGCCGCAGATAATTTGGCCCCAGCTGTTTCTTCCAGCTGCTGAGCACCCCCACCACCTGCGGCAGTGCATCGAGCTGCACCAGCAGGTTCAGCGTCTGGTGTTGCAACACCACCGCACGGGTAATGGTATCGGGTAATGTGACCTGTCTGTTGAGTTGGTCGGTGACCTGGCGATCCGCCTGCGCGGCGGAAGAGAAAAGAATAAAAATCAGCAACAAGCGTTTGAACATGAGAGTTTCCGGTGGATTATCGTTATATATAAAATGATATAGCGATAGCCGTGGCGAAACAATCAGCGGGATCAAAACAACAGGATCCCCTGCGCAGCTATCAGAAGGGTAAAACATGGCAGGGGACGAAGTGCTAAAAATGACGAGCCCTCCCTCAAAGCCATGAGGGAGGGTCATAAGGCAACTACTTCAGCGTAAAGCTCTGTGCCTGAACGTTGTCAGAATCCAGACCTACCATCACGTTAAACTTGCCCGGTTCCGCGCCCCATTTCAGGCTGGCGTTATAGAACTTGAGATCCTCTTCGGTGATCGGCAGCTCAACGGTCTGCGCCTGGCCCGCTTTCAGCATCACTTTCTTAAAGTTGCGCAGCTCTTTTACCGGACGGCTGACCGAGGCGGTCACGTCCTGCAGATACAGTTGCACTACGGTAGCGCCATCATATTTACCGGTGTTCTTCAGCGTGACGCTGGCGGTGATCTTGCCGTTGCGCGCCATTGTCGGTCTGGAAAGTTTCAGGTCCGACAGGCTGAAGCTGGTGTAGCTCAGGCCATAACCGAAGGGATATAGCGGCCCGTTCGGCGAATCAAAGTAGCGCGAGGTGTACTTGCCCGGGTTTTCCTTGCCGAACGGACGGCCGGTGTTCAGGTGGTTGTAGTACATCGGGATCTGACCGACCGAACGCGGGAAAGTCATCGGTAACTTGCCCGACGGGTTGTAATCGCCGAACAGCACGTCGGCAACCGCATTACCGCCTTCGGTGCCGCTGTACCAGGTTTCCAGCATCGCATCCGCCTGCTGGCTTTCCCAACTCAGCGCCAGCGGACGGCCGTTCATCAGCACCAAGACCAATGGCTTGCCGGTGGCTTTCAGCGCGGAGATCAAATCACGCTGGCTTTGAGGAATGGTGATATCGGCCCGGCTGGAAGCTTCATGCGCCATGCCCTGCGATTCCCCCACTACCGCCACCACCACGTCGGCTTTCTTCGCCGCCTGCACCGCTTCGTCAATCATCTGCTGCGGTGGACGGGTGTCAAACACCACCGCCGGCTCATACTCGTTCAGGTAGTCGATAATGCTCTTGTCCTGAGTGACGTTGGCCCCTTTGGCGTAGAGAATTTTCGCCTTGTCGCCCACCGCACTTTCCAGCCCTTCACGGAGGGTCACCGACTGTTTAATCACCCCGGCCGCCGACCAGCTGCCCATCACGTCACGCTGGCTGTCGGCCATCGGCCCGACCAGCGCAATGGTCGCCTGCTTGCTCAGCGGCAATGTCTGCCGGTCATTCTTCAGCAGCACCATGGTTTTACGTGCGATCACGCGCGCTTCGGCACGGTGCAGGCGGCTTTCGGCATTGGTGTCCTGCGGGTCGGAACCGACCGGGCCAAGATGGGTGTAAGGGTCTTTAAACAGGCCCATATCATATTTGGTGTTCAACACGTCGCGACAGGCACGGTCAATGTCGCTTTCCGACACCAGCCCGTCTTTCACCAGCCCCGGCAGGTATTGGTCGTAATATTCGTCGCTCATGCTCATGTCGACGCCAGAGGTGATCGCCAGTCGTACTGCATCACGCGCGTCCGCAGCCACACCGTGTTTTATCAGCTCTTTAATCGCACCGTGGTCGCTGATGGTGATGCCCTTGAAGCCCCACCGATCGCGCAGCAGGTCCTTCAGCAGCCACGGGTTAGCAGTAGCCGGGATGCCATTCACCGAATTGAGCGACACCATAACGCCACCGCTGCCGGCATCCACTGCCGCTTTATAAGGTGGCAGATAGTCCTGATACATCCGCAACGGGCTCATGTCGACGGTATTGTAGTCGCGACCGCCTTCGGTGGCGCCGTACAGTGCGAAGTGCTTCACGCTGGCCATGATCGAGCCGGGTTTGGACGGGTCACCGTTTTGATAGGCGCCCACCATAACCTTGGCGATTTTGGAGACCAGCCAGGTGTCTTCACCGAAACCTTCAGAGACCCGACCCCAGCGCGGATCTCGGGTGATATCGACCATCGGCGAGAAAGTCATGTTCAGGCCGTCGTCGCTGGCTTCCTGCGCCGACACCCGACCGCTGAGTGCGATGGCTTCCAGATCAAAGCTGGCCGCCAACCCGAGGCTGATCGGGAACACGGTGCGCTGGCCGTGCACCACATCATAGGCAAAGAACAGCGGGATTTTCAGGCGGCTGAGCTGCATCGCCTGATCCTGCATGGCACGGATATCCGGCCGGGTGACGGTGTTGAAGATGGCGCCGATTTGTCCCTTGCTGATGCCGTCGCGGATCGCCTCTTTCGGGTTGTCCGGACCGACGCTGATTAAGCGCAGCTGGCCGATTTTTTCCTCCAGCGTCATCTGCTTCATCAGGTTGGAGACAAAGGCATCGCGCTGCTGGGCATTAACACCTTGCGTTATGGCGCTTTCCTGCGCAAAAACCGGGCTGATGGCCAGACCGGACAACATACTCACCACACAAAGCCATTTCATATTTTTTATCTCAGGCATGTTCCCGCCGCAGACGGCGACGGGGATGATTAATCGACGTGAAAAGGCAGTGTGCCATACTCCTTTTCACCGCAGAAATACTTTGTAATGTTAAAGGTTACAAGCTGTTAGCGCAGGTCGGGCGATAGTTTTTCAGCCGGGCACGGCTTTGCGCCGCCTCATCGCCGAGGAAATCCACCAGCGCGGTTAAGGCCGGCGGCAGCACTGCCTGTTCAGGATAGACCAAATAGTAAGCCGCACCGCTGACCACGCTGAGCGGGAACGGCGTCACGATACGCTGCGCCTGAATATCCTCCTCCAGCAAACACAAATCGCCGATGGCGATGCCAAAACCCTGCAGCGCGGCGCTCATCGCCAGATCGAGCGTTTCGAAATGCTGCCCCTTGCCGGAGGGCAACGTCTCCTGCCCCGCCGCCTTTAGCCACAACAGCCAGTCGCGGCGATCGCGTGTGGGATGCAACAGCGTCTTATCCGCCAGATCGGCCAACGTGGGCGGACGGCATAAATCGGGCAGGTAAATCGGCGTGCAGACCGGCGTGAGAATTTCATCGAACAGATGATGTACCGCCAGCTTTTTCCCCTGCGGTTGACCGAACACCACGGCGGCGTCGAAATGTTCCGCGCCGAAATCCAGCCCGTGCGACACCGAAGCGGTCAGCTCTATGTGCATTTCCGGCCGTTCATTTTGCAGCCGGATAATGCGCGGCAACACCCAGCGCATGGCGCAGGTCGGGCATTTGATTCGCAGCGTGCCGGGCTGAGTGCCGACTCTGGTCAGCGCCTCATCCAGCAGTCCCAGGGCCTGCTGCACCGGGGGCAGCAGCATGGCCCCCTGTGGCGTCAGGGTCAGACCGCGCGCACGTCGGCTAAACAACGGATAACCCAGATGCTGTTCCAGCCCCAGTATTTGCCGGCTGACTGCGCCCTGCGTCAGGTGCAGACTCTGGGCGGCATGCGTGAAATTAAGGCGCTGGGCCACCACCAAAAAGGTTTTCAGTACGTCGAGCGACGGCAGTGATGACAACATGGCGAGTTCCTTGAAATCCCAGAAAATGGTCGGGACGAATATCTGCGTCCCCTACGGCGATCCCGCATGGCAGGGGCGCTGCATGCTGCGCCCGCGGCGATGAGCAGAAGATAAAAGCCATGATCTCCGTGCATGGCAAGTATGACAAATTTTCCCTTGTTGGCCTACCGTCATTGATGCTTAATCAAGCGATACCCCCTTTCCCCTGGAGCCTCCCATGCAGAGCGCCTGCTCACAACGTTCGAAGTTGCCGGACGTCGGCACCACTATTTTTACCGTTATCGGCCAGCTCAGCGCCGAACACCAGGCTCTGAACCTGTCGCAGGGCGCACCGAACTTCGCCTGTGAACCGCAGTTGGTTGAGGCAGTGTCGCAAGCCATGCGCGCAGGACATAACCAATATGCGCCAATGAGCGGCGTGGCGGCATTACGCACCGCGCTGGCGGATAAAGTTGAACGATTGTATGGCGCGCGCTACGACGCTGACGAAGAAATCACGGTCATAGCCAGTGCCAGCGAAGGATTGTATTCCGCTATCAGCGCATTGGTGCACCCTGGCGATGAGGTGATTTATTTCGAACCGGCCTTCGACAGCTACGCGCCGATCGTACGCCTGCAGGGCGCCACCCCGGTGGCCATCAAACTGTCGCTGGAAGATCTGCATATTGACTGGGACCAAGTCGCCGCCGCCATCAACAGCAAAACGCGGATGATCATCGTCAACAGCCCGCATAACCCGACCGGCAGCGTGTTTGGCGAACATGATATCGAACGACTGACCGCCCTGACGCGCAACACCGATATCGTCATTCTGTCCGACGAGGTTTACGAACACGTGGTGTTCGATGGCGATATTCATCACAGCATGGCACGCCACCCGCAGTTGGCCGAACGCAGCGTGATCGTTTCGTCGTTTGGCAAAACCTATCACGTCACCGGCTGGCGCGTCGGTTACTGCATGGCACCGGCGGCATTGATGGACGAGATCCGCAAGGTACACCAGTTTATGGTGTTTTCCGCCGATACCCCGATGCAGTACGCCTTCGCCGAAGCCTTGGCTAATCCGCAAAGTTATTTAGGGCTGGCGGCTTTCTACCAGCAGAAACGCGACCTGCTGGCGAACGCCCTGCAAGATTCGCGCTTTGAATTGCTGCCCAGCCGTGGCAGTTTCTTTATGCTGGCCCGCTTTAGCGGTTTCAGCAGCGAAAGCGACAACGATTTTGCGGTGCGTCTGATCCGCGAGGCCAAAGTCGCCACTATCCCGCTGTCGGCGTTTTACAGCGACGGCACCAATACCGGTATTATTCGACTGAGTTTTTCAAAAGATAACCAGACCCTGCTGGAGGGCGCACGCCGTCTGTGTCAGGTGTAATGCATTCACTTTTGCTTTGACCATGGGAAAAGGGCTCTGAATATGAAATCACTGAAAACGTTGATCGCCGCAGGCTGCCTGCTGGCCGCCGGTTCCACGCTGGCGGCGGAAAACACGCTGCGCTTCGGCCTGGAAGCGTTGTACCCACCCTTCGAATCCAAATCCGCCAGCGGCCAGCTTGTCGGCTTTGATATCGATCTGGGCAACGCCGTTTGCGCCGCCGCCCAGCTGAAATGCAGCTGGGTCGAAACCTCTTTCGACAGCCTGATCCCGGCGCTGAAGGCGCGCAAGTTTGACGCCATCAACTCGGCGATGAACGTCACCGATCAGCGTCGCCAGGCCATCGACTTCACCGATTCAATCTATCAGGTACCGAACCGCCTGATCGCCAAGGCCGACAGCGGCCTGTTGCCGAACGCCACCTCGCTGGCAGGCAAACACGTCGGCGTGCTGCAAGGCTCGATTCAGGAGACTTATGCCAAGGCACACTGGGCGCCGCAGGGCGTGGAAGTGGTGTCTTATCAGGATCAGAACCAGGCCTATCTTGACCTGACCGCCGGGCGTCTCGACGCCACGCTGGTGATGGCCCCGTCGGGACAAAGCGGCTTCCTGGCGCACCCGGACGGCAAGGGCTTTGCCTTCGTCGGCGATGCGGTCAGCGACGATAAAATCCTTGGCGAGGGCATTGCTTTCGGCCTGCGTAAAGGCGATGAGGCGCTGAAGAAAAAACTGAATGAGGCGATCGTCAAAGTGAAGCAGCAAGGCACGGTGAGCGAGCTGGCGAAGAAATATTTTGGCGATATTGACGTAACGGTGAAGTAAAAATCAGGGGCGAAAATCGCTTCGCCCCTGACTGTTTTAGCGATCGAATACCGAACTGTTCAACGCACGATCCTGCTGATGGCGCTCCAGCGCCAGCTCAATCAGACGGGTAATCAGTTGGCTGTAGCTGATGCCGCTGGCAGCCCACAGTTTGGGATACATGCTGATATTGGTGAAGCCCGGCAGCGTGTTGATCTCGTTGATCACCACGTTGTTGTCCGGCGTCAGGAACACGTCCACGCGCGCCAAACCGAAACATTCCAGCGCCCGGAAGGCTTTCAGCGCCACCTCGCGGATTTTGTCGCTCACCTCTGGCGCAATCGCCGCCGGTACCACCACCTGAGCGCCCTGCTCATTGATGTACTTGGTGTCGTACGAGTAGAAGGCATCGCTCAGCACGATTTCGCCACACAGGCTGGCCTGCGGTTCGTCATTGCCCAGCACCGCACACTCGATTTCGCGACCGACAATCGCCGACTCCACCAGCACCTTGTGATCGAAGCTGAACGCCAGCGCCACCGCGGCCTCATAGCCTGCGCGATCCTGCACTTTGCTCACCCCCACCGAAGAGCCCTGGTTAGCCGGTTTAACAAACAGCGGCAGGCCCAGGCGTTCGCTGAGCTGTTCAAAACTGAATTTGGCGCGGTTGCTGCGCGTCAGGGTTACAAAAGGCGCGACCGCCAGCCCGGCATCACGCAGCAGGCGTTTGGTAACGTCTTTGTCCATGCTGACTGCAGACCCCAGCACGCCGGCGCCGACGAACGGCAGATTGGCCATCCGCAGCAGCCCCTGCAATGACCCATCTTCCCCCAGCGTGCCGTGCACGATCGGGAATACCACGTCGAGCTGGCCTAACGCACCGGCGCTACCTGACTCAATCAACTGCTGTTTTTCCTGACCGGGGATCAGCGCTACATTTTTATTTGAGCGGTTCAACGCAATCAGCGCCGGGTTTTCCGCATTCAGCAGGTAGTTGGACGCATCGTTGATGTGCCAGTGCCCCTGTTTGTCTATCCCCAGCAATGTGACGTCAAACTTCTCTTTGTCTATGGCATCCACAATGTTTTTTGCCGACTGCAGTGAAACCTCATGCTCCGCCGATTTACCGCCGAAGATCACCCCAACACGTAATTTGGTCACGCCCTAATCCTTCTGAAAAATCATGGCAAAAAAGTCGTTTATCACAATAAACGCATTGCCCCGCGGCGGCAATCGTTGCAAGCCGGAAAGAGGCTATCCCACGGAATGCCAAATTGTGACCATCCAAAACGTATACACTTCGTATATTACTCACTGAGGAGCCGCCTATGGGCATTGTGAAAATTTCAGACGCGCTGCATGACGATCTGCGCCTCGCCAGCCTGACGATGACGCGTTCGATCAACGCGCAGGCGGAATACTGGATCAAGATCGGCATGCTGGCGGAGTTCCATCCGGAACTGACCTACCCCCAACTGGTAAAAAAAATGATGAAAGATAACGCGATGACGTTAAAGGAGATTGTCGGGTGAAACAGATTGTGATCAAAACACCGGAAGAGATTGTCAAAATGCGTCACTCTGGCGCGCTGCTGGCAAAGGTGTTTGCTATGCTCGATGAGGTGATAGTCGAAGGCATCTCCACGATGGAGATTAACGACCGCGCCGAAGCCTTTATCGTTGATGAGCTGAAATCACGCCCGTCTACAAAAGGACAGTACGGTTTTCCCTATGTGCTCAATACCTCGATTGACGAAGTGATCTGCCACGGCGTTCCGTCGGCCAGCAAAATACTGCGCTCCGGCATGATCGTTAACGTCGACATTACGCTGGAACACGACGGCTATATTGCCGACTCCAGCAAAATGTACTGCATTGGACAGATCACGCCGCTGGCCAAACGGCTGGTGAATAACGTGTATGAGTCTATGTGGCAAGGCATCCGCGTGGTGAAACCGGGCGCGACGCTGGGGGATATCGGCCATGCGATCCAACAGCACGCAGAAAAAGCCGGCTACAGCATAGTGCGGGAATACTGCGGTCACGGCATCGGCCGCGATATGCATGAAGAACCGGCGGTGATGCACTTTGGCCAACCGGGCACCGGTATGGTGCTGCAGGAAGGCATGGTCTTTACCATCGAGCCGATGATCAACCAGGGTGACCACCGCATTAAGCAAAAGAAAGACGGTTGGACAGTGGTTACGCGTGATAAAAAGCTGTCTGCCCAGTGGGAGCACACCGTTGCGGTTACCGCCGACGGCGTGGAAATCCTGACGCTGCGCGACGAAGAGCGCCAGGCTGGTTACAAAGAATGATACTAAGTTATTAAGCCATTAAGCTACCAAGTTAATGACTTACTAAATTAATCACCTCATGGATTTCACCGGGCAATCGACAAAGCTGCCCGGTGGAAAACGATGGGGACGACAGGGAGATCGGCATGACGCAGTCCACCAGCGCCACCAACCAGGCGTTTCTCAGTAAGCTCAAAAGCATCGTCGGTGGCCCGCAGCTGCTGACCGGTGAACGCAGCACCGAACGTTACCGCAAAGGCTTCCGCTCCGGCGAGGGCCAGGCGCTGGCGGTGGTGTTCCCGACACGCCTGCTGCAGTTGTGGCAGTTGCTTGAGGCCTGCGTCGCCGCCGATAAAATCGTCATCATGCAGGCGGCGAACACCGGTCTGACCGAAGGTTCAACGCCCAGCGGCAACGACTATGACCGTGATATCGTCATTATCAGCACCCTGCGCCTCAATCATGTGCAGGTGTTGGACAATGGTAAACAGGTGGTCGGCTTCCCCGGCAGTACCCTCAACCAGTTGGAAAAACTGCTCAAGCCTTATGGCCGCGAACCGCATTCGGTAATTGGCTCGTCCTGCATCGGCGCTTCGGTGATCGGCGGCGTGTGCAACAACTCCGGCGGTTCACTGGTCAAACGCGGCCCTGCCTATACCGAGATGGCGCTGTATGCCCAACTGGGTGAAGACGGTCAGCTGCGTCTGGTTAACCATCTGGACATTAACCTCGGTGATACGCCGGAAGAGATACTTACCCGCCTGGAGAAAGGCGACTACCGGCCGGAAGATGTCGAGCACGGCGAACTGCGTGCCTCCGACAATGAATACGCCAGCCGCGTACGCGACGTTGATGCCGATACGCCCTCCCGTTTTAACGCCGACAAGCGCCGCCTGTACGAAGCCTCCGGCTGCGCAGGCAAACTGGCGGTATTTGCCGTGCGGCTGGACACCTTCGAGAAAGAGGGTAAAGAGCAGGTGTTTTACATCGGGACTAACGACACCGCGGTATTGACCGAACTGCGCCGCCACATGCTGAGCAAGTTTGACAACCTGCCGGTTGCCGGCGAATACATGCACCGGGATATTTTTGATATCGCCGAAGTGTATGGCAAAGACACCTTTATGATGATCGACAAGCTCGGCACCGATCAGATGCCGACCTTCTTCACCCTGAAAGGCCGCATGGACGCCAGCCTCAACAAACTGCCGTTGCTGCCGCATAACCTGACCGACCGTCTGATGCAGGGCCTGAGCCATCTGGCGCCCAGCCACCTGCCTAAGCGCATGAAAGAGTATCGCGAGCGCTTTGAACACCACCTGCTGCTGAAAATGGCCGGGCCGGGCGTCGAAGAGGCGCAGCAGTATCTGAGCCAATACTTTGCCGAGGCCAACGGGGCGTTCTTCGTCTGCACCCCGGATGAAGGCAAGAAGGCCTTCCTGCACCGCTTTGCCGCCGCCGGAGCCGCGGTGCGTTACCATGCGGTGCACGCCGACAAGGTCGAGGATATTTTGGCGCTGGATATCGCGCTGCGCCGCAACGATACCGACTGGTTCGAAACCCTGCCGCCGGAAATCGACAGCCAACTGGTGCACAAGCTGTATTACGGCCACTTTATGTGTCACGTCTTCCACCAGGATTATGTGGTGAAAAAAGGCGTCGACAGCCATGCGCTCAAGGAAAAGATGTTGGAGATCCTCAACCAACGCGGCGCAGAGTACCCGGCGGAACATAACGTCGGCCATCTCTACCCCGCCAAGCCGGATTTGCAGGCGTTCTACCGCAGCGCCGATCCCACCAACAGCTTTAACCCCGGTTTGGGCAAAACCAGCAAGCGGAAGCACTGGGCCGGTAACGGTCAATAACCTTTCCCCTTTGGCTCGCCGCTGCATCGGCGAGCCCTCCTTAAAGATGCATCCCTCTTTTTACAACTTTAAAGATGTATTTTTATTGCAACTTTAAAATCTGCTGATTATCATGCGGTGTAAATAAGAATCAATAACAACTTTGTCATGACGGATACGTGACATCTGCCGTGACGTTCACCGCAAAATTAATGAGAAGGAACCTTCCATGAGCCAGACCCTCGATTCCGCCCAGCTGCTGTCCGCACTGGACAAAGTGATGGTGATCTCCACCACCGACCTGCAAGGCACCATCACCTATGTCAACGACCTGTTTTGCCAGCTCACCGGCTTTAGCCGGGAAGAACTGGTGGGGCAACCCCACAACATCGTGCGCCACCCCTCCGTCCCCAAGGCCATCTATAAAGAGATGTGGGATACCATTAAAGCCGGAAATATCTGGACCGGCATCATTCCCAACGTTGGCAAAGGTGGCGTGCTGTATGTGGTCGACACCACCGTGCAGCCGCTCTATGACGCTCAGGGCAAGATCGAGGCCTACATCAGTATCCGCCGTGTGATCAACGATCTGATGACCGATTTCGACTCCGTCGAATTCTCCAAAGAACAGTTCGACAACCACTACGATAAGTAATAAACATGGCCGATATCATCGAACGTATCCTGATTGGCTACGGTTCGGAATCGGGCAAAGCCCAGGCGCTGGCAACGCGCTTGGGCGGGTTACCTTTTCTGCACCCCTATGCCCCCACCCTACAGCCCCTCAACGAAATTTCTCCGGCAGACCTGGGCAAAGGCGACGTATTGCTTATCGTATCCAGTTCGTTTGGCGACGGTGAGCCGCCGGCTAACGCCGAGCTTTTTTTCGATGCTCTGGCACATACGCAAAACCTCGCGCAGCTGCGCTACGCCATTTTCGGCCTGGGCGATACAGCTTACCCGCGTTTTTGCGGTTTCACGCAGTCGCTTGACGCCGGGTTGTCCGAACGCGGAGCGCAGGCCATCGTCAACCGCGTTGATGCCGACGTCAACTTCGAGAGCTTCTTCGCCACCTGGTCAGCCGTAGTGGAACAGGTAATTGCGGGGGACTTGCAGGCCGGGCGCGATCTGCATCTGCGCGTCACCGCTTATGGCGAGGACAATGCTTTTGCCGCCGGCCTGCTGGAGCGCCGCTCTATCAGCGCCCGCGCGCCGTACGCCTGGCATCTTCGCCTGGATACCGCCGGCAGCGGCATCGGCTACCGCGCAGGTGATACGCTCTACCTGCTACCGGAAAACGACGAGGCTTTACTGCTTCGTTTAGCAACCTGGCTCGGCCGACCTGAAGCCAAAGAAGCGCTACGCCTGCGGGAGCTGCGTCAGATAAGCAAAGCGGTACTGCGCGAACTGGCGCAGCTTGCCGACAGTGAAGACCTCAAGGGAATGCTGAAGATCCGCCAGCGCAAGGCGTTGGAGGCTTACCTGTACGGCGCCGATCTGCTGGACGTACTGCAAGACTTTTGCACGCCGCAGTCGGTCACTCTGGAAGATCTGCTGAGCCTGCTCCCTGCTTGCCTGCCGCGCGCCTATTCGATCGCTTCGGCCTCGCGAGAAGACAGTCTGGACTTGTGCATTCGCGAGGTCCGTTACGAACGTAATGGGCGTGCTCGAAGCGGTACCGCGACCGGTTGGCTGCTGGATCACACTGGCCCCTTCCGTGTCTTCTGCCGCGCCAACCCCAGCTTCTACCTGCCGGCCGATCCGGAGATTCCCGTACTGTTTATCGGTACCGGCACCGGCATCGCCCCCTTGATAGGCTTACTGCGCGAAATGGCGCTCGGTGGCGAACAACGCGAAACCGCCTTAATCTTCGGAGAAAAACGCTGCGATGAAGACTTCCTGTACCGCGAAGAGCTTGAGTCGTTGTGCGAGGGTGGCGTACTGAATCGACTCATTACCGCGTTTTCCCGCGACGGCGCCACGAAATACTACGTGCAGCACGCGATCGAAGAACATGCCGATTACGTGAGGGAGCTGTTGCTTAAGGGGGCGCACGTCTACCTGTGCGGCAATCGACAGTATCTGGAACATGCCGTGGCGACAGCGCTGGAGAAAGCCTGCCGGACGGAAAACCTGTGCCAGACGCTGATTGAGCAGCAGCGCCTGCACCTGGAACTTTATTGAGAGGGGGTTCACCGCTCCGCGCGCAGCAGTAAAGAGACGATAAATGCGCCCCCCAGCCCCGCCGTAATGATGCCGATGGGCAGTTCCTGATGGGGGATCAGGCTGCGGCTGAGCATGTCGCCGCCGGTCAGCAGCATCGCCCCCAGCAAGCCGCACATCGGCACGGACAAACGGTGACGCACGCCCACCAGGCGTCGGGCCAGATAAGGCACCATCAGCCCGACAAAACCGATCACGCCCGTCAGTGAAACGAGAAACGCCGTGGACAGTGCGCAGCACAGAAAGGTCTCGGTTCGCAAGCGCGCTACGTTGACCCCCATCGAATGGGCAGTCTGCTCTCCTGCCAACAGCGCGTCCAGCGACCGCCAACGCAGCGCGGTAAACCCGACCAACAGCACGAAACTCACCAGCGGAATGAACATATTTTCCCAACGCGCCAGCCCCAACCCACCCAGCGACCAAAACAAGACCGAACCGGCCGCCCGCTGATCGCCGGAAAATACCAGATAGCTGGTGAGCGCGCTGAACAAAAATGAGACCGCCAGGCCGCAGACGATAAGCTGCTCGGCACGCCTGATCCGGCTGACGCGAAACAGTACCATCACCGCCATCGCAGACAAAATGCCGCCAGCGAAAGCGGACAGCGGCAACGTCAACGCACCCAGCGCATCCCCGAAGCGCGTGATGACCAGCACCGCGCCGGCAGAGGCGCCGGAGGAGAGCCCAAACAAAAAAGGGTCCGCCAGCTCATTGCGGGTGGTGGTCTGCAGCAGCGCGCCGGTCATCGCCAGCCCGGCGCCGGTCAATGCAGCCAGCAAGGCTCTGGGCACCCGCAGTTGCACGACGATGGTATCCAGCATGCCGGAGAGGGGGGCAGATGAAAGCCCCAATGCCGCCATCGTCTGCCGCCATGACAGCGCAACGCTGCCCAACTGCAGGCTCCAGATCATTAACCCGCACAATATCAACAGCGCCAGCGGTGCGAGCAACATAAACCGTCCGGTCGGCGCATTCATTTGGTGGCCGGCGCGTACAACGCCCGCGCCAGCTTTTCCACCGCGCCGATATTGGCCGGCCCCGGCGTCAGCTCCGCATACTGCAGTTTCAGGTAGCGGTGGTGCTGCACGGCAGGCGTCAATTTCATCAATGGGTGAGACTCGAGGAAGCGCCGCAGCGCATCGGCACCCGAGCCGGTCTGGTAATCCAGCAGAATAATGAAGTCGGGCTCGGCAGCCGCTACCGCCTCCCAGGACGCCGTCGTCCAGCTCGCAGGCAAACCGTCCATCACGTTGTGCCCGCCCGCCGCCTCGATAATCGCCGTCGGCATGGCGTATTTGCCACTGGTGAAAGGCTTCTCCTCACCCGAATCATAGACGAACACCTTGAGCGGCGGCTGTCCCGCAGGCCTGGCCGGAAGCGCGGCTAACCGGCGCTGCCATCCCTCAACCAACGCGGCGGCCTCTCGCTGCTTGCCGAAAATTTTGCCGAGCTTCAGTTCATCGTCATACAGCAGGTTCATATCGGCCTTCTGCGGCCGCCCGCCAGCCTGCACGCAGCTCTCGCTCAACACCAGCGTTTTGATGCCGAACGGGGCGAGCTTCTCCGGCGTGACGTCACCGCCGATCTTCATGCCATAATTCCAGCCGGCGAAGAAGAAATCCGGTTGTGCCGCCAGCAACGTTTCCAAAGCGGGATATTTCGGTGCCAGTTCGGGAATGTGCCCCATCGCGGCCTTGAAGTCAGGCGTCAGTTTGTACCAGCCGGTGATGCCGGTCAGCCCGACAATGCGATCCTGCAGGTGCAGTGCAAAGGCCATCTCAGCCATGTTGATGTCATTGATGACGGCGCGCTGCGGCGCCTGATTGAAGGTAACCGGCATACCGCAGCTTTCTACGGTGACGGGAAAATTTTCGGCCGCCGCCGACCTGGCGGCCAGCAACAGAAGCAGGATGAATACGCGTGCGTTCATGTTTCTCTCTGGTTTATCAAGCGCAATGTGGAACGTCAAAAATACGCAGCGTTTTGCCGCTGGCGGGATGCGCTACTTTGAAACTGTTCATGCCGAACACCGGAAAAATCACCCGGGTCTGCAACACCGCCTCAGGCGTACCGCAGGCCACCTGACGGCTTTCGTTAAGCACCAGGATGCGATCGGCAAACGCCTCTGCCACGGGCAGATCGTGCAGAACCGCAATCACGGCGATATCCTTATTTTTCACTAACGACAGCAGCGCCGAGCGCCCGGGCGGATCGAGATGATTAGTCGGTTCATCCAGTAACAACAGGCTGGGAGACTGCGCCAACGCTCGGGCCAGCGCAGCGCGCTGACGCTGACCGCCCGAGAGCCGCCCCAGCGGATGGTGCCTGAGCGGCGCCAGCCCGGTTTCCCCGATGGCCTCGTCAACGATACTTTTTCCCGCCGCAGAGCGTTCGCCATGCGGTAAACGGCCCAACGCTACGTAGTCCTCAACCAACAGCCGCAAATCCGGCAGATCGTTTTGTGCCAGAAAGGCGATGCTTCTGGCGCGTTCCGCCGCAGGCCAATCGGACAAGGCGCGACCGCGCCAGTAAATGCGGCCGCTGTCCGGCCGCGTTTCGCCGATCAGGGTGCGCAACAGGCTCGACTTACCGCTGCCGTTAGGGCCTATCACCGCCAGCTTCTCACCAGAGCGGAGCGCGAAATGGATGTTATCGAGTATCAATGCCTCACGGTGACCGATCAGGCTAACCCCATCGACATGGAGGATGTCGTGAACTGAATTCATTATGCATTTTCTGTTACGTTATAACATATCAATTCTTTTATCACGATTGCCCGCCTTCTGCAAAAGCGAATCGCAAAGTCTTTGCCGCACGCGTTGCACATACCGGTCAACTTGGGTATGTTTGATCTGGATAGTTTCATTCACGGTTTTCAGGAACTCACATGGCCTACCTGGCGCACAGCACAGATCCGACAGACGCGACCGCTCCGGCCGTCGTTCTGCTGTGCGCATCCTCAGCCCCACCCGCCGTTTTCTCTGTCGTTACCGCGGTAGCCGCTTACCCGCCACGCTCTGTGGTTGTGCGCTAAGCCAAACCGAAGATCTCACCTCCAGCTTTACTTGATTTGCGCTCAGGCGTAGAACGCCGCGCCTGCTGGAGCTTATTATTTTCACGACAGGTGAAAACAAAATGCGATTCATTTCTCACTGGGCCAACGCCGGCCTGGCTACGCTATTCGTTCTGCTCTGGAGCAGCGGCGCAATTTTCTCGCGCTGGGGGCTGGAGCACGCTTCCGCCTTCGCTTTCCTTTTCTTTCGTTGCGCTATCGCGCTGGCACTGCTGTTGGCTATCGGCCTGTGGCAACGGCAATGCTTGCCGGCTGCCGGCACCCGACTTCGGGTGGCGCTGATCGGCCTGCTGATGATCGGCAGCTACCAGATTTGTTATCTGCTGGCGTTGGAACAGGGCATCACTCCCGGCGTGCTGGCGACGCTGCTCGGCGTTCAACCGATACTTACCCAGTTCGTTACCGAACGCCGCTGTTCGGGGCTGCGCGGTTTAGGCCTGCTGCTGGCGATGGCCGGGCTGACGCTGGTGGTGTATCAAAGCCTTATGATTGCCCACTTCTCGCTGCCCGGCATGCTGTGCGCCTTTATTGCGTTGGGGTGCATGACCGCCGGCACCCTGTTGCAAAAGGGCCTGAGCCAACCCCCGCTGGCGGTATTGCCGTTACAGTACGCGGTTGGCTTGCTGATGTGCACGCTGGTGCTGCCGTTTGAGCCGCTGCGGGTCGATTGGAGCGTGGCATTTGTTCTGCCGCTGCTGTGGATGGCGGTGGTGATTTCGGTGTTGGCCACCTTCTTGCTGTACCGGCTGATCCAGCGCGGCAACCTGGTGCAGGTCACCAGCCTGTTCTATCTGATCCCGGCGGTGACCGCCCTGCTGGATTATCTGCTGCTCGGCCACGCGCTGGCAGCCATCAGCATGCTGGGCATGGCGGCTATTCTGGTCGGTGTGATGCTGGTGTTTCGCCAACCCTAGACAGCAAAAAACCCTCACGCCAGGCCGGCGTGAGGGGCTAACACTCAATCACTTCAGAACAACCAGGAACCATACCCCCACAGCAGCACCGTGACCCCGAGCAGTAACTCAAGCAACAGGATGCCGATGGCAAAGGTAGAGCTGGAGAAAATAAAGCCTTCTTTACTGTCGATATTCAGGAAGTGAGGTATACCCAGATTCAACAGATAGCCCGAATAACACAGGCCAATCACGCCGACAAACAGGCACAGCCACACTACGGGATACAGCGCCACGATGCCGCTGAGGAACATCGGGGTGGCGACATAGCCGGCAAACACCATGCAACGATGCAGGCTCGGGCGAACTTCATAGCGGCGCGCCATCCAGTGGATCACTTTCCCCATGATTGCCACGCCCGCCAGCATCAGCAGGTAAAATGCGACCGCCGTGTAAGAAGCCGTGAACATGTCGAGCCGGATAGCGTGCCCTTCGCCGGAGAGCCAGCCCAATTGGGTGGTCCCGATAAACGCGCAGATCACCGGGATCAACGCCAGCAACAGCACGTGGTGGGTGTAAAGGTGCGAGACGCTTTCGTTCTCGCTTTTAATGTGTTCGAACTCGGTGCTTGGATGCGCCAGAAGTCCCCAAACATGATTAACCATGAGACACCTCCTCCATCGCCGTAGGTCGCGATCGGCGAACGAATTTACCCCTCTGACGGATTGCTAACCGTGCGAGGATTGCGGCCACGGGGCTCTCTCCCCTGTACTAATTATAGTCTTTCGCTGAAAAAACGTTCAGAAAGCGCATACGCGGCGGCAGTTTGTTTTATAATTCCCGCCTGCTCTATCCGCCGTGAGGAATGCCATGTCATCCGCCATTACTGTCCGCCAGGCCGGCATCGCCGATGTCGTCGCCGGGCAAAATGTCACCGTCGTTCAGCCCTGCAATTTGTACGGCTGCCGACTCGGTGACGGGGTGTTCGTCGGGCCCTTTGTCGAAATCCAAAAAAACGTCAGCATTGGCGCCCGCAGTAAAATCCAGTCTCACAGCTTTATCTGTGAATATGTCACCATCGGCGACGACTGTTTTATCGGTCATAACGTGACCTTCGCCAACGATCTGTTCAAAGACGGCGCCCCCAATGCCGATCCGGCAAGCTGGGGCCGCACGCGGATTGGCGACGGCGTTTCCATCGGCTCCGGCGCCACGGTTTTGGCGGTAGAAATCTGCAGCGGAGCGGTGATCGGTGCCGGTGCAGTGGTCACCAAAAACATCACCCGCAAGGGCGTCTATGCCGGTAATCCAGCCCGCCTGCTAAGGGAACTGACTCCATGAGCGAAGCGATTCAAATTACCCCGGTGACCCAGTTGCCCGACGGATACTTGACCGGCTGCGACTTCAGCTTTCAGATTGCCCACTACGCCCAGCCGGTTTTTGGCACGCCGGTCGACGGTTGGCCGCTGTTGCCGGTGACGCCGTTTCGCAAGCACTACCCGCTGGCGCCGTTCGTCAATGATGAAAGCGAAACCTTTCTGGCACGTCATCGCGGGGAAGCGGTCGGCCATATCACGCTGAGCAATAACTGGAACGGCTATGCGCTCATCGAAGAGATTGTCGTCAGCGCTCACGTACGCCGGCTCGGCGTCGCCACGGCGCTGCTGGAGAGCGCGCGGCTCTGGGCACATCGTCACGACACCGCCGGGCTGATGCTGGAAACGCAAAATACCAACTTGCCTGCCTGCCGCTGCTACCAACGCTTTGGTTTTATCCTTGGCGGCATCGATCACCTGCTGTACCGCGCTCAACCGGACATCGCCGATCACGAAATTGCCCTGTTCTGGTATTTGCCGTTCAACAGCGAAATCGGTTATTAAGCGATCGCCTAACGTTGAGGCTATGTTTAAACATTAACCCTTCTGGCCTTGGTGAGAACTGTTATCATTTTAACGATCACCTACCGAAACCATTGGAGGGTAAAATGTACAAGGTAGTTTCAATGATATTGGCTATTGCGCTTAGCGGTTGTGCAGATAAAATTCCGGTAGGGCAAACACCTGAGCCCATCACTACCCTACCTGCAGATCTCAAGGCCAGCATGGACAACGACACGTTAAACAAACTCAATGAGCTTCTTGCCCTGCGCGCCAAGGCAACGCCCGACCAACGGCAGGATAACGGCCGCATGATCGACCTGCTGTCGCGACCTTTCCTCGGCACACCCTACGTCGCCAACCGGCTGATTGGCTCGCAGAACACGCCTGAAGAACTGGTGATCGACTTCCGCGGTCTGGATTGCTTCACCTACATCGATTATGTCGATGCGCTGCGACAGGCCGACAGCCAGGCAGACTTTGTGCAACGGCTGATTCAAATCCGCTATGCCAATGGCGAGATCAGCTTCCCGCAGCGCAAACACTTTTTCACCGACTGGTCGCATCTGGCAAAAACCAACGTAACGGACATTACGGCCACACTCAGCCCGTATGCGGTGACGCTGGTGAAAAACCTTAATCAAAAGTCGGACGGCAGCAGCTATCTGCCAGGATTGAAAAACGTTCGACGCAGCATTACCTATCTGCCCAGCGAGGCGATTGACGACAAGGTTCTGGCCCGGTTGCACACCGGCGATTACATCGGCATTTATACCAACCTGGCCGGCCTGGACGTCACCCATACCGGTATCTATATCATGACCGAAAACGGCCCGGTGTTGCGCAATGCCTCGTCGCGTAAAGAGAATATGCAGGTGGTGGACTCGCCGTTTATGGAGTACGTCCAGGCTACACCGGGCATCGTAGTGCTGCGCGCCAAATAACATTCCCCTCCCCCTTCTGGCTTTGCGCTTGCCGCTAACGGCGTAGCCTCTTGCAAGACGGGGGATTTAAAACTTCCCGTTATGAGCTATAAGCGTTTGTGCTGAGCAAGCGTTTGACTTCCCCGCAGGTTCAGGCTTAGCTAGCAGCACAAAACCAACTGATTTTATTGTTTTTTTCAGGGAGCATTCGATGACCAAAAGCTGGCGTTATACCCCTCTGCTGGCGGCGTTTGCCGCGGTGCTGGCGCTGCAGGGCTGTGAACAGAAAACCGATCGGGATCACATCAAGGTGGGGGTCATTAACGGCGCGGAACAGGACGTGGCGGAAGTCGCCAAGCAGGTGGCGAAAGAGAAGTACGGCCTGGATGTTGAACTGGTCGGCTTCAGCGGTTCGCTGCTGCCCAACGACGCCACCGACAAAGGCGAGCTGGATGCCAACGTTTTCCAACACCGGCCGTTCCTCGAACAGCAGAATAAAGATCACGGCTACAAACTGGTGGCGGTAGGCAACACCTTCGTGTTCCCGATGGCCGGCTATTCGAAAAAAATCAAATCGCTGAAAGAGCTGCAGGACGGCGCGGTAATCGCTATCCCGTTGGATCCCACCAACCTTGGCCGCGCATTGCTGCTGCTGGAGAAAACCGGTCTGATTCAGCTCAAACCGGGCAAGGGGTTATTGCCGACTTCGCTGGATATCAGCGCCAACCCGCATAACTACAAGATTATGGAGCTGGAAGGCGCACAGCTGCCGCAGCTGCTGGACGACCCCAAAGTCACCGTGGCCATCATCAGCACCACCTACATCAACCAAACTGGCCTGACGCCCACCAAGGACGGCATTTTTATCGAGGACAAGGATTCGCCGTACACCAACATCATCGTGACGCGTGAAGACAACAAGGACGCGCCGAACGTACAAAACTTCATCAAAGCCTACGAGTCGGATGAAGTGGCCAAAGCCGCCGAAAAGATCTTTAACGGCGGCGCGGTCAAAGGCTGGTAATACCGCGATCCACTGGCGAGCACTTGTGAAGGTGCTCGCATTTTTAATCTTTCCCTAAGTTCAGTCCCTTCCCATTGCCGCCCTCGGTTCGGCAGCCAGCCAAAAGCATTCTGCAGCTCATTACCGCCCCAAACGCCAGCCGCACCGCACCGGGCAAATCATCGGCCGCGCAACGCCCAACATTCTCTGCGTTCATCCCCGTTTACAGCCACATTTGCAGGGCGATGGCCAAAAATTGCTTTGGCAAAAGTGTCGACTACAATTCAATCGAAATACCTCCCTACAAAGTCATCATTCAATAATATTAGAGGTGATTATGTTACAGAAGCACGAAAACGTAATAAGTATGACTACGCTTAGCCATCAGGCCACCCAACAATTAACGCCGTCGTTTTCTGCCTTGCCCCATACGCAACACGCTGACGGGAAATACCGCTTACGGCGCTATTCGGTAGTCAAACATCTCAATGGCCATGTGGTCGAGGTTGGCCCACGCAATTTCGTTCAGTCCGATGAGATCAATCACTTCCAGGGCAACGTGGTACGCCATTTTGAACCCATTGATACCGACGTGTTGCAAAGCGCCGGCATGGATGAAATGTGTAATCTGTTCGCAGAAAGCAATGATTTACCAGATGGCGCGGAGATAGAAATTCACCAGATGCGCGTGGTCGCCATTCATAATGAAACACAGGTCGCGCCGGAAGGGATCCATCAGGATGGTTTTGATCATATCGCGATGATTGCTATCCATCGGCAGAATATTGTTGGCGGCGAAATCATGCTATACGCCGATAATCACCAGCCCCCCTTCTTTAAAAAAGCGCTGGCGGACGGCGAAGCCGTTTTACTGGCAGACAGCAAGTTATGGCATAACGCCACGCCGATCAGCGCCATTGTCCCGGAAGAAGAAGGACACCTGGATATCTTTGTCCTGACTGCTCGCGGAGAAAAAGCATGACCTTTACGCCCGAACTCGCCCGAGCCCAGTTTAGCGCGCTGAGCCAGCATTATAACGATCAACCGGTGATCTTCTTCGATGGCCCTGGCGGGTCTCAGGTTTCGCGAGGCGTACTGGAAAAAATGACGGACTACCTGGGGAAATATAACGCCAACCTGGGCGGACACTATTTTTCCAGCCACCTGACCGGCGAAGTGATGAATCATGCCAGGGAATCGGTGCGCGCCTTATTAAATGCGCCGACGCCCGATAACATCATTTTTGGCATGAATATGACCTCGCTGACATTCCATCTCAGCCGAATCATTAGCCGTCACTGGCAGGCCGGCGATGAGATTATCGTCACCGAGCTGGATCACTACGCCAATGTCTCCAGTTGGCAACAGGCGGCAAACGATAAACAAGTCACCGTACATCAAATCCCCCTGCAACAATCAGACTGCTCTTTGGATGTTGCCCGACTGTGCGAACAGATCACCGCTAAAACCCGTCTGGTGGCGGTGACCTACGCGTCCAACGTGACCGGCAGCATCGTCGATATTAAAACCATCACCGAAGCCGCACACCGGGTCGGTGCTCAGGTTTATGTCGATGCGGTGCACTATGCCCCACACAATCTGATCGATGTACAGGCATTGGGCTGTGACTTTTTAGTGTGCTCCGCCTATAAATTCTTTGGTCCGCACATCGGCATGGCTTATATCGCGCCGCAATGGTTACAGCGGCTGCAACCCTATAAGGTCGAACCGGCTACCGACGTGGGGCCGGGACGTTTTGAGACCGGTACTCAGAGTTTTGAAGGGCTGGCAGGGGTCACGGCAGCCGTTGAGTACCTGGCGCAATGGGGAACGCCCGGCGCGTCCTTAAGGCAGCGTTTGCAGGAAAGTTTTGCCGACTATCATCGCCATGAAGAGAACCTGTGCCGCTATTTTTTGCAGCGTTTACAGCAAATAGACGATGTACAGCTGTACGGTTCCCCTCTGGCGGATAGCCAACGCCGCACGCCGACGTTTGCACTGACCTTTAAGCGCCATGCTCCTGAACAGGTGGCGCGCCGGTTAGGCCGGCACAATATCTGCGTCGGCAGCGGGCACTTCTATGCTCAAGGATTGATCCAACGGTTGAATCTGCAAGACAGCGGCGGCGTACTGCGCATTGGGATGATGCATTACAACACCCTGCAGGAAATCGACACGCTGTTTGAACTGCTCGTCAGCGAAAGGTAGCAGCGCCTCAGTACACAGGTTCACAAAGCCCAACCTACTGGCTGGGCTTTGACTGCTGACAAACCCGCATAAGGGCTAAGTCGGTAGGGGTCGAACATGTTCGACCCGATTTAACCTGTTGATTATGCAATAGGGCGCTGCATGCAGCGCCCCTACTACGAAACAGCAGAGCACTTTGCCAACGTTCCCTACGACCAAACCCCTTTTCCTGCGCCCAAAATATCCTTATCACCGCTATTGACCCTTACGCTGCGTCAGGCTTTAGTATCCCGGCACGTACAAGGGAGGAGCATACCGATGTTATTGAAAGTGGGCGAACTGGCCCGCCGTTCCGGCATTACCGTCCGGACGCTGCATTATTACCACAGCATTGGCTTGCTGGTTCCTTCTGCGCGTTCCGACGCCGGGTATCGGTTATACAACCGGGCTGACATCACTCGCTTGCACCACATTCAGGCGCTGCGCCGAATGGGGGTCACGCTGGCAGAGGTCGGGGCAATATTGGCTCGTTCGGGGATGGCGCTCACCTCGGTTATAGAGCAGCAAATCGCCATGCTGGAGCGGCAGTTGGTACAGACCGCCGCGCTGCGCGATCGTCTGCAGCATATGCACGCTCAGCTCACCGCCGGGGATGAACCGGAACTGAACGACTGGCTGACTACGTTGGAGTTAATGACCATGTACGATAAATATTTTACCGCAGACGAACTGGCCCAGTTGCCTTTCTATCAGGCCGACCCGAGCCGCAATCAGGAGTGGGCCGAGTTGGTCAGCAGCATGCGCCAGTTGATCGATGGCGGCGTTGAACCGCAAGCGTTGCAGGCTCAGGCGCTGGCTCGTCGTTGGATGCTGATGCTGGAACGCGATACGGCGCGCAATCCGGCGTTTCTCACCCGACTGAATGCCATGCATGCCGATGAACCTGCTATACGCGAACAAACCGGCATTACCCCGGCAATGACCGACTATGTGACCCGCGCATTCGCCGAAACCAAGCTGTCGATCTACCAGAAATACCTGTCGGCGGAAGAATACACTTATGTGCGCCAGCACTACTTTACCCGCCTGCAGGAGTGGCCGGCGCTGATCGCCCAGTTCCATCAGGCGCTCAATGACGGCATCCCTCCCGAGTCAGATCGGGCAAAACGCCTGGCAGCGCAATGGCTTGAACTGTTCCAGTCCTATGCCGGTACCGATCCGGCCACCCAAATGAAAATCCGTCAGGCCATGGAGCAGGAGCCGACGCTAACGGAAGGCACCTGGCTGACCCCGCCGCTATTACGCTACCTGCAGCAGGCGGTGGCGCAGTTAATGCGTGGCTAGTTTGAGCGTCCCTTTATATCCGGTGCAGGCGAATCTCGTCATGCGCCGGTATTTGGCTTGGCGGATAGGCCTGTTTTTTTTTATCTTCAGCATAAGAAAGCCCAATTTACCTTGTTACCGGACGCGGCGCATAATGCGCTTATCTTCTGATTTCCAAGGTAAACAGGACTCACCATGCCCCCTATCGCCCCGTTGATCCTCGTCGACGCAACGCCAAACGACCTCGCCGCTATTCAACAGATTTACGCCCACCACGTGTTGTTTGGCGCAGCCTCGTTTGAGGAAACGCCGCCATCGCAGAAAGAGATGCAACAGCGGCTAAGCAAGGTGCAGGAAGCCGGGTTGCCCTGGCTGGTGGCCAAACGGGCTGATCTTGTCGTCGGGTACTGCTACGCCACGCCTTATCGACCGCGTCCAGCCTACCGGTTTACCGTGGAAGAGTCGGTGTATATCGCCGAGGGGCAACAGGGTCAGGGCATCGGTAAAGCGCTCCTGAGCGAATTGATCGCCCGCTGCGAACGGGGGCCCTGGCGCCAAATGTTGGCCATCGTCGGCAATGCCGGGGAAAACCATGGCTCGCTGGCTTTGCATCAAAAACTGGGGTTTGGCAGCGTGGGGACGCTAAAGGCGGTAGGGTTTAAATTGGGCGAGTGGCGCGACACCCATATCATGCAGCGTGCGTTAGGCGAAGGTGACGCCAATCACCCCTGATGGGCTTGCCGCAGGCAATTTGTGAATTATCGACTACAGTAAATAATGATTTCATCAGGTTAGCGGAAACTCGCGCCGTCATTCAAATCAATTGGGAGAGACGAATGAAAATCATTCTGTGGATTGTCGCTATTATCTTTATCGTTGGCCTACTCACCATCACCGGCGTGTTCAAGCTGATCTTTTAAATGACCCCGCGCCCACGGGCGCGGGATTAGCTTAGGCCTTTAAACGTCCCCGGATCGCCCCGAGAGCCGAAACCACCAGCAGGACCACGCCGCCGGCAACCAGACCAAACACCACGTTGAGCAAGGCGGGGATCACGCCCTGCAGGATCTGACCGAAGGTCGGCACCACGGTGGCGTAGGACGCCCAGTCCTCAAACAAGTGATGCACCGGCGGCAGACCGTGGGTCAGAATACCGCCCCCGACCATAAACATGGCGATGGTGCCCACCACTGACAGGGTCTTCATCAGGTAAGGTGCCGCACTGACAATACCGCTGCCGATCGAACGGGCCAGCGCGCTGCTTTTGCGGCTCAGATACAACCCCAAATCGTCGAGTTTGACGATCCCGGCCACAATGCCGTAAACCCCCACGGTCATCACAATCGCGATACCGCACAGCACAATCACCTGCTGGCTGAAGGTCGCCCCGGCCACGGTACCCAGGGTAATGGCAATAATCTCGGCGGACAGCACGAAGTCGGTGCGGATCGCCCCTTTCACCTTGCGCTGTTCGTAGGCCGCCACGTCTTCATTGGCGTTCAGCGCCTCTTGATTCTCTTCCCCGGCCTGTTTTTTGTGGGTCAGGCTGTGAAACACCTTTTCGAACCCTTCGTAACACAGGTAAGCGCCACCCACCATCAGCAGCGGCGTGATCGCCCAAGGGGCAAATGCGCTGATCAGCAACGCCAGCGGCACCAGGATCGCCTTGTTGATAAACGAGCCCTTGGCCACGCTCCACACCACCGGCAACTCGCGATCGGCCTTTACGCCGGTCACTTGCTGCGCGTTGAGCGCCAGGTCATCCCCCAATACCCCGGCGGTTTTTTTCGCCGCCATTTTGGTCATCAGCGAGACGTCGTCCAGCAGTGAGGCAATATCGTCGATTAAAGTCAGTAAGCTACTTCCAGCCAAAGTGGTTCATCCTTTTCATATTCACGAGTCACGATCTCTTTGCCAAGATTCATACTACAACATTAATGATTGTCGCTTTGCTAATGAATATTTTAGTGGAGAATTCACGATTGGGAGGAGAGATGGGGAATAACGGCGGGTATTGCTGGATGATTGATCGCGTCGTTGCAGCCAATCATCCAGTGGGTGAAACCTTATAGTTTGTCGGCGACCAAAGTCACGCTCTTCAGAAGTGGCGATAACCGTTAAAAAGAATCACCCGGCATTCAGGCTGCTCTGGTTATTTTTCAGGGCTTCCAGCGCGCACTGCTGGTCAAGATCTCCGCCCGGTGCACCACCAATACCAATAGCACCGATGATCACCTCTCCGGATTTCACCGGTACGCCGCCCGCCAGCAACAAGAAGCCAGGGATATCACGCAGGTTTGCCGCACCAGGGTTAGCCTGGGCATTTTTCATCACGTTTTCCGTCGGGTTTTTGGTGCTCACCGCAGTAAACGCCTTCATGCGGCTGGCCTCGATCGTATGCGGACCGGCGTTATCCATTTTCTTGATGACGAGCGGGATACCGGCACGATCGACCAGAGTCACGGCGACATTATAATTTTTCGCACTGCAAGCCTGAATCGCGCTCTGCGCCAGTTTATCGGCCAGGTCGAGGGATAGATTTTTTTCGGTCAGTACGCCGTTGGCCATACTGGCGAACGACGCCATGCTGCTGAGTAAAATAACGCTTGAAATGATGATTTTCATACTGGCTTGCCCCTTGCTTGTCCCTGATAGATGTAAGGGATAGTAAAAGGAGCGGCGGCTGCAAACTATTGGCGTGATTACCTACTCGTTTAAGTAGTTATACCTAGAACCCGGCAGCGACAGGCGCTGCGGCCCATGCTCGCGACTCACAAAGCGCCTTTACATTTTTTTCAGCAGCGCCAGCTCGCCATATTCGTTCATCAGTTTGGGCAGAGAGTTGACGTCCAGCTTGGCGAAGATATTGGCCCGGTGGGCCTCCACGGTACGCGGAGACAGTGCAAAAACGCGGGCGATCTCCTTGCTCGAATTCCCCTGCATAATATGCTCAAAAATATCCTGTTCCCGGGCCGTCAACGTAGCCAGCCGGTGTTGCATCGAGCGTATTTTTTGTTGCCGCTCCTGCAGCTTCTGCTGCTGTTCCAATGCGCTGCCGACCACCTCGAACAGCAAATCGGCGTCGATCGGTTTGGTCAGGAATTCGAAAGCGCCGTTTTTAAAGGCTCGCCGGCATAAATCAATGTTCGCATGCCCGGTCATGATGATCACCGGGATCGCCAACCCTTGCCGTTGCCATTCCTCCAGCAGCGTGAGCCCGGTTTTGCCCGGCATCCTGATATCCAGCAGCAGACAACCGGTTAACCCTTGCAGCTCGCCGACGCCCTGCTGAAACGCCAGCGCACTGCCGTAAGTGCGGGTTTGCCACCCGACGGTCCCCAGCAAGGCGCTGAGCGAGGAGAGAATGGCCGGTTCGTCGTCAATAAGGTAAATAGTTTGGTTCATCATCTCTCCTCAGGGTGTATCGGTAACCAGAGCCGGAAGCAGGCTCCTTGCCCGACAATATTCGTCGCTTCGATGGTGCCGTTAAGACGCTGGATCAGCGTATCCGTCAGGGCCATTCCCAATCCTATGCCCTGAGCCCGCGTGGTGAAAAACGGCATGAAAACATGCTGCAGAGCCTGTTCCGATAGCCCTGGGCCGCCGTCAGTCAGGGTTAAAGAAATTCCGTCATCGGTGGCCGTGGCGGTCAGGTTGATCCAGGCCGTCCCGGCCACATTATTTTCTTGCGCCTGGATCGCGTTGCTGACGATGTTATGCAAAATCTGCTCTATCCAAAGTGGCGGAGCAAACAGCGCGGGCAAACTGTCAGCAATGCTGCTGCTAATTTTGACTTTATTGCCACGAATTTCATTGTCCAACAGCGTCATCACTCGCGCCCAGAGAGCCCCGAGAGCGACAGGTTGATAATCTACCCGCTCGCTGGTCAGTTTCTGGCGAAACTGCTGCAATAATGCGTCGGTGCGCTTGATTTGAACGACGGCGGCTTCCAGCAACGGCGGCAGCTGTTCGGTGTGCTGTTGCCGAACCAGACGCAAGGCCGTTTGGTTATAGCTCAAAATCGCGGTAAGGGGCTGGTTAAGTTCATGCACGATACCGGCGGTCAATTCGCCCAAGGTATTCAGCCGCGTTATCTCGGCGTAATGGGCGCGCAAATCGGCGATATCACGCCGCCGACGGTTGGCACGGTATTGGTTGATCAGATATAACAGCCATCCCCAGAACAACGCCGGGGACAGGATAATGGGCCAGGGCAGCGTAGCCCAGTTGGGATCGTCACCAGCGGCCAGCACAAAAGGCTGCGACTGGCTGGCTACCACCTTGTCCCATTGCCAATAGTAGGAAGCCTGCGCCGCTCCCCTTTCAAACAAGGTCTGGCCGTTCCATCGCACCACCAGGTGTCGGAAGCTGTTTTCCCCCACCAGATCGTTCATCAATTGGTTCAGGTCGATCAGCAACGATTGGTTGCCGGCGTTGAGCCAGTAGCGCCCATTTTGCTCCACCACGATAAGCCGCCGTGGTTCAATGCCAGGATGAGAACGCCAATGGATGATTTGCGGAAAGATCCGCTGCACTTCCCGGCTGTATTGGCTGGCCGGCAAGAGCGGAATGATGGCGTCGTGCTGTGAAAGCTTCACCGTCACGTCGCGATAAAGAATACGAAAATCAGCGCTTTTCTCTTCGTACTGCTGCTGCAAGAAATAGGCTGTCAGCCCGCCGCTGGAGAGCAGAGTCAACGCTAACCAGCCCATTATCTTGAACATACTCCTCCGTCCCTGCGCAAATTTTCTAGTCGCTTAATACCATAAAAGAGCGGGTGCGGGTATCGCCGCCGGATCCTCAGCCGGCATCGCCGGCAGGCACGTTCAGTTGCCAGGACAGACCAAAACGGTCGTTCAACCAGCCGAAGCGCGCGCTGAAACCATAATCATCAATCGGCATAAGCACCTCGCCGCCCTCCGCCAGACGCGCGAAAATCCGCTCCAAATCCGCCTCGGTGGCTAAGTTCACGTGGAGTGAGACCGCCGGGGTAAAGCTGAAATCATGGCTGACCGGGCTGTCGAAAAACACCAGATTATGCCGTTCGAAATCAATGGTCGCATGTTTAACCCGCCGCGGCCCGTCACCGCTCTCTTCAAAATGCAGCAGTTGCTGGACCCGAAAACCGGCGAACAGCTCGCTATAAAGATTTATCGCCTGTTGGGCGTGGCCCTGAAACATGACAAAGGTAGAAACCTGGCTCATGGGATGCTGTCCTCACGTGCAATCACTAGGGTATTGATTGATGATAGCGGATGGATCAGCCTTCAAGGCGATTGAAAGGAGGAAAAATGACCGTCATCCACCGTCAGGCCCAATTGAGCGATCTTGCCGGCCTGCAGGCGCTGTACCGGGAATTACGCCCCCAGGATCAGCCATTGCGCCCGGATAATGCCCAGCGGACATTGCAACGCCTGCTGGACAACCCGGCGATTCGGCTGGTGGTCAGCGTGCTCGACGACCAACCGGTGGCGACCTGCATGCTGGCGATGGTGCCGGGGCTGGTGCATCAGGGGCAACCCTTCGGCATCATAGAGCACGTGGTCACCGCCCAGGCGTATCGCGGGCAAGGCATTGCATTAGCGATGCTTGAATACGCATTGCAACTGGCATGGCGGAAAGGCTGCTACAAAGTGATGTTGCTCTCCGGCCAGCAGCGCACCGGGGCACATCAACTGTATCTGCGCGCCGGGTTCGACGGCGATCGGGAACGGGGTTTTGTTATCCGGCGTCCTGAAGGACGGTAGCGGCCCGCGAGAAAAACCCGCAGGCCACAGAAGCCATTATTCGGTTTCGTTCTTCGCCAGTCGGGCGTCTTTCTGACGGCGGTAGTCGCGGGCCGCGGCCGGGATTGGCGTCACCTTACCGGTTTCGATCCAACTGCGCAGGCGGTTGGCATCGGCGAAGTGGGTGTATTTGCCAAAGGCATCCAATACCACCAGGGACACCGAACGGCTGCCGATCACGGTACGCATTGCCAGGCAATGCCCCGCCTCGTTCGTGAAGCCGGTTTTGGTCAACTGGATGTTCCATTTCGGGTTGTATACCAGATGGTTGGTATTGCGAAACGGCAGCGTATAGTTCGGATCTTTGAAGCTCGCCATACGCTCGGTGGTAGTGCTGAGCTGGCCGATCAGCGGGTATTGCTTGGTGGCGATCAGCAGTTTGGTCAGGTCACGTGCGGTCGAGACGTTTTTGATCGACAGCCCGGTCGGTTCCACGTAACGCGTGTTGGTCATCCCCAGCGATTTGGCTTTGGCGTTCATCGCTTTGATAAAGGCGCCATACCCCCCCGGATAATGATGCGCCAGACTGGCGGCGGCGCGGTTTTCCGACGACATCAGCGCCAGCAGCAGCATGTCTTTACGGCTGATCTCACTGTTCAGCCGCACGCGCGAATAGATCCCTTTCATCTCCGGCGTCTGGTGAATATCCACCGACAGCATTTCATCCAGCGGTAGATGGGCATCCAGCGTCACCATCGCCGTCATCAGCTTGGTGATGGAGGCAATCGGCACCACTTCGTCCGGGTTGCGCGCATACATCACCTTATGGGTCTGCATATCCACCACCATGGCGCTGCCGGAGGCCAGCTCAGGCTGGGCGGCTCGGGTGACGGCGTTATTTTCGCTGGCCAGCGCGCGCGGCGCGAAGCCTGCCCCTGCCTGCAAAGCGAGCAGGGCTAGTACCAAAACACGTTTTTTCACATGCATTACTCTGTCACTGAAGAAGATGAAGGTCTTATTTGGCCGAATTATATGTGAGGGATCTTCCGTTGGCACTGGGATTATGTCAGCCGATTTGTGACAAATTCTGTCGAAGAGATAGTTGCGCAAACCGCGAGCGCTCTGGGATGAACGCCCGCGATGCAAAAGTTACAGTGCCGGTTGCCAGGCCGACTGCGGCAACAGGTACAAACCGGGTGCCTGGCGTGCTCCGTCGCCGACGATATGGCCTATGCCCGCCGCCATCACCGCCAGCGTCACATCGAAGGCATTCAGGCTGTCGCCGTAGCCCGCCGTCAGGTTGAACATCGAACCGTTGGCCAGCAAATAAACCTGTCTGTTATCCAGTTGGTAGGCGTTCACAAACGGCATAGGCTCGCTGTGTGGCAGGCTCTGCAGGAAACCGACGTCAATTTCTGCCGTCACATGCCCCACGTTGAGAATGAACACGCCGTCCTTCACCTGCTGCAGATGCTGCGCCGACAGCACGTTTTTCGCCCCGGTTGCCGTGGCAATCACATCGGCCTGGCCGACCGCACTGGCCAAATCAACCACCGCCCAGCCGTCATAACGCGCTTGCAGCGCCCGCGCCGGATCGATTTCCGCCACGATCACCTGCCCGCCGTAAGCTTTCGCCGCCGCCGCAACGCCCTGCCCAACCAGGCCATAGCCAATCACCAGCACGCATTTTTCATGCAGCGTCAAATGGGTGGTCTGGAAGAAGGTGTGCCAGGCGGTCAAGCCGACCATATGGCGGTTATGCAACCCTTCTTTTACCGGCAAATCGTCCCAGTTAAAAATAGGATAGCGCGGTGCCATACCGTTCAGTCGGCTGATGCCGGAACCCGTCGCTTCCAGCCCGGCGATAATCTGCGGGCCGTCGGCTGACTGGTGCAACCGGGTGGTCAGATCGGCACCCATTTCGCACAGGTGGGTAGGCCCCCAGGCCAGCGCGCGGTCAAACGATGCCGACCAATCGGCGTCGCTCATGTCGCGCCAGGCGTGAGCCTGTGCCCCTTGGCGCTCCAGCCAGGCGACCACGTCATCTTGCACCGTGGTCGGGTTGCAGGTGGTCAGATAAATGGCTGCACCCTTATCCAACAGGCCCGCCACCAGCGGAGCCATTTTCAGATCCAGGTGCATATTGCACGCCAGACGCACGCCGCTTAAATCCGGCAGTGCAGCAACCGCCGCCCGGGTACGCGGCATGTGGCGCATCGCCCAGTTCAGCTCACTTTCAAAATCCTGATACATCTGTCGCTCCTCTACTGCGCCGCACCACCGGGGCACGGCAGAATGATTTAACCGCTGCGGCTCAGGCGCTTTATCGCCTGTGGCGACAGGCCAAACAGACGGATGAATGCCCGCCGCATACGCTCCGGGTCACTGAACCCGACGGCGCGGGCGATGCTCTCCAGCGCTTCGTGACCTTCTTCAATCCTTAGCCTGGCGGCCTCGACCCGTAATTGTTCAATCACCTTGGCCGGCGTCTGGCCGGTTTCGGCGCGGAACAGGCGGCCAAACTGCCGCTCGCTCAGACAGGCGGCGTCCGCCAGATCGCCTACCGTCAGCGGATGATGGAGATGTTCACGAGCGTAAGAGAGCGCGTTGCGAATGCGATCCGAAGACGGGTTGAGCTCCAGCAACAAAGAATACTGCGACTGCCCGCCCGGACGGCGGTGATACACCACCAGTTGCCGCGCCACGCTGGCCGCCAGTTCGCTGCCGAGATCTTCCTCAACCATCGCCAGCGCCAAATCGATACCGGCAGTGATGCCCGCTGAAGTCCAGATCGCACCGTCGCGGATATAAATACGATTGCTGTCGACGCGGATACGCGGATAACTCTGTTGCAGCCGTGCGGCATGGTACCAATGAGTAGTCGCGCGCTTGCCGTCCAGCAATCCGGCAGCCGCCAGAATAAAGGCGCCGGTGCACACGCTGGCCATGCGCCGTGCCTGCCGGCTTTGCCGATGCAGAAACGCCAATAGCCCCGCCGACTGGGTGGCGACGACGTTACCGCTGCCTCCGGCAATCAATAGCGTATCAAGGCGGTGCTCGCCAAACGGCTGAGTGAGCACTTCCACACCCGATGAGCTCGCCACACTGCCGCCCCGTTCCGAGAGTGGCAGACACCGGTAGGCCTGCGTCGCCGTAAACTGGTTGGCGTTATCAAAGGCCGCCAGCGGCCCGGCGAAGTCGAGCAGGTTAAAGCCGGGGAAGACCACAAAGCCGATATTTTTCATCATGGCGCTTTTTGAGGGTTATCCGTCATATCAGCCAAAAACAGGGTCGCTATTATTACCCAAAGCAAATGACAAAACTGAGGCGAATATCATGTCTGAACCATTAGTGATTGTTTTTCCGATCTATCAGGGCGTCACCCAGCTCGACTTTACCGGGCCACTGCAGTTTTTGCGGCACATGCCGGGAGCCGAAATTATCGTTGCGTCCGTCGGTGGCGCAGATATCAGCGCCGAAGGATTGCACTTTACCCAGTTGCAGAAGCTGGAAGAAGTCACGCGTTGCGACGTGCTTTGCGTACCGGGCGGTGCCGGCTGCACCCAGGCGCTGGAAAACGACGCCTTTATGAACCAGATCCGCCGTCTGGGGCCGGATGCCCGCTATCTGACCTCAGTGTGCACCGGTTCGCTGATCCTGGCCGCTGCCGGTTTGCTGCACGGCAAACGCGCCGCCTGTCACTGGAGCATGCGCGAAAGCCTGGCGCTGTTCGGCGCCCTCCCCAGTCATGCACGGGTAGAACGTGACGGTAACGTCATCAGCGGCGGCGGCGTGACCGCAGGCATCGATTTCGCTCTGGCATTAATCGCCGAATTGCACGATGAAGATACCGCGCAAATGATCCAGCTGTATCTGGAATATGCGCCGGCACCGCCGTTCCAGGGGGGAACGCCGGAACTCGCACCGGCGCATATTCTGGCCAGGGTTCAGGCGCAGATGGCCGAGAGTTTGCGGCAACGCCGGGCGTTGGTCGCGCAGATTGCCGCCCGCGGCTAGCGCACAGGGCGTATACTTAACCTTATGTGTTAAAGACATAGGGGATCAGAATGGCAGATTTAGCCCACTACATTACGGACTACGGTTATTGGGCGCTGTTTATCGGCTGTCTGGCCGAAGGCGAAACCATCACGCTGCTGGGCGGTATTGCGGCCCATCAGGGACTGCTGCATCTGCCCTGGGTCATTGCGGTGGTGGCGTTGGGCGGTACGCTGGGGGATCAACTGCTGTTTTTCCTGGGGCGTCGCTTCGGAGGACGGGTCATTTCAAGCATGAAGAGCCAGGAAAAACGCATCGAGCGCGCCAGGAAACTGATTGCACGCCACCCGATGCTGTTCGTGATTGGCGTACGCTTTATGTATGGCTTTCGCATTATCGGCCCGGTGCTGATCGGCGCCAGCAAGCTGCCGCCGTCGCGCTTTGTGCCGCTGAACATTCTGGGTGCCGTCCTGTGGGCGACCATCTTTGTGCTGCTGGGTTATTTCGGTGGCGAAGCGATCGGCCGTTTTATCTCGGGCTTCGACAAAAAGCTGACCAGCGTGCTGTTCTGCGCGCTGGTGATCGCCGCCATTCTGCTAGTACGGTTTTGGTGGCGCCGTCGGCATGCCGATTAACCTTATCGGTTCAGCATCAGTTTCACCCCGAGCAAGGCCAGCACTCCGCCGCCTACCCGATCGAACCAGGCTTTAAAACGCAGGTAGGTGCGTCGGGGGCCCGGTGATGACAACACAAAGGCCACGAAGGCATACCACAGCACGTCAACGGCCAGAGCAATCATCGGCAGAATAATGTACATCAGCGGCGAAATTTTATGGCTGAGCAAGGCGGCAAACACGCTGCCGAACACGATGGCGGTGTTCGGGTTGCTCAGTTGGGTCAATAATCCCGTGGTGAAGGCCTTGCGGAGGCCCAGAGACTGCGCCCCGACGGCCTCCACGTTTAGCGGCTGGTTCGCCCCACGCAGCATTTTTAACGCCAGGTAGACCAGGTAAGCGCCCCCCAGCACTTTCAGCGTGGAATACAACCACGGCAATGCCAACAGCAATGACTGAAGCCCCAACAGAGCCACCAGTGCAAAAATAAAGCAGCCGACGCCCATACCCAGCGCCACTGCCATACCATCGCGGCGCGAAGAGGCCACGGCCGTACGAGCCACCAAAATAAAGCTTTGTCCCGGACTCATTGCCCCCAGCGCAATGGCGCCAGTAATACTCAATACCGATAAAACCGTCTCGCTGATCATGTTTTCTGCCCCCTTTAGATCCCCTTACTCAAAGTAGCGCAGCGTTGAAAGCTAAAGCAATCGGCAGCAGGGATTATTCTGCCTGCGATGCGTCGCGCATCAGGGCCACCAGTTCACGGGCAGCCTTATCCAGCGGCCGGCTTTTCAGCCAGATCAGGTGCATCGGCAATCGCAGTTCGTTTTTGGTGTTTTTGAATTTCAGACGGATCAGCCGCTCCTGCGCTAACAGCGGTGCGGTCAGCGACAGGGGGAAATTGCCCCAGCCCAAACCGGCCTCCACCATGTTCAGCGCCATCGGCAGGCTGTCGGTGCGCCAGTAAGATTCCGCCACGCGTGGCCGCAGATCGGCGATTGGCAAATCACGGCTGGCCACCATAATTTGCCGCACGTTGACCAAATCCTCGAGAAACAGCTCATCCGGTGCCCCCTGCAACGCCGGGTGCCGTGGCGAAAGCATGGCAACCAGCGATTCCGCGCCGACGAAGTGAAACTGTTCCTGGCTGTTGATGTTAAGCCCGCCAAACGCCAAGCAAACGTCGACTCGCTCTTGATGCAGCATATGCACCACGTCATCCTGCGGGGCGGTCAACACTTCGATATTCAGCAGCGGATAGCGCTCCGCCAGCGTATTGACCGCCGTCAGCAGGCCGCTGCTGTTGATGTCCGAGGCAACGCCAATCGACAAGGTGCTCTCCAGCCCTTGCGACAGTTCGATAGCGTGGTTCTGCAACTGTTTAAGCTGGTCGGCTATCAGTCGTGCATGGGGCGCCAGCGCCAATGCCAACGGGGTCGGCACCGGCTCACGGTGCGAACGGTCAAACAGCTGAAACCCCAGTTCCGCCTCCATGTTGGCGATCCCCATGCTGACCGCCGAAGGTACGCGCCGCAGTGAACGAGCCGCGGCGGAAAATGAACCGCGATCCAGCACCGCCAGAAACAGCTCAATGTTGTCGCTGGAAAAATTCATGCGTTATCTATCAACATATCTGATAGCTCCTGACTTTTTCTATCAATGTGATTGACGTTATCTTACCCGCCAGACGGCAAAAGGTCACCCGACCACAAAGCCAGGAAATCAGTCAGGAGATGAGTAATGCAAGGCGTTAAACGCAAACTGGTGTATGTCACCGCCTATGAAATTATCGGCATGGCGATCTCGGCGCTCGGGCTGGCGCTGCTTTCCGGCAGTGCCCCCAGCAGCACCGGGCCGCTGGCGGTGATCATTACCACTATCGCCGTCAGCTGGAACTTCATCTACAACTCGCTGTTCGAGCTGTGGGAAAGTCGCCAGGCTTCACGTGGCCGTACGCTTAAACGCCGCATTCTGCATGCCATCGGTTTTCAATTGACGTTGGTGGTTTACCTGATCCCGCTGATTGCCTGGTGGATGGGGATTACGCTGTGGCAAGCGCTGCTGCTGGATATGGCGCTGATCGTGATTATCCCGTGCTACACCTTTGTGTTTAACTGGGTGTTCGACAAGGTATTCGGTCTGCCGACTTCAGCGCTGCCGGCCGGAGAATCAGCCTAAAAAACCACCCGAGAGGCTCTGTTGATTTTCTCCCGCCTGCGGACAATATCACCGCAGGTTGGGAGCACCTTATTATCCCCTTCTTTCACATCACGAATAAATAACGAAAATTCCCTGTAGTTTGCACGGTAATTATTATTCTGTGATTTTAATCACTTTTTATTCCTCGATATTTCCGTCTTGATAAATTCAATCATCTTATTGAATAATATATTCTTTTATATTTAGAACAAAAAATAAACACGCTTGTTCACAATTTATGCGCAGGATTTTTTGCCACATTTACTGAGAAAAGGTAGCATGCTTCGCCGTTATTTCGTGGCGGCTTGTATACACAATAAACAGCAGAATGATGCCATGACCTCATTCTCATAACGATTGTCCATAGCAATCGTTTGCTCTGAAGCCAGAGCAGGGTAACTCCATAGACAGGTAAACAGGATGGATAATGCAATCAAATAAAAAGTCTGCGCATGACAAACACGCAGCCAGAAGACGATGGTTAGACTCCCATGAATCCGGTTATCACAAGAGCATGGGCAACCGGCAAATACAGATGATCGCTATCGGCGGCTCAATCGGTACCGGCTTGTTCCTCGGTACCGGGGGCCGTCTGGAATTGGCCGGCCCGGCGCTGGCGCTGGTGTATCTGGTGTGCGGCATTTTCTCTTTCTTCATTCTGCGCGCCTTGGGTGAATTGGTGCTGCACCGCCCCTCCAGCGGCAGCTTCGTGTCTTACGCCCGTGAATTTCTCGGCGAGAAAGCTTCATACGTCGCCGGATGGATGTATTTCCTCAACTGGGCGATGACCGGCATCGTCGACATCACCGCAGTGGCGCTGTACATGCACTACTGGGGCACCTTCGCCGACGTCCCGCAATGGCTGTTCGCGCTCTGCGCCCTCGGAGTGGTTGCCACCATGAACATGATCGGCGTGAAGTGGTTCGCCGAAATGGAGTTCTGGTTCGCCCTGATCAAAGTGGTCGCCATCGCGTTGTTCCTGGTGGTGGGGGTGGTGTTCCTCGGCACCGGCACCCCGGTAGCCGGCAACACCACCGGTCTGCACCTGATCACCGAAAACGGCGGCATGTTCCCGCACGGCCTGCTGCCCGCACTGGTGTTAGTGCAAGGCGTTATCTTCGCCTTCGCCGGGATTGAGCTGATCGGTACCGCCGCCGGCGAGTGCAAGGATCCGGCCAAAATGATGCCAAAGGCCATCAACAGCGTGATTTGGCGCATTGGCCTGTTCTACGTCGGCTCGGTAGTGCTGCTGGTACTGCTGCTGCCGTGGAACGCCTACCAGGCAGGTCAAAGCCCGTTCGTCACCTTCTTCAGCAAGCTCGGCGTGCCTTATATCGGCACCATCATGAACATCGTGGTATTGACCGCCGCACTCTCCAGCCTCAACTCCGGGCTGTACTCCACCGGCCGTATCCTGCGTTCGCTGTCGATGGGCGGTTCAGCACCGAAATTCATGGCTAATATGAGCAGCCAGCAGGTGCCCTATGCCGGGATCCTGGTGACCTGCGGCATCTATGTGATTGGCGTTTTGCTGAACTATCTGGTGCCTTCGCGGGTGTTTGAGATCGTGCTGAACATCGCCTCGCTGGGCATTATCGCCTCCTGGGCGTTTATCATCGTGTGCCAGATGCGTCTGCGCAAAGCCGTGCGGGAAGGCCGCGCCCAACCGGTTTCCTTCAGAATGCCCGGCGCGCCCTTCACCTCTTGGCTGACGCTGGCGTTCCTGCTGGCGGTCGTCATCATGATGGCGTTCGACTACCCGAACGGCACCTGGACCATCGCCACCATTCCGGTGCTGGCGGTACTGCTGACACTGGGCTGGTTCGGCCTGCGCAAGCGGGCCCAGGAAGTGAAGCTGGAACAGCAAGCTCACGAAGAAGCCCACCATTAAGCCGTTAACAAAGTGCTCTGTTGTTTCGTAGTAGGGGCGCGGCATGCCGCGCCCTACCGCATAATCAATAGGTTAAATCGGGTCGAACATGGGTACGACCCCTACCGGTTGAGCCCTCATGCGGGCTTGTCAGCCATCTGAATTTTTTATTCTTAGAGTCGGCCGTAAAAGGTCATTCTGGCACTCTCTGACAGCGCGATATCCGGCTGGGCATTGTAGGCCAGCACCACCAGCATGCGGGTGGTATCGCCTTCGGTTGGCGTGACACGGTGCATGGCATTGCGTCCCCGGAACAGCACCAAATCCCCTTCTTCGATCGCCAAGGTCTTAACCGCCCGTTCGCCGTCCAATACCTGCGATACGCCAGCGTAATTCATCTCCCCGCGATCGGCATCCCGCAGGTTTTCCACGTACTCGAATTGCCCACCGGCCTGAGGTTTCTGGATCAGCAGCGTGATGGCAAACGACGAATTGTCAAAATGCCAGCCCAGCTCCTGCCCGCGATGAGCATAGTGCAGATTGATTGAAGACAGCCGATCGGCGTAAGGGTATAACTGCTGTTCTTGCAGTACCGCACAGAGAAAATCGCGGAAGGATTGCGCATCGTACAACGTTCGCAGCGGCGACTGCACCGGAATATCCTCGTCGGTAATACACCCCTTGGAAGAAACCACCAGCCGGTTGCGTGGGTGATCGGACGGCAAGGCGTCGTCCTGCGGTTTCAGATAGACATTGTGCTTGCTGGCGGCATAAAACGCCGCAGGGCTGTGCTCTGCCCCCTCCAAACGCACCGTCGCCAGCGCTGCGGCGGTCAAAAAGCCCGGCAGCACCAGTGCCCCCGCCCTGTCCAGCGTAGCCCTGCAACGGGCCTGAAAGGCTGCATCACCAATCGGGTTAGCGGATAAATCAATGATATGAGCAAGTTGCTGCATGATGAGCTCCTGGGGCGTAAAGGCCGAAGAACCCCACTGTAGCGAATGTCAGATTGCCGTAATAACAAAAATGCGTTAAGGATGAGCTAACCAATTCTTAGCGATAGCCGCCATGAACGCACCTTCCCGCAGCCGCCTGCCCAAACTGAGCGCCATTCTGGCGTTTGAAACCGCCGCCCGTACCGGCAGCCTGGCCAGAGCGGCAGACAGCCTGGCGCTGACCGCCGCCGCCGTCAGCCAGCAGATCCGCCAGCTCGAGCAGCATCTGGGCATTGTGCTGTTCATTCGCGCCAAGAGCGGCGTTACGCTGACCGAGCAGGGGTCGGACTATCTGGCTTACGTGCAGCAGGCCTTCGAAACGCTGCGCGTGGCGCAGCAGCATGTCGATCGCCAACGGGGCCAAGAGGCATTGACGATTTTTGCCTTGCCGGCCCTGGCGTCAAAATGGCTGAACCCGGCCATCGGCAAGTGGCTGAATCAGCATCCGCAGACGGATATCCGCCTGCACGCCACCCACGCCGAGGTCGATTTCGCCGGGTCAACGGCGGATTTTGCCCTGTGCTTTGGCGATCAGGACTACCCATTGTTGGAAAAGGTGCGGCTGTTTCAGGATAGCGTGCAGCCGGTTTGCAGCCCACAGTTACAGAGGATCGGCGACTGGACTCAACAGCCGCTGATTCAGGTGGATTGGGGGAAGGAGAGCCAGTTTCTGCCCGGCTGGCATGAGTGGTTCAGCGCTGCCGGATTGCCGCCGCCGCAGCGGCGCGGCCTGACTTATAATCTGACTTCGCTGGCGATTGACGCCGCGGTTGAGGGCCACGGCGTTTTGCTCGGCCAGCAGCAGCTGATCCAGCGTGAACTGGCTCAGGGAACCCTGGTGCCGCTGGCAGAACCGACGCTACCACTGAGCAAGCCCTACTATGTGGTCTACCCGCAACGCACGCTGGACAAACCCAAAGCCGCCGAGTTTCTGGCGTGGTTGCAAAGCATCGCACCGGCGGACAGCGCGCGGTAAGCGCCGTCGCAATGTTTACCAGGTTTTGGACATCATCTCGCCCAGCAGCAGATTCGTCGCACGCGGCAGATAAACTTCGTTGCCTGCGCCGGGTGTGAGCGTCAGTTCACCAATGTAGATTTTATCGCGGGTGAGATAAAAATCGACGCGGCAATAATCCAGATCCGCCGAGACCGCTTTCGCGACCTGGATCATTTCATCCCAAAACGCCGGTTTCTCGTTCAGCGTATTGATCTGTGGAATGTCCGCTTGGGTGAAAAAGCAGTGGTGCGCGTGTTGGTCCAAAAACTCCAGCGAAGTCGGTTCAGGCCCGCCACGCAACAGCTCCACGAACAAATAAGACTGTTTGCCGTTAAAGACATGCACCTTGTAATCAATCAGCTCACCATCACATTCAATATCCAGCAGCTCCTCAACGATAATTTTCTGCGGAATATTAGCGTAGTGTTTTTCTCGGAATCTTTTCCAATAGGTTATTTCAGACCACTCACTAAGAATCTTCGCAATATCATGATGGGTAACCTTGCCTTTATCCTTGACTATTTTAACCTGCTGCGATGCATTATTTGTTTTGATAACAAATGATTGTGGCAAGGCCAGATAGTCCTGTTCGGTAAAGTTATCGGTGGTCATGATAATTGGCGTTAGGTATTTATCTGAAACCCGCTGGGAAATATACTCTCTGACCGCCACCTTATCCGCTAACATACTGAAATTATTATGCGGGTAGCGCATGCGCTGATAAATCTTCTCTGAAAATGTTTTCGGGTTTTTGAAGCTGACCCAAGAGCCGTGGACGAGATAATGGCTGACTTGGTAATAGATAAAATCGGGCGCGGCCCGATGGAGTCGTTTTGCGAGTTTTCTCATTCTTCTCTTTCTTCCATGAACATAGCATACGCAGGAATGCTTCTCACATTCCGATTATTGCAGCTCAATTATAAAACCCTACGGGGCATCCCTTACAGTGGGTAAGGAAATAATCGGACGATTCCTATTATTAGAGGCTACAGGGAAAGTACCAATGAAATTAAAATTCATAGATATCAATATTGTGAGAAATGCTTTTTGGATGATATCCGAAAAAATGGTGTCTATTCTGGGGGTTATTTTCATTACCGCCTATATGGCGAAATATATCGGCCCGGAAAGCTTTGGCAAGATCACCTTTGCTACCGCTATTTTCGCCATTACCCAAACCCTGGCGCTGCTGGGCTCCGATACCGTGCTGTTCAAGCGGATCAGCCGCAACCCAGGCTCCGGAACCGCCCTGATGTTTTCCACCAACCGGCTGCGACAAAGCTGCTTTGTGCTGCTCTCTGCGGCAATACTGATTTACACCGGGCTGCGTGAAGATTTCATTACCTTTTATTTTTGCGCTGCCACCTTTATCGCCAGCTTCTTCTCGCTCAGAGACGTGTTCACCATTTATCACGACGCCCGGCTGGAATCACGCTTCAATACGCTGGCCAACGTCGCTGGGTTGGGCAGCGCGCTGCTGGTGCGTTATCTGATTGTTTATCTCGATCTGCACCTGTATTTCCTGGCGATCCCAATCGTGATGGTTTACTTGATCCCTTACCTGATCCGCCACCATATTTACCACCGTCGTTATCCGCGTTTTGTCGCACCCAAGCGCGTGCGGCGTAAATATGTGCGCTATTTGCTCGCCAGCGGCCTGCCACTGGCGGTTTCCAATGTTTCGATCGCCATCTACACCCGGCTGGCGCAGCTGTTCCTGATGTGGTTCGTCTCGGCGCAAGCGCTGGGCATTTACTCGGTTGCCATCACCCTGGCGACCGCCTGGATGTTTGTTACCGACGCTGTGATCACTTCGTTTTTCGCCAAAATCTTCGCCTACCATCGCGATGACGCAATGCGCACCGCCGCCAAACTGAATGGGCTGGTGCTGGTCATCGCCGCCGCCATCGTGGCCGGTATCGTTTTGCTCGGCAAACCGGTCATCGTGTTGCTGTACGGGGAGCAATATTTAGCGGCTTATCCGGCTATGGGTGTCTTGGCGATCTCTACTCTTCTTTCCGCGTTGGGCACCGTAGCCTACAAATACATTGTGCTGTTCTCCGGCTATGGCTTCCTGTCGAAGAAAATGTTCCTGGTATTTATCATCAACATCCCGCTGTCGTACTGTCTGATCCGCCAGTACGGCATGATGGGTGCCGCTTACAGCACCCTGCTGACCGAGCTGTTGTCACTGACCCTGCTTAACTACTTCTTCCGCCGTGGCGCGGTATTGCAAATGCACCTGCGTTCTCTGAACCCCTGGACCTACCTCAGACGCCCCCAGCACGCCGGTTGAATAGGGGGTAAGGCCTCGGCCCACTGCCAAGGCGCTCCTGTGAGGGGCGTCATCAGCTCGACAATCCAGCCGCACATTTATCTGCCTGACAGGGTCAATTTATGGGATAGTTTGCGCCCGGTACATGCGAGGAAGAAAGTCGATATGGGTCTCCCTGACAGGCATATTATTATTGTGGGCGCAGGCATTGTTGGCGCGTCAATCGCTTATCACCTGGCCAACCGCGGGGTGAAGGTTACCGTGCTTGATCAAAACCACCCGGCTTCAGGCGCCACCGGCAGCTCTTTTGGCTGGATCCACAGCACGGTGAGCGAGGATGCGCCAGACGTGCTGCTCCGCCGCGCATCCGTGGCCGACTGGCACCGGCTGGAAAAAGAAGTCCCGGAACTTTGGCTGCATTGGGCCGGCGCGCTGAGTTACGACGCTGACACATTGGCAAGTCAGGCCAAGGAAAAAATGCTTGAACAAGCCGATATCGCCCGGCTAGAACCGGCGCTGAATACCCCGCCTCCGCGAGCATACTTCGCAAAGCAGGACGGTGCCGTTGACCCTATCGATGCCACCCGTGTCCTGCTGGAGAAAGCCTGCGACCTCGGGGCCGTATTAAAAACTCAGACGCCAGTCCTTGGATTCACCCGTGAAGGCAACGCCATTACCGGCGTTGAAACCCCGCAGGGTACATTCAACGCGGACTGTGTCGTGCTGGCCTGCGGGACGGGTATTTCTCCCTTGCTAAGCGCCATGGAAATCTCGCTTCCTATTTCAGCCTCACCGGCAATTCTGTTGCGCTATGGCACACCGGATCGCGCCATCAACACTCTGCTGTCAGGGGATGATATGGAGGTTCGCCATGCCCGCAACGGCGATATTCTGGCCGCCGAAGATTACCCGGCAACGGGCGGCATTGACGAGATAGCTTCCGATGCCCTGACGGCAATCACCCGCCGACTGAAAGGAACGGGATCCGCACGCCTGCTCAGCCAGTCCGTGGGACAAAGGCCGGTACCGCAGGATGGCTGCCCGGTTATAGGGTTCATCGGGAGCGTCACCGGGCTTTACGTGACGGTGATGCACCCGGCGGTCACCTGTGCCGCCACGGTGGGAAGGATGGTCAGTGAAGAGCTGATCGGTGGGAACAGCAGCGAAATCCCCGCGAGTTATCGACCCGCTCGCTTCAGCAATCCCAAACTAAAATGATCCTCGTATTGCCGCCATAGGTCGCTGAACCAGCCCTCATCGTCGCCGAGCCGGTTAATCAACGCCACGGCGGCGTCACACTGACGGCTGGCCATTGCCAGCAAGCCGGCATCGCCCTCCCCCAGTACACACAGCAGGCGCGCCATTTCCACCAGATACTGCCGGGCAAATGAGATGTCGTAATCGGCAATGTTTTTGCTGTTGTCGATCAAGTCGCACAGTTTGATGGTCTGCGCCTGTGGGCAGGCCAACGCACTGTGGCGAAGATTGGCGTTTTTGCGGTGTATGCGCTCGCCACCGTAGCTGCGGGTTTGCACGTCCGTCAACATCTCCACATAACCTTCGACCGTCGGGCCGAACTCGCGGCGAATTTCTGCCAGCGTCACCGGGGTATCTTCCACCGTGTCGTGCAGCCAAGCGGCCGCGATCATTTCCGGCGTAGGATCCGCCTGCTGCAGCAGAGCCACCACTGCAGCCGGATGGATGATATAAGGTTCACCGGTAAACTTGCGTGTCTGATTGCATGACTGATGGGCCTCAGTGGCAAACCGCCGGGCCTTTTGCATTAAGTCCATAGAGATTCCTTATCTGAATGGCCTCATTTTAACGACTCTCGTCCGAGGTAAAGAGTTCGTTTGGTTATGAGTTATGCCGATTTTAAACACAGCGCCACCACCTTCGCCAACGGCCATGCGCTGAAAATCACCAACCCGATCGCCTGTGAAAAAAATACCCCCCTGCGCACCCGCACCGGGCGGGCGTTGATGTCAGTTAAAAAATCCGTTCCGCCCCAGCACAGCGCGGCGGTCAGCCCCATCACGATATCCACTCGATGCTCCCGTCAGATTTTCGTCTCAAAAGTAAGCAAAATTTCACTTGTGGAACATCGATAGATTGGCAATATGGTTGAATGAAACTCAAGCTGAACGCTCAACCTCGCCTGCCGTCGCTGAAAGCCTTGCATACCTTCGAGGTCGCAGCGCGCTGCGCCAGTTTTACCGAAGCCGCGGAAGCGTTGAACGTGACGCTGGGGGCCGTCAGCCGTCAGATACGTCACCTGGAGAACGAATTGGGCGTGGAGCTGTTTCACCGCAAGGGCAATGCGGTAACCCTCAACGAGACGGGAAAACGGCTGGCGACCGACGTTACCCGCGCATTGACGCTGCTGCAAAAAGCCAGCGATCGCGCCCGGCCGGACAACAGCAAAGGCTAAAACTGACTTGCCCCCTGGGGATCGCCACTCATTGGTTGGCCACAAGCTTGCCGGCACTGCGCCGTGCCGATCCCGATGTTGCGCTGGGGCTGGATGCCAACAGCCGCCTGCTGCAGGCGGCCGGTAAACCAGCGGCGTTCTGACACAGCACTTATTGCTCCCACAGGGGCGAAAAATCCCTCTATTTTATAATCAAATTTTTTGCTGCGAGACAAACCGTGGATAGACAACGCTACCTGCAACATATTGGATTCGCAGGCATCCCCCAACCAGACCTCCTGACGCTGCAACAATTACACCGTGGCCATATGCTGAGGGTTCCCTTTGAGAACCTGAGCATTATTTACCATCAGGGCATTTATCTGGAAGAACAGGCGCTATTCAATAAAATTGTCGAACGCAACCGCGGCGGTTTTTGCTATGAGCTGAACCGGCTGTTTGCCCTGCTGCTGAAAGATATCGGTTTCAAGGTGCATTTTATTTCCGGCGAGATCCGCGCCCGCGACGGCAGCTTTGGCGCACCCTTTGATCACATGGCGCTGATGGTAGAGCTGGATCAACCGTATCTGGTGGACGTGGGGTTTGGTGATTCCTTCCTGACGCCCTTAAAGATAACCACCACCGAACAACAGCCGCAAACCACCGGTACTTTCCATCTGGAACAGGAAGGCGAAATCTACTATCTGGAACGCCGCAATGGCGACAACCGTTCGCATGCCAAAACCCTGTACCGTTTTACGCTGCAAAAACGCGAGCTCAGCGAGTTTGCCGACATGTGCGAATATCACAGCACCTCGCCGCAGTCACACTTCACCCAAAAGCTAGTGTGCTCCCACGCAACAGAAAATGGCCGCGTGACGATCAGCGAAAACAAGCTGATTATCACCGAAGATCACCACCGCCGGGAGTCAACGCTGCATTCGGAACAAGAACGCCGCGAAGCGCTGATGCGCTACTTTGCTATCGATCTGGACAACTGACACTCTGGATTAGCTATGCTCTGGCCCGATAGCGGCAGTATAAGAAGGGCTAAGCCGCCGGCAGGGAAATAACGCCACTTTCAACAGGGGAATATTTCCCCTATTTTTTATCTCCGCACCAATTAAATATTTACATCCTTCCGTCACCAGCCAAGTATAAGAAACAGACTATTGACAATTTAATTAACGCCAATAAAACCGATTTAATAATGACAATTTATAAAATTTTACAATTGGCATATTATTTTGTTTATAAAGCGATTTTAACGGTATATATCCCACAAAAAACATCCATGATAGCTCATGGCACTGATATATTGCGCCAGATAGGGTAGTCTTTATCTGGCAGTCGCAATTATTTAAACGACGTACCCCAAGGAGCTATGCATGAGTGACAATGAAAACAGCAAAACGCAGATTGATAATTTACGTGATGTGGTTTCTCAGCTGAAGGAAATGAGACACTATGCACAATCCAATACCGAGACGCTGTCTGCGCAATGGCTGGCTTTCGATCAGGGCGAATATAAACATAAGGAATTCGCCGGGGCCATTGGTGACTTGTTGAATAAACAGGGCGCCTGCCTTGAAGGGTTGGAAACAACCATTCAGGATATCGAGATAGAAATAAATCGTCTCGACAGCGAGACCTGATAATACGAATTTACGTTAACCCGCTTTAGGCGGGTTTTTATTATTCCGAGCGGCAAATTACCCGAGCGATATCTTTTGAATTATTCAAGGTGCGCACTTCGCCGAACAGCTGGGTCGCCTCGTCATATTCCTTACGCAAATAACCCAGCCACTGTTTGATACGCGCCACGTGATAAAGGCCGGTATCGCCCTGCTTTTCCAGATGAACGTATTTTTGCAGCAGTTGTACCACCTGCGGCCAGGGCATGCGCGGTTCGTTATACTTCACCACCCGGCTCAGGTTCGGCACGTTAAGCGCGCCGCGCCCCAGCATCACCGCGTCACAGCCGGTAGTTTGCAGGCAATCTTGCGCACTTTGCCAGTCCCAGATTTCGCCGTTGGCGATCACCGGTATGCTCAGGCGTTGGCGGATCTCGCCAATCGCCGCCCAGTTGATGCGTTCCGCCTTGTAGCCGTCCTCTTTGGTACGGCCATGCACCGCCAGTTCGGTGGCGCCCGCCTGTTGGACCGCATCGGCAATTTCGAAACTGCGGCTGTCGCTGTCCCAACCTAACCGAACTTTTACCGTGACCGGCAGATGATCCGGCACCGCCGCACGCATCGCTTTGGCCCCCTGATAAATCAGCTCCGGATCTTTCAACAGCGTCGCGCCACCGCCGCTGCCGTTGACCAGCTTGGACGGGCAGCCACAGTTGAGATCGACGCCGTAGGACCCGAGTTCAACCGCACGGGCGGCGTTTTCCGCCAGCCACTGCGGATATTGGCCCAGCAATTGGATACGCACCAGGGTACCGGACGGCGTGCGGCTGGCATGATGCAGTTCGGGGCACAGACGATAGAAAGACTTGGCGGGTAACAGCTGATCGACCACGCGCAGGAATTCGGTGATGCACAGGTCGTAGTCGTTCACTTCGGTGAGTAACTCACGCACCAAAGAATCGAGAACGCCCTCCATCGGAGCCAATAATACGCGCATGATTACCCCTGCTAAAAATGACGCGCAATGATACGGGCGAACACCCGCATCAGACAAGCGTCCAGGGGAATAAAAGCCGGCTAGTTCAAACGGCGTATCGGTTCATCGGCGAGAAACGCCACGATGTCTTCGATCGCTTCGCGGAAATAAATGCCGTAGTTATCATCCGCCACGTAGCCCAGATGCGGCGTCGCCAGCACATTGGGCAAACGGCGGAAGATATCGTCGAGCGGCAGAGGCTCGACTTCGAACACATCCAACCCGGCCCCGGCAATCCGCTGGTTCTGCAAGGCGTCAATCAATGCGCTGCGGTCAACAATGGCTGCACGTGAGGTGTTGATCAGGTAAGCGCTATTTTTCATCGCCTGCAGTTCCTGCTGCCCGACCAGCCCACGGCTGCGCTCACTCAGCACCAGATGAATGGAAACAAAGTCGCTTTGTTCAAACAGCGCCTGTTTAGACTCCGCCAGAATCACCCCCTGCTGCGCGGCTTTTTCCGCCGTCAGATTTTGGCTCCAGGCCACCACACGCATGCCAAATGCCTGCGCTACCACCGCCATCTGGCTGCCAATCTTGCCCAGGCCCAACAGCCCCAGGTTTTTTCCCTGCAGCGTCACGCCCAGCGTCTGCTGCCAGGGGCCGTTATTACGCAATCCGGCGTTTTCCGGCACGATATGCTTCGCCAGCCCAAGCAGCAGCGCCCAGGTCAGCTCCATCGGCGCCGCCGACCCGCTGGCGGTGCCGCAGACCACAACGCCACGTTGCGTTGCCGCTGCCAGATCGACAGAGGCATTGCGCATACCCGAGGTGATCACCAGCTTCAACTTAGGCAAACGCACCAACAGCGACGCCGTGATTGGCGTACGCTCACGCATGATCACCAGAATGTCGCAATCCTGCAGGTGCACGGCCAACTCCGCTTCGTCGGTAAAATGCTGGCTCATGGCGGATACCTCGACCCGATCGGCAATAGCCGACCAGTCCGCCATGCCAAGCGCCACCTGCTGATAATCATCCAGAATTGCACACTTCAGTTTCATCTTCGGCTCCGAAAAGCAGAGGCGGTCAATCAGCGCGTACGTCGATCAACACCGGGCAGTCGGCGTTTTCAATCACCAAAGCGCTGTGTGAGCCTCTCAACAAACGGTTAAAGGGGGAAAGATGCCTGCGGCCCATAATGATCATGGCGGCATTCAGCTCCTTAGCCTGAGCCACGATGGTTTCCGCCGGCTCCCCGGCCACCACCCGCCCCCGCGCGCTGACGCCGGCATCCTTCAGTTCGCTCAGCGCCTGGCGCACTACGGCCGCCGCTGCGCTTTCCTCATCCTGCGCGCAGCCAAAATCCGCCGGGTCTTCGCCCAAGGTAATGTCATAAGGGCCCGTCGTGGAATAGCTGAGATCCACACAGCATAGCACCACTACCGCCGCCCGTTGGGCCAACCCCTGTTCCACCGCCAGTGCAATAACTTTGCGAGCGGTGGCAGAGTTATCAATCGCGACCAACAGCGTCTTCATTATCTTCTCCCATTAATCTCGCGATGCGCCTTTGCCAATCTCATCGATCAGCGCTTCTTTGCATTTGAGGATCTCCTCGCGATAGCGAGCTTCGTTCTTGATTAAGCGGCTGCTGGGCACTAACAGGCTGATGGAGAAGCGCCCGAGAATGGTGTCGATAGCCACCGCCATGGTGGATATGCCTTCCAGCGTTTCTTCCCTGTCGTAGGACAGGCCGGTGCGGCGTATTTCGGCCAGGCGTTCCATCAATCCCGGAAAATCACGTACGGTCAGGTCAGTCACCGCCTTATAGGCTTCACCCAGCAAATCCCGCGCCGCATCATCACTGTTCAGCGCCAGCAGCGCGCGCCCGCCGGAGGTGCTGTAGAGAGGCAGATTCATGCCGATACGCGGCACTACGCGCAGTTCCCGATCCGCCACGATGTAGTGCACGACAGCCAACTGCAAACCGCTGGCTCGCCCCAGAGAAACCGTCTCGCCGGTGGCGTCACTCAATGCCTGCAGCCAGGGGGTGGCAATCGCTACCATTTCAGTATGTACGCTGGCAATCAGTCGCAATAACGACGGTCCCAGGCGCACGCCGCCAGCGCCTCCTCGCACCAGTTGCACAGAATCCAACGCATTGACAATGCGCTGCACGGTAGAACGCGGCAGATCGACCACCGCGGCGATTTCTCCCAGGCTCATGCCGTTCGGTTTTTCACCCAACGCATCGAGGATTTTCGCCGCGCGAGTGATGACCTGAATACCACCAGTCTTTTCGTCATCACAACAGGTTGTAGGTTCAGACATTGAGGTTCTCTCCCTGACTTTTTGCCCACACTGTAACATTTTTTTATACCCTCAGGCACGATGTACCGCATTGCAATACAGCGAACCACAATGTAGCATGCATCACATTGTACCATCATGCAATACAGTGAATCGTTAGTTTCGTTTCCGGAGTTACGCTATGAATGTTCAGCCTGCGCCTGCCATCGCACCGCACCCTTTTACCTTGCGCCTGGCCTTAGGCCTGGTAGGGGTGCTGATTGCTGCCCTGACCTCAGGGTTGAACGATCGGGTAAGCGATCTGGCGCTGGCAGATATTCGCGCAGCCATCGGCATCGGTTATGACCAAGGCAGTTGGATCACCTCGTCCTACCAGGCGGCAGAGGTGGCCGCCATGATGGTTGCTCCCTGGTTTGCGGTGACTTTCTCACTGCGACGTTTTGCTCTGGTGATGGTCAGCGGATTTGCTGCGATCGGCGTACTCCAGCCCTTGATCTCTGACCCTACGCTGTTTATTGCGCTACGAATCGTTCAAGGCCTGTTTGGCGGTGCCCTGCCGCCGCTGCTGATGACGGTCGCGCTGCGTTTCTTGCCGCCGGGCATCAAACTTTTCGGCTTGGCCGCCTACGCGCTCACCGCCACCTTTGGCCCCAACGTGGCGGCGCCGTTGGCGGCACTGTGGACGGATAACCTGGGCTGGCAGTTTGTCTTCTGGCAGGCTATCCCACCGTGTTTCGTCGCCATGCTGCTGATTGGCTGGGGATTACCGCAGGATCCATTGCGTCTGGAACGTTTACGCCAGATGGATCTGTTCGGCATGCTGACCGGGTGCAGTGGTATTGCGCTGTTGATTTTGTCGTTGACTCAGGGAGAGCGACTCGATTGGTTTAATTCACCGCTGATCTGCCTGATGCTGCCGGTCTCTGTCGCGCTGCTGGTGACGTTTTTGATTAACGAGTGGTTTCATCCGTTACCCTTGTTCAAACTGCAAATGCTGCAGCGAATCAACCTTTCTTACAGCTTGCTGACGCTGGCAGGCGTGCTGATATTGGCGCTTTCCGGCTCGTTATTGCCATCTTTCTACTTCTCGCAGGTGGGCGGGTTCCGCACCGCTCAATTTGCGCCGCTGGCGCTGGCCATCGGCTTGCCGCAGTTGCTGATAGCGCCGTTTATCGCCGCCCTGCTGAATCTGCGGTGGATTGATAGCCGTTGGATGCTGACCGCCGGTGCCGCACTGATCATGGGTTCTTGTCTGCTTGGTATGCAGTTAACCGACGATTGGGCACGGCAAAATTTCTGGTTGCTGCAAATCATGCAGGCATTTGGCCAACCGATGATGATTTTATCGGTTCTGCTGACCTCCACCAGCACGGTGCTGGCACCGGAAGGCCCCTTCGCTTCGGCGATGTTTAACACAGTGCGCGGTTTTTCAAGCGTGGCGGCGGGCAGTCTGGTCGAAAATTTCATGAGTCATCGGGAAAAATTTCACTCCCAGGTGTTGGTGAACCGACTAGGCAATCACCCCTGGCTGATGACCGCAGAGAATGCAGAACAGGCCAGCGGTGCCATGCCGCTGTTGCCGGACGGCTCGGTCAGTTCAGCGGAAAACCTCGGGCATTTTTCGACGCTGGTAAAACATCAGTCGGTGATCCTCAGCATCAGTGACGCCTATCTGCTGATCATTTGCTGTGCACTGCTGTTGGTGCTGCTGACCGTCTGGTTGCCGACGCGCGTCTACCCGCCGCAAACACTTTTACCTTTAGTTCCAAAAACATCAGGATCATAACCATGAGCTTTACTCCTGCAAAACGAACCTTAACTCTGGCGCTGCTGCTGGTCATCCTGTTGGCTATCGCTTTCTTTATTTATTCATCGCTTAACCGCCACCATTTTCGTACCGACGACGCGGTGGTGACAGCCGATTACACACTGGTGGCTCCCAAGGTTTCCGGCTATATCCGCAGCGTCAACGTGACCGATAACCAACAGGTTAATCCCGGCGAAGTGTTGGCCACGATCGACGACCGGGATTATCGCGTCGCGTTGGAAACCGCAGAGGCCAATCTGCAAATTAGCCAGGCCAAGCTGGCCAATATTCAGGCACAGCTGGAACAACAGCAGGCCAATATTGCCCAGCAGGAAGCCGGCGTCAGCGCCAGCCAGGCCACGCTCAATTACGCAGGGCAGAATGCCGACCGCTATCGCCGGCTGCTAAAAACCGGTACCGCTACCGCAGATGAGCAGCAAAAATCCGCCTCCGCAATGCAAACCGCCGCGGCACAGCTGAAGCAAAATCAGGCTGCCGTGGTCTCTGCACGCAAAGAAGTCGGCGTATTGCAGGCCAGCAGAAAACAGGCCGAAGCTGACATTGCCGCCTCACAGGCCAGCGTTGACCAGGCCCGCCTGAATCTTTCCTATACCCAAATCGTCGCGCCCATTGCCGGCACCGTAGGCCAGCGCGCCGTGCGCGAAGGGGCCTGGGTCTCTGCCGGTACGAGGTTGCTGGCGGTAGTGCCGCTGCAGCAGAGCTATGTCGTCGCCAACTTCCTGGAAACCCAGTTGGCCAATGTCTCTGCCGGCCAGCCGGTATCGATCCGCGTAGATGCGCTGCCCGGCGTAACGCTACGCGGTCATGTCGACAGCATAGCGCCTGCCACCGGCGCTACCTTTGCCGCCATCAGCGCCGATAACGCAACCGGCAACTACACCAAAGTGGTGCAACGCCTGCCGGTGAAGATCCTGCTGGAGCCGAACCAATCGGACCTGGCACGGTTGCGCGTCGGTATGTCGGTGGTGCCGGAACTCGAAATGCGCTGAGCCTTTGTCGCGTTTGTTTTATACTGCCCTACTCGATTTCGCATAAAAAAAGCCACCGTAAACGGTGGCTTTTTTATCAGCAGGTGTCGGCTTACTCGGCAGGACGGCTGCGCGGACGACGCGAAGGCGCGCCTGAACGCGGTTTGCCATCACCCTGCGGACGGGCGCTGCCGCCACCGCGGTTTTCACGCTGGCCACCGTTGCCACTGCGCTGGCCGCCGCCGTTACCGGCGCGTTGACCACCGCCATTGCCGCGCGGCGCACCACGTCCACCACCCTGACGGCCATTGATGATCGGCTCCGCCTTGATGCTTGGATCCGGCTCGTAGCCTGGCAATGCGATACGTGGAATTTCACGCTTGAGCAGGCGTTCGATATCGCGCAGCAGCTTGTGTTCATCCACGCACACCAGCGAGATAGCCTCACCGGTACGTTCTGCACGGCCGGTACGGCCGATACGGTGAACGTAATCTTCCGGTACGTTAGGCAGCTCGTAGTTCACCACGTGTGGCAACTGGTCGATGTCCAGACCGCGTGCCGCGATGTCGGTAGCAACCAAGACGCGAATTTTGCCGTCTTTAAAATCGGCCAGCGCACGGGTACGAGCCCCCTGGCTTTTATTGCCGTGGATCGCAGCGGCCGTGATGCCGTCTTTGTTCAGCTGTTCGGCCAGATGGTTAGCGCCGTGCTTGGTGCGGTTGAACACCAGCACCTGCTTCCAGTCGCCTTCACCGATCATCTGGGACAGCAATTCCCGCTTACGCTTCTTGTCGACGAAGTGCACGCTTTGTTCGATCTGCTCGGACGCGGTATTGCGGCGCGCCACTTCAACCGATGCCGGGTTGTGCAACAGTTTGTTGGCCAGCCCCTTGATATCGTCGGAGAAGGTCGCAGAGAACAGCAGGTTCTGACGCTTGGCAGGCAGCTTGGCCAGCACGCGACGGATATCATGGATAAAGCCCATATCCAGCATGCGGTCGGCTTCGTCCAGCACCAGAATTTCAACTTTGGACAGGTCAACGGCTCGTTGGTGTTCCAGATCCAGCAGGCGACCCGGTGTTGCCACCAGAATATCGACGCCGCCGCGCAGTTTCATCATCTGCGGATTGATGCTCACACCGCCAAATACCACCAGCGAACGCAGGCGCAGGTATTTGCTGTAGGCTTCGACGTTTTCGCCGATCTGCGCTGCCAGCTCACGGGTTGGCGTCAGGATCAACGCGCGTACCGGACGACGGCCTTTGACCGGATGGTCATGCTTACTCAGCAGCTGCAACAGCGGCAGGGTAAAGCCAGCGGTTTTACCGGTACCGGTCTGGGCGCTGGCCATCAGGTCACGACCTTCCAATACGACAGGAATAGCCTGGCGCTGAATTGGCGTAGGTTCGCGATAGCCCTGTTCTTCAACAGCGCGCAGAATTTCAGCACTTAAGCCGAGGGTTTCAAATGACATAAAGAGAAAAACTCCAGATCCCCCCTAACCTAACAGTGTTCGGTGCAGTTTCCTGGGAGGATTATCAGACGGGACATTAAGCATGACCACGAGGGATTGGCACAAACTGCAGTGCACCAAGCGGGGGATTGTAGCAGAACTCGAACAAGAAAACGCAATTTTACTGGCTCAAAGCACAATATGCCGAGAATTCAGCCTAGTCCGAAAAAATAACCTTAAATAAACGATGCCTACTGGTTGCATTTTACCCAAGCTGGCATAAAGTTAATCATATGATTGATTAACTTTAGCGAGTGCCGTCAATGCCAAATAATCAGACCGCCAGCCGGGCACGGGGTGAGCAGGCGCGACAGCAGCTGATCGCCGCCGCCATCGAGATGTTCGGCGAATATGGCATTCAGGGTGCGACCACCCGCGATATCGCCCAGCGCGCCGGGCACAACATCGCCGCCATCACCTACTACTTCAATTCCAAAGAAGGCCTGTATCTGGCCGTTGCGCAGTGGATTGCCGATTTTATCCAGCAGGCGTTTCGCCCCCTGGCCGAAGAGATAGACCTTTTCTGGCAGCTGCCGGCCGCCGAACGCCCGCCGGAGTGCTACCTCGACCACTTGAAACGCGGCCTGCTGGCGTTCAGCGATCTGATGACGCAACCGCAGACGCTGAACCTGAGCAAAATCATGTCACGCGAGCAGCTTTCCCCCACCGATGCCTACCCGCTGATCCACCAGCAGGTAGTAGCACCGCTGCATGACAAGCTTTGTCGCCTGCTGGCGGCCTACACCGGCCTGGATGCGCATTCGACCAAAATTGTGTTGCATACCCACGCGCTGATCGGCGAAGTGCTGTCGTTTCGCGTGGCGCGGGAAACCGTTCGCCGTCAGGCCGGGTGGCAGCAGATCGGCGCAGCCGAGGCGGAACAAATCAGCGAGGTGCTGGCTGAACATATCGAGATTCTGGTTAATGGGCTGCGCCAACGCTATGGCGCGTAAATTCAGGCAGGGAGTGTTATGAACAAGAAACGCAGTGCCCTTATTGTGGCGGTTATTGTGCTGATCGCCGCGGCCGTTTACGGGGTTTGGTATTACCAGCAGCAGCAGGACAAACCGCTGACGCTGTACGGCAACGTGGATATCCGCACGGTGAATTTGGGCTTCCGCGTCGATGGGCGGCTGGCGTCGCTGACGGTGGATGAAGGCGATGCCCTTCAGCCGGGGCAATTGCTCGGGAAACTGGACGACGCACCTTACATCAACGCCCTGCAGCAGGCACAGGCCAACGTCGGCAGCGCCAAAGCCAAACTGGCGCTGCTGCTGGCTGGTTACCGCACCGAGGAAATCGCCCAGGTACGTTCGGAAATGGCTCAGCGTCTGTCTGCGTTCAGCTACGCCGACAGCTACCTGAAACGTCAGCAAGGGCTGTGGGCGAAAAACGCCACTTCTGCCGATGCGCTGGAAGATGCCCGTACCGCACGCAATCAGGCGCAGGCCAACCTGCAGGCGTCAAAGGACAAGCTGGCGCAATACCTGAAAGGCAACCGCCCGCAGGAGATCGAAGAAGCCAAAGCCAATCTGGCGCAGAGCGAAGCCGCACTGGCTCAGGCACAGCTTAATTTACACGACACCACCCTGGTTTCGCCGTCGGCCGGCACCGTGCTGACGCGGGCCGTCGAGCCAGGCACCATGCTCAACGCCGGCGGCACGGTGTTTACCCTGTCGCTGACCCGTCCGGTCTGGGTACGCGCCTATGTGAATGAAGCCAACCTGGGTAAAGCAACGCCGGGCACCGAACTGGAAATTTATACCGACAGCCGGCCTGACAAGCCCTATCACGGCAAAATTGGCTTTGTGTCTCCGACCGCTGAATTCACGCCGAAAAGCGTCGAAACCCCGGACCTGCGAACCGATCTGGTGTACCGCTTGCGGGTGATCGTCACCGATGCCGATGACGCGCTGCGCCAGGGGATGCCGGTTACCGTTCACTTTGCCAAACCTTGAGGGGACGGTGATGGAACAGGTGATTGAGCTGGAAGCGCTGGAGAAACGTTTTCCGTCGCTGCAAAAACCGGCGGTCGCCAGCCTGACTACCCGGCTGACCAGCGGCGCGGTGACCGGACTGGTTGGCCCGGACGGCGCCGGAAAAACCACCCTGCTGCGCATGCTGGCGGGTTTGCTCAAGCCCAGCAGCGGCAGGTTGCGCGTCGCCGGGCTGGATCCGATCGCTCAGGATCGCCAGTTGCACGCGATCCTCGGCTATATGCCGCAAAAATTTGGCCTGTACGAAGATCTGACGGTGATGGAGAACCTGACGCTGTATGCCGATCTGCGCGGCGTCACCGGCGATCTGCGTAAACAGACTTTCGATCGGCTGCTGACATTTACCGATCTCACCCGCTTCACCACCCGACTGGCGGGCAAGCTGTCGGGCGGCATGAAACAGAAGCTCGGATTGGCGTGCACGCTGGTCGGGCAGCCACAGGTGCTGCTGCTGGATGAACCCGGCGTCGGCGTCGATCCGATCTCGCGCCGCGAGCTGTGGCGTATGGTGCATGAGCTGGCCAACGACGGCATGCTGATCCTGTGGAGCACCTCCTATCTGGACGAAGCGGAACAGTGCCGCGAAGTGTTGCTGCTCAATGAAGGAGAACTGTTGTTCAGCGGCGCACCTAAAGATCTCACCCAGCGCATGGCCGGGCGCACGGTACTGATCGCGCCGCCTGCCGGCAGCCACCGTGCTCTGTTACAACGGGCGATCTGCCTGCCTGCGGTCACCGACGGCGTGATCCAGGGCAAATACCTGCGCCTGATCCTGAAAGAAGGCGAAGATCACCGGCAGGTGTTGCAGGCGCTGGATCTGCCGGACGCCGAACTGAGCGAAGCGGAACCGCGCTTTGAAGATGCGTTTATCGATCTGCTCGGCGGCGGACCGAACAGCAAGTCGGCACTGGCGGAAATCATGCCAACCGTCGCAGGGGAAAGCACTGAAACCGTGATCGAAGCGCAGGGACTGACGAAGAAATTCGGCGACTTTGCCGCCACCGACCACGTGGATTTTAAAGTGCAGCGCGGCGAGATTTTTGGCCTGCTGGGCCCCAACGGGGCCGGTAAGTCCACCACTTTCAAAATGATGTGCGGGCTGTTGGTGCCAACCGAAGGCAAGGCGTTGGTGCTGGGGATGGATCTGAAAACCAGCTCCGGCAAGGCGCGCCAACATTTGGGCTATATGGCGCAGAAATTCTCGCTGTACGGCAACCTGACGGTGGCGCAAAACCTGAAATTTTTCTCCGGCGTGTACGGCCTGAGCGGCAAAGCGCAGCGCGAAAAAATCAGTGAGATGTCCAGCGCCTTCAACTTCGACCCCATCATCAACCAGACGCCAGATTCGCTGCCGCTCGGCTTCAAACAGCGGCTGGCGCTGGCCTGCGCGCTGATGCACGAGCCGGATATCCTATTTCTCGATGAACCCACCTCCGGTGTCGATCCCCTCACCCGCCGTGAATTCTGGCTGCACATCAACGGCATGGTGGACAAGGGCGTCACCGTCATGGTTACCACCCACTTTATGGACGAGGCGGAATATTGCGATCGCATCGGGTTGGTGTATCGCGGAAAAATCATCGCCGCCGGGACCCCGGACGATCTCAAGCATCAGGTGGCCAGCAGCGAGAACCCCAATCCGTCGATGGAGCAAGCGTTTATCGAACTGGTGCAGGGTTATGATCAGGAGGAAAAAGCATGAATAGCGAAACGGCCAGTGCCGACGACAGCGGTTTCTCCTGGCGGCGGCTACGCGCGCTGTGCCTGAAAGAGACGCGGCAAATTATGCGCGATCCGAGCAGCGGGCTGATCGCCTTCGTCATTCCGCTGATGCTGCTGTTTATTTTCGGCTACGGCATCAACCTGGATTCCAGCAAGCTGCGGCTGGGGATTTTGATGGAACAACAAAGCGAAGAGTCGCGCGATCTGGCTAACGCTTTTACCGGTTCGCCTTACATCGAGCCCACCATCAGCGACAATCGCCAGCAGCTGATCCAGCTGATGCAAGCCGGGCGCATTCGCGGGCTGGTGGTGATCCCCAATGATTTTGCCCAACGCATGGCACGGCCGCACGACAACGCCCCCTTGCAAATCATTACCGACGGCAGTGAGCCCAATACCGCCAACTTCGTTCAGGGCTATACCCAGGGCGTGTGGCAAATCTGGCAACAACAGCGCGCCACCGACAGCGGGCACGAAGAAAAACCCCTGATCGACGTGCAGATGCGCTATTGGTTCAACCCGGCGGCCATCAGCCGGCATTACATCATTCCCGGCGCAATCACCATTATCATGACGGTAATCGGCGCCATCCTCACCTCGTTGGTAATCGCCCGCGAATGGGAGCGCGGCACCATGGAAGCGCTGCTTTCCACGCAGGTGACACGGGCCGAACTGCTGTTGTCCAAACTGGTGCCCTATTACTTCCTTGGCATGATCGCCATGCTGCTGTGCATGGTGGTTTCTGTGTGGGTGCTCGGGGTGCCCTATCGCGGTTCGCTGCTGATTCTGTTCGTCATCAGCAGCCTGTTCCTCGCCAGTACGCTCGGCATGGGGCTGCTGATTTCCACCATTACCCGCAACCAGTTTAACGCGGCGATGGTGGCGCTGAACGCCGCCTTTCTGCCGTCGATTATGCTGTCCGGCTTTATCTTCCAGATCGACAGCATGCCGGCCATCGTACGCGCCGTCACTTATATCATTCCGGCGCGTTACTTCGTCAGCACGTTGCAAACGCTGTTCCTGGCGGGCAACGTCGGCACGGTGTTGATGATTAACCTGCTGTTCCTGATCGCTTCTGCGGTGGTGTTTATCGGCCTGACGGCCTGGAAAACCCAGCGGCGGCTGGATTAAGGGGAAAGAAGATGTTTCACCGTCTCTGGACGTTAATCATTAAGGAAATGCAATCGCTGCTGCGCGACCCGCAGACCCGCGCCATTCTGATTTTGCCGGTTATTCTGCAGGTGCTGCTGTTTCCCTTCGCCGCCACGCTGGAGGTGACCAATGCCACCATTGCGGTGTACAGCGAAGACAGCGGTCATGCCTCGGTCGAGCTGACCCAGCGTTTTGCCAAGGCCAAGGCCTTCTCCCACGTGCTGCTACTGCGCAGCCCGCAAGAGATACAAAGCGTTATCGATAACCAAAAAGCGCTGCTGCTGATCCGTTTCCCGGCCCAGTTCTCACGGGATATTGCCAGCGGCAATACGGCCCCGCTGCAGTTGTTGCTCGATGGGCGCAACTCCAACAGCGCGCAGATCGCCGCCAACTATGTGCAACAAATCGTGCAGGATTACCAAAATGAGCTGATCGGCAGCCGCGCCAAACCGAACAACAGCGAATTGGTGGTGCGCAACTGGTATAACCCGAATTTGGATTACAAGTGGTTCGTGGTGCCATCGCTGATCGCCATGATCACCACCATTGGCGTGCTGATTGTCACATCGTTGTCGGTCGCGCGCGAGCGTGAACAGGGCACGCTGGAGCAGTTGCTGGTGTCGCCGTTGACCACCTGGCAGATTTTTATCGGCAAAGCGGTGCCGGCGCTGATCGTCGCCACCTTCCAGGCCAGTATAGTGTTGCTGATCGGCATCTTTATCTATCAGATCCCGTTCGCCGGTTCGCTGCTGCTGTTCTACGGCACCATGTTGATTTACGGGCTGTCGCTGGTGGGATTCGGCCTGCTGATTTCGTCGCTGTGCGCCACCCAGCAACAGGCGTTTATCGGCGTCTTCGTGTTTATGATGCCGGCCATCCTGCTCTCCGGTTATGTTTCGCCGGTGGAGAATATGCCCGTGTGGCTGCAAAACCTTACCTGGGTAAACCCCATCCGCCACTTCACCGACATCACCAAGCAGATCTATTTGAAAGACGCCAGTTTCAGCATCATCTGGCACAGCCTGTGGCCGCTGTTGGCCATTACCGCCACCACCGGCAGCGCCGCTTACGCCATGTTCCGCCGCAAAATTGCATAAAAAAAGGGCTCAGCATGCTGAGCCCCTACAGTGTATATCGCGTTTAACGACGGTTGCCGAAAATGCGCAGCAACATCAGGAACAGGTTGATGAAATCGAGATACAGCGTCAACGCGCCGACAATGGCGTATTTGCGGAAGCTGTCTTTATCATCGGCGTTCAGTTGCTCGCCCATGGCCTTCAGTTTCTGGGTGTCGTACGCCGTCAGGCCAACAAACACCACCACGCCGATGTAGGTAATCGCCCACATCAACGCCGTGCTTTTCAGCCAGATATTGACCAGCGAAGCCAACACAATGCCGATCAGCGCCATAAACAGCATGCTGCCGAAGCCGCTCAGGTCACGCTTGGTGGTGTAGCCATAAAGGCTCATCGCACCGAACATGCCGGCGGTCACCACGAAGGTGCTGGCGATCGAGCTGTAGGTGTAAGCGATGAAAATGCTGGAAAGCGTCAGCCCGGTCAGCGCCGAATAGAGCATAAACAGCGAGGTGGCGACCGTGCCACTGAGACGATTAACCATGCCGGAAATGACGAACACCAGCCCTAACTGCGCGATAATCAGGCCAAAGAAGGTGATCTGGCTGGAGAAGATAAAGTTAAGGATCGCAGGCGTGTTGGCCGCGTACCAGGAAACAAACGCCGTCAACAGCATACCGCAGGTCATCCAGCCATAAACCTGCGCCATATAAGCCTGAATGCCGCTGTTGGCACGTTCGACGATTGAACCATTAGAGCGTGGATATCGGTCCATGACGGTTACCTTTTGCGTATGAAACAAGATTTCGAGCCCCATTTATGGGGTTCGGCCTGCTATAAGCGTACCACATAAAACCTGATGGCAAAGCGGCAAAGGTATTGATTTGTTTCCGCTGTTTATACCCGTCGCCTTTCAAGCCGTAGCGTTGTTACCTGCACTCAATTATGTGGCCCGTCCATGGGCCACACCCCTTTTGGGGGCCGCTGCCAGCAGCGTTCAAATCTGCTCCCGGCAGATTTTTCACCCCAGTTACTTGACTTTAGTAAGCGCCTGGGGATGAGTAAGCTGGGCGCCTAGTTACGACTTAAAATTCATAGGGTATTCAGTTCACTTAATAGTTTTATGCCAGCGTTCCGCGGCCTGCCGATCGCTGTCGCGCGCATCGACCCAACGGTCTCCCTGGCCGACGGCTTCGCGTTTCCAGAAGGGCGCCCGGGTTTTCAGGTAATCCATGATGAACTCGGCGGCCTCGAACGCCATGCTGCGGTGCGCACTGGTCACGCCAACGAAGACAATCTCATCACCGGGAAACAGTTCGCCCACGCGGTGGATCACCGTCGCGCGCTGCAAGGGCCAACGGCTACGGGCTTCGTCCAGGATCTCCGCCAGCGCTTTTTCGGTCATGCCAGGGTAATGCTCCAGCGTCAGTGCACTGACGTTATCGCCCAGATTATGGTTGCGTACCTTGCCGGTAAAGGTGACCACGGCGCCATCATCGTCACACTGCGCCAACCACTGGTATTCGTCGCCGACGCTAAACGGCGCCTCACCCACGCGGATACGGGTATTTTCCACTCTTAACCTCCGGTTACCGGTGGAAAGAAAGCGACTTCATCGCCGGCACGCAGCGGATGTTCGGCCGCCACCAGCGACTGGTTCACCGCGGTCAGCAGCTTGCCAGACTCCAGCGCCAACGCCCAACGGTCACCGCGTTCACACAGCGCCTTACGTAGCGCTTCAACCGTCGGGTAATCTGCCGGCATCGATAAATCGCCGGTGCCAACCAGTTCGCGCACCTGAGCAAAAAACAGAATATTAATCATAGCTCCACCTTAAAATCACCGGATTTGCCGCCGCTTTTCGCCAGGAGGCGCACCGGGCCGATCACCATGTCTTTCTGTACCGCCTTACACATGTCGTAAATGGTTAACGCAGCCACTGACGCCGCGGTTAAGGCCTCCATTTCAACACCGGTCTTGCCGGTCAGACGGCAGCAGGTTTCAATCCGCACCCGGCTGTGTTCCGGCTGTGCCTCCAACTGCACTTCGACCTTGCTCAGCATCAGCGGATGGCACAGCGGGATCAGCTCCCAGGTGCGCTTCGCGGCCTGGATACCGGCGATGCGCGCCGTGGCGAACACGTCGCCCTTATGGTGGCTGCCATCGATAATCATCGCCAGCGTGGCCGGCAGCATCTCGACGAAGGCTTCGGCGCACGCCTCGCGCACCGTTTCTGCTTTGGCTGAAACGTCGACCATATGAGCTTCGCCCGCGGCGTTAATGTGAGTTAGCTGCGTCATAATTTTTATTTCTTCAGATGTGGCAGAAAATTGCACGGGCGGTGACGCGCGTCCAACTGCTCTTCAATAATACGTTCCCAGGCGGTACGGCAGGCGCGGGTCGAGCCCGGCATGGCAAAAATCACCGTCTGGTTGGCCATACCGGCCAGCGCTCGCGACTGGACAGTGGCGGTGCCAATCTCTTCATAAGACACCATGCGGAACAGTTCGCCGAAGCCTTCCACTTCACGATCGAACAGCGGCAGCAGCGCTTCCGGGGTGTAGTCTCTGGCGGTAAAGCCGGTGCCCCCGGTGATCAGCACGGCCTGCACCCTTTCATCTGCGATCCACGCGGAAACGCGTGCGCGGATCAGATATTTGTCGTCTTTGACGATGGCGCGATCCACTACCCGGTGTCCGGCTTCAAGCGCCGCTTCTTGCAGGTACTGGCCCGAGGTGTCTTCCGCTTCGCCACGGCTGTCCGAAACGGTCAAAATAGCAATTTGTACCGGAATGAATTCACTGCTGGCATGACTCATTGCTTGCTCCCGTGCAATTTGAAAAAGTTATCCGCCGATAAACGACAGGTTCTGCGTTATGCCACTGTTACCCTGATGCAGGAAGTGAGTCTGTTTTTTACTCAGCAGCCCGCCCTGGATGCGGTCCTTCAGTTCATCAAGCTGCTGGTCATCCGTCAGCAGATCGCGCAGGCCAATGCCCTGCTCACCGAACAGACACAGGTGCAAATTGCCGATAGCGGAAACACGCAGCCGGTTGCAGCTGGCACAGAAGTCTTTTTCATACGGCATGATCAAGCCCACTTCGCCCTGATAATCCGGGTGGCTGAACACCTGCGCCGGACCGTCGCTGCGGCCGCGCGGCTGGCGCTGCCAGCCCTGCTGTTCCAGCTGCAAACGGATCACTTCACCGGAAACGTGGTGCTTGCGAAACAGATCGCCCCCCTCGCCGGTTTCCATCAGTTCGATAAAGCGCAGCTGAATCGGGCGGTCTTTAATCCAGTTAAGGAAGGTGCCGAGCTGTTGGTGGTTCACGTCACGCATCAGCACCGCGTTGACCTTCACCTTGCTGAAACCGGCGGTAAAGGCGGCGTCGATGCCGTCCATCACCTGGCGGAACTTGTCCTGCCCGGTAATGGCATGAAATTGGCGGGGATCCAGGCTGTCGACGCTGACGTTGACTGCAGTCAGGCCGGCATCACGCCAGCCGGCGACGTCGCGCGCCATACGGTAACCGTTGGTGGTCACAGCGAGCTGGCGGATGGCCGGGTTTTCACGCACGGCGGCGATGATCTCGGTGAAATCGCGGCGCAGAGAAGGCTCTCCGCCGGTCAGGCGCACTTTTTCGGTGCCCAGTTCGGCAAATGCGCGACTGACGCGTCGGATCTCATCAAGCGACAAGAATGTTTTAGGGCTGCCGTTCGGGCGGTAGCCGTCCGGCAAGCAGTAGGTGCAACGAAAGTTGCACACGTCGGTGATCGACAAACGCAAGTAATAGAACTTGCGCTCATAAGCATCAATGAGTTGCGGCACCATAACACCTTCCAAAGTCGGGAGATGCGAACGTTTCCGCTCTGCACCCTGGTGGCTGACTTCGCCACGGCCCAAGCGCCATATTGTTCGCCAGAACAACGTAGGCCCAGAGGCTAGGAGTTTTGGTCTCAGTTCCCGCAGTCGGAGTAGCCGGAACGAAACCGTGGTTTTCATCAGAATTCTAGCGCTAAACAAACGCGATAGCCAACGCGCAATTTCGCTATATAATTGTGTATACAGCGATTTTATGCGGTTCCTAATCTGGTAAACCATGATAAACGCCCTTTACGTAGACGAATTGACCGGAATCACGCAAATCACACTCTTTTTCGCGTTTTTACGCCAAATCCGCTACTTTATGCGGGCAGTTAAGCCCCCTTGTAAGGAAATTTATGCGTAATCGAACCCTGGCCGATCTCGATCGGGTGGTGGCATTAGGCGGCGGTCATGGTCTTGGTCGCGTGATGTCTTCCCTGTCGTCTTTAGGCTCCCGTTTAACCGGTATTGTCACCACCACCGATAACGGCGGTTCTACCGGCCGTATTCGCCGTTCGGAAGGGGGCATTGCCTGGGGCGATACCCGTAACTGCCTGAACCAGCTGATTACCGAACCGAGCGTGGCTTCCGCGATGTTCGAATACCGCTTCAGCGGCAACGGCGAGCTGTCTGGGCACAACCTCGGCAATCTGATGTTGAAAGCCCTGGATCACCTGAGCGTACGCCCATTGGAAGCGATCAACCTGGTGCGTAGCCTGCTGAAGGTGGACGCGGCGCTGATCCCGATGTCCGAACAGCCGGTGGATCTGATGGCGCACGATCATGAAGGCAACCACGTTTACGGTGAGGTGAATGTCGATCAACTTACCGACATGCCACAAGAGTTGATGCTGTCGCCCCACGTCAACGCCACGCGCGAAGCGCTGGATGCCATCGCGCAGGCCGACGTGATCCTGATCGGACCGGGCAGCTTTCTGACCAGCCTGATGCCTCTGCTGTTGCTCGATGACCTTACGCAGGCTCTGCGTCGCAGCAGCGCCAATATGATTTATATCGACAACCTCGGACGCGAATTAAGCGTCGCGGCGGCGGCCTTGACGCTGAAGAACAAGCTGGAATTGATGGAGGCGAAAATTGGCCGCCAGATGATTGATGCCGTCATTGTCGGGCCAACGGCAGATACCCGTGAAGTGCAGGATCGGGTGGTGATCAAACAGCCGTTGGAAGCACAGGATATTCCTTACCGCCACGATCGTCAGTTGCTGCGCCAGGCGCTGGATCAGGCGTTGATCGAATTAGGTGCCCGCGCCTAAGCGCTTACTTGCCGCCACGTAGCCAAGGGTTATCGCTGGCGGCCTGCTCGACCATGTCGAGATAAAGATCTTCCACCTGTTTGCGCGCCCAGGGTGTGCGTCGCAAAAATTTCAGGCTGGACTTGATGCTGGGATCGCTGCTGAAGCAGTTGATGCGAACTCGTTCAGCCAGTCCTGACCAACCGTAGTTTTCCACCAGTTTATTCAGAAGCTGTTCCAGAGTGATGCCGTGCATCGGGTCTTTGGACTGGTGTTGGGTCATGGTCGGTAGCTCGCAGTAGTCAAATGGCCGCACACCATAATCAGCTTTGGCGGAGGCGACAAGGATTTTATGTTTTGGCGGCGCCGCGCTCTGCAGCGCGCCAGTAGGTTATGAAATGGCAATAAACTGCTCACGCAGCTGATGGATTTCATCACGCAAGCCCGCCGCCTGCTCGAACTCCAGGTTCTGGGCGTGGGTATACATTTGCGCTTCCAGCTCGCGGATTTTCTGATCCAGCGCTTTCGGCGTAAGGTTTTGGTACTGAGCGGCACTTTCCGCAGCTCTGCCCTTGCCTTTGCCCTTGCTGCGCGGACCCGGCTTGCCCAACTGCAAAATATCGGAAATTTTCTTGTTCAGGCCCTGCGGCACAATACCGTTTTCTTCGTTGAACGCCTGCTGTTTGGCACGGCGACGCTCGGTCTCGCTAATCGCTCTGGCCATCGAGTCGGTAATTTTGTCACCGTAAAGGATCGCTTTACCGTTGAGGTTACGCGCCGCACGGCCAATGGTCTGAATCAATGAACGTTCGGAGCGCAGGAAGCCCTCTTTATCCGCGTCCAAAATCGCCACCAGCGACACCTCTGGCATGTCCAGCCCTTCACGCAACAGGTTGATACCCACCAGCACGTCAAACTCGCCCAGGCGCAGGTCACGAATGATTTCGACCCGTTCCACGGTATCGATGTCCGAGTGCAGGTAGCGCACGCGTTCGCCGTGCTCTTCCAGGTATTCGGTCAGATCTTCCGCCATGCGTTTGGTCAGCGTGGTGACCAGCACACGTTCGTTGATCGCCACCCGCTTGCGAATTTCGGAAAGCAGATCGTCCACCTGGGTGGTCACCGGCCGCACTTCAATTTGCGGATCCAGTAGCCCGGTAGGGCGCACGACCTGATCGATAATGTCGCCACCGGATTTTTCCAGCTCGTATTTGCCCGGCGTGGCAGACACGTAGATGGTCTGCGGCGCCAGCGCTTCGAACTCTTCAAAGCGCAGCGGCCGGTTGTCCAGCGCCGACGGCAGGCGGAAGCCGTATTCCACCAACGTTTCCTTGCGTGAACGGTCGCCCTTGTACATGCCGCCGATTTGCGGAATGGTCACGTGGGACTCGTCGACCACCAACAGGCCATCCGCCGGCAAATAGTCGAACAGCGTCGGCGGTGGCTCACCCTCGCCGCGCCCGGACAGGTAGCGCGAATAGTTTTCAATGCCGGAGCAGTAACCCAGTTCGTTCATCATCTCCAGATCAAACTGGGTGCGCTGCGTCAGACGCTGTTCTTCCAGCAGCTTGTTGTTGGCCAGCAGTACCTTGCGCCGCTCGGCCAGATCCACCTTGATCTCTTCCATCGCCTGCAGGATCCGCTCGCGCGGCGTCACATAGTGCGATTTGGGGTAAATGGTAAAACGCTGCACTTCTTGTTCGATCTGGCCGGTCAGCGGATCAAACAGCGAAAGCCTTTCGACCTCTTCGTCAAACAGCTCTATGCGCAGCGCCAGTTCGTCTGATTCCGCAGGGTAGACGTCGATCACCTCACCGCGCACGCGGAATGTCGCGCGCTGGAAGGCCTGATCGTTGCGGCTATATTGCAGCTCCGCCAAACGGCGCAGGATCGCCCGCTGATCGATGATCATGCCTTTGGTCAGGTGCAACATCATCTTCAGGTACAGATCCGGATCGCCCAGGCCGTAAATCGCCGAGACCGAGGCCACCACTATCACGTCACGACGTTCCAGCAGTGCTTTGGTTGCGGAAAGGCGCATCTGCTCGATGTGTTCGTTCACCGAGGCGTCTTTTTCGATAAAGGTGTCGGAGCTGGGGACGTAGGCTTCCGGCTGGTAGTAGTCGTAGTAAGAAACGAAATACTCGACCGCATTATCGGGAAAGAACTCTTTCATCTCGCCATACAGCTGCGCCGCCAAGGTTTTGTTGGGCGCCAGCACCATGGTGGGCCGGTTGAGATCGGCAATCACATTGGCGACGGTAAATGTCTTGCCCGACCCGGTCACGCCGAGCAGCGTTTGGTGCGCCAGGCCATCCTCCAGGCCCTCTTCCAGCTTGCGGATGGCTTCCGGCTGATCGCCGGCCGGTTTGAATTCGGAATGCAGTTTGAAAACTTTACTCATAGACCCTTCGTCTTTCAAATTGCCGCGTTGCTACCGGCTGTCGTAGTGGGCGGGCGCAGCATGCAGCGCCCCTGCCTGGCGGAGAGGCGCGCGCTCGGGCGGCCATGGAGCTGTTGCTCGGTGAATGGCCTCTAATTATGGAAAGCCACGGCGATTTTCGCCAGTGCCTATGATACTGGATATAAAACCAGCTTCAAGCGGTTCGTCGCTTTAGCGTGCGCCAAATCAGGCCGAATGCACCGCCAGGGTTACAGCGGCGTGACATTTTTATTGTCAATAACAGATTTATCCCCAAAATCCGCCACGAATTAACTTATTGATAGCACTGTGGCGAAAAATCATACATAGGAACTTCATCAATACATCGGCCGCTTGATTTTAGTTAATTTATTGATTAATAATGATTTTATAAAAAAGACGAGATTGCGGACAAAGCGAACAGAACCCGCGTCCGCTCTCGCTTTAAACCGGTTTTCTAAATCTAATGCACAAGGTTATCCACAGGAATAGTGGATAACTCTCACCGCCCCGCCCCCGGCGGGAGTTGCAGAAAGAACGCTTTTTGCCGTTTCTGTCGGCCAAGATGGCTTTTTTAGTTATTTTTTCACAAAAATATCGCTTTGTTTATGCCGATTAATGCTAAAAAGCCCCATTGCCAAAAACAGATTTGTCCCATTGTTACCTTCCTTTGCTGCATCTTGCGGCGAGCGATGAAATAGCTTGCACCATAACTTTTCTGTTCAGCACCGGAAGAGTGCAAAAATCGTCCGTGTTAACTTTCCCGCTGTTTTTCCCCGGTTCCACCCAGCCCACGTCTGGCGCGCCAGACCGTTAACAAGGCAATAACAATCTCTGATTTACGCCGTTTAAAAAGTTGGCCCAAGGGTTGCATTACCCTTTCACGGCGAAAGTGGGCTCGGGGAAATCAACGCCCCGAAACGACAGAATGAGCTGCTCGGGGTTTAGCGTCACGCCAATGCGAATCAACTGACATTGACGACATAAACATGAGAGAGCGCTGACGAATGGCCTTTAGCTGCCATTTTCACCTATGTATTGCTTGCTTAAGTCAAAACTTAACTACCTCATTGAAGGTAGCAGATCAGCATTTTGTTCCAGACATTGAAACACTCGGGAAAGAAACCGCTAAGGCGGAAATCGCAGTAGGGAGTGGATGAAGCAAGGAAGAACGGGTTCGCCCCCCTTCCCTGCAACGGCCGCCCTGCGGTTCAGGCAGGTGAAATCGGCGCGGCCTGTTAAAGCTGCGTTACGCCGTCGCCCGCCATGAGCGTACAACCACGAGTGGCAGACAGGTCTTTGAGGAGAATGCCAGATGTTGAGTTTAAGGTCAGTGAATCAGTTTTATGGGCAAAACCATACCCTGTGGGATATCAATCTGGAACTGCCGCGTGGCCAATGCACGGTACTTATCGGCCGTAACGGCGTAGGCAAAACCACGTTGGTCAACTGCATTATGGGCCATTTGCCGGTGGTCAGCGGCAGTATGACCTGGCAGTTGGCAGACGAACCTCCGCAAAACCTGCTGCAGCAGCCCGTAGAAACCCGCACGGAGCTGGGGATCAGCTACGTTCCTCAGGGGCGACAGATATTTTCGCAGCTCAGCGTAGAGGAAAACCTGCAGGTGGCGCTGATGGCCGGGCGAGATAAATCCCGCCGCATTCCACCGTTGATTTATAACCTGTTTCCCAACCTGAGGGAGATGCGCGGCCGTCGGGCCGGCGATTTGGGCGACGGTGAACAGCAACAGCTGGCAATTGGCCGTGCGCTGGTACTGGAACCGGAGCTGCTGATCCTCGACGAACCCACCAGCGGTGTTCAACCGTCCATCGCCGCCGATATCGGCAACGTGATCCGCAAGCTTAACCGGGAATTGGGCATGACTATCCTGCTGGTGGAGCACAAGCTGCCCTTTGTCCGCCGCGTGGCGGATCGCTTTTGCCTGATGGATCAGGGGCGCAGCGTGGCGAATGGTACGCTGGAACAGTTGGATGAGGATTTGATCAATGCCTATCTGGCGGTGTGACAAGCAGGGACGCTAATAATGCGTCCCTGTTTTCAATTAGCCGATGCTGAATTAACACCTCTGCCGTTGTACCAGCGCAGACAGAACGATAGAGACTGGAAGTGGTCAGACACTCCCTCCATATTCAACGGGTTTTCACATCCGATATACTTGAATCGAGGGTTAGATCATGGCTGATAATGATGCACAATTTATCCAATATAGCGATCTGAACAGTAAAGTCTGGACGCTAAAAGAGCGTCTCGATGTGGCGGGTATTTACGTCAAGTCGCGCGACGAGCTGGTCAAAGCGCAAACCTTCATTAAAGACACCTTAAAAAGACCGACAACCGTAAAATTCGCCTCCCCGTTTGAGACCTGGATAGCCCCCAAGACAGATATCGACGTTGGCTTCGTTTATATTGACGGCAATGGTGTAAAAATCACCACTAACATTCCAAGTGGCACTGAAAACGATCACAACTACTTTATACGTTGCTATGCGACCTCGCTCGCACTGGATAATGGTGTCCCCATTCGGCCAGCGCCAATATTAAAGAACTTTAGCGTCAAAGGGATCGGTGCAAAGAAAAAAACTGCGTTATCTGATATGGCAGATGACAAAAAAGACGAATACAACTTTATTGATGGGATCTTGTTTGATTCGCCAGAAAAAAAAGGTCCTCAGGGAAATCTACTGGGAGGCCTGCTGGGGAACTTTTCCGTTAATAACGTGTATATCTCGGGTTTTTATTACGGTATGTATTTTGGGGCCAACGCCTATATTGGACATCACTACGCCTGTGAGGTCATCCGTTGTTATGAATGCGTGCATATGCCATCCGCTGAATCTGGTGCTAAAAACTTTGGCGAAGGGATTAACTTCTTTGGCGGTACTGTCGGTAACTCGCAAGGTCTGGCCATTGGCAACCAGAATCCGAACGGTGCATTTCGTTTTTTCGGTACATCGATAGATTACGCTGGAGCTATTGTAAATGTGCAAGCAGGGAGCGTCGAATTACACGGTTGCCATATCGAGTTCAATAATGAAAATAGTCCGCTTACTGATTTCCCGTTCCGCTGTAGCGCCAACCAAAATGCCTCGTTACTTATTCAGGGGGGTGAGATTATTACGCTGGAAGGCCCTCTGACCAAAGAATACTGTTTTTTTGCCGAAGCTGGCAGTAGTGGAATTATCGTCGAAAATGTCAAATTTTATGGTGTGAGAACCACTACAGGACGTTATTTCGGCGGCACCGGTGACTTCGTGATCCGGAATAGTCGGCTCGATGGTGGCGGCGGAGGCAAAGGTATTCAAACTTTAACCACCATGAATAATAACAAAATTAAAGATGGTGGTTTTTCATTCACGACGAAACCAATAGGTTGGGAGGTCTCTGGCGGTAGCGTCAGCGATCCCTTCACCTCAGACGCCATCACTATCGCTATCGAATCCGGTGCAGGCACTAACGGCAGTAATGCGTTAAAAGTGACAAAATTGGGCAATACCAACGCCAATGCCGGCCTAAGGTTGGTTGTGCCAGCGTCGCAATATGAACAGTTAGGTGCCTGTTTTACTCTGAAAACACTGAATGGCGGCACCGGCAATTTATTTTCCACGCTGCACTATGCCTGTATTCTGGAAACCGAAAGCAATGGTGTATCGATCATCGCGAAATCGGATGCCGCCGCCTGGGATGGCAGGCTAAACACCAATGACTATCTCGAATTCAAAGAATACCGATTTAATAGCAACAGGCGAAAAGTGCCGGTTTGGGCAACTCACATTATCTTGTCATTCAATTTGTATGCTTTAGCTAAAAACGGGGTTTTATACGTGGATAACGCTTGTATCACCGCCATGTAAATAGGCAACCAACCGATCTCCGTCCATGGCGAATACCCTGGACGGAGGATCTAACGCTTAAAGGGGTAAAACGCTCAAATCCAGATAATGCCCCAGCGCCTGTCGTTCAACTTCGGGCAGATGGGGGATCTCCCCCAGCAGCGGGGCCGGTAACATGCGGCGCAGCGTGGCCATATATTCCTGATGGCGGCGACCCGGTGCGCAAACGTCATTGGCGATCCAACCGACCAGCGGCAACTCCGCCTGCCGGATAGCCTGTGCGGTCAGCACGGCATGGTTAATGCAGCCCAGCCGTATTCCGACCACCAAAATAACCGGCAGTTGTTCCTGCTGCACCCAGTCAGCAAAGGTATGTTGCTCACTAAGCGGCGTAAACCAGCCCCCGGCACCCTCGACCAACAGCCAATCGGCCCGCTGCTCCAGATGACGTAACCCGGCGGAAAGCCGGGCCAGTTCGATCGGCCGCCCTTCGTCGGCGCTGACAATGTGCGGTGAGGTCGGTTCTGCAAACACATAAGGGTTTACTTCGCCATAGCTTAGCGCCACCGCGCTGTTGGCCTGCAATGCCAACGCATCGCCGTTTCGCAGCCCTTCCGTGGTCATCTCGCTGCCTGAAGCCACCGGTTTGTAGCCGGCCGTGCGGTAACCCGCCAAATTGGCTGCCTGCAGCAAGGCGCTGCTGGCCACGGTTTTGCCCACTTCGGTGTCGGTGCCGGTGACAAACCAACGCTTAATCACGATAAATCACTCCATAAACCAGATGATAACTGAGCGGGAACTGCCCGCGGCGGCAGGGATAGGCTGCCTGCAAAGCCGCGAGGCGCTGTCGGGACAGCAGGCCGGCTTCGCGCCCCTGATGCAAATGGGTGGCACCGATCCCCTTGAGGGAGCGCATCAACGCCATTACGTCCGCGTAATTCAGGGTTTGCCATTCCGCCTGCAGGTGATGGCGATAACCCGCACAGGCCGCCTCAATCTGCGCCAGCGGCAGAAAATCATTAACATGGCGCTCACCGTCCACCTGCTGCCAGGCATCACCCAGTTCTTGCAGCGATCCTTGCGCCAGGGTGGAAAAAAGAATCACGCCGCCCGGGCGGGTAACGCGGTACAGCTCTGCCAACGCACGCGGCAGATCGCTGCACCATTGCACCACCAGGCTGCTGAAACTGATGTCCACGACGGCGTCGGGTAGGGGCACATTTTCGATGTCGCCTAACAGATAATCATCCGCAGCCTGCTGCTGTCGGGCAAAGGCCAGCATGCCCGGTGCCAAATCGAGCGCCGTCACCTGCTTGCCCAGCTCTCGCCAGCGGCGGCTGAAATAACCGGTGCCACAGCCGGCATCGAGCAGTTGCTCGCCACGGTGTTCCTGCCCCATCCCCAGTAAGCGCTCACCCACATCACGCTGCAATACCGCCGCCGCGTCATAACTTACGGCCGCGCGGCTAAAGGCCGAAGCGACCGCTTGCTTGTTAACCTGTTCAAACGCTGACGTCATGCAATACCTCCAGCAGACGATCGATATCCTGCGGCTGATGCGCTGCCGTCAGGGTAATACGCAGACGCGCGCCGCCCGGCGGTACCGTCGGCGGGCGGATCGCACTCACCCACAGGCCTTGCCCACGCAGGTGCTGCGCCAAATCAAGCGCTCGCTGATTATCCCCCACCAGCAACGGCTGAATGGCGGTAAGCGACTCCGTCAGCGTCAGCGACAATTGGGCCGCCCCCTGGCGAAAACGATGAATATTGCTGTGTAACCGGGTGCGAAGTTCGTCGCCCTGCTGGATACAATGCAGAGCCGCTTGCAGCGCACAGGCCTGTGCCGGCGGCATCGCCGTGCTGTAAATCAGATGACGGGCAAACTGCAGCAGGTATTCTGCCGTAGCTTCATCGCACAGGACCGCAGCGCCACTGAGGCCAAAGGCTTTGCCGAAAGTGACCACCAACAACTCGGGCCGTACGCCCTGCTGCCAGCAACTGCCGCGCCCCTGTTCACCCTGAACGCCAATGCCGTGTGCGTCGTCAACCATCAACCAGCCGCCTGCTTGGCGGGTCAAACGGTGCAGCGCTGCCAGAGGGGCACTGTCGCCGTCCATGCTGAAAACTCCTTCGGTGACCACCAGCGTCTGGCCGCCACAGGGTTTCGCCAGCAAATCGGCCAATGCCTGCGGTTGGTTATGCCGAAAACGCCGAAGTTGGGCCGGTGAGTGAGCCGCCGCCTCCAGCAGCGAAGCGTGGCTAAGCCGATCGGCCAGAATGCGATCCTCTTCCTGCATCAACGCCGCCAGCAGCGCCTGATTGGCGGCATAGCCGGAGATAAACAGCAGCGCACGTGGATAGCCCAGCCATTGCGCCAACTGCTGCTCCAGCGCCTGGTGTGCGGTGCAAAAACCGGTCACGTGGCCGGAACCGCCGGACCCCACGCCATATTGCTGCGCACCCTGCTGCCAGGCAGCGATTACCTGCGCATTCTGGCTCAGGCCCAGATAATCATTGCCGGAAAAATTCAGGTAGCGCTGGTCGTTAAGCTGAAGATGGCGACCATTGCCGCCCTGATTCACCAGACGGCGGCGGTAAGCGGCGCTCTGTTGCCGCTCCTCCAGCGCCTGTTCAATACGTTGTTGCCAGCTCATTACAGCGCCGCATTGTAAAACTCGGCGGTATCGGCCTGCATCAGGCGCGCAGCCAGCACTTGTTGTTGCTGATTGTCGCCGTGCTCGGTTTCGGTTTGCTGCGGGTTGAGGCCCAGCTTGCGGAACAGCTGCAGATCCTTGTCCTCTTCCGGGTTTGGCGTGGTCAGCAGCTTGCAGCCATAGAAGATGGAGTTGGCGCCGGCCATAAAGCACATTGCCTGGGTTTGTTCGTTCATCTGTTCGCGACCGGCAGAAAGACGGACGTAAGAGGCCGGCATCATGATGCGTGCCACTGCGATAGTGCGAATGAAATCAAAAGGATCGACGTCGTCGTTATCAGCCAGCGGCGTCCCCTTGACCTTCACCAGCATGTTGATCGGCACGCTCTCCGGCGGTGTCGGCAGATTGGCCAACTGCACCAGCAGCCCGGCGCGGTCACGCACCGTTTCCCCCAACCCAACGATGCCGCCGGAACAGACCTTGATGCCCGCACCGCGCACCTTGCCCAGCGTATCCAGACGTTCCTGATAGCTGCGGGTGGTGATGATGCTGCCGTAGAATTCCGGCGAGGTATCCAGGTTGTGGTTGTAATAATCCAGCCCGGCCTCGGCCAAGCGTTCCGCCTGAGATCCCTCCAGCGTGCCCAGCGTCATGCAGGTTTCCATCCCCATGGCCTTCACGCCTTGCACCATCTGCTGCAGATAAGGCATATCGCGCTCGTGCGGGTTTTTCCACGCCGCGCCCATGCAGAATCGGGTCGAACCGTTTGCCTTGGCCTTGCGTGCCGATTCCAGCACCTGCTCCACCTGCATCAGCCGCTCCGACTCCAGGCCGGTTTTGTAGCGGGAGCTTTGCGGACAGTACTTGCAGTCTTCCGGACAGGCGCCGGTTTTGATTGATAACAGCGTGCTCACCTGCACCTGACGCGGATCAAAATGCTGGCGGTGAACCGTCTGGGCTTCAAACAATAACTCAAGCAGGGGTTTATCAAACAGGGTCTGGGCAAGACCCACTGTCCAGTGAATGCGATCGGCCATCACGGCGTCTCCAAAAATGAAAAAAGTGTCGTCAGTTTAGATATTGTGGATATACTGTCAACCATTACACACATGATTTGGTTTACAAGTATGTCTGTCACTACCTCCGACCTGGAATTCGATCAGCGCCATATCTGGCACCCTTACACCTCGATGAGCCACCCACTGCCCTGTTATCCGGTAGAGGCCGCCAGCGGCGTTGAACTGCAGCTGGCCGATGGCCGACGCCTGATTGACGGTATGTCGTCCTGGTGGGCGGCCATTCACGGTTATAACCACCCGCAGTTGAACCTGGCTGCGACTCAGCAGTTGGAAAAAATGTCGCACGTGATGTTCGGCGGCATTACCCATCCCGCCGCGATCGAGCTGTGTCGCAAGCTGGTCGCCATGACGCCGGAAGCGCTACAGTGCGTGTTCCTGGCAGATTCCGGCTCGGTGGCGGTGGAAGTGTCGCTGAAGATGGCGTTGCAATACTGGCAAGCGCGCGGAGAACGGCGGCAGCGTATTCTGACTCTGCGCCACGGCTACCACGGGGATACCTTCGGCGCGATGTCAGTGTGCGATCCGGACAACTCGATGCACAGCCTGTATCAGGGATATCTCGCGCCACACCTGTTCGCCACTGCGCCACAGTGCGGTTTCGATCAGGCCTGGGATGAACATGATATTGCCCCGTTCGCCGCACTGCTGGAGCAGCATGCCGGTGAAGTGGCGGCGGTGATTTTGGAACCGGTAGTCCAGGGGGCGGGCGGCATGCGCATCTACCATCCGACTTACCTCAAACGGGTACGCGAGCTCTGCGACCGCTATCAGGTGCTGCTGATTGCCGATGAGATCGCCACCGGTTTCGGACGTACCGGCAAGCTGTTTGCCTGTGAACATGCCGAGGTAGTACCGGATATTCTGTGTCTGGGCAAGGCGTTGACCGGCGGCTATATGACGCTTTCCGCCACCCTGACCACGCGCCACGTGGCGGAAACCATCAGCAACGGCGCTGCGGGCTGCTTTATGCACGGCCCTACCTTTATGGGCAATCCTTTGGCCTGCGCGGTGGCGAATGCCAGCCTGTCGCTGCTGGCGGAGAATCGCTGGCAGCAGCAGGTGGCCGCTATCGAAACCCAGTTGAAACAGCAGCTATTGCCGCTGAAAATGCAGCCAAAAGTAGCGGACGTGCGGGTATTGGGAGCGATTGGCGTGGTGGAAATGCGCGAACCTGTGGATATGGCGCAGCTACAGCGCGGATTCGTCGAGCGCGGCGTGTGGATCCGCCCCTTCGGCAAACTGATTTATTTGATGCCGCCTTACATCATCGAGCCTGAACAGCTCAGCAAATTGACCGCCGCCGTCACCGCCGCGGTGCAGTAACAGGTTACCAATGCTGGTCCAGATAACGGGCCAGCAATATCAGGCACAACACCCACAGCAATATGATCATTACCGCCGCCATCCGGCCGGTAGGATTATCGATACGCCTTTGCGCCTTCTCGCGAAACTCTGCCATCAGCGGCTTGGGGATCAACCGCACCGCCAGCATAATGCCCAGCGGCACTATAATCACGTCGTCCAGATAGCCCAGCACCGGAATAAAGTCCGGGATCAGATCGATAGGCGATACCGCATAACCCGCCACCAGCAGGGCGATCAATTTGGCATACCAGGGCGTGCGCCGGTCGCGGGCGGCCAGCCAAAGAGCATAAATGTCGCGCTTGATGCCCTTGGCCCAGCGGCGCAGCCAACCAAACCACGGCGTGCGTTTTTTTAATGAAATCATGATTGCTTTTATCGATCTGTGAATTATTGATGTCGTGTATGTAGCTTCGGCGTTAACGAGGATAACCCATAGGGCAGGCCGCTGGCGAGGTGCAATGAGGCTTGTGTTATGACGTCAAAAAGGTCTAGCTTAGGCATTCAGCTTTTACCGACCAATGGAGTCATTATGAGCTTTCGTTTGTACAGCAACGATCTGCAGGACGGCGCGAAAATGCCGGAGCGCCAGGTGTTTAACGGCATGGGCTATCAAGGCGATAATCTGTCTCCGCATCTGGCCTGGGACGGCGTGCCGAAAGGCACCAAGAGTTTCGTGATTTCGGTATACGATCCCGATGCGCCGACCGGCTCCGGCTGGTGGCACTGGGTGGTAGCCAATATCCCGGCTGCCACGCGTGAACTGCCGCAGGGCGCAGGTTCCGGCAAGGGCGGCTTACCGGCCGGCGCCGTGCAGACCCGCACCGATTTTGGTTCCGCCGGTTATGGCGGCGCAGCGCCACCGCAGGGAGAAAGCCACCGCTATCACTTCACCGTCCACGCACTGGACGTAGAAAGCATTGAGGTGGATGAAGGTTCCAGCGGTGCCCTGGTCGGTTTCAACGTGCACTTCCATAGCCTTGGCAGCGCCACGCTGACGGTGAAATACAGCTGATTCTCGGGAAAAAGAACCCCATCCCGAGAGACTGTAGGGGCGCAGCATGCTGCGCCCTCATTATTCATTCGCCCTTAGGGCAACCGGGCATCATTTACTTCTACTTCGCTAATACGCTTACCCACATCGGGCCTTTACCCACCGGGTAACGTGCCAGAGTGGCCAGCTTGCCGCTGGTCTGATCGATTTCATACACCCCGATATGATCGGACTTCTGACCGGACGAGATCACAAAGCGGCCGCTGTGGTCGATGTTGAAGCCACGTGGCTGCTCTTCGGTCGGGTGGTAGCCGACGACCGACAGGGTGCTACCGTCTTCGGAGACGCTGAAAATCGTCAGTATGCTGGCGGTGCGGTCGCTGGTGTAGAGGAAGCGGCCATTCGGCGTGAGGTGAATATCCGCCGCCCAACGGGTGCCGTTGAAATCGGCAGGCATGATATCCAGCGTTTGCGCCTGGGTGTATTTAGCGCCGTTTTCACTGATGGCCAGCACGTCTACCGTACCGTCCAGCTCGTTTACGCAGTAGGCATATTTGTCGTTCGGGTGGAATGCCATGTGGCGCGGACCGGCACCGGCGGCGGTTGCTACCGCTTCCTGAGCATGCGGCGTCAGTTCGCCCTGCTGATCCAAATTGAACAGACGAATGCGATCTTCTTTCAGGCAGGGCACCAACAGCAGTTGGTTGGTCGGGTCGATATTGGCCGAGTGCGGCGCAGTTAAACCGTCAATCTGCTGAATAGGCGCACCCACTACGCCGTCATGGCCAATAGGACTGACGCTGGCGCAGTTGCCGCTGTAGGAGGCGGAAAACAGATAACGCCCCTGCAAATCGGTAGAGATATGGGTCGGGCTGCCCGGCAGCGGTGCCATGCCCGCCTGTTGCAGCGTGCCGTCCGCCTCGATGCGGTAGCTGACAATGCCGAACGCCGGGCGCACGCCGACGTACAGGTGCGTTCGGTCCGGGTGGATCGCCATCGGTTGCACCTGACCCGGAACTTCGACGGTTTGCAGCAGCGCCAGGGCCCCTGCATCGCCTAACTGCCAGACGTGAATTTGCTGGCTTTCCGGGCTGGCGACATAAACGATTTGCTTCATGTGTTCTCCTTGAATAGGGTAAGAGAGAAACCGGTTTCAGGTTTTTCGGTTTCCCCTAGCTTACCTCACATCCGTGACATAACAACCCTGTGTTGCTGAGGAAATCTGTGCTGTTTTATCCATCGCTTATCCGGTGTACCATCGGTTTAATTTTGTTGCTAACGATAATGAGATCCCTATGAGCTACCGCGTCATTGCCCTCGATCTGGATGGCACCCTGCTGGACAACCAAAAACGCATTTTACCGCAGTCGCTGGCAGCCCTGGCGCAAGCGCGCGCTGCCGGTATCAAAGTGATTGTCGTCACCGGCCGCCATCACGTGGCGATCCACCCGTTTTATCAGGCGCTGGAGATAGACACACCGGCAATCTGCTGCAACGGTACCTATCTGTATGACTTCCAGCAGCAAAAAGTGCTGGCCGCCGATCCGCTGGCCAAAGATCAGGCCAAACTGGTGCTGCAAATGCTGAAACAAAGCGGCATTCACGGCCTGATGTACGTGGACGACGCCATGCTGTATCAGGAACCAAGCGGCCACGTCACCCGTTCACTGGCCTGGGCGGAAACCCTGCCGCCGGCGCAACGCCCAACGCTGTTGCAGGTCAACAGCCTGGTGCAAGCAGCCGATGAAGCGCAGTCAATCTGGAAGTTCGCCACTTCGCACGCCGATATTCCTGCGCTGCGCCAGTTTGCCGAGACGGTGGAAAAAGAACTGGGACTGGCCTGCGAATGGTCGTGGCACGATCAGGTCGATATCGCCAAAGGCGGCAACAGCAAAGGCAAACGCCTGCAGCAGTGGGTCGAGTCGCAGGGCCTGAGCATGGATCAGGTGGTGGCTTTCGGGGATAACTACAATGACCTCAGCATGCTGGAAGCGGTAGGTCTGGGCGTGGCGATGGGCAACGCCGATGACGCTATCAAGCAACGCGCCGATTTGGTGATCGCCGATCACCTGCAACCCGGCATCGCCGAGGTGATCCGCACGCGCGTACTGGGTCAATAATTCGTGATTGCCCTCCCCGCAGGGAGGGCGCTATTTAACGCGCCTCGCGGCTGATCGACACGCTTTTCACCTGCGCATACAACCATTGACCGGGGCGGATCGCCAGCTCATCACGCGCCCACGGCGTAATGCGTGCCCACAACACGCTCTCCCCCACCGCCAGTTTCACCTCCACCTGTCCATCCACGTCCAGGCATTCGGTGACTTTGGCCGGCAGTACGTTGCGGATACTGCTGTTGACCGGTGGCTGCAGCACCAATGAAACGTCGGCGGCGTTGATTCGGATACGCAGTTGAGCACCCAAGGCGGCATCGACCCCGCTGACCCACAGGCGTTGGTCGCCCAACGCCAGAGCCGTCATGGCGTAGCGCGCATGATGTTCAATCACGCTGACGCGCAGCACGCTGCTTTGATCTTCACGCTGCAACCATGGCCGCAATGCGCTGCTGGCCCATACTTCTTCCAGCCCGCCAAATGCCCTGACCTGACCGTTATCCAGCACCATCACCTGCTCTGCCAGTCGCAGAATCTCATCCATGCTGTGGCTGACGTAAAGGATCGGCGTATTGACGTCCTGCGCCAACCGCTCCAGATACGGCAGCAGTTCGCGTTTGCGCGGCAGGTCCAGCGACGCCAGAGGCTCATCCATTAACAGCAACTCCGGCGCGGTCAATAAAGCACGGCCAATCGCCACCCGCTGTTTTTCGCCGCCGGACAGCGTCAACGGCAGGCGGTTGAGCAAGGGCCCGATGCCCAGCAGTTCAACAATGTTGTCGAACTGCGCGCGCATGCTGGTCGCCATACCGTATTGCAGGTTGCCGCGTACCCGATAATGCGGGAACAGGCGCGCGTCCTGAAACACATAGCCAATCCGCCGCTTCTCCGGTGGCAGGCACAGGCCGCTGGCGGTATCCACCAGCGTACGGCCATTCAGCACAATACGGCCTTGCTGCAGGCGCGTCAGGCCGCCAATGGCATTGATTAAGGACGTTTTACCCGCGCCGGACAGGCCAAAAATCGCGGTTATGCCCTGAGCGGGCAGATCGGCGCGCACGTTAAGGTTTAAATCCCCAAGGCGTTGGGAGAAATCCAGCTCCAGCATTATACGCCCATCCGTTTACGGCCCCAGCGGGCCAGCCACTCGGACACCATCAGTGAAACCAACGACAGCACTATGGCTATCACGCACAGGCGCGCGGCAGCGGCTTCAGCCCCCGGCGTTTCAATCAGGGTATACATCGCCAGCGGTATGGTGCGCGTCTCGCCGGGAATGTTGGAAACAAAGGTAATGGTGGCGCCGAACTCGCCCAGAGAACGGGCAAAGGCCAATACCACACCGACAATCACGCCGGGCAGCGACAGCGGCAGCGTGATGGTGAAAAACACCCGCCACGGGTTGGCGCCCAGGGTGCGGGCTGCCTGCTCGAGCCGGGTATCCACCGCCTCCAGCGCCAACCGTATGGCTCGCACCATCAGCGGAAACGCCACCACGGCGGAAGCCAGCGCCGCACCGCGCCAGCTAAAGCTGAAACTGAAGCCAAACCAGTCATACAGCCATTCGCCAATCACGCCGCGCCGCCCCATGGCGATCAGCAATAAATAGCCGACCACCACCGGCGGCAGTACCAGCGGCAGGTGAATAATACTGTCCAGCAGCGATTTACCCGGGAAACGGCAGCGTACCAGCACCCAGGCCATCAGAATGCCAAAGGGTAAACTGCACACCACCGCCAGGGCGGACACTTTCAGGCTCAGTTCAACGGCCTGCCACTCGTACTCACTCAGGATCATTTACGCGGGGAGAATCCATAATGTTTGAAAATAGCAGCCGCTTCCGGGCTCTTCAGGTAACTGTAGAACGCGCTGACGGCCGGAGTTTGATGCCCTTTAACTATCGCCATCGGGTATTCCACCGGTTTGTGGCTGTCTTCCGGGAAGATGGCCACCACGCTGACTTTATCACTGGCTACCGCGTCTGAGCCATAAACAATGCCCAACGGCGCTTCGCCGCGTTCTACCAGTGCCATGGCGCTGCGTACGTTGTTGGCCCGTGCCAGCTTAGGCTCCAGCGCGGTCCAGGCACCGAGATTCTGCAGCGCTTCCTTGGCATAAATGCCGGCAGGCACGTGGTCCGGATCGCCCACCGACAGGCGGCCGCCATTGAGCAGTTTTGCCCAGTCGGTTTGCTTGTCGAGCGTGATTTTAGCCGGTTTGGCATCTTTTGCGGCGATCAGCACCAGTTCGTTCCCCAACAGGGTATAACGGGTGTCTTTAACCATTTGCTGCTTGTCGATGGCGTAATCCATCCACTGCTGATCGGCAGAGATAAACAGATCGGCCGGTGCGCCCTGCTCAATCTGGCGCGCCAACGTAGAAGAGGAGGCGAATGAGGAAACCACCTGCACATCCTTGCCCTTCTGGTATTGGGTCGCGATATCCTGCAGCGCGTTAGTCAGCGAGGCGGCCGCAAAAACGGTAATTTTATCCGCTGCCGATGCCTGCATGACCATACCGGATGCCAATACGATACCGCCGACCCACTTAGTCCATTGCTGTTTCATTGTTTTCTCCGCAAGTTAACGTGCATTATCACTCTTCGTTATATAAAAAATAATATAACGTCGCGCAGAAGCTTGTCATGCGGTTTATCGGCAGGGTGTGAGATATCTTGAGAAACACCTGCCGAACGACGCCGGCAGGCTTAAAAAGGGGAACGGGTAACGATCAGTGCTGGGTGCGGTTTTCTTTCGAACGGCCCACTTTGGAGAAAATGTTGAACACTTCCGCCAAACCGTAGATCAGGCCGAGGATGATGGCCATAACCACCGGAACCATGACCACAGCGAACAGCAAACTTTTCAATAAATCCAACATGGTAGCCTCACTTAACTGCCCATTGAGCGGTAATGAACACCGCCACGTAAATTCCAGTTTAAACCAAAAAACCGACTAAAACGGGGTTATTTTAAAGACTGTGCAGAATTTGTAACCGGCCAAACGTGCCATTTGTGCTCCGGTGCCGCCTTTCGGCTTGCGGTGGACGTTACTGAACGGGGTAATAGATCAGCGGCGCGGCGTAATCGCTAATCGCAACCAGCCGAGCCTCTACGCCATAAACCTTGTCTATCGTCTCCGATGTCAGCACCTGCTGCGGGGGGCCGAAGGCGTGCAAACCTCCCTGCTTTAACAACATCAGCCGGTCACAGTAGCAGGCCGCCAAATTCAGGTCGTGCAGCGAAACCACTACGCTGATGCCCAGCCGCCGCAATAACGCCATAAACTGCTGCTGATGGGCAATATCAAGATGGTTGGCAGGCTCATCCAATAACAGCCATGGCGTTTGTTGCGCCAGCGCGCGTGCCAGATGAACACGTTGCTGTTCCCCGCCGGACAGCTGTTGCCATTCACGATCGGCCAGGTGCGAAATACCGACCTGCTCCATCGCCTGCCCGGCAATGCGATAATCTTCCGCGCTGAACCCTGCCCAGCGACTGGCGTAAACCAGACGCCCGAGCAACACCACGTCTTTCACCACAATGGCAAACGCACCGGGCCCGGACTGTTCGAGGAAAGTCATGCATTTGGCTCGTTCGCGCCCTTTCATTGAGGCAATATCGGTTTGCTGCAAATACACCCGGCCACGGCTGGGGGAAATCAATCCCGCCAGCAACTTGAGCAGCGTAGATTTTCCGCTGCCGTTGACGCCGAGCACGCCGGTAATTTCACCGGGCCGGGCGTGAAAACTGAGGTTATTCAACACCACTCTTTCTGCCGTTGACCACCCCAACCCTTCGGCACGCAGCCCCGTTAACCGGCTTTCATTGTTCATGCGTTTATTTTCCGATACAGCAAGGCGAGAAATACCGGGACACCCAACAACGCGGTCAAGACGCCCACCGGCAGTTCGCGCGGTTCAAACAAGGTTCTGGCCAGGGTGTCCGCCGCGACGGCAAACAAAGCGCCGCACAGCGCGCTGGCCGGCAACAGCAATCGGTGACGCGGCCCGACCAACAGTCTGGCGACGTGCGGCACCGTCAGCCCAATAAACCCCACCGCGCCGCTGAAGGCGACGATAACGGCCGTCAGCGCCATGGTAATGCCGTACAGCAGCAGTTTCAGCGGCGCCACCGCCACGCCCAACGACGCCGCGGTCAGGCCGCCGAACGCCAATGCGTCCAGCTCGCCCGCTTTCATCCAGCAAATCGCCAGTGCCGCCGCCAGCAGCAGAGCGCAAAGCCCCACCTGCGGCCAGCGAGCGTCACTGAAGGATCCCAGTAGCCAGAACATCACACCACGCGTGGCGTTAGCGTCCGCTTGCCACAGGGTAATCAGCGAGGTCAGTGCCGAAAGCAGTTGCGTGACCGCGACCCCCGCCAAAATAAACAGCGATGACTCGGCGTTCAGGGAACGCCCGGCGAGCAGTAAAACCAGGGCAAAGGCCCCGGCCGCACCGATAAATGCCCCGCCAGACACCGACAGCAGACCGCCGCCGAGCCCCAACACCAGCACCAGAACGGCGCCCACGCCCGCCCCGGAAGAGATCCCCAACACCCAGGGATCGGCCAATGGGTTGCGCGTCAGCGATTGCAGGACGGTGCCGGCCAACGCCAGACCGGCCCCCGCCACCGCGGCCAACAGCGCCCTGGGCAGTCTCAATGACCAGATTATCCGTTGATAAATCTCGCTACCGTCGTCGGCGTTAACGCCAGGGGCAGACAAAATACGCCACGCGTCATGCAGCGATATTGGCGCCGGTCCGTACAACGAGGCACCGAGCAAAAATAGCGGCAACGCCAGCGCCAGCATGCACAACCAGCCACCTGAACGCCTCGCCCCCCGGCGTACCGTTACGTTCATACTATTTCCAGCCTGCAATCACGTAGTCATCCAGCAGTTGCCAGACCGGCCCGACCTCGGTAAACCCCGCCTGCGTCAGGCTGGCAAGTTGGAAGTCCAATGCCGTCGCCGGAGGGACAGGACGCCCGGCGAACAGGTTTTCCCGCTGTTGCCGATATTGCGCCAGCTCCGGCAGTTGCTGCACCTTGTCAAACCACCGATCCCAGTCTTCGACGCCGTTTCGCCAGGCCCGTTGTTGCGTCTGGTTATCGTGCAGTTCAGCCAACGTTTTAACGCGTGGCTGCCGATGGTCGTAACGCTGGTGGTCAGCATTCAGAAATACGCCCCCCGTGGGTAGCAGTTCGGCGATGTTTCGATACAGCACCGTCAGCTGTTCCGGCATTAGCCAGTGCAGCGCCGTGCTGGAAACCGCCGCGTCAGGCGTTGCCCCTTCAAGCGATGAGAAACACTCAGGATCGGCGAGATCGGCCTGAATGATGCGGATCCTGTCGCCATAGTCCGCCAGGGCGCCGCGGGCGATGGCCAACAGTAACGGATCGAGATCCATCGCCGTTACTTTGGCCTGCGGGAAACGTTGAAGGATGCGCAGGCTTAGCGATCCCGGCCCACAGGCCAAATCGAGCACGTGAAAATCCTCGCCGACCGAAAGCGCTAACACGTCGAGTTGGGCATTGAAACGCGCTTCTCGTTCGGCGATATAAGCGCCCTGCTGTTGATCCCACGAGGTCAGCAGTGAGGAGAATGAAAGAGAGGACATATCAGGGTTCCTTTTTGGGAATGGGTGATCCTAAGGCCTGTTGCTGCAGGCCCTGAATTAAACGTTGCAAAGCCGCCAGGGTACGTACCGAGGGATCCAGATCGTAGCCGGGCAAAATGACATAGCGTTTTTGGCGCACGGCGCGCAGGCTTGAGGTAAGAGGGTGATGCTCCAGAAAATGGATCTTGTCTTTGGCACTGTCGCCGAGGCCGCCACGGGGCAAATCGCCCAGCACAATCACGTCGGGATCGCGGGCGGCAATGGTTTCCCAGGATACGGTGGGCCAAAGCTCGCGCAGGTCGCCAAACAGATTTTGACTGCCAATCTGACGGGTCAGCAGTGCCGGTGCCCCGCAGCATCCCGCCACATAAGGGGTTTGCGTACCGGCATACCACCAAAATAGCCGCTGTTGGGGCAAGGACGCCGCCTGTCGCTCCAGTTCCCGCAGTTGTGACTGCTGCTTTTTAATTAAGCGTTCAGCCACGCCGGTGACGTTAAAAATTCGGGCAATATCACGCAGTTCGGCAAAAATACCCTCGAAGCTCGCCGAGCGGCTTACGGTACTTTGTTGGCCACTGCAGACGTCAGGCGAGAGATAGGTGGCTATTTTCCACTCCGTCAGCCGATCGCGACTGGGCGTTTCCGGACTGTTAAACCAGTAGTAACTGGCCGAATAGACAAAATCCGGATTGAGCAACAGCAAAGGTTCCGCCGCAGGCGGCGCGGCAGCCGACAGTTTGCTCAGTGCTTTGCCCCATTTCGCCGCAGACGGGGCCGTATCCTGCGCGTAGTCATAACCGATGATGCCGACGATGCGTTGTGCCAACCCCAGCGCCAGCATGTTTTCCAACGCGGGATTGGCGTAAACCAGCACGCGCTCAGGCACCGCCGGGTAACGGTACGGCTGGCCGCAGTTGTTGAGGGTGACGGCGCCGGTCTGTGCCAGCGCGTTAAACGACAGGCCCAGCGCCACCAGCAGGCAGATTATCGGCTGCATAGCGGGATCAGAACCTCACCGAAATAAAGCTTTCGTAAGTGCGCGATGGCGCAATCAGCACCTGATCCGGGTATGTACGTTGATAGGCATACAACTGGTTAGTGACGTTTCTGATACGCACGCCCACACCCACGGACCGGGTGATCTGATAGTCCGTGGCCAGATCGAGCGTGGTATAGGACGGCATTTTACGCTGGTTGGCGTCGTCGTTATAACTGCTGCCCACGTAGCGTAGCGATGAGGTGAGCCCCCACTGCTCCGTCGGCATATAACGTGCCGTGAGGTTGGCGGTCCAGTCAGGGATGTAGGCCGGGCGATTGCCGTTATAGCTGCGCAACGGGCTGCCGCCACGGTATTCATCGTAACGGGCATGGGTGTAGGCCGCATTGGCAGCCAGCTCCAACCGATCGGTAGGACGCAGCATCAGGTTGACTTCCACACCGCGCGAAGTCTGCCGACCGACCGCATTTAGCGTATCCGGCTGCTGCGCATTGGGCACGAACAGGTTGTCCTTGCGCAGCTCGTACAGTGCCAGCGTGGCCTCACCCTTGTTATCCCAAAACTGCCCCTTGGCACCGACTTCCCATTGGCGTACCCGGGTCAGCGGCAGGCTGGTTTGCGCCGGGCTTAAAAAGAACAGATCGTTGCCAGGCTCCTGGCCGGTAGTGTAGTTGGCGTAAATATTGAGGTTGTCGGTCAACGCATAGCTGGGGCCAAGGCTCCAGACGCTGAAGGCGTAGGTTTGCGAGGAGCGCTCTTCTTGCGGCCCCTGAAAATGCCAATCCATCTCCATATGGTTGTAGCGTAACTGCCCCAGCAGGGTTAAACGCTCCGTCAGGCTGAAGCGGTCTTCCAAAAAGGCGGCGTACTGGTTTTGCGTAACGCGACGAACCGGAGAACGTTGGCTATCGGTGCCCTGAGAAAAACTTTCTCTGATCGGTGCCTGCAGCGGAACCTCTTCGGAACCGGGGAAGCCGTTGGAGTAATACTGAAAGCGGCGTTTACTCAGGTCAATGCCGACAATAAACCGGTTATCGAAGCCGCCCAGCGGCCGGTCGAACACCAGGGAACTGCGGTTGCCGATCAGGTCATCATCGTGGGCCAGCGCCCCGAACGAATCGCGATTGACATAGCCGGGCTGGGTGGCCGCCGAGACGCGAAAGCGTTCCACATTGCGCCATTCGCGAAAACCGCTGTAGTAGTAAAACTGATTATGCAGCTCAATTTCGGGCGTGGTGAACCAGTCCAGGCTGGCCTGAAACGACGTGGCATTGCTCTGGATACGGCTGTCGGTCAGGTTGTTGTAGTTGATATCGCGCAGCTCGCGAGCCACCTTCCCTTCCACCAGCGGCGTGCCGTAGTAAGGGTTGTTGGTGCGGTTGAGCATGCGATCCAGGTTTAATGTCAGCAGGGCATTATCAGACAACTTAAACAGCAGTGCGCCGGATACCCGCTTCTGTTTATCACGCTCATATTGCACATTGGTGCCGCTGTCGCTGCCGCTGACGTCCAAACGGTAAGCCGCCACATCGTCCAGTAACGTGCCGCCCGCCCCCAGGTGCAGGCGCTGGCTGTTATAACTCGACAGGCCATAGTCGAGCTCGATGGGCTGGCGGCTGAAGGTAGGCTGGCGCGAAAGCAGATTGACGCTGCCACCGGCGGCGCTCAGGCCATTGAGCACCGATCCGGGGCCGCGCAACACTTCTACACTGCCATAATGAGAAGGATCCGCTAGCTGAAGGGTGCTGCCCGGCGTTTCGACGCCGTTATACAGCCAGGACACAGGCCTGAAACCGCGTAACGAAAAATTGTTGCTGAGCGTGGGTGAAGCCACGCCTGACATGCCTGTCGCGTGCTCGACAACGTCGGCGAGCGTTTTGTCACCCCGCTGCCCAATAGCTTGTGCGCTGATAACCTCAATACTGCGCGGCGTTTCTTTGCTGGTCAAGCCCAGACGCGATGCCGAACGGGCGACCACATCCAGCGAGCCATAGGTACTCTGGGGCTGGCTGGCTGCCTGCACGGTTAAGCTGTCTTCGCAACCTGATGACTTTTCGGTTTTGTCGCAATCGCTGGCGGCCTGCGCGACGTTCGGCAGGCTTAACAGCAAAGCGGTAATCAGGTAATAAGGTGATTTTTTGGGCGTGACGAAACCCAGGCGTGCAGCACTCATTTACAGCATCCCTTTGGTGAAATAAAAACCCGCCGTGACCGGCATCAATCATTATATTTTTTGTTATGTTATAACATTTCAATAATTGAAGGCCAGTTTTTATTGCTCTCACTCCCAGGCTGTTGCCGACGCACTTTTGGCGCTTTGCGACTAAATCGGCGACAATAAGGCTTTTGCAGCCGACAGGACGCGTTATGCAGGCCGAAATTCTTCTTACCCTAAAACTTCAGCAAAAACTGTTCGCCGATCCGCGCCGCATCGCGCTGCTGAAACAAGTCCGGCACACCGGATCCATCAGCCAGGGCGCCAAGCTGGCGGGCATCAGCTATAAAAGTGCCTGGGACGCGATTAACGAAATGAATCAGTTGGCGGAGCAGACGGTGGTGGAACGTGCCACCGGCGGCAAAGGTGGTGGCGGGGCCCAGGTGACTCGCTACGGGGAGCGGTTGATTCAGCTTTACGATCTGCTGGGGCAGATCCAGCAAAAAGCCTTCGACGTATTGCAACAGGATGAGCTGCCGCTCGACAGCCTGCTGGCGGCAATCTCGCGTTTCTCACTGCAAACCAGCGCCCGCAACCAGTTCTTTGGCACCGTGATCGAACGCGATCACCAGCAGGTGCAGCAGCATCTGGATATTCTCCTTAACGACGGTAAAACGCGTCTTAGCGCGGCCATTACTCAACAGAGCGCCGATCGGCTGCAGCTCTCGCCCGGCAAGGAAGTGCTGGCGCTGATTAAAGCCCCCTGGGTAAAACTGAATACCGATCCGGCCCTGGTCGGCGCTGCGGACAACGCATTGGCGGGCGTGGTCGCCAGCATTCAACCGGGCACCGATCACAGCGAAGTGCTGGTCACGCTGACGGGCGGCGAAACCCTGTGCGCCACCGTAAGCAATGCCGAACTGCAGCAGCTTAAACTGCGCCCCGCCAGCCCGGTGCACGCCTTGTTTAACGCCGATCGGGTGATTGTCGCCACGTTGTGCTAAACGCAACGTGACGTTGCATTTTTGCCGATTGACATCGCTCCGCAATGCGCCTATTTCTAAACAAAATAATTGCATAAAAAGGAACAAGTGATGTCGTCGTTGCACATTTCGCAAGGTTCATTTCGCTTAAGCGATACCCGTACCCTGACGCTGGAGGCCCTGGACATACAGGCCGGCGACAGCTGGGCCTTTGTCGGCGCCAACGGCAGCGGCAAATCCGCGCTGGCACGCGCGCTGGCGGATGAACTGGTGCTGCTTAGCGGCGAGCGCCGCAGCGATTTCAGCCATGCGGTACGCATCTCTTTCGAACAGTTGCAAAAGCTGGTCAGCGACGAATGGCAACGTAACAATACCGACCTGCTCAGCCCCGGCGAGGAAGATACCGGACGCACCGCGGAGGAAATTATTCAGGAAGAGGTCAAAGACCCCGTACGCTGCGCGCAACTGGCCGAACAGTTCGGCATTACCCCGCTGTTGTCACGTCGCTTTAAATACCTTTCTACCGGCGAAACGCGCAAAACCCTGCTGTGCAGGGCGCTGATGCCGCAGCCCGATTTACTGATCCTGGATGAGCCTTTCGATGGGCTGGACGTGAATTCGCGCGCTCAGTTGGCTGCGCTGTTAAATGACCTCTCCGGGCATGGCTATACCCTGGTGCTGGTGCTCAATCGCTTTGACGAAGTGCCGGACTTTATCCGTAACGTGGGCGTGCTGGCCGATTGCACCCTGGCAAGCCAGGGGACGCGCCGGCAGGTGATGGCGGAAGCATTAGTGGCGCAACTGGCGCACAGCGAGAATCTGGATGGCCTGGCACTGCCGGAAACCGAAGATCCGGCGCAGAAAACCACGCTGCCGGCGGATCAACCGTTAATTATCCTGCGCGACGGGAGGGTCAGCTACAACGATCGAGCCATTCTCAATCACCTCGACTGGCAGGTTAATCCCGGCGAACACTGGCAGATCGTCGGCCCGAACGGGGCCGGTAAATCGACGCTGCTCAGCCTGATCACCGGCGATCATCCTCAGGGGTACAGCAACGATCTTACCCTGTTCGGCCGCCGCCGCGGCAGCGGGGAAACCATCTGGGATATCAAACGCCATATCGGCTACGTCAGCAGCAGCCTGCATCTGGATTACCGCGTCAGCAGCAGCGTGCGCAACGTGATCCTGTCCGGCTTCTTCGATTCGATCGGCATTTACCAGGCGGTATCCGATCGCCAACGGCAATTGGCCGACCAGTGGCTGGCGCTGCTGGGGCTGGGCGGTACAAACGGCGAAGCCCCCTTCCACAGCCTTTCCTGGGGCCAGCAACGGTTAGCGCTGATCGCCCGCGCCCTGGTCAAGCATCCGGCGCTGTTGATCCTCGACGAGCCGCTGCAGGGGCTGGATCCGCTCAATCGTCAGTTGGTGCGTCGCTTTGTCGACGTGTTGATCGGCCAAGGGGCAACCCAACTGCTGTTTGTCTCCCACCATGCGGAAGACGCGCCGCAAAGTATTACTCACCGCCTGAGCTTTGTCCCTGACGGCGACGGTTACCGTTATCAGTTGGATAGGCTGCTCTGAAATCCTCGAGACCCCGCGCGGATGGGTAGCCCCGCTACTCATCCGATGACATATCCGGCAACACTTCCTCTGTAACACATCACATTTGGCCTTTTATCATAAAGGGTAAAGGATCCGCTTCTGGAGACACCATGTCCGCCGCACTGATTATTATCGATCTTATCGACGATCTGATTGGCCCCAAAGGGCGTGCAAATCATTGCCGTGAACAGGTGTTGGCGCAAAACCTGATTGCCAACACCAACGCCGCCGCGGCTTACGCCCGGGTACGTAAAATTCCGGTGATTTGGGTGCGCGTCGGTTTTGCCGACGATTACCACGACATTCCCGCTCACTCTCCGCTGTTTAGCCACCTGAAACAGATTGGGGCACTGCGCCTGAGCAGCCCCGGTTGCCAATGGGATAAGGATTTGCAGGTGCTGCCAACGGATATTCAGTTCGAAAAGAACGGCGTTGGCGCCTTTGCCGGTAACAATTTGTTAGCCTGGCTGCAGCAGCATCGCTGCCACCATTTGTTGCTGGGCGGGGTCAGTACCCCGCTGGCGATCGAAAGCACCGCAAGACAGGCGCACGACGCCGGTTTTCAGGTGACCGTCTTGCAGGACTTATGCGCCGCTCCGACGCAGGAAATCCACCAGCAGAGTCTGGATATCCTGCAGAACCTGGCAGAAATCACCCGCTCGCAGGCCTGGATGAAGGGTTAACCGCACGATTTTACCCACTGCACCGACCTTTACCGTCATTTCGCTGTGCTACTATCCGGGATAGTGCCCAACTCACCGATCATTCGCACACCGATAAAGCAATGATTGCCTTCGGTAATGGGTACCGTGTGCATATTTTAAAGGGACATTGTTATGTGGGGCGTACTGGCTTCTTCGTTATTCTTTTTGCCATTTAACCGGCTTATTGCCTGGTTGATTTTGGCCGCATCGGCGGGGATGGGCATGTACCACGCGGTACTCACCCCGCTCAGCCTGACGTGCTTACTAGGTATTGCCGCTCTCGCGGGGCTGCGACACCATTTTCGGGCACAGCGTAATCTGGCTGTGCCACTTGAAGCGTTGGTGGTTTTAAGCTGTGTGGCGCTATTCCTGCACCTGGTGCCGGGGATCAATAACCAATTGATGATCGACGGCGATAAAGCAGGCCCGTTAAGCGCCCCTTTCACCATGTATTACAACTTTGACAAGGCTATAGTGCCCTTCCTGTTGTTTGCCTGTTTGCCGACGTTATTTAAACTCGACAAGCCGGATAAAAGCGTAGGCACCTCTGCCTGGACGGCGCTGATTATCAGCGTTCCGGCCTTGCTGTTGCTGGCGGTGGCGCTCGGCGGCCTTAAAATAGAGCTGCATACCCCAGCCTGGATCCTGCCGTTTATCATGGCCAACCTGTTCTTTGTCTGCATGGCTGAAGAAGCGCTGTTCCGTGGTTATCTGCAGCAACGGCTTAGCCAATGGTTGGGAGCCTGGCCGGCACTGATTATTGCCGCGCTGATTTTTGGCGCCGCGCATCTGGCCGGTGGCATGCTGATGGTCATTTTCGCCACGCTTGCCGGGTTGATTTACGGCCTGGCGTGGATGTGGAGTGGCCGCTTGTGGGTGCCGATATTATTCCACTTCGGGCTGAATCTGACCCATCTGCTGCTATTCACTTACCCGCTGTACCAGCATTCCTGATCGCCATGACCGGCAGGTGAACGCCTGCCGGTCATGGGTGTGAAAACGCTATCACTCGCTGCCTGACACCCACTTTCCCAGCTTTAGCCGTTCGACACTGCCAGCGGTTTCTCACTTGTATCACGTAGTGTAAACGATTCCATTTTTCGCTCTGGATCACCTTTTTCCCCTGTGGGACGTGCTATCTTTTTGCTCATAGTTATCCATTTGTATGAGTCAAGGGCAGGTTAGCGGCAGATGAAAGCGATTACACCGCGCCGCATCGCCCGAGAAAAAGGAACCGCCATGACGGATTTTAACCCCGTAGATCATCCCCATCGCCGCTACAACCCGCTGACCGGCCAATGGGTATTGGTCTCGCCGCACCGTGCCAAACGGCCGTGGCAAGGCCAGCAGGAGTCCACACAGCAAGAAACGTTGCCACAGCACGATCCCGACTGCTTCCTCTGTCCGGGCAACACCCGTGTTACCGGCGATAAAAACCCGAACTATCAGGACACCTACGTGTTCACCAACGACTTTGCCGCGCTGATGACGGACACCCCGCAGGCACCGGAAAGTCAGGATCCGTTGATGCGCTGCCAGAGTGCCCGTGGCACCAGCCGGGTGATTTGCTTCTCGCCCGATCACAGCAAAACCTTGCCGGAATTGCCGCTGCAAGCGCTGGAACGGGTGATTGCCACCTGGCAGGAGCAGACCGCCGATCTGGGGCGCAGCTATCCGTGGGTGCAGGTTTTTGAAAACAAGGGCGCCGCGATGGGGTGCTCTAATCCGCATCCGCATGGGCAGGTTTGGGCCAACAGCTTCTTGCCGAACGAAGTCGAGCATGAGGATCGTCTGCAGCGCGAGTATTTCCAACGGCACCACTCCGCGATGCTGTCGGATTACGTCCAGCGCGAACAGGCTGACGGCAGCCGTACGGTGGTGGAAACCGAGCACTGGCTGGCCGTGGTGCCCTACTGGGCGGCCTGGCCGTTTGAAACGCTGCTGTTGCCGAAGAGTTCGGTGCAGCGCATTACCGATCTCAGCGCCGAACAGAGCCGCGACCTGGCCGTGGCGCTGAAAAAACTGACCAGCCGTTACGACAATCTGTTCCAGTGCTCCTTCCCCTATTCCATGGGTTGGCACGGGGCTCCGTTTAACGACGCGGATAACCGCCACTGGCAACTACACGCCCACTTCTATCCACCGCTGCTGCGTTCCGCCACGGTGCGTAAATTTATGGTGGGTTACGAGATGCTGGCAGAAACCCAGCGCGATTTGACTGCAGAACAGGCCGCAGAGCGCCTGCGCGCCGTCAGCGATGTTCATTACCGTGAAGCCGGAGCCCAACAATGAGTTTAAAGAACCTTACCCACGCCCTTTTTACCGAACGTTTTGGCTACGCGCCCGCGCTGACTATCCAGGCCCCGGGCCGGGTGAACCTGATCGGCGAGCATACCGACTATAACGACGGTTTTGTGCTGCCGTGCGCCATCGATTACCAGACGGTGATCGCCTGCGCCAAACGCGACGATCGTCAGATCCGGGTGATCGCCGCCGATTACGACGCCCAGCAGGATCTCTTTTCGCTCGACGATCCGATCGTCAGCCATCCTAGCCAACGCTGGTCAGACTATGTACGCGGCGTGATCAAGCACCTGCAGCAGCGCAACAGCGATTTTGGCGGTGCAGATCTGGTGATTGCCGGCAACGTGCCGCAGGGGGCCGGCCTCAGTTCTTCCGCCTCTTTGGAGGTCGCCGTTGGCCAGGCCATGCAGGCGCTGTATGCCCTGCCGCTGGATGGCGTAGCGCTGGCCCTCAATGGTCAAGAAGCGGAGAACCAGTTTGTCGGCTGTAACTGCGGGATTATGGATCAACTGATTTCCGCGCTCGGCGAACGGGATCATGCTTTGCTGATCGACTGCCGAACGCTGGAAACCCGCGCGGTATCGGTGCCGGAAGATGTCGCGGTGGTGATCATCAATTCCAATGTGAAACGCGGTTTGGTAGACAGCGAATACAACACCCGCCGCAAGCAGTGTGAGGAAGCCGCGCGCTTCTTCGGTGTCAAAGCGCTGCGCGATGTCAGCCCGGATCTGTTTTTTCCGATCCAGAATGAGCTGGATCCGATCGTCGCCAAACGAGCGCGTCATGTGATCAGCGAAAACGATCGTACATTGGCTGCTGCCGATGCGCTGGCCGCCGGTGATATGAAGCTGATGGGCAAACTGATGGCGGAGTCACACGCCTCGATGCGCGATGATTTTGAAATTACCGTGCCGCCGATCGACCGGCTGGTGGAGATTGTCAAAGCCGTTATCGGCGACCGCGGCGGCGTACGCATGACCGGCGGCGGTTTTGGCGGCTGTATCGTGGCGCTGATGCCACAGGCGCTGGTCGAGCCGGTTCGTGAGGCAGTAGCACGCGAATACCCGCTGCAAACCCAGGGGCTGAAAGAAACCTTTTACGTCTGTAAGGCGTCAGAGGGGGCCGGCAGATGCTGAGCGACAGCCAAACGTTGGCCCCTGACGGCCAGCCCTACCAATTGACGCAGCTGAAAAACGCCGGCGGAATGACGGTAACGCTGATGGATTGGGGCGCTACCTGGCTCTCAGCGGTATTGCCGCTGAAATCGGGCAAAACGCGCGAGTTGCTGCTGGGCTGTCGCACCCCAGCAGACTACCTGAATCAGGCTGCCTACCTTGGCGCTACCGTCGGGCGCTATGCCAACCGCATCGCGCACGCCAGCCTGCAGATTGATGGCAAACCGCATCCGCTGGTCGCCAATCAGGGGGAACACCAACTGCACGGTGGGCCGGAGGGCTTTAATGCCCGCCGCTGGCGCATTACCCAGCAGGATCAGCAGCAGGTGAGCTACGCCTTGCATTCGCCAGAGGGTGACCAGGGTTTTCCCGGCAATCTTGACGTTCAGGTCAACTATCGACTCACTGCCGACAATCGACTGGAAATCAGCTATCAGGCGCGGACCGACCGCGCCTGCCCGGTCAATTTAACCAACCACGCCTACTTCAACCTCGACGGCGCCGGAACCGATGCCCGCCATCAGCGGCTGCAGCTGTTTGCCGACCGCTATCTGCCGGTCGACAGCGAAGGGATCCCCTATGCCGATCTTACCCCGGTGGCAGACAGCGGCATGGACTTCCGCCAGCCAAAAACGCTGCTGCAGGATTTTTTGAGCGATCGCTGTCAACAGCGAGTAAAAGGCTACGATCATGCCTTTTTGCTGCATCGCACCTGTGGCGCATTGGACTGCCCGGCGGCCCATCTTTGGTCGGCTGATGGCCAGGTTCAAATGAGCGTCTTCACCAGTGCGCCGGCGTTGCAGCTCTACAGCGGCAACTATCTGAGCGGAACCCCGGCACGCGAAGGCGGCAGCTACGCCAATTACGCCGGCGTGGCGCTGGAAAGCGAGTTTTTGCCGGACAGCCCGAACCACCCGGAATGGCCGCAGCCCGACTGTTGGCTACAGCCGGGGCAACAATACCTGAGCGCCACCCATTATCAGTTTTATCCTATCTGACCCGCTACGCCCCTTGCCACGCGGCGAGGGGCCGTTTGTTATAAATGCTTACCTTTTTACCCCACTGCCGCGCCGGGGGCTGCCTTTCCTTATTCCAAAGCGCGCACTAGAATCAGGCTACGGTGATAAGCACAACACCTTGTGCAACGTCACAATTTTCGGCCACCCCGGCCGGCCAATAGCTGAAGGAACACCTATGCGTCTGATTACTGCACTTCCATTACTGGCGGGTTTACTGCTGAGCACCAATCTGATGGCTGCCGAGACCGCAGCAAAAACGCCATCACCAGCACAGGCCGCGCAGCAGAAACGCATGACCGATTGTAATCAACAGGCCACCAGCAAAACGCTGAAAGGCGCGGATCGCTCTACCTTTATGAGCACCTGCCTGAAATCCGAAGGCACCGCTGCGACCAAAACGCTGACTCCGCAGCAGCAGAAAATGAAAACCTGTAACGCCGACGCCAAAACCAAAAGCCTGAAGGGCGACGAGCGCAAAACCTTTATGAGCAATTGCCTGAAAAAAGCGGCCTGATTACCCTTCCCCACGGCACGGCCGAATCTCCCTTCGCCGTGCCACACTCCCTGTACGCACCAGCCTGATCGATTCAGCTTTTCCTCAGAACAGCACTTACTTTGCGGCAAGAAATTGGCTATGGTTAAACACTATCGATTGCCGAGGCCCCGGCCGCGGCAATATAATGATTTTCGTTATCATTGAAATGTCAGATTATTAAGGAGTTAAGCTATGGCTGTAACTAAGCTGGTTCTGGTGCGTCACGGCGAAAGCCAGTGGAACAACGAAAACCGCTTCACCGGTTGGTATGATGTTGATTTGTCCGACAAAGGCCGCACCGAAGCGAAAGCAGCAGGCAAACTGTTGAAAGACGAAGGTTTTTCTTTTGACTTTGCTTACACCTCCGTACTGAAGCGCGCTATCCACACCCTGTGGAACATTCTGGACGAACTGGATCAGGCCTGGCTGCCGACTGAGAAATCCTGGAAACTGAACGAACGCCACTACGGCGCGCTGCAGGGTCTGAACAAGGCTGAAACCGCAGAAAAATACGGTGACGAGCAGGTTAAGCAATGGCGTCGCGGCTTCGCCGTTACTCCACCAGAGCTGACCAAAGATGACGAACGTTACCCGGGCCACGATCCGCGTTATTCCGCACTGACCGAGAAAGAGCTGCCGCTGACCGAAAGCCTGGCGCTGACCATCGATCGCGTTATCCCTTACTGGGACGAAGAAATTCTGCCACGCATCAAAAGCGGCGAGCGCGTTATCGTTGCTGCACACGGCAACTCCCTGCGTGCGCTGGTGAAATACCTGGATAACCTGAGCGAAGACGAGATCCTCGAGCTGAACATCCCAACCGGCGTGCCGTTGGTGTATGAATTTGACGAGAACTTCAAGCCAATCAAACGTTACTACCTGGGCAATGCCGACGAGATCGCTGCCAAAGCGGCCGCCGTGGCAAACCAGGGTAAAGCGAAGTAATTTTCGCTGGTTGATCTAAAAAGCCCCCGGTTTTGGCCGGGGGCTTTTTTATTGGAACCAAGCAGGCTTATCAGCCGCGGCGCGCTTTCACCGCTGTCGCCAGCTCGCGCAGCACGGTTTCGGTGTCTTCCCAACCGATGCAGGCGTCGGTGACGCTCTTGCCGTAAACCAGCGGATCGCCACTTTCCAGGTTCTGGTTGCCTTCCACCAGATGGCTTTCAATCATCACGCCCATAATCGCCTTTTCACCGCCGGCAATCTGCTTGCAAACGTCTGCATTCACTTCCAGCTGCTTTTTGAACTGCTTGCTGCTGTTGGCATGGCTGAAATCGATCATCACCTGCGCCGGCAGGCCCGCTTTGACCAGGCCTTCTTTGACTTCTTTCACGTGCGCCGCACTGTAGTTCGGCTCTTTGCCGCCGCGCAGAATAATGTGGCAATCGCCGTTGCCGCTGGTGTTTACAATGGCTGAATGGCCCCACTTGGTCACCGACAGGAAACAGTGTGGTGCGCTGGCAGCATTGATGGCGTCAATGGCAACCTTGATGGTACCGTCGGTACCGTTCTTGAAGCCAACCGGGCAGGACAGGCCGGAAGAGAGCTCACGGTGCACCTGAGATTCAGTGGTGCGTGCGCCGATCGCGCCCCAGCTCATCAGATCCGCCAGATACTGCGGGGTGATCATGTCGAGGAATTCGCCCGCTGCCGGCAGACCGGTATCGTTGATATCCAGCAGCAGCTTACGGGCCAGACGCAGACCGTCGTTGATCTGGAAGCTGTTATCCATTTGCGGATCGTTGATCAACCCTTTCCAGCCCACGGTGGTACGCGGCTTTTCAAAATAAACCCGCATCACCACTTCCAGCTCGCCGCTCAGTTCCTGACGCAGCGACAGCAGGCGACCGGCATACTCTTTCGCCGCTTTGGTGTCGTGGATTGAACAAGGGCCGATAACCACCAGCAGGCGATCGTCACTGCCGCGAAGGATCTGATGAATGGCACTGCGTGCCTTTGACACCGTCTCTGCTGCGCGCTCAGTAGCCGGAAACTTCTCTAACAGGGCCACCGGTGGCAGGAGTTCCTTAATTTCTTTAATGCGTAAATCGTCGTTTTGGTAATTCATAACTTTTCCATTCGGTATCGAGAGGCGGTATTTCGCAGAGCATAGATCCATCCAATTTAGCCTGAGAGGGTAACGCTGTAAATCACCTTTGCCACGTGCCGAATGAACCTCTAAATTAACAGTAGATTGTGCTGTTTCATCGGGGGAGCGCAGTGGCTCCTTTTTCGTTATGCTAACGACCAGGATACTGTTACTCGAGCCAAGCCATGCCCTCTTTGTTATTAGTTGATGACCACCCGGTGGTTCATGTCGCACTGGAAGCGGCGCTAATCAAGTCATCCCGCCGCTATCACCTGCAGGCGGTACAAGACGACGTTCAGGCACTGGCCCAATTGGCCACGGCCGATTTTGCGCTGGTGATCCTCGATATCGGTCTGCCACAAGTGGACGGTTTGCAATTATTGAAAAAAATCCGCCGCCACTATCCGCAGCAGCCGATCCTGATCTATACCGCACAGGAAGAAGATATCTACGCCCGCATGGCCTATTCGGCCGGTGCCAACGGATTTGTGCACAAGGGCAGCCGGCTTGAAGAACTGGTGCTGGCGATTGAAACCGTACTGGATGGAAGCTTGAGCTTTCCCGCCGCCGCCATGACAGAAGAGGCGCTGCCGGCAGAAGGCACGCTGCTGACGCCAAAAGAACTGCAGGTGCTCGGGCTGCTCAGCAAAGGCTTGTCCAATCTGCAAATCGCCGAGATGCTGAACATCAGCAACAAAACCGTCAGTACTCACAAGAAGAATATTCTGCGCAAGACCGGCGCCAGTAATCTGTTGGAGCTGGTGGCGGTGTTTAAAGAGCTGGCGCCATGATGCGTGCGCTTTTGCTGCTGTTAACCCTGCTGCTGTGCGTCGGTAGTCTGGCGCACGCGGCGCAGCCGGTACGCTATCAATTGGTCAGCAACCTGAATATCCCGCCCGACCTGCTGATCGCCAGCGAGAAAAACCCCTGGCGCGACGCGACGCTGCGCATCGGTATCATCAGTGAAAATGCCAGTCCCTATAACATTATTGTGGATGACGATCTTTACGGTCTGAATGCCGACTACCTGGGCTATGTTCAGCAGGTCACCGGCATCCACTTTCAGATCTACGGCTTCTCAGACCTGGCGAAGCTTGAGCAAGCGTTGCATGACGGGACAGTCGATCTGGTGTACGGCATTCCGCAAAACGAAGCGCTGCACGGCCTGAAAATTTCTCAGCCTTATTACGTCAGTAACCTGCGCGTGCTGCGGGATCGCAGCAACGATCGCAAAGTGATGCTCAACTCCGCCAATGCACGGGTGGCGATCAGCACCCTGACCGATATGCAGGCCGGCAATGCGCTAAAAACGGTGTCGTCCCACGTCCAACGCTATGACAACAACCTTCAGGCGGTGTATGCCCTGCTCAACGGCAGCAGCGACTACTTTATTGCCGATGAAGCCAGCGCCAGCTTTATTATCGACCAGTTGCAGCTCGGCCAGCTTTATCAGATCGAAAGTACCCTCAACCTCGGTAACCTGTCGTTCGTATTTGCCGCCGCCAACCCGGCGCTGATCGAGACCCTCAACGTGGCCATCGCCGACACCCCGATGGAGTTGATGAATGCCATCCAAAGCCGCTGGAGTAAAAAGATCCCCAGCTATCTCGATACCGGCAACGCCGATCTGACGCAGATGGAGAAAAGCTGGGTGAAGACTCACCCCACCGTCTATTACGCCGCCATCGAGAATAACTTTCCCTTCGCTTACCGCGGTTCCGGTGGGCAAGCGCGCGGTTATGCCATCGACATTTTGAATATCATCGCGCAAAACACCGGGTTGCGCTTTGTTCCACTCTGGGCGCGCAATGCCGAACAGGCGGATCAACTGGTACAGTCCGGCCAGGCCAGCTTTCGTACCGCTTTGCCACTGGCGCGTGGGGTTAAAGCGCGTTACAGCGCAAGTATGCCCATCCACCGTTCGCTGTGGGGGGTGTATGTGGGCCAGCACGACAACGGCATTTCCACCTGGAGCGATCTGGCCGGTAAACGTATCGGCGTGTTGCAGGGCGATTTGGCGCAGGGCCTGGTGCCCGCCAATGAAGAACAGATCCGTTTTGCCGACAGCAAAGCCATGTATGACGCCCTGGCTAACGGCCAGTTGGATGCGCTGGTGGATAATGTGATTTCGGCAAATTTTGTCGCGCTGTCGCGTTACTCCGGGGCGATAAAGCTGGCCTTCGCCGCCAATAATATCGCCTATCCGGTTGCCTTCGGTGTGCGGCAGGATCAACCTTTGCTGCTGGCTATTCTCGACAAGAACCTGATGCAAATCCCGTCGGAAACGCTGCAGTCACTGCGCGATGAGTGGATTGTCGATCGCAGCAACCTGATCGACGCCGTGAATGAAAACCGCATGCAGCCGCAAACCACCTGGCTGCTGGCATTGCTGGCTGCGGCGATCCTGCTGCTGCTGGGGCTGACCCTACGCCGTTTTATCCTGCAAAGACGCGAAACACGTGAACGGGAAGTGATTGAGCAGGCACGTCGGCATGCCGAAGCCGAAAACCGAATGAAGAGCAAGTTTCTGGCCACCGTCAGCCACGAGCTGCGCACCCCGATGCACGCCATTCTTGGCTTGCTGGAACTGGAGCTAAAGCGCCAGCCGACTCCCGAGGGGCTGCCGGTGATCTACAGCTCGGCATCATCATTGCTCAACCTGCTCAATGACTTGCAAGACCATGCCCGGCTGGCTACCGGCTCGCTGACCCTAGTGCCCAAGGCCGTGGCCCTGCAACCCTGGATTGACCACATCAGTGCCCTGTATCGGCCACTGATCGGTGAACGCCCGGTAACCTTCGGCGTGAGTGCGAGCGACAACTTGCCAGCCGCCGTTGTTATCGATGGTGAGCGTTTACTTCAGGTCGCTAACAACCTGATAAATAATGCCATTAAGTTCACCCCGCGCGGCAGCATTCAGGTCAGTCTCGGCTGGCGTGAACAGTCAGCGCCACTGGGGGAACTGTCGCTGACGGTGACCGACAGCGGTTGTGGCATCGCCGCCGATGAGATCGACAAGCTGTTTCAGCCGTTTTACCGCGCACGCGGCGCACAGCGCGTGTCCGTGCAGGGAACCGGGCTCGGGCTGTCTATCTGCAAGGAAATCATCGAGCAAATGGGCGGCAGGATAGAGTTGCACTCGCAGTTAGGCATCGGTACCGAAGTTACCCTGTCCATCCCGGTCAGCCAGGTCGCCCTTGGCTCGGCGGTACAGCAGGCCGATATGCCGCTCAATTTGCCCCCGCCGACCTTGCGCGTGGCGTTGATCGACGATCACCCCACCAATCTGCTGCTGATGGAGCGACAGCTGCGCCACTTCGGCCTGCAGCCGACGCTGTTCGAGCAGGGTTACCCGCTGTTGAAAGCCCATCGTGAGCAGCCGTTTGACCTGCTGTTTATTGATTACAATATGCCGCGTCCGGATGGCCTGACGCTGGCGAGGCTGATAAGGCGTGACGAGCAGCGCCATCATCGTCCGGCTTGCCAAATTATCCTCTGCTCGGCGGACGTGCAGGAATTTACCCGTATCCCGCCGGAGCTGGTGGCCATAGATCGCTTTTTAACCAAGCCCATTTCACTGGATGCACTCGCCCAGACGTTGCCACAGCAATCCCAGGCGCTGGAGCAGCAGTTAGTCCTTACTGACCTTCAGCAGTCCCTGGCCGATATGGCCGGTAATGACCGACCGATGATCCAGCGTCTGGCGACAACGCTGCTGACAACGCTGCGGCAGGACCAGCAGCGGCTTGAGCAGGCGGTACAGAGCAAGGACTGGCTGCAGCTTGGGCAAGCCGCGCATCGCATTAAGGGCAGCCTGTTGATGCTGCAACTGCCGGCGGCAGCCAGCCTGTGTCAACAACTGGTGGACAGCGGGCGTGAAGGAACATTGCTTCAGGCCACCTATACTGAATTAAGTGCGTTAGTGGAACAGATACTGATAGAACTGGATGGTCTGGTCAGCGCTAACGCGTCGTCTATTGTTATGCACCATAAGGATGAATAATGTCGGACAGTCCGCACGTACACCAGCCGAAAGACAGTAATAGTAAACGCCTACTGACCGCTTTTTTAGTCACCGCGGTATTTATGATCGCCGAAGTGGCCGGTGGGTTAATTTCAGGTTCACTGGCGCTGCTGGCCGATGCCGGCCATATGCTCACCGATGCCGCTGCGCTGCTGGTCGCCTTGATGGCGGTGCACTTCTCGCAGCGCAAGCCCAATGCACGCCATACCTTTGGTTATCTGCGCCTGACCACCCTCGCGGCCTTCCTCAACGCCGCCGCGCTGTTGGTGATCGTGGTATTCATCCTGTGGGAGGCGATACGGCGTTTCTTCGAGCCACAGCCGGTGATGGGTACGCCGATGCTGATTATCGCCATTGCGGGGCTGCTGGCTAACCTGTTCGCCTTCTGGCTGCTGCACCGCGGTAGCGAAGAGAAGAACATCAACGTGCGGGCCGCGGCACTGCACGTGTTGGGGGATTTACTGGGGTCGGTGGGGGCCATTGCCGCAGCGATTGTGATCCTGACCACCGGCTGGACGCCGATCGACCCGATACTGTCGGTGCTGGTGTCCTGCCTGGTGATACGCAGTGCCTGGCGGCTGCTGAAGGAGAGCTTCCACGAGCTGCTGGAGGGGACGCCGCAAGAAGTGGATATCGCCAAACTGCAAAAAGACCTGTGCCTGAATATTCCTGAGGTGCGCAACATCCACCACGTCCACGTCTGGCAGATTGGTGAACAGAAACTGATGACGTTGCATGCGCAGGTGATACCGCCGAATGACCATGATGGCTTACTGCGCCGCATTCAGGGCTATCTGTTGGAACACTACCGGATTGGCCACGTGACCATTCAAATGGAATACCAGCATTGCGATACGCCCGACTGCGGAGTTAACCGGGCTCCCGAGCCGAGTGACCACTCACATTCCGGTTCGCATTCCCATCTGGGGCATCATCATTAATACCATCGGGGCGCCTTATAGGGCGCCCCGGCGATATTTTAAGGTGCGGAAGACAAAGGCCGCGATTGGTTGTTGCCGGCGCTTTTGATCCACAGCCAGGAACCGTTCAGCGCAATCAGCGTCAGGATCACGTATTCCAGCGCCATGGCGTAAACGCCCTGATAGGCAAAAATCGCCACGCTGATCACGTCAATCACCACCCACAGCAACCAATTCTCCACGTACTTGCGCGTCATCAGAATCATCGCGACGATCGACAGCACCATCATCGCTGAATCCCAGAACGGGAAGGCGTCCGGTTGCAACTCAGGCATTTGCACGCTGAGGCCCAATCCCTGCATTACCGTCACCGCAACCTGGGTCAACCAGGCGAAAACGCGGTCGATATTAAAGGTCATCAGCGCAATGCCGATCACACAGACCGCCGCCCAGCCCAATGCCTTCGGCAACGATAACCAACGAATCTTCAGCTCGGCCTGATTATCCTGCGTCTGGCGACTCCAGGCGTACCAGCCGTAGATATTGGCAACAAAGAAGAACAGCTGCAGCAGCAGACTGGCGTAAAGCTGGATTTGGAAGAAAATCACCGCGAACAGCGTGACGTTAATCAGACCGAACAGGTAATTGATGATTTTCTCTTTGCTGGCATACCAGATACACAACAAACCGAACAAGGTGCCGATCGCCTCAATCCACGACAGATCATAGCCCCCCGCACCCAGCGGGATATGCACCAAGATGTTGCTGGTACTGAAAAAGCTCATTTTATCATCCTTATTAAACGGTTAAGCGTTCCCTTTTACCTGCATTTTTAATTGGGCAGCAAAATCCAACATCCGGTTCAGCGGGATTAACGCCTTTTGACGTAACGCCGCATCCACGTGGATCTCATGCAGTGCACCGCCCTGCTCCAGCCCGTCGGCGATCGCCTTCAGGCCATTCATTGCCATCCATGGGCAGTGCGCACAGCTGCGACAGGTGGCCCCTTCACCGGCGGTCGGCGCTTCAAAAAGCTCCTTGTCCGGGCAGGCCTGTTGCATCTTATAAAAAATACCGCGATCGGTGGCGACAATCAGCTGCGGATTAGGCAAAGTTTTCGCCGCCTGTATCAATTGGCTGGTTGAGCCTACCGCATCGGCCAGATCAACCACCGCCTGTGGCGACTCCGGATGCACCAGTATCGCCGCGTCAGGGTATAAGGCCTTCATGCGCATCAGGGCCTGGGTTTTAAACTCGTCATGGACGATACAGGCCCCCTGCCAGCACAATACGTCGGCGCCCGTCTGCTTTTGCACGTAGTTGCCCAGATGACGGTCCGGGGCCCAGATGATTTTCTCGCCCAGGCTGTCGAGGTGCTCGATCAGTTCAACGGCGATACTGGAGGTGACGACCCAGTCCGCGCGGGCTTTTACCGCCGCCGAGGTATTAGCGTAGACCACCACGGTGCGATCCGGGTGACTGTCGCAAAATGCATGGAATTCTTCTTCCGGACAGCCAAGATCCAGCGAGCACTCTGCGTGCAGCGTCGGCATCAACACCTGTTTTTCCGGGCTGAGGATTTTGGCGGTTTCGCCCATAAAGCGCACGCCGGCGACCAATAGGGTCGAAGCCGGATGATTGCTGCCAAAACGCGCCATCTCCAGCGAGTCCGCCACGCAACCGCCGGTCTCTTCCGCCAACGCCTGGATTTCAGGATCGGTGTAATAATGGGCCACCATTACCGCATTGCGCTGTTTGAGCAGGGTTTTAATCTTCTCGCGATAAAACGCTTTCTGCGCAACGTCCAGCGGCACGGGTTTGGGCGGGAACGGGTACACCGCCGCATTAACATCAAACATTTCACTCATCGCTGCAATCTCTGTGCTAGGCTGGGTGTCTGCTGCCCGGGTAGTCCCCATCGCAACCCCCTTCGTTTTATATACTAAACAAAATACCTAAAATCGAGCGAAAAGTCCGCTGATATTTTCAATGTCACGCCAATGAAGTTTAATGGATTGAATTTTTGATCAAAGCGAGAGATCTGCAGGGGCAAAGTGCTTTTTCTAGAGAGGCATTGAACCGGAGATTTTGCCGAACCTGAGCGCAGCTTCTCACCCACAGGATTCGCATGCTATGTAATTTTTGATTCTGGGAAAAAGTGCTGAGGTACTTTGAGAAGTGGTGGGTCGTGCAGGATGACTCGGCCTTTGGCCTCACCCTGCGGGCCAGCGCAAGCGCTGTTCAAAATTGACAGGCAATTTTGTCGAACCTGAACGCAGCTTCTCACCCACACGATTCGTGCTATATGCCAATTCAGAGTTTTAATTAAGAAAGAGTATTTCTTTAAGAATGGTGGGTCGTGCGGGATGACTCGGCCTTTGGCCTCACCCTGCGGGCCAGCGCAAGCGCTGTTCAAAATTGACAAGCAATTTTGTCGAACCTGAACGCAGCTTCTCACCCACAGGATTCGCATGCTATGTGATTTTTGATTCTGGGAAAAAGTGCTGAGGTACTTTGAGAAGTGGTGGGTCGTGCGGGATGACTCGGCCTTTGGCCTCACCCAGCGGGCCAGCGCAAGCGCTGTTCAAAATTGACAGGCAATTTTGTCGAACCTGAGCGCAGCTTCTCACTCACAGGATTCGCATGCTATGTGATTTTTGATTCTGGGAAAAAGTGCTGAGGTGCTTTGAGAAGTGGTGGGTCGTGCGGGATTCGAACCTGCGACCAATTGATTAAAAGTCAACTGCTCTACCAACTGAGCTAACGACCCACTGATGTGGTTTACTGCTGAACCGCGTAAGCAGGAGAGGAACTCGCTGCAATAATGGTGGGCCGTGCGGGATTCGAACCTGCGACCAATTGATTAAAAGTCAACTGCTCTACCAACTGAGCTAACGGCCCACTGACGTGGTTTACTGCTGAACAACCAATACAAAACCGAAGCCCGTATTGAGGAAAAACAATTCTGAAATGGTGGGCCGTGCGGGATTCGAACCTGCGACCAATTGATTAAAAGTCAACTGCTCTACCAACTGAGCTAACGGCCCACAGCAGTGGTGGGTGATGACGGGCTCGAACCGCCGACCCCCTCCGTGTAAAGGAGATGCTCTACCAACTGAGCTAATCACCCACTGACGTGGTTACTGCTACTACTTCAGAAATTGGTGGGTCGTGCGGGATTATTCGGCTTACGCCTCACCCTTCGGGCCATCACTTCGTGATGTTGTCTCGCTTTGCGAGACTCGAACCTTTACGGTTCTCACCCTTACGATTTCACTTCATTTCTTATTTCAGGAATTGGTGGGTCGTGCGGGATTCGAACCTGCGACCAATTGATTAAAAGTCAACTGCTCTACCAACTGAGCTAACGACCCAATTTCCTTGCTGCTTTAACATCTTGCAAGATGTCTTGGCAACGGCGGCATATATTACTAATTTATCTTGGCAGCGCAACCTAAATTTTTGAACAAGGGGTTCAACTGCTTGTTCTTCACGCGAATGAGCCCAGAAAGCGGTCAAATCGACTAACTTCTGGGCTCATTTTTTTTCTGACTAACCGGCTACGCGACTTTTCGCCTGTTTGGCCGCCGCACTGGTTGGGTATTGTTTAATCACCTGTTGGAACACGGCTTTGGCTTTATCGGCCTGCCCTTTTTCCTGCATGATGATACCCACCTTGTACATGGCGTCCGGCGCCTTAGGTGACTTTGAGTAATTCTTCACCACGACCGCATAATAGTAAGCCGCATCGTCTTTCTTACCCTTGTTGTAATACAACTGCCCCAGCCAGTAGTTGGCATTAGGCTGATAAGTAGACTTTGGGTACTGTTTTACGAAGGTCTGAAAAGCGGAGATTGCCTGGTCATACTGTTTTTTTTCCAGCGCCAATGAAACAGCGGCGTTGTAGTCGCTGTTTTCATCACCAGAGCTGGCCGGTGCAGCTGCTGTAGCGCCCGCAGACGCATTGTCAGCGCCTTCGGAGGACGCAGCCGCTGCTGCTCCACCCGCGGCACCCGCTGCGGCAGCAGAGCTCTGAGCGCCGCCCTGGCTGATGCTATCCATCTGTTGATAGATTTGCTTTTGGCGTTCAACGACCTGATTCAGTTGATATTGGCTTTCCTGGATTTGCCCGCGGAGCGAGTCAATATCGCGCTGATTGTCAGAGAGTTGTTGCTGGAGTTGGTTTAAAAGCTGGCCTTGAGCATTGCTGATGCGCTCAAGCGAGGTGACACGGTCTTCGACCGAGCCGGAGCCGACATTACTGATTGGCGCTTGGGCAGTAGCGGCCCATGGGACCGCTACGCCAACCAGTAACGACAGACTCAACAAGTGACGTCTGAAGTTACTGTTCATGCGATTCTCTTAGTAGACCAGAACTGCACGACGGTTTTTAGCATAAGCCGCTTCGTCGTGGCCCAGTACTGCTGGTTTTTCTTTACCGTAAGAAACGATAGAGATTTGGTCAGCTGAAACGCCTTTACCTTGCAGGTACATTTTCACGGAGTTAGCACGACGCTCACCCAGGGCAATGTTGTATTCCGGCGTACCGCGCTCATCCGCGTGGCCTTCTACGGTCACTTTGTAAGACGGGTTGTTACGCAGGAATGCAGCGTGTGCGTCCAGCATCTGAGCGAACTCAGAGCTCACGTCATACTTGTCCAGACCGAAGTAAACAATGTTGTTCTTCTGCAGTTCTTGCATCTGCAGACGAGCTTGTTCTTCAGAAGACAGGTTGCTGCTGCCGTTTTCTGTACCAGTGCCAGCGCCAGCGCCCAGACCAGATTGGTCGTTGTTTGCGCTTTTGTTAGAACTACAAGCTGCTACAGCCAGGACTGGCAGTGCCAGCAGAAGCCCTTTCAGCACTTTGTTCAGTTGCATTTCTTTAATCCTTTTATAGTTTGCCATACATATTTACACATGCATCACAGATACGGCGACCAGGCAGGGAATTTGACCTGTCCATCAGTTGCCGGAAGACGCGCTTTAAAACGCCCATCAGTCGATACCAGTTGCAACACGGAGCCCATACCTTGCGTGGAGCTATAGATCACCATGGTGCCATTTGGCGCAATACTAGGCGTTTCGTCCAGGAAGGTGCCGGTTAACACTTGAACGGCACCCGATCCGAGATCTTGTTTGGCGATATGCTGAGCACCGTTGTTTGAGCTCACCATCACCAGGAATTTACCATCAGAGCTGACTTCAGAATCCTGATTCTGAGAGCCTTCCCATGTCAGACGCTGTGACGCACCGCCACTGGCACTGACTTTATAAATCTGTGGCCGGCCACCCTGATCGGAGGTATACGCCAGAGACTGGCTATCCGGGAACCAGGTCGGTTCGGTATTGTTGCTGCGCCCGTCGGTGATTTGGGTAATCTGACCAGAGCCCAGATTCATCACGTACAGGTTCAGGCTGCCGCTTTTAGACAGCGCAAAGGCCAGGCGGCTGCCGTCCGGTGAGAACGCCGGTGCACCGTTGTGGCGCGGGAACGAGGCGATCTGACGGATAGCGCCGTTAGCCAGGGTCTGAACCACCAGCGCAGAGCGGCCGCTTTCAAAGGTCACGTACGCCAGTTTGCTGCCGTCCGGCGACCAGGCCGGGGACATCAGTGGTTCCGGTGAACGGTGTACCACAAACTGGTTGTAGCCGTCGTAATCCGCTACGCGCAGCTCGTACGGGAATTTCCCGCCGTTGGTCTGCACAACGTAAGCGATACGGGTACGGAATGCGCCCTTGATACCGGTCAGCTTTTCAAACACTTCGTCACTGGCGGTGTGAGCAGAATAACGCAACCACTGCTTGGTCACTTTATACTGATTCTGCGCCAATACGGTGCCTGGAGAACCTGAAGTGTCCACCAGTTGATAAGAGATCAGGTAGCCACCGTCCGCACCAGGTTGCACCTGGCCGACCACGACTGCGTCAATGCCCAATGCAGTCCAGGCCGCCGGCGTCACTTCAGACGCGGTGGTCGGTTGCTGCGGCATGCGCGCTACGTCAATTGGGTTGAATTTGCCGCTGTTGCGCAGGTCTGCGCCGACAATCTTGCCAATATCTTCCGGAGGCGTGCCTGGGCCAGCCCATTTAAACGGCACCACACCAATCGGGCGAGCGGAGTCGACCCCCTGGGTGATTTCAATGCGAACTTCCGCGTGAAGAACGGAGGCCCACAGTATTAAAAAACCTAACGCTACTCGAAATGCCTGCTTCATCTCATCTCCCTTATCCAGGCGGGATGCCTGCGATAAATTAGCAGAATTTTAACAAACCAACGCAAACAAAACTACATAATCCCTGTTGGTTACCTTAGTACATCCCTGCGATATGACTTAGCTAATCAACCGTTATTGTGGCTTAAATACAAGGGTCGAATTCTTAAAGTGCTGATAAACGGCATCGCTCGGCGGTTTCGGGATCTTCGCCTGATTCGCAGCAGCTACAGCCGCCTGGCACAGAGCGGGATCGCCACCCACCGATGTCACGTTAATCAAAAAGCCATCAGGCCCCAGTTTGATGCGTAGGTTGCAAGTCTTACCGGCGAACGAACTGGCATCATAAAACTTATTCTGAATCGCTGTGCGAATCTGCCCCGCATACCCCTCAATATCAGCACCACTGGCCCCCGCGGCCTTGGCATTGCCCTGACCGGCCGGTTTGCCGTCACCCTTAGCTTTAGCCCCACCGCCTTTCGGCGCGTTTTTACCGTCCGCCAGGTCGCCAAACAGATCATTGACGTCCGAAGACTGAGCTGCAGCTGCGGCAGCGGCTTTCTTCTTGGCGTCTGCCGCTTTCTTGGCAGCAGCTTTCTCAGCGGCCGCTTTTTCGGCAGCGGCGGCTTTTTTCTCCGCTTCTGCGGCTGCTTTCTTCTCGGCATCAGCAGCGGCTTTTTTCTCCGCTTCTGCTGCAGCTTTCTTCTCTGCTTCAGCTGCGGCCTTTTTCTCTGCGGCTTCGGCAGCAGCGGCTTTCTTCGCTTCTTCCGCCTGTTTCTTGGCGGCAGCGGCGGCGGCGGCTTCTTTCTTGGCTTCAGACTCTGCTTTCTTCTGCGCGTCGGCCTGCGCTTTAGCGACTTTATCTGCCTCGGCCTTCGCCTTGGCGGCGGCCGCTTCCGCTACTTTCTGTTGTTCTTTGGCTTTCGCCGCGGCGTTCTCGGCCGCTTTTTGCTGTTCAGCAGCCTGCTTTTGTTGCTCCGCCGCCTGTTTCTGTTGCTCTGCGGCCTGCTTCTGCTGTTCAGCCTGTTCTTTCGCGTCCTGTGCCGCTTTTTCCTGCGCAGACAAACGCTCTTTCTCCAGCTCTTTCAGGCGCTGCTGTTCCGCCGCCTGCTTCTGCTGAAGCTCTTCGGCTTGTTGTTCCGCTTTTTTCTGGCGCTGCTTTTCAGCACGCTGCGCGTCGTTACTCTGCTGTTGCTGGCGGTTGTACTGCTCCACCACTGCCCCGGGATCGACCATCACTGCACCGACGACCGAACCGTCGCCGCCACCGCCGGCACTGTTCATGTCGACGTTTTCTTGCAGCGATCCCCAAATCAGCAGGGCAATCAATACAAAGTGCAGAACGACCGAAACAATAACGGCGCGGTTCAGCTTATCGTTTTGCTCAGTTGCCTTTACCAAAATAGATTCCCAAAAACTGGTGTTGCTTATACGGGGTTCCTGCACCGCAGCACAGGAACCGGGTTGCCACTGACCTCAGGGTCAGATTGGCTGGGTCATTAGCCCCACGGAAGCCACGCCCGCCTGATGGAGAATATTCAGTGCCTTGATAATCTCATCGTACGGTACTTCCTTCGCCCCACCGATCAAAAAGACCGTTTTCGGGTTAGCCGCTAAACGCGACTTGGCTTCGGCGGCAACCTGTTCCGGTGGCAGCAGCTCCATGCGGTTATGATCCACCACCAGGGTGTATTGACCCACGCCTGAAACCTCAAGGATCACCGGCGGGTTATCATCGCTGGACACCGTTTTGGAATCGGTCGCGTCCGGCAGATCAACCTCAACGCTCTGCGTGATAATCGGCGCCGTTGCCATAAAGATCAACAACAGCACCAGCAACACGTCGAGCAACGGAACGATGTTAATTTCGGACTTCAGCTCGCGCCGATTACGTCCACGAACTCTCGCCATGCTACCTCCTACTTATTTGCTGTCGCTGGAGAAGGCCTGACGATGCAGAATAGCGGTGAACTCTTCCATAAAGTTGTCGTAATTCTGCTCAAGCTTGTTGACGCGCTGGTTGAGGCGGTTATAGGCCATAACGGCCGGAATAGCGGCGAACAAACCGATGGCGGTTGCGATCAGTGCTTCGGCGATACCCGGTGCTACCATTTGCAGCGTGGCCTGCTTCACCGCGCCCAGTGCGATAAAGGCATGCATAATCCCCCACACGGTGCCGAACAGACCGATATACGGACTGATCGAACCCACGGTGCCAAGGAAAGGAATGTGGTTTTCCAGCGTTTCCAGCTCGCGGTTCATCGAGATGCGCATGGCGCGTGACGCCCCTTCGATCACCGATTCCGGCGCATGGTTGTTAGCGCGGTGCAAACGAGCGAACTCTTTGAAACCAGAGTGGAAAATTTGCTCTGAGCCGGTCAGGCTATCGCGACGCGCCTGGCTTTCCTGATACAGACGGGAAAGCTCAATACCGGACCAGAATTTGTCTTCAAAGGCTTCGGCGTCACGCGTGGCCGCATTCAGGATGCGGGTACGCTGGATGATGATCGCCCAAGAGGCCACTGAGAAGCATATCAAAATCAACATGATAAGCTTAACCAGCAAACTCGCCTTCAAGAATAAATCTAGGATGTTCATGTCAGTCACTGCTTAAACTCCGCGACAATAGACTTAGGAAGCGCTATCGGCTTCATTTGGTGTGGATCAATGCATGCAATCAACACATCGGCCTGACTCAAAAGAGTCCCGTCAGAATTGACAATGCGTTGGGCAAACGTGAGAGAGGCCCCGCGCATTGAGGTGATTTCACTCTGCACTTCCAGCTGTTCGTCGAGACGAGCCGGAGCCAGGTAATCCACCGTCATGCGCCGAACCACGAAAGCGACATGTTCACTGAGCAGCTGCTGTTGATGAAAGTTGTGATGACGCAGCATCTCGGTGCGCGCTCTTTCAAAAAAGGCGACATAGCGGGCGTGATAGACCACACCACTGGCATCGGTATCCTCGTAGTAAACGCGAACCGGCCATCGAAACAACGTATTACTCACTCTACTTCCCAGCAATGCAATTTAACGGTGCTACTATACGCAAGACGGATCGGGTTGGGAATGGGTTACAAGAGGGGAACGAAAATAATTATGGGCCGGAAGGGCCCATAACGCGGGGATATAGAAGAGATTATAAAGAAACGTAAAGTAATCCTGCGGCGAGGATCACAATTGCCGGAAGTGGCGCAAAAAAAGCGCGCCATAACGTCCGCTGCGGTTTGAAACCAACGCCGTGAACTACCCCGGCGCAAACGGCCCAAATCAGCAACAGCCCTTCCCAAATCTCCAGCGAGCTGGTCTTCGCCGCAAAGCGGGTCGGATCCCAGAAAATACAGCCCGCCAAAATCAACGCCAGCACCAGTGAAAGGGCCCGGACCGGGCCCTTGTCAGTCATGGCGTACAGCTTGTCAGTTAATGACGAACTCATCACTTACCGTCTTGCTGTGCTTTAGAATCTTCGTGGTGCTCAAGCGCCAGCGCCGTGATGATACCGAAGGCACAGGCAAGAAGCGTTCCGAGAATCCAGGCAAAATACCACATGGTTTAGCTCCCTATCCTTAATACAGCGAATGCTTGTTGTTCTCGACAAAGTTCTTGTCGAGACGGCCGAACATTTTGTAGTACGACCAGCTGGTGTACCCCAGAACGATAGGCACGAAGATCGCCGCGACAACGGTCATCACTTCCAGCGTCAACAGACTGGAGGTGGCATCCCACATGGTCAGACTGATGTTAGGCACGGTGCTTGACGGCATCACGAACGGGAACATGGTCACACCGGCAGTCAGGATCACGCAGGCAATGGTCAGTGACGAAGTCACGAATGCCAGCGCGTCTTTCGACATGCGAGAGAACAGCACCGTAAACAGCGGCAGCACCACGCCCAGAGCAGGCAGTGCCCACAGCAGCGGATACTTGTTGAAGTTGATCAACCAGGCACCGGCCTGATGAGCCACTTCTTTACGCATCGGGTTAGACTCCGCCATGGTATCCAGCGCCGAGGTAATGACATAACCATCGATGCCTTTCACCAGCCAAATGCCACCTAACAGGAAGAACACCGCCATCACCAGCGTGGAGATCTGCGCCGCAGCACGGGCACGCAGGTGGATCTCACCGCTAGTACGCATCTGCAGGTAGGTCGCACCCTGGGTCACCAGCATGGTCAGGCTGACCACGCCCGCCAACAGGCCAAACGGATTCAGCAGTTGGAAGAAGTTGCCGGTGTAGAACAGACGCATGTATTCGTCCATGTGGAACGGCACGCCCTGCAGCAGGTTGCCGAACGCCACGCCGAACACTACCGCCGGCACGAAGCTGCCGATGAAGATGCCCCAGTCCCACATGTTGCGCCAGCGGCTGCTCTCCAGCTTCGAGCGGTAGTCAAAACCGACCGGGCGGAAGAACAAGGCGGACAGCACCAGGATCATGGCGACGTAGAAACCGGAGAACGCCGCCGCATAGACCATTGGCCAGGCGGCAAACAGCGCACCACCGGCGGTGATCAGCCACACCTGGTTACCGTCCCAGTGCGGCGCGATGGAGTTGATCATCACCCGGCGCTCGGTATCGGTTTTACCGATAATGCGCACCAGAATGCCGACCCCCATGTCGAAACCGTCGGTGACGGCGAAACCGATCAGCAGTACGCCAATCAGGATCCACCAGATAAATCGCAGTACTTCATAATCAAACATACGTGGACTCCTGTTTAGCGCGCTTCCTGCACGGCGGCAGTCGGTTGTTCAAAGTGGTAGCGGCCAGTTTTCAGGCTGCTTGGACCCAGGCGTGCAAATTTGAACATCAGGTACATTTCAGCCACCAGGAACAGGGTGTACAAGCCGCAAATCAGCCCCATCGAGAACAGAATGTCACCCGCAGTCAGCGAAGAGTTGGCGACCGCCGTTGGCAGCACCTCACCAATCGCCCAAGGTTGACGACCGTATTCAGCCACAAACCAGCCGGCTTCGATGGCAATCCACGGCAGCGGCAGGCCATACAGCGCCGCGCGGTGCAGCCACTTTCTCTGGCCAATGCGGCCACGAAGCACGCTCCAGAATGACAGGCCGATAATCAGCAACATCAGCACGCCACAGGCCACCATGATGCGGAAGGCGAAGTACAGCGGCGCTACGCGTGGAATAGAGTCTTTGGTTGCCTGCTGGATCTGCGTTTCCGTCGCGTCGGTGACGTTCTGGGTATAACGCTTCAGCAGCAAACCATAGCCCAAGTCTTGCTTGGCTTTATTGAACTCGGCGCGAACCGCCGGATCGGTATTGCCGCTGCGCAGCTCTTCCAGCAATTGGTAGGCTTTCATCCCGTTGCGGATACGCACTTCATGCTGCGCCATCAGATCTTTCAGGCCGGTGACCTGTGTATCTGTTGAGCGGGTGGCAATCAGGCCGAGCGCATAAGGAATTTGGATCGCGTAGGAGTTTTCCATTTTATCCTGATTCGGAATACCGAACAGGGTAAAGGAAGCCGGAGCCGGTTGAGTGTCCCACTCGGCTTCGATGGCGGCCAGTTTGGTTTTCTGCACGTCACCCATTTCGTAGCCGGATTCATCACCCAGAACGATAACGGACAGCACGGCAGCCATACCGAAGCTGGCAGCAATGGCGAAGGAGCGTTTGGCAAAGGCGATATCACGGCCTTTCAACAGGTAGTAAGAGCTGATACCCAGTACGAACATCGCACCACAGGTGTAGCCGGCCGCCACGGTGTGAACGAACTTCACCTGCGCAACAGGGTTAAGCACCAGTTCGGAGAAGCTGAGCATCTCCATACGCATGGTTTCGAAGTTGAAGTCCGAGGCGATAGGGTTCTGCATCCAGCCGTTGGCTACCAGGATCCACAGCGCGGAGAAGTTTGAGCCCAGTGCCACAAGCCAGGTTACGGCCATGTGCTGCACCTTGCCCAGACGATCCCAGCCGAAGAAGAACAGGCCGACCAGCGTCGATTCAAGGAAGAACGCCATCAGACCTTCGATGGCCAGAGGGGCCCCGAAAATATCACCGACGTAGTGTGAGAAATATGACCAGTTGGTCCCGAACTGGAACTCCATGGTCAAACCGGTGGCCACACCCAGAGCAAAGTTAATTGCAAATAACTTGCCCCAGAATTTGGTCATATCTTTATAGATTTGCTTGCCTGACAGTACATATACCGTTTCCATAATTGCCAGCAAAAACGCCATGCCTAGCGTTAATGGGACAAATAAGAAGTGGTACATCGCCGTTAAAGCAAACTGTAAGCGCGACAGTTCGACAATATCAAACATCTTGACTCCTTGCTCCTCGCAGGAAGACTCCGACATGCGGTTATCGATATGACTTCGGGTGAAGCTACCGGTAACGCCCCGCAGTGAATGCCCTTAAAAACAACAAAAATTTGATCCAGCTTCTCCGCTTTCAACCATGCATTCGACGCGGGCCGCACTGGCCAGTGCACTAAACACACCACTGAAAACCGACAACGGGTAACAAATGCAACAAGATCAACCATCCATATTCACCATGGATGATACTCGCCCAATCCCACACAATAAATAGGTTTTTACGTGATATGGGTTAGACTTTTGGTTACAGGTCAAATTTTAGCCCAAAGAGGTACTCAGCCGTAATTTGATCTGGAACAATTTAAGCCTATCTGAATTTTATTTCCAGATTCAGCTCACAATTTCTCATAATTATCTTGTGGTTATGTTACATAATGGTTTCGTAGTCTATGTAGGTACTTTTTGTGTTAAATAGATGTGATATTTAATGGTTATCTGTATTTAAATGAAGTCTTGAGTGTGAATGATGTTAACGCTTATTAACCTGCCAATAGGACAAGCTTAGCTTATTTTTTTACTCTGATAATTGTAGGCAATAAAAAGAATAATTATCGATAAAGCCGCGCTTAAATACCCCTGCCCCATCCCCTTTTCCACTTAATTGACGCCGTTAATCCCCACCGCCACCACACTGATGCCCGGCAGCCCCTCCAGCAGGCAAAAAAAAACAGGGCCAGACGCTTGGTCTGACCCTGCTTGGATACGGACTACCGCAGGTTAAATTAGCGGTTCAGAACTGCTTTCACAGCTTCGCCGATATCGGCCAGGCTGCGCACGGTTTTAACCCCTGCCGCTTCCAGCGCTGCGAATTTCTCGTCTGCAGTGCCTTTGCCGCCGGCAATAATGGCACCGGCATGGCCCATACGCTTACCTTTAGGCGCGGTAACGCCCGCGATGTAGCCCACGACGGGTTTGGTCACGTGTTCTTTGATGTAAGCCGCAGCTTCTTCTTCTGCGCTGCCGCCGATCTCACCGATCATGACGATCGCTTCAGTTTGCGGATCTTCCTGGAACAATTTCAGGATATCGATGAAGTTGGAGCCTGGGATCGGGTCACCGCCGATGCCCACACAGGTAGACTGGCCCAGACCGGTATCGGTGGTTTGCTTCACCGCTTCGTAGGTCAGGGTGCCGGAGCGGGATACGATGCCCACTTTGCCTGGCAGGTGGATGTGGCCTGGCATGATGCCGATTTTGCACTCGCCCGGGGTGATAACGCCTGGGCAGTTCGGACCAATCATGCGCACGCCGGCTTCATCCAGCTTCACCTTGACGGTCAGCATATCCAGCGTCGGGATGCCTTCGGTAATGGTGATGATCAGTTTGATGCCTGCATCGATAGCTTCCAGAATGGAGTCTTTGCAGAACGGTGCCGGTACGTAGATCACAGACGCCGTGGCGCCGGTCGCTTCAACCGCTTCACGCACGGTGTTGAACACCGGCAGGCCCAGGTGCTGAGTGCCGCCTTTGCCCGGCGTCACGCCACCGACCATTTTGGTGCCGTAAGCGATAGCTTGTTCGGAGTGGAAGGTCCCCTGGCTACCGGTGAAACCCTGACAGATAACTTTGGTGTTCTTATCGATTAAAATGGACATTATTTACCCTCCACTGCCGCAACAACTTGCTGAGCCGCATCAGTCAGGCTGGTCGCAGCAATGATATTCAGACCGCTGTCCGCCAGTTTCTTGGCGCCCAGTTCGGCGTTATTCCCTTCCAGACGCACCACCACCGGGACGTTAACGCCCACTTCGGCTACTGCGCCAATGATACCGTCAGCGATCAGGTCGCAGCGCACGATACCACCGAAAATGTTAACCAATACCGCTTTCACCTTGTCGTCGGACAGGATGATTTTGAAGGCTTCGGTCACGCGCTCTTTGGTTGCACCACCGCCTACGTCGAGGAAGTTGGCTGGCTCACCGCCGTGCAGTTTAACGATGTCCATGGTCCCCATCGCCAGGCCTGCGCCGTTAACCATGCAGCCGATGTTGCCGTCGAGAGCAACGTAGTTCAGCTCCCACTGTGCCGCACGGGATTCACGCTCGTCTTCTTGCGACAGGTCACGCATTTCACGCAGCTCAGGTTGACGGAACAGTGCGTTACCGTCAGCGCCCAGTTTGCCGTCCAGACAGATCAGATCGCCCTGCTTGGTCACCACCAGCGGGTTAATCTCAACCATCGCCAGGTCACGCTCCAGGAACAGGGTCGCCAGGCCCATGAAGATCTTGGCGAATTGGCCAACCTGCTTACCGGTCAGGCCCAGTTTGAAGGCCAGTTCACGGCCCTGGTAAGGCTGCGGGCCTGCCAGTGGGTCGATGGTCATTTTGTGGATCAGCTCCGGCGTTTCTTCCGCAACTTTCTCAATCTCAACGCCACCCTCGGTGGATGCCATGAACACCACGCGACGGCTTGCACGGTCAACTACCGCACCCAGGTACAGTTCTTTATCGATGTCGGTTGCGGCTTCTACCAAGATCTGGTGAACCGGCTGGCCCAGCGCGTCAGTCTGGTAGGTCACCAGACGCTTGCCCAGCCAGGCTTCAGCGAAAGCACGGATGTCTTCTTTGCTGTTAACGACTTTAACGCCGCCAGCTTTACCGCGGCCGCCAGCATGAACCTGACATTTAACCACCCACGGGCCGGAGCCGATTTTGGATGCGGCTTCTTCCGCTTCACGCGGTGTGGTACAGGCGTAACCGGTTGGTGCCGGCATGCCATACCGAGCAAACAGCTGTTTTGCCTGATATTCGTGTAAATTCATGATGTTCTATCCATTCAGTTCTGAAGGTTTTAGCCGAGTCATTTTGGCGGAAAACCGCATGACTTTCGTCGGCCACATAGCACAGAGTGTGGGCGCGGCGTACCGCGCCCATCAGGGTTATACGTCCAGCAGCAGACGAGCCGGATCTTCCAGCATCTCTTTAACCGTCACCAGGTAACCGACGGATTCTTTACCGTCGATCAGGCGGTGATCGTAAGACAGTGCCAGATACATCATTGGCTGGATCACAACCTGGCCTTTAACCGCCATTGGGCGATCTTTAATGGCGTGCATGCCCAGGATGGCGCTCTGCGGTGGGTTGATGATCGGGGTAGACATCAGTGAACCGAATACGCCGCCGTTGGTAATGGTGAAGTTACCGCCGGTCAGCTCTTCCACAGTCAGTTTGCCATCACGGCCCTTGACTGCCAGCTCTTTGATTTTCTTCTCGATGTCCGCCATGCTCATGGTGTCTACGTCGCGCAGAACTGGGGTCACCAGGCCACGTGGGGTAGATACCGCAATGCTGATATCGAAGTAGTTGTGGTAGACCACGTCGGTGCCGTCGATGGAAGCGTTCACTTCCGGGAAGCGCTTCAGGGCTTCAACCACCGCCTTGATGTAGAAGGACATGAAGCCCAGACGTACACCGTGACGTTTTTCGAAAGCTTCACCGTACTGCTTGCGCAGGTCCATGATCGGCTGCATGTTGATTTCGTTGAAGGTGGTCAGCATCGCAGTGCTGTTCTTCGCTTCCAACAGGCGCTCTGCCACGCGTTTGCGCAGGCGGGTCATCGGCACGCGTTTTTCGCTGCGGCTGCTCAGAGCAGGCTGCGGTGCGGCTTCGACGGCGGCTGGTTTGTCGGCTTTTTTGCCGTTAGCCAGGTGCGCCTCCACGTCTTCACGGGTGATACGGCCACCCACGCCGCTGCCTTTGATGGCGGCAGCATCGAGATCGTGTTCGGCGATCAGGCGGCGGATCGCCGGGCTGAGCGCGTCATTGCTCTCTTCTTCCAGGCTGGCAGTCGCGCGCTGTGCAGGCGTGGCTTCTTTCTCCTGGCTCTTCTCAGCGGTCGGCTTGCCGGAGCTGTCGCCCGGGCGGATGCGGCCTAGCAGCTGGCGAGAAAGCACGGTTGCTCCCTCTTCCTCCACGATCGCATCGAGGATCCCGGCTTCACTTGCCGGAACTTCCAGAACCACTTTGTCAGTTTCGATTTCAACCAGAACTTCGTCACGCTGGACGCTGTCACCTGGTTTCTTGTGCCAGGTGGCTACGGTCGCATCCGCAACCGATTCAGGAAGGTCAGGTACCAGAATATCTACGCTACTCATTTAGCTTTCCCTTAATCTTTAACAATATTCAGCGCGTCATTAACCAGAGCCTGTTGCTGCTTCTGGTGTACGGACATATAACCGACTGCCGGTGAGGCAGAGGCTGGACGTCCGGCGTAACGTAAAGAAGCCCCGAACGGCACCACTTCACGGAAGTTGTGTTGGCTGCAGTACCAGGCACCCTGGTTCAGCGGCTCTTCCTGACACCAGACGAAATCATGCACGTGAGCATACTTCTCCAGCACCGCCTGAACGGCCTGATGCGGGAACGGGTACAGCTGCTCGATGCGGATGATAGCCACGTCTTTCTGGTCGTTCTTGCGGCGTTGTTCCAACAGATCGTAATAGACCTTACCGGAGCACATGACCACGCGTTTGACCGCTTTCGGATCCAGCTCGTCGATCTCACCGATCGCCGGCAGGAAGGTGCCGTTAGCCAGCTCATCCAGGGATGAAGTCGCCAGCGGATGACGCAGCAGAGATTTCGGCGACATCACCACCAACGGACGACGCATACCGCGCAGCGCCTGACGACGCAGCATATGGTAAACCTGCGCCGGGGTGGACGGGATGCACACCTGCATGTTCTGCTCAGCACACAGCTGCAGGTAACGTTCCAGACGCGCAGAGGAGTGCTCTGGGCCCTGGCCTTCGTAACCGTGCGGCAGCAGCATCACCAGGCCGCACATACGACCCCATTTCTGCTCGCCGGAGCTGATGAACTGGTCGATCACCACCTGAGCGCCGTTGGCGAAGTCACCGAACTGCGCTTCCCAAATGGTCAGGGTGCGCGGTTCTGCAGTGGCATAACCATATTCGAACGCCAATACGGCTTCTTCTGACAGCACGGAGTCCCAAACTTTGAACTCGCCCTGCCCGCTGTGAACATTGGCCAGCGGAACGTAGACCGAACCGTTTTTCTGGTTATGCACCACGGCGTGACGGTGGAAGAAGGTACCGCGGCCGGCGTCTTCACCGGAAAGGCGAATAGGGATGCCTTCATCGACCATGGTGGCGTAGGCCAGCGTTTCCGCCGCGCCCCAGTCGAACGCTTTATTGCCTGCCGCCATCTCTGCGCGGTCTGCGTAGATTTTCGCTACGCGTGACTGCATTTCGATCGCTTCCGGCACGGTGCTGATGCGACGGGCCAGTTCCTGCAGGCGCTTCATCTCAACCTTGCTTGGGTACTCTTCATCCCATTCGTGGTTAAGGTACGGCGACCAGGTAAAGCTATGCAGATTCATCGGACGCCACTCTTCAACCACGCAATCGCCGCGGTCGAGTGCATCACGATACAGGTTGACCATTTCCGTGGCATCTTCCAGGCTGGCGACTTTCTGTTCGGTCAGCACGTCAGCATAAAGCTTGCGCGGCGTCGGGTGTTTTTTGATCTTCTGGTACATCACCGGCTGGGTTGCACTTGGCTCGTCGGCCTCGTTATGCCCATGGCGACGGTAGCAGACCAGATCGATCATCACGTCACGTTTGAAGGTGTTACGGAAATCCAACGCCAGGCGGGTCACAAAGGCCACCGCTTCCGGATCGTCAGCATTCACGTGGAAGATCGGCGACTGCACCATCTTGGCGATGTCAGTACAGTATTCGGTAGAACGCGCATCCAGCGGGTTGGAAGTGGTGAAACCAACCTGGTTGTTGATCACGATACGCACCGTGCCGCCCACTTCGTAGCCACGAGCCTGCGACATGTTCAGGGTTTCCTGAACCACGCCCTGGCCGGTAATGGCGGCGTCACCGTGGATGGTGATTGGCAGTACCATATTGCTGCGCGCTTCGTCCAGACGGTCACGGCGGGCACGAACTGACCCCATGACTACCGGGCTGACGATCTCCAGGTGCGACGGGTTAAACGCCAGCGCCAGGTGAACCATGCCGCCTTCGGTTTCTACGTCAGAGGAGAAGCCCTGGTGATATTTCACGTCACCGGTGCCGAGGTGCTCTTTATGCTTGCCGGCAAACTCGTCGAACAGGTCGGCAGGTTTTTTACCCAGTACGTTGATCAACACGTTCAGACGGCCGCGGTGGGCCATGCCCAATACCACTTCGCGCGTGCCGTTCTTGCCGGCGTGACGCACCATCTCTTTGAGCATCGGTACCAGCGCATCGCCACCTTCCAGCGAGAAGCGTTTCGCCCCTGGGAATTTGGCGCCGAGGTAACGCTCCAGACCTTCCGCTGCGGTCAGTTCGTTCAGGAAGCGGCGTTTCTCGTCATCGGTAAAGCTGGCGTGCCCCACCACCGATTCAATACGCTGCTGGATCCAGCGTTTCTCTTCAGTGTTGGTAATGTGCATGTATTCCGCACCGATCGAACCACAATAGGTCTGCTTCAGCGCGGCATACAGGTCGCCCAGCTTCATGGTTTCTTTGCCGATAGCGAAAGAACCCACGTTGAAGGTTTCCTGGAAGTCGGCTTCGGTCAGGTTGTGATAGGCGGGTTCAAGGTCAGGAACTTGCTCACGCTGCCACAGACCGAGCGGATCGAGGTTGGCATGCTGATGTCCGCGGAAACGGAAGGCGTTAATCAGCTGCAGTACCTTGACCTGCTTGGCATCGGTGTCTGGATCGTTGATGGTGGTGTTGTAACGCGCGGAGTCTTTCGCCAGGCGGCGGAAGTAGTCACGCGTTTGAGAGTGAAGCTGATCGGGTTTTACACCCGCGGTTGGTAGCTGTTGAAAAATGGAACGCCAGCTATCTTCAACGGAGCCCGGATCGGTTAAGAAGTCTTCATAGAGCTGTTCTATGTAAGACTGGTTCGCGCCCGCCAGATAGGAGGAATCCAGCCAGGCCTTCATTGCGCCGTTCTGCATCATGATCCCTTAAGCTTTGAAGCTTTAGTTTTCGCCGTGGTTAACATAATTACCGTGATGGATACGGTTTGCCGTAGAAACGGTTCACTCGACGTACTTTTACGGTACGTTCTGCTATGGACCTTGCGGTCCCTTACAAGGAACCTCTAAAAACCGGCGGGCGAACCTGGCTGCATAGTGCCGCAGCCACGGGTCAGTTTTTAGAGGCTCCCTCCTTTGTGATGTGCGCCGGAAACTGCCCGGCGCAGCATCTCGTCCCACTTATGCGCCGCGTTGCAGCAGCATAGACTTGATATGACCGATAGCACGCGTCGGGTTCAAGCCTTTAGGACATACACTGACACAATTCATAATGCTATGGCAGCGGAAAACACTGAAAGCGTCGTCTAGATCGTCTAAACGTTCTTCCGTTTCCGTGTCACGGCTGTCAATCAGGAAGCGGTATGCCGCCAGCAGGCCAGCCGGGCCAATGAATTTGTCCGGGTTCCACCAGAATGATGGGCAAGAGGTCGAACAACAAGCGCATAAAATGCACTCATAAAGTCCGTCCAGCTTGGCACGTTGCTCCGGCGATTGCAGGTGCTCACGCGCCGGCGGGTTCTTGCCGTCGTTCTGCAGGTAAGGTTTGATCTTTTCATACTGGGTGTAGAACTGACCCATATCCACCACCAGATCGCGCACTACCGGCAAACCAGGCAGCGGGCGGATCACAATCTTGTTGTTGCCTTTACGCAGCGACGAGATCGGGGTGATACAAGCCAGGCCGTTTTTGCCGTTCATGTTGATCCCGTCGGAACCACACACGCCTTCGCGGCAGGAACGACGAAACGACAGGCTGGGATCTTTTTCTTTCAGCAGGATCAAGGCATCCAGCAACATCATGTCGCGACCTTCTTCCGCTTCCAGGCTGTAGTCCTGCATATGCGGAGCGTCATCAACATCCGGATTGTAGCGATAAATTGAAAATTCGAGTTTCATCAATCGATCTCCGCAATTAGTAAGAACGCACTTTCGGCGGGAATGCCGGGCGCAGCTTCGGTTGCATGTTCACTTCACGACGCGTCATGCTTTCCGATTGCGGCTGATACAGCGAGTGACACAGCCAGTTGGCGTCATCACGTTCCGGGAAGTCGAAGCGGCTGTGTGCGCCACGGCTTTCGGTACGGAAGTTGGCCGACACGGCGGTGGAAAACGCGGTCTCCATCAGGTTATCCAGCTCCAGGCATTCGATGCGCTGGGTGTTGAACTCGCTGGAGGTATCGTCCAGACGTGCGTTCTTCAGACGTTCACGGATCACTTTCAGCTCTTCCAGGCCTTTCGCCATCGCATCGCCTTCGCGGAATACCGAGAAGTTGTGCTGCATGCAGGCTTGAAGCGCCTTACGGATTTCGACCGGATCTTCACCGGAACGGGTGTTGTTCCAGCGGTTCAGACGATCCAGCGACGCCTCTACATCAGAATCGCTGGCATCACGGCTTTCGCCCTGCTCCGCCAGAGACTCATGCAGATGCATGCCGGCGGCACGACCGAACACCACCAGGTCCAGCAACGAGTTGCCGCCCAGACGGTTGGCGCCGTGCACCGATACGCAGGCAATTTCGCCCACGGCGAACAGGCCCGGGATCACCACGTCTTCGCCTTTTTCGTTCACGGTCAGCGCCTGGCCAGTCACTTTGGTCGGAATACCGCCCATCATGTAGTGGCAGGTTGGGATAACCGGAATCGGCTCTTTCACCGGGTCGACGTGCGCGAAGGTGCGCGACAGTTCCAGAATGCCCGGCAGACGGGATTCCAGCACTTCTTTGCCCAGGTGATCCAGCTTCAGCTTGACGTGTGGGCCCCATGGACCGTCACAGCCGCGGCCTTCGCGGATTTCAATCATGATAGAACGGGCTACGACATCACGGCCCGCCAGGTCTTTGGCGTTCGGCGCATAGCGCTCCATGAAACGCTCGCCGTGTTTGTTCAGCAGATAACCACCTTCGCCACGGCAACCTTCGGTCACCAATACCCCGGCGCCGGCGATGCCGGTCGGGTGGAACTGCCACATTTCCATGTCCTGCACCGGCACGCCGGCGCGCAGCGCCATACCGACACCGTCGCCGGTGTTGATGTGGGCGTTGGTGGTGGACTGGTAAATACGGCCTGCACCGCCGGTCGCCAGCACGGTGGCCTTGGCTTTGAAGTAAACCACTTCACCGGTTTCGATGCAGATAGCCGTGGTGCCGACCACTGCGCCATCCTGGTTTTTCACCAGATCCAGCGCATACCACTCGGAGAAGATAGTGGTGTGATTTTTCAGATTCTGTTGGTACAGGGTGTGCAACAACGCGTGACCGGTACGGTCAGCTGCCGCCGCGGTGCGTGCCGCCTGTGCGCCACCGAAGTTCAGTGACTGGCCGCCGAACGGACGCTGATAAATGCGGCCTTCGTCCGTACGCGAGAACGGCAGGCCCATATGCTCCAGCTCCAGAACCGCTTCCGGGCCGGTTTTACACATATATTCAATGGCGTCCTGGTCACCGATATAATCGGAACCCTTCACCGTGTCATACATATGCCATTCCCAGTTATCATCGTGGTTGTTACCCAGGGCTACGGTGATGCCACCCTGTGCAGACACGGTGTGGGAACGGGTCGGGAATACTTTGGACAGCAGGGCACAGCTGGAGCCTGCTTGAGAAATTTGCAGTGCCGCGCGCATACCTGCGCCGCCTGCACCGATAACTACAGCATCAAATTCTCTGATCGGCAGTTTCATCTTATGCACCCCACACTACGATTGTTCCGTACAGTAAATAGACCAGCAACACGACAACAATCGCCAGTTGCAACACCAGACGTACCGCCAAAGGCTTGACGTAATCCGTCAAGACCTGCCACAAACCGACCCAGGCGTGAACCAGAATCGACAGCAGCGTCAGCAGGGTGAACACTTTCGTAATAGAGGTGGCGAAAAAGCCGCGCCAGATTTCGTAGGTGAGATCCGGAGCCGTAACGAAGAAGCCCAGGATATACAGAACATACAGGGTGATGACGATAGCGGAAGCACGCAGTAACAACCAGTCGTGTACGCCGTTGCGTCCTAATGCAGAAACATTGTTTACCATACGAGGACTCCAGCCAGAACTGACAGCACGACGGTCAGACCGATCGCCACCTGGGCAGAACGGGTACCGGCAGCTAAACTCTCTTCGATATAGCCAAAATCCATTAACAAGTGGCGAATACCACCGCAAATGTGATAGGCCAGCGCCGTGAGGATGCCCCAGAATATGAATTTGACAACGAAGCTATTCATGATGGCGGCAGCCTGCATGAACCCCTCTTGGGAAGAGAGAGACAGGCCCAGCAGCCAGAGGAGGATACCCACGGCAACGAAGGTAATTACGCCAGAGACTCGGTGTAAGATGGACGCTATCGCAGTTACGGGAAACCGGATCGTTTGCAGATCCAGGTTGACAGGTCTTTGTTTTTTCACGTTTTTGCCCACACAGCTCTTATTATTTTCCTTCCTCCGGCCTGGGCGGGGATCAGACAGCGTTAAGAGCCAAAACCCTCACACGTCACGCGCTCAAACAACAACATCCTCTGTGCTTAAACGGCGCGTAGTTATAACGCTGGGTGCTCCTACTTCAGGGTATCCCGGAGACCTGGCGGCAGTATAGGAGGATCACATTCTGATTACAATTCCCATACAATCCCTTTGGTAACATTTCCCCCGAACAGTGATTTAGATCACGAATTTCACAATTGGCACAAAATTAATTATCTGATTTGACAAGAGATCAACAATTCCATTACATATAGGGGCACAAACGGTCCTATGATGCGCTATAGGTCAGCAGATACACTTCCCCCTGTGTTCAAGATATGCAACAGTGTATTTGGCAGAACCTATCCCAATGGCGGTTTTTGCCGGGCATGTTTGCAGCAGTTCGCCGCAGATTAAATAAAATAAGGCATATAAAACAGTTTATTGGGATAGGTTCAACAACCCCCGAACACGTCGTAGGTAAGATTAACAGAATATAACGAATTCCGATGAATCGTTAACAACTGGTCACCCGCCTCGTTCGCCTGGTTAGCACTCTGTACCCTACCCGCGCATTTGCGCAGTCGCTCACAGAGTTAGCGTCCGCACCATTTTTTGCGGGCAACCTGAGGAGAATTAAGGTATTTCAGTTGTTAGAGGTTTTTAAAATAAGGCGCTAAGGAGACAGTAAATGACTGATAAGAAAGCGACGCTAACCATTAATGATGGTGAAGCTCCAATCGAACTGGGCGTATTATCCCCGACACTGGGCCCCGATGTCCTCGATGTCCGCGCCCTGGGCTCCAAAGGTTATTTCACGTTTGATCCCGGCTTTACCTCTACCGCTTCCTGCGAATCCAAAATCACCTTTATCGACGGTGACAAAGGCGTGCTGCTGCACCGTGGCTTCCCGATTGAACAGCTGGCGAAAGAGTCTTCTTACCTGGAAGTGTGCTACATCCTGCTGTACGGCGAGACCCCAACCGCAGAAGAGTTCGAAACCTTCAAAACGACCGTCACCCGTCACACCATGATCCACGATCAGATCACCCATCTGTTCCGTGGCTTCCGCCGCGACTCGCACCCTATGGCGGTGCTGTGCGGCGTGACCGGTGCCCTGGCGGCGTTCTACCACGATGCGCTGGACGTCAACAACGAGCGTCACCGCGAGATCACCGCGTTCCGCCTGCTGTCCAAAATGCCTACCGTGGCGGCCATGTGTTACAAATATTCCCTGGGTCAGCCGTTCGTTTATCCACGTAACGACCTGTCCTACGCCGGTAACTTCCTGCACATGATGTTCGCGACCCCGTGTGAAGAATACGTGGTGAACCCAGTGCTGGAACGCGCAATGGATCGCATCCTGATCCTGCACGCAGACCACGAGCAGAACGCTTCCACCTCTACCGTACGTACCGCCGGTTCTTCAGGCGCTAACCCGTTTGCCTGTATCGCGGCCGGTATCGCCTCCCTGTGGGGCCCGGCACACGGCGGCGCCAACGAAGCCGCACTGAAAATGCTGGAAGAGATCAAGACCGTTGAGCACATCCCTGAGTTTATCAAACGCGCCAAGGACAAGAACGACTCCTTCCGTCTGATGGGCTTTGGCCACCGCGTGTACAAGAACTACGACCCACGCGCCACCGTGATGCGCGAAACCTGTCACGAAGTGCTGAAAGAGCTGAACAAGAAGGACGACAACCTGCTGGAAGTGGCGATGGAGCTGGAACACATCGCGCTGAACGACCCGTACTTCATCGAGAAGAAGCTGTACCCGAACGTCGACTTCTACTCAGGCATCATTCTGAAGGCAATGGGCATTCCTTCTTCCATGTTCACCGTAATCTTCGCCATCGCCCGTACCATCGGCTGGATTGCACACTGGAACGAAATGCACGACGAAGGCATCAAGATTGCCCGTCCGCGTCAGTTGTACACCGGCTATGCCGAACGCGATTTCAAATCTCAGGTGAAAAACAAATAACGCCGCTTTACCCTACATAAAGCCGCACAAGCCGCCCGATGGGCGGCTTTTTTTTGCTATTTCTGACAGCCGGGACACCAATAAAACGGCCGCGACGACAACGAAGTACGGACGATCATCGCGCCGCAACGTTCGCAGGGCTCACCGCTGCGGTGAAATACCTTGAAGCTGAATAACGCGCCGTGATGACGGTTCTCATTCACCTGCCCACGAGTCTGGTAAGACAGCCTCGGCACCGCCAGCAAAGCCTTTGCCAGCCGTTGCAAAGCCTCTGGCGACAGATCTTGCGGCTTATGCTGCGGTGCCAGTTCGGCCTGCCAGAGAATTTCTGCGCGCAGATAATTGCCCAGTCCGGCAAGAAACGCCTGATCGAGCAACATGCCGCCCAGTTGCCTGCGACGAAACCTCGGCGACAGCAGCCGCTGTTCTACCGCCGTTTCCGTCAGCGTCATATCCAGCACGTCGGGGCCGATGCGTTGCAAAAACGGATGCTGTTCAATTTCCTCGCGCGGCCCAAGGGTAATATCCGAAGCGCTGTACAACAGAATTGCCCGCTCCGCCGTTTCCAGCCGTACGCGCAGATCCCGTTTGGTTTTCGGCGTTTCCCCTGCGTTCACCACCTTCCACACGCCATACAATTGGTTATGGCTATAAAGCGTCAGCCCATTGGAAAAGTGAGTCAGCAACGCCTTGCCGCGCGGCTCGATAGCAATGATCCGCTCACCGATTAACCGGTCGCGATAGTGTTTAAGCTGGGGAAAGGCAAAACCGACGTCGGTCAGCGGCTGGTCGATCACCGCCGCCGCCAGTGCATCTGCCGCCCGGCGAATCTCCGGTCCTTCCGGCATAGAATCACTCCTGAGTAGCCCCCGACGCGACAAACCGCGCCGGGGAAAAACGGCGATTAATGCGTCGCGCCGCCGACGACCTTCAAATCGTGTTCAACCTGCAGCGCAATGGAGACGGCCAGTTCCAGCGCGAACAACACCGTGGTTGCCGCCATGCTGGGAGCGCCAGGATGTGCGGCAGCCTGCTCCGGCAGATAAGGGATATGAATGAACCCACCCTTGATCGCCTGCTGTTTGCTTAAACGGTGCAACAAGCCGTACATCACATGGTTGCAAACGTAGGTGCCGGCCGTTTGCGATACGGAAGCCGGGATGCCCGCTTCACGCATCGCTTCAACCATCGCCTTGACGGGCAAGGTGCTGAAATAGGCCGCAGGCCCGTTTTCAACGATAGGCTCGTCTATCGGCTGCTGCCCCTGATTATCCGGAATACGCGCATCGTCGATATTGATTGCCACGCGTTCCAGCGTAATGTCAGTCCGTCCACCGGCCTGGCCGATAGCTAACACCATCACTGGCTGTACGTTATCAATCGCCTCATTGAGCGCTTCCAGCGCCGCGCCGAATACGCAGGGCAGCTGGCGCGCAATAATGCGCGCGCCGGAAAGCTCCATATCATTGAGTTGCTTTACCACTTCCCACGAAGGATTAACGCGCTCGCCGCCAAAGGGCTCAAAGCCCGTGATCAACACCTTTTGCATGCGTTCTCCTTAAAGGAACATCAGGAAATAAAGCAGGAATACGTTCACCAACAGCAGCAGCACCCCGGTCGGCACCTGCGCCTTGATGACCGCATTCTTGTCCGGCAATTCCAGCAACGCCGCCGGTACAATATTAAAGTTAGCAGCCATTGGCGTCATCAGCGTGCCGCAATAGCCGGAAAACATGCCGATGGCCGCCATCACCGCCGGGTTACCGCCGTGTTGCAGCACCAGGATCGGGATGCCAATACCGGCAGTGACGATCGGGAAAGCGGCAAAGGCGTTACCCATCACCATGGTCAACAGCGCCATACCGATGGCATAAACCGCCACCGCAATAAAGCGGTTATCCACCGCCAGATACTCTTGAGTCAGATGAGAGATGGCCGTGCCGACGCCTGCGGCGGTAAACAGCAAGCCCAGCGTGGCGAGGATTTGCGGCAAAATAAACGCCCAACCGATGGAATCCAGCAGGCGGCGCGCTTCCTGAATCGGTTGCAGCGCTTTTTCATGGGTCATTTTCACCGCAATAACCAACCCCAGCAAACAACCGGCGGTCATTGAGAACAGGGTAATCAAGGTAGCGTGGTTGCCGCTGCCGAACACCGCAGTTTGCAGTGACGGAATATTGTTGAACAGCAGCACGCCAACCACCGTCACCACCGGGATGGCCAGCGCCGGAATAAACAGCCGGTTACCCAAGCGTTTCGCGCTCTCTTCGCGCTGCTGGGGAGTCCGTTGATGATAGCTACCCAGACGCACGCCACCAAAGCCGGCGATCAACGCCATGACCACTACCACCACGCCGACGATGATATGCAGCATGCGTTTTTCGTTACTGCCCTCTCCCAGCACGTCGCCCAACAGGCTATAGGTCCAGTCACCGACCAGGAACACCACGCCGTACAACGCCCAGAACAGGCCGGTGGTAATGCGCCGTGGGTTGGCGCGATCGCGGAACGACATCACGGCGACAATCAGCAGCACCACGCCGGCCAGCCAATAGAGATATTGTTGTTGGAAAGTCATTGGGCATCTCCTTTGGCCTGCAGCGCCGCCTGATTAAGCTGCGACAATTCAGCGCTGAGCTGCTTATCCATCCGGTAAAGCCGGAACGCATGGATCAGGAAGGCAAAGATCGCGGTGGGAATGCCCCACAAGGCGATATGCAGCGGCTCGGTCTGGATACCACCGGATTCCAGCATAAAGTTGTGCATGAAGATGATCGCACCGAAGGCCACAAAAATGTCTTCGCCAAAGAACAACCCGACGTTATCCGTCGCGGCAGACATGGCACGCAGGCGGTGGCGCGTACGCTCCGGCAGCTCGCCGTAACGGTTTTCCGCGGCCCCTTCCGCCATAGGTGCCAACAGCGGACGCACCATTTGCGGATGCCCACCCAGGCTGGTCAGCCCCATGGCGGCAGTAATTTCGCGCACGAACAGATAGACGATCAGCAAACGTCCAGCGGTGGCGCTTTTGATCTTGGCGATCCATGCCTGTGCACGCTCTTTCAAACCGTGGCGTTCCAGCAAACCGATCACCGCCAACGGCAGCAGCAGGATCAGCGGCAGGTTACGGGTATTCAAGAAGCCCTCACCCAGTTTTTCCAGGATCACATCCAGCGGCATCAGTGCCGCCAGCCCGGTGATAATGCCGGCGACAATCACCACCAGCACGGGGTTAAAGCGTAAAACAAACCCGACCACGATGGCGGCAATGCCAATCAGTGGCCAGAGGTTAACGGCCTGTTCCATAGTATTCCCTCGATAATTTCTAATATTTTTTAGTTTGTGATGTTGTGTGTACTGCTTACTACTCAGCGCTGACGCTAATGCCCTCCACGGCAAAACGTTGGCGCAGCGTGCGCGCGTATTCCAGCGCATGTTCACCGTCGCCATGCAGGCAGACGGTTTCGGCCCGAACGGCGGCCCAGGTGCCGTCCAGAGTGCGAACCCGATGGTGGCGTACCATTTCCAACGTTTGCGCCAGCGCCTGTTCGTCGCTGGTAATCAAAGCCCCTGGCTGACCCCGTGGTACCAGCGTGCCATCGGCCTGATAACCGCGATCGGCAAAGACCTCTTGTCGCGTCGCCAAACCTTGCTTTTCACCGGCGCGGATCAGTTCGCTGCCCGCCAGCCCCACCAGGCGCAAAGCCGGATCGACTGCTTTAACCGCGCGGGCAATGGCTTCCGCCAGCGCCGGCTCCACGGCCGCCTGGTTGTACAACATGCCGTGCGGCTTCACGTGCACCATTACCCCGCCTTCTGCACGGGCGATCGCCGCCAGCGCACCGAGTTGATACACCACCTGCGCATACACCGTTTCCGGCGGCAACTGCATGCGGGTACGACCAAAGTTCTCGCGATCGGGAAAACTCGGATGTGCGCCAATCGCCACGCCGTACTGCAGCGCCCAACGCACCGACTGGCGCATGGTTTGCGCATCCCCGGCGTGAAAACCGCAGGCGATATTGGCCGAGCTGACCAATTGCAGCAGCGCCCGATCGTTAGCGCAGCCTTCGCCAAGATCGGCATTCAAATCAACGTTCATCTAACCCCCAGGCAATCTGTTGGATAAAGTGCTCCTGTTCGGCCTTGGCGCGCTGCGCCTGGGCCAGGGTACAGGGAACAAAGTGGATAGCCTCTCCCAGACGGATCTGCGCCAAATGATAGAGATCGGCTTCGATCACGCAGGCAATACGCGGGTAACCACCGGTAGTTTGAGCATCGGCCATCAGCACGATCGGCTGACCGTTATGCGGCACCTGAACCACGCCCGGCAGCAGGCCATGCGACAACATCTCGCGTTCGGTGGTGCGGTTCAGCGCGCTGCTGCCGTGCAAACGGTAGCCCATGCGGTTGCTCTGCGGGCTCAGCTGCCAGGCAGTACGCCAGAAAGACTCTTTCGCCTCTTCGCTGAATTCGTCATATTCCGGCCCCGGCAAGGCCCGGATACGGTTGTTGAACAACAGTTGTTTCACGCCGGTGCTTTGCTTACGCAATTCGCGCCCCGCTCCCAACGGCAGGCAGTCGCCATCTCGCAGGTTACGTCCTTCCAGCCCGCCAAAAGCGGCTTTGTTGTCGGTGCTGCGTGAACCGAGTATTTCCGGCACGGCGATACCACCGTCTATCGCCAGATAACTGCGCATGCCGCGTTTTGGTATTTTCAGCATCAGATGCTGGCCCGCATTAACCGGATAACGCCAGCCGGTCCACAGCGGCTTACCGTCCAGTTGCGCATCGCAACCGGCGCCGGTCAGCGCGATCCAGCCCGATCGGGTAAATTCAGCGCTAAATTGCCCCAGGGTGATTTCCAGCCCGGCGGCATTGGCATCGTTACCCACCAGCAGGTTGGCGATCCTCAGCGCTGGTTCGTCGAGCGCACCGCCCTGGCTGACGCCCAGACGACGGAAACCGTTACGGCCCAAATCCTGCACCGTGGTGTAAATGCCCGCACGCAGGATCTTCAGCATACGCCCTCCTTCTGTGGAACAAACCGCACGCTGTCGCCGGGGCGCAGCAGGGTGGGCGGCATTTCATAGGGATTAAACAGCGCCAGAGGTGTACGGCCGATCAACTGCCAGCCGCCGGGGGTCACCAGCGGATAAATACCGGTCTGACTGCCACCGATACCCACGGAGCCGGCGGCCACCGACAGGCGCGGTTCGGCACGGCGCGGCGTCGCCAACTTGTCCGGCATGCCGCCCATGTAGGAGAAACCAGGTTGAAAACCAAGGAAATAGACCACGTAATCCGCGGAGGAATGGCACTCCACCACCTGCTGCGGGGTCATGCCGGTGTGGCGCGCTACCTCATCCAGATCGGGCCCATCCTGTCCGCCATAGATCACCGGAATATCCACCTGACGCGATTCCGGCACCAGGATCTGCTCGCTGTCCCAACCTTGTTGCAACAGCGTCAACATCATTTCGGCATTGGCCTGCGGCGTCTTCAGCAGCAGCGTAAGGTTGTTCATGCCGGGCACCACTTCGCGCACGTCGGGATGATGATTCAGCTTTTCGGCCAGCGCCCAAATCCGCTGCTGGCTTGGCAGCGTCACCGGCGGCGACAGTTCAAGCACTACCGCGCGTTCACCTAACAGGTAACATCGTGCTCGTTGCACCCTTTTCTCCTTATTATTATCGCGATGAAAACACATCAGTTATGCGCGACAGCGCTCCGGCTGTCAATAGAACAACCTTCGAGAAAATAAGGGATTAGGCTATTAAAAGGATTCAGCCTCGGTATAAACCGGGCTGGATCCTGGCAGGGAAATCAGGCGGGATTCGGGATATCGATAAAGGTCACATCAAAACCATGCTGCTGGGCCAGCCATTCACCCAACGCCTTGACGCCGCCGCGCTCAGTGGCGTGATGGCCGGCGGCAAAAAAGTGAATGCCCATTTCACGCGCGCTGTGGATGGTTTGCTCGGAAACCTCTCCGGTAATGAAGGCATCGACGCCAAATCGCGCCGCGCTGTCGATAAAGCCCTGACCGCCACCGGTGCACCAGGCCACACGGCGGATATGCGCCGGAGCGTTATCACCACAGTGCAGTACGGCCCGCCCAAGGCGGCTCTCGATTCGCTGCTGCAATTGTGCGCCGGTCAGCGGCTGCTCGAATTCGCCGTGCGGCACCAGCGGCTCCACTTCGCCAATCACCCGGATGCCCAGTTGATGCGCCAGCTGAGCGTTGTTGCCCAACACCGGATGCGCGTCCAGCGGCAGGTGATAAGCGAACAGGTTGATATCATTGCTCAACAGCGTTTTCAGCCGATTACGCTTCATGCCACGTACCGAGGGCGCCTCGTTTTTCCAGAAATAGCCGTGATGCACCACCACGGCGTCGGCCTGATGTTCCACTGCCGCATCCAGCAGCGCCTGACAGGCGGTAACGCCGGTAACGATACGCTGCACATGAGGCCGCCCTTCCACCTGCAAACCATTGGGGCCGTAATCCTGAAACGCGTCGGTATTCAGTTCGGTGTTGATCAACTTTTCAAGATCGAGGTTACGCATAAAAATTCTCTCTTCAATTCAAAATGTCTGCCGGTCGCCCTGCTCCATCAGGATGAACTTCACGCCCAGATCGTTGCCCTGATCCAACTGCTGTTTGATGGTCGCGCGTACGTCTTCTCCCTGCTTCAGGCTGGGTTTGATATGGCTGATGACCACCGGGAAATCCTTCAGCGAGCCTTCTCCCCCGCTGTACTGGGTCAAGTTTTTCAACTCCTTCAACAGCCACGCTGGCGTCAGGTGCCCGTAGAGGTTTTTATCTTCAACTTCGTTGGGATAGGAGCTTTCGATGATCATCCCCTTGAGCTTTTTCTGCTCGATGAGCGGCCCCAACACGCGCCAGACGCTGTCGAGATTACGTGATTGCTCAAGCGTATCCGAGCCGGTATCGCCGAAATAGGCGAAAGAGCCGCTGCGATCGGAGATCAGCAACATCGAAGAAGGATAACGATCGTGGCTGAGCGGATACATTACGCCGCTCAACCCCGTCACGCCCAGCGTCACGCGCTGCTGAGGTCGCACCGTTTGCAGCCGGTAGGTTCCCAACCGCGATCCGTTGCCGGAATCGGTGAAATTGGGCCAGGCCTTCCAGTTAAAGTAATGATTGCGCAGGGTCAGAATGGTATCGGCCTGGGCATAGATATTCTTCTTGCTGTCCTCCGGCGAACCTATAATCAACCCCGCCACATGGTCCAGATGACCATGGCTGATAAAGTAAGCGCCAATCAGTTGGCGGAATACATAACCCTGCGGAGTATAAGGAGCCGCCAGTTCAGGCGTCACCTGCGGGAAACTGCCTTTTTCCAGCCCTTTGGCGATACCCGGTAACAACGAGCCGGCATCCAGCGCCAGATACTGCGGCTGGTTGTCGCTGCGGATCAGATAAGAGGTCAGATTGCCGTCGCTGACGCCGCCATCCACGCCCAGCGCCACCACGTCAAAACCGGCCAGCGCCAGGGCTGAATAGCCGCTCAGGCACAGGGCCAGCACCTTTTTCATCATTATTTCGCTCCTTGCTGTTGCCTTAGTATTCCCCGCGCTTCGCCGCCTCAAAGGCCGCCAGCGTTTCCAGCCGCGCCTGCTTGTGGTCGACAATCGGCAGCGGATAATCCAGCACGCGCTGCTGTTGTTCTGCCCAGCGATGGGGTTGATGGATAGCATTGTCCGGTACATCCGCCAGCTCGGGCAACCATTTACGGATAAAAGTGCCTTGCGGATCAAAACGTTCGCCCTGAGTGGTCGGGTTAAATATGCGGAAATACGGCGCGGCGTCGGTACCGGTGGAGGCCGCCCACTGCCAACCGCCGTTGTTGGCCGCTAGATCGCCGTCCAGCAGTTGCGACATGAAATAGCGCTCACCTTCGCGCCAGTCGATCAGTAAGTCTTTCACCAGAAAACTGGCGCTGATCATGCGTAACCGGTTATGCATCCAGCCGGTTTTATTCAACTGGCGCATAGCGGCATCAACGATCGGGTAGCCTGTGGCGCCCTGCTGCCAGGCCAGCAGCAGCTCGCGGTCGTTCCGCCAGCGTACCTTATCCGTCCAATCGATAAAGGGACGGTGCTTGCATAACGCAGGATAGGCCACCATCAAATGCCGATAAAACTCGCGCCAGATCAGTTCATTCAGCCAGCCAAAAGCGCCGCCGTCGGGATTTTCCAGCACCTGTGGGCATTCAGCGCGCAGGCGGTTAAAGCATTGGCGCGGTGACAACGCTCCTATCGCCAAATAGGGTGACAGGCTGCTGGTACCGTCAATGGCTGGCAGATCGCGCTGCTTAAGATAGTCTTGCACCTGCTCCCGGCAAAAAGTACGTAATCGCTGCAAAGCCGCCTCTTCCCCGCTTGGAAAATCCCCTGTCGGCTCTGCTGGTGGATAATCGAACGTCTCGGGTGCGGCAGGGGTGGGCAGTACGCCACCGGTTCGCGGTTTCGGTGCGGGAACAGAGCGGATGTCGGATTCGGTCAGACGCTGGATAAAGGCTTTACGGAATGGCGTATAGACTTTATACATTTCGCCGCCGCCGGTTCGCACGCTTCCCGGCGGCAGCAGCAGGCTGTCGTCAAAACTCTGGCAAACCACCTGCCCGGCTAAACGCTGTTCCAGCCGTTGGTCACGCTGGCGTTCGTTGATTTCGTACTGGCGATTGTAAAACAGCGTATCCACCCGTTCCTGTGCGCAGTACGCCACCAGCCAATCCACTGAAGCTGAGAAGTCGTCGCATTGGTGATAGTTAAGGGGAATGCCGCGCTCGGCCAGGGCCTGCTGCACCTGCAGCAAACCCTCATGGATAAACGCCGCCTGACGCGGCGCCATTTCGTGCTGCCGCCATTGTTGCGGCGTGGCGATAAATACCGCCAGAACCCGAGCTTCGGGATCGCTACAGGCGGCGTGCAGGGCTTTGTTGTCGGTGATACGCAAATCGTTACGCAACCAGACCAGATGCGTGGTCATAAAACTCCTTGTCAATCAGTGGCCATAACGCAGGCGCAGCGCCTCGGGATAGGGCTCGAAATAGCGTTGGTCGGCCAGATAACGATCGGGGTATTCGGCCATGTAATGTTTAAGCAGGGTTATCGGTGCCAACAACGGCTGCACGCCCTGCCGATAACGATCGATCAACTGCGCCAGTTCCTGACGCTGTGCAGAACTCAGGTGATTGCGGAAATACCCCTGCACGTGCATCAATACGTTAGTGTGGTTACGGCGAGTGGCCTTGTGCGCCAGCAGTTTCATCAGGCGGCTGCGGTATTCGAGGGTGAAGGCTTCCAGCGAATCCCATTTGTCGATGCCTGCCACAAAACGCCCCAGTTCCCGGTATTCCGGCTGCGAATGCGCCAACAGCGACAGCTTGTAGCGACTGTGAAAGGCGATCAGTGCGCCGCGACTCAAGCCTTTACGCCACAGCATGTTCAACTCATACAGCGCATAAACGCGTTCGACAAAGTTTTCCCGCAGCGTTGCGTCGTTCAGCCGCCCGTCCTCTTCCACCGGCAGCCAAGGCATTTGCCGCAGCAGCTCGGCGGTGAACAGCCCGACGCCGCTTTTACGCGCGCCGCCACCGTTCTCATCATACAGACGGACCCGCTCCATGCCGCAGCTTGGCGAATTGGCGCAAACAATGTAACCGCACAGGTGCTGCAAAGCAGCAATACGCTGCTCGGAAAACTGCTGCATCCGCTCGGTTACGTCGATGCTGTCGTCATTGCTGTGGCGCAACACCACGTGATGTTGTTTTTTGATCAACCGCAGCGCCGGGCGCGGGGTCGGCAAGCCGATAGCCATTTCCGGACAAATCGGCTCAAAACGCACAAAGGGCGCCAGTTGTTCTACCGCAAAGGCCAGGCGTTTATGACCACCATCAAAACGTACCGTCTCGCCAAGCAGGCAAGCGCTGATACCGACCGGAATTTTGTCACTCATTGATAGGCTCCCGCAGCGTTGGATGTGACTAAAAGTGTAGAATAATTCGCGCCATGAGACGAACGCTATCGACACCATGCCCGAACCGCAGCCATAAAAAAACCCCCGCTGGAAAGCGAGGGTTTGCGTTGGGGTAGCGTGCGATCAGTAGAAATCGCAGGACACCAGTTCCGCCTGTTGCAGCCAGACCGGCTTATCGCTGGTTTTTGACCAGACGCGGTGCAAATAGCTGTAAAAACGGGCGCGGTCGCTGCGGAACAGCATTACCGGTAAAGCCAACACACCTGCCAGGATCACTGCGCTGCGGCGCAGGAGAATCCGATGCAATGAATAAGCGTGATAAGTAGACATGCGAACCTCCTCAAAAACGCCTGGCCGTTGATTTGCTGCGAAACAGCGCTGGCGTAAACAATAGAAACAAGACCATTTGGTAACTGGACAAAATTTTAGCGCAATTGATGAAAGTTTACTACTCATCCGACCACTAAATTGCACAAAAAAATCGCAAATAATTCGCCAAATCCGTAATTTTGTTACATCAAGGTTAATAATTAACTAACCATTGGTTACATTGTGGTTATTTACAGCCTGTTTACGAAAACCTTCATCATCACGCCTAGGAATATGAGCCCAATCGCGCTACGCCCCCTAAAATCGAGGCTAAAAAGCCATTTTCTGCTGTAATTTCAGCCATTTTTATACTTTTTTTACACCGGCCAACGCTATTTTTTCATCTTCTTTCTACCGCCCTCCCTACACTCGCTCTATCAAAAACTACACCTCTGGAGGTGTCCTGTGAGTATCAGCGTTATTGGTGGTGCGCTGTTGGTTCTGCTGCTGTTGGTTCTGCTGCTGTTGGGCTATCTGGTTTATGCCCTGTTCAACGCGGAGGATTTCTGATGGCAGCTTCAGCCTTTTTATTGATTGCCAGCTTCCTGCTGGTGCTTCTGCTGCTGGCGCGACCGCTGGGCGGTTTCCTGGCACGCCTGATTGAAGGAGAGCCGCTGCCCGCGCTGCGTAGGTTGGAAGCCGGCATTTGGCGCTGCTGTGGCACAACCCCTGCCGAAATGAACTGGTGGCAATACGCACTGGCGATCCTGTGGTTTAACCTGCTTGGTCTGGTGCTGCTGTTCGCGTTGCTGATGGCGCAAGGCTCACTGCCGCTTAACCCGCAGGGCTTCCATGGTCTGTCCTGGGATCTGGCGTTCAATACCGCGGTCAGCTTTGTCACCAACACCAACTGGCAAGCCTACAGCGGTGAAAGCACTCTCAGCTATCTCAGCCAAATGGCCGGGCTGGCGGTGCAGAACTTCTTGTCCGCCGCGACCGGCATCGCCGTGGCCTTTGCATTGATCCGCGCCTTCACCCGCCGTTCCAGCGCCACTATCGGCAACGCCTGGATCGACATGTTCCGCGTGACGCTGTATGTGCTGCTGCCGATTTCGCTGTTGATCGCTTTATTCTTCGTTAGCCAGGGCACGTTGCAAAACTTCCTGCCCTACCTGCACATCAACACGCTGGAAGGCGCGCAGCAGACGCTACCGATGGGGCCAGTGGCCTCTCAGGAAGCGATCAAAATGCTCGGCACCAACGGCGGCGGTTTCTTCGGTGCCAACTCGGCTCACCCGTTCGAAAACCCGACCGTGCTGACCAACTTTGTGCAAATGCTGGCGATCTTCCTGATCCCCTGCGCATTGTGCTTTGCCTTCGGTCAGGCTGCCGGTGAAAACCGCCAGGGTCACGCGCTGATCTGGGCGATGGCGCTGATCTTCGTGGTTGCCGTGGTGGTGGTGATGTTCGCCGAACTGGCGGGCAACCCTCATCTGGGCGAACTGGGCAGTGCCAGCAACATCAATATGGAAGGCAAGGAATCGCGCTTTGGCATTCTCGCCACCAGCCTGTTCTCGGTGGTGACCACCGCGGCCTCCTGCGGTGCAGTCAATGCGATGCATGACTCCTTCACCGCGCTGGGCGGCATGGTGCCGATGTGGCTGATGCAGATTGGCGAAGTGGTGTTTGGCGGTGTGGGCTCGGGCCTGTACGGCATGCTGCTGTTCGTCCTGCTGACGGTGTTCATTGCCGGGCTGATGATCGGGCGCACACCGGAATACCTGGGCAAAAAGATCGACGTCTACGACATGAAAATGACCGCTCTGGCGATCCTGGTCACGCCGACGCTGGTGCTGTTGGGCACGGCGCTGGCCATCGCCACCGACGCCGGTCGCGCAGGCATCCTTAACCCGGGCGCGCACGGCTTTAGCGAAGTGCTGTATGCGCTGTCTTCCGCCGCCAACAACAACGGCAGCGCCTTTGCCGGCCTGAGCGTCAATACGCCGTTCTACAACCTGCTGCTGGCCTTCGCCATGTTCGTCGGCCGCTTTGGCGTGATCCTGCCGGTGCTGGCCATTGCCGGTTCGCTGTGTGCGAAGAAACGTCAGCCTGCGGGCAACGGGACTCTGCCAACCTACGGACCGCTGTTTATCGGTCTGCTGATCGGCACCGTGCTGCTGGTGGGCGCATTGACCTTTGTACCGGCGCTGGCGCTGGGACCGGTGGCCGAACATTTGCAACTTTGGCTGGCCAAATAACAGAGCTCATAGAGAGAGATTAAGAGATGACTCGCAAACAACGTGCGCTGTTTGAACCGGCACTGGTCCGTACCGCGCTGATCGATGCGCTGAAAAAACTCGATCCGCGAACCCAATGGCGTAACCCGGTAATGTTCGTGGTGTATATCGGCAGCATCCTGACCACGGCCATCTGGCTGGCGATCCTGGCCGGACAGACCGACGGCAGCGCGGCTTTCACCGGCAGTATCGCGCTGTGGTTGTGGTTCACCGTGCTGTTCGCCAACTTTGCCGAAGCGCTGGCCGAAGGGCGCAGCAAAGCCCAGGCGGAAAGCCTGAGGGGCACCAAGAAAACCAGTTGGGCGAAAAAATTGGCCGGGCCGCGCCGTGATGGCGCCACCGAAAAAGTGTCCGCCGAAAGCCTGCGCAAGGGTGACATCGTACTGGTGGAAGCCGGCGATACCATCCCCTGCGACGGCGAAGTGCTGGAAGGTGGAGCCTCCGTGGACGAAAGCGCCATTACCGGCGAATCCGCACCGGTGATCCGCGAATCCGGCGGTGACTTCTCGTCGGTAACCGGCGGTACCCGCGTGCTGTCCGACTGGCTGGTGGTACAGTGCAGCGTCAACCCGGGCGAAACCTTCCTCGACAGGATGATCGCCATGGTAGAAGGCGCCAAGCGGCGTAAAACCCCGAACGAAGTGGCGTTGACCATTCTGCTGGTTGCACTGACCATCGTGTTCGTGCTGGCGACCGCGACGCTGTTTCCGTTCTCGCAGTACAGCGTGGACGCCGCCAACGGCGGTTCGGTAGTCACCATCACCGTGCTGGTGGCGCTGCTGGTCTGCCTGATCCCTACCACCATCGGCGGGTTGCTGTCCGCCATTGGCGTGGCCGGGATGAGCCGAATGCTGGGGGCCAACGTGATCGCCACCAGCGGGCGCGCGGTAGAAGCCGCCGGTGACGTTGATGTACTGCTGCTGGATAAAACCGGCACCATCACGCTGGGTAACCGTCAGGCCTCCGAGTTCTTGCCTGCGCCGGGCGTGAAGGAACAAGATCTGGCCGACGCGGCCCAGCTGTCATCCCTGGCGGACGAAACGCCGGAAGGCCGCAGCATCGTGGTGCTGGCGAAGCAACGCTTCAACCTGCGTGAACGTGACCTGCAGGCGCTGAACGCCACCTTCGTGCCCTTCTCCGCCCAAACGCGCATGAGCGGCGTCAATGTGCAGGACCGCATGATCCGCAAAGGGGCGGTGGACGCCATCCGTCGCCACGTGGAGTCCAATCAGGGCCACTTCCCGCAGGCAGTGGACGATTTGGTTGCCAGCGTGGCACGCACCGGCGGTACACCGCTGGTGGTAGCAGAAGGCCCGCGCGTATTGGGCGTGGTAGCGCTGAAGGATATCGTCAAAGGCGGCATTAAAGAGCGTTTCGCCGAGCTGCGTAAAATGGGCATCAAAACGGTGATGATCACCGGTGATAACCCACTGACCGCCGCGGCGATCGCCGCCGAAGCCGGGGTAGACGACTTCCTGTCGGAAGCGACGCCGGAAGCCAAGCTGGCGTTGATTCGCCAATATCAGGCGGAAGGCCGTTTGGTAGCGATGACCGGTGACGGCACCAACGACGCTCCAGCGCTGGCGCAGGCTGACGTGGCGGTGGCGATGAACTCGGGCACTCAGGCCGCCAAAGAGGCGGGCAACATGGTCGATCTGGACTCTAACCCGACCAAGTTGATTGAAGTTGTGCACATCGGCAAACAAATGCTGATGACGCGCGGTTCACTGACCACCTTCAGTATCGCCAACGACGTGGCCAAGTATTTCGCCATTATCCCGGCGGCGTTTGCGGCAACCTATCCGCAGCTTAACGCCCTGAACGTGATGCATTTGCACTCCCCAGCCTCCGCCATCATGTCGGCGGTTATCTTCAACGCCCTGGTGATCGTATTCCTGATCCCGCTGGCGCTGAAAGGGGTGAGCTATAAACCGATGAGCGCCGCTGCGCTGTTGCGACGCAACCTGTGGCTCTATGGTGTGGGCGGTCTGTTGGTGCCTTTTGTCGGCATCAAGCTGATCGACCTGATCCTGGTCGCCTTGCACATCGCCGGCTAATCATTGAGAGGAAATGAAAATGTCTTATTTACGCCCTTCGTTGGTGATGTTGATCCTGCTGACGTTGATTACCGGTATCGCTTATCCGCTACTGACGACCGGACTTTCGCAGCTGCTGTTTTCCGGCGCGGCCAACGGCTCGCTGCTGTATCAGGGCGATAAGGTGGTCGGCTCCGCGTTAATCGGCCAAAACTTTACCAAACCCGAGTATTTCTGGGGCCGCCCTTCTGCCACCGGCGATTCGGCCTATAATGCGATGGCGTCTGCCGGCAGCAACCTGGCCGCCACCAACCCGGCGCTGGATAAAGCCATCGCCGAGCGTGCCGCGCAGTTGCGTCTGGCCAACCCGGCAATGAAAGGCCCGATCCCGGTCGATCTGCTGACCGCCTCGGGGAGCGGACTGGATCCGCAGATTTCCCTCGCGGCAGCGCAATATCAACTGGCCCGAGTTGCCGCCGCGCGTCAGCTGTCGCCGGAGCAAATCGCCAAGCTGATTGATCAAAGCACCGATCAGGCCACCCCCAACTTTATGGGCGAGGCGGTGGTAAACGTGCTGAAATTGAACCTGGCGCTCGACGCATTGAAATAATGCCCCGCGAGTTAAAGGATAAGTATCGGGTTCGGCGTGCCGAACCCGCTTTACGTTGCTGCAAAAGGAACTCCGATGGTGGATGAGGAACAACAGCGCCCTGACCCTGACAGCCTGCTGGCGCTGGCCAACGAGAAGCCCCGCGGCCGGTTGAAAGTTTTCTTCGGCGCCTGCGCCGGGGTGGGCAAAACCTACGCCATGCTGCAGGAAGCCCAGCGATTGCGCAGCCAGGGGCTGGACGTGCTGGTCGGCGTGGTGGAAACCCACGGCCGCAGCGAAACCGCAGCCCTGCTGAACGGGTTGGATCTGCTGGCGCAAAAACGCATCCAGCATCGCGGACGCTTAGTACAAGAGTTTGACCTCGATGCCGCGCTGGCACGCCATCCTGCACTGATCCTGATGGATGAGCTGGCGCACAGTAACGCCTACGGTTCGCGCCATCCCAAACGCTGGCAGGATGTGGAAGAGCTGTTGGACGCCGGCATTGACGTGCTGACCACCGTCAATGTTCAACATCTGGAAAGCCTGAACGACGTAGTTGGCGGCGTGACCGGTGTGCGTGTGCGCGAAACGGTGCCCGATCACGTGTTCGACGAAGCCACCGAGGTGGTGCTGGTCGACCTGCCGCCAGACGATCTGCGTCAGCGATTAAATGAAGGCAAGGTGTACATTCCCGGCCAGGCCGAGCGCGCCATCGAGCACTTTTTCCGCAAGGGCAATCTGATCGCGCTGCGTGAACTGGCGCTGCGTCGCACCGCCGACCGGGTCGATGACCAGATGCGCGCCTTCCGCGATACTCAGGGCCGTGAACGCGTATGGCATACCCGCGACAGCATTCTGCTGTGCGTCGGTCATAACAGCGGCAATGAGAAGCTGGTGCGTATCGCGGCGCGACTGGCGGCCCGATTGGGTTGCCACTGGCACGCGGTGTATGTAGAAACACCGAAACTGCACCGCTTGCCGGAGAATCAACGCCGGGCGATCCTGCGGGCGCTGCGGCTAGCGCAGGAACTGGGCGCCGAAACCGCTACCCTGTCTGAACCTTATGAAGAACGCGCGGTATTACGCTACGCCCGCGAACATAATCTGGGCAAAATCATTATCGGTCGTCGCAGCGAGCAACGCTGGAAACTGCGTGGCAGCTTTGCCGATCGCCTCGGCCGCCTGGGGCCCGATCTCGATCTGGTGATCGTCGCGCTGGAAAACGACACCCCTGCGCCGCAGGGGAAAGAGCATGACGGGCGCAATTTCACCGAGAAGTGGCGCATGCAATTACGCGGCTGCGCCGTGGCCGTCGCACTCTGCGCCCTGATCACCCTGCTCTCCCAGTGGCTGTTGCCGGGCTTTGACCAGGCCAACCTGGTGATGGTGTATCTGCTCGGCGTAGCGATCGTGGCGCTGTTCTTCGGCCGTTGGCCTTCGGTACTGGCCGCGGTGATTAACGTCGCCAGCTTTGATCTGTTTTTCGTCCAACCTGAATGGTCGTTTGCCGTCAGCGATATGCAGTATCTGCTGACCTTCGGCGTCATGCTGATCGTCGGTATCACCATCGGTAACCTGACCGCCGGGGTACGTTACCAGGCCCGAGTCGCCCGCTATCGCGAGCAGAGGGCTCGCCATCTGTATGAAATCTCCCGCGGACTGAGCCAGGCACTGACCACCGAAGACATCGCCAAAACCAGCCGCCACTTCCTCACCAGCAGCTTTCAGGCCAAAACCGTGCTGTTGCTGCCGCAGGAAGACGGCAAGCTGCAGCAAATGGTCGGGGAAACGGGTGGATTGCTGTCGGTGGATGAAGCCATCGCCCGTTGGAGTTTCGACAAGGGCATGCCGGCCGGCGCCGGTACCGACACCTTGCCGGGCGTACCTTACCAACTGCTGCCGCTCACCACGTCGAAGCAAACCTTCGGCCTGTTGGCCATCGAACCCAGCAACCTGCGCCAACTGATGGTGCCGGAACAGCAGCGGCTGTTGCAGACCTTTGCGGTACTGATTGCCAGCGCGCTGGAGCGATTGCATCTGGCACGCAGCGCCGAAGAAGCCAAACTGGACGCCGAGCGGGAACAACTGCGCAACTCGCTGCTGGCGGCGCTGTCCCACGATTTACGCACGCCGCTGACGGTGCTGTTCGGCCAGGCGGAAATTCTGACGCTCGATTTGGCGGCGGAAGGCTCCAACCATGCCCCGCAGGCCAGTCAGATCCGCCAGCAGGTGCTGAGCACTACCCGTCTGGTGAACAACCTGCTGGATATGGCACGCATTCAATCCGGCGGCTTTAACCTGCGTAAAGAGTGGCAGTCGCTGGAGGAGATCGTCGGCGCTTCGCTGCACATGCTGGAACCGCTGATGACCCAGCACCAAATCAAGGTTGAGCTGCCGCCGGAGCTGATATTGGTCAACTGCGACGGCAGCCTGCTGGAGCGAGTTTTCACTAACCTGTTGGAAAATGCCAATAAATACGCCGGTATCGATGCTACTATCGGCATTCGCGCCCATACGTTGCCCGACTGGCTGGAAGTCGAAGTCTGGGACGATGGCCCGGGCATTCCGGAAGGGAAGAAGCAGCTTATTTTCGATAAGTTTTCCCGCGGCAATAAAGAATCGGCCATTCCCGGCGTCGGTTTGGGGTTAGCGATTTGCCGTGCCATTATTGAAGTGCACGGTGGCCGCATTTGGGCGGAAAACGGCGCTAACGGCGGTGCCAGCTTCCGCTTTGTGCTGCCGCTGGAAAAACCGCCGGAAATAGACAGTGAATCCTTTGATCTCTAACCAAACTCTGGGAGCCTTGTGAGCAGCACGCCAACCAATATTCTGATTGTCGAAGATGAAAAAGAGATCCGGCGTTTCGTCCGCACCGCCCTTGAGAGCGAGGGCCTGCGAGTGTTTGAAAGTGAAACGCTGCAACGCGGGCTGATTGAAGCCGGCACGCGCAAACCGGATCTGATTATTCTCGATTTAGGGTTGCCGGACGGTGACGGGCTTAACTATATCCGCGATTTGCGCCAATGGAGCGCCATTCCGGTGATTGTGCTGTCGGCGCGCAATGCCGAAGAAGACAAGATTGCCGCGCTGGACGCCGGGGCTGACGACTATCTCAGCAAGCCGTTTGGCATCGGCGAACTGCTGGCCCGCGTGCGGGTCGCCTTGCGCCGCCACTCAGGCAGCCTGCAGGAAAGTCCGTTGGTCAGCTTTTCTGAAATCACCGTCGATCTGATCAACCGCCGGGTATTGCGCCAGGGTGAAGACTTGCATCTGACACCGATAGAGTTTCGCCTGCTGGCCGAACTGCTGGCCAATTCCGGTAAGGTGATCACCCAGCGCCAGCTATTGAGCCATGTCTGGGGGCCGAATTACGTAGAACACAGCCACTATCTGCGTATTTATATGGGACATCTGCGGCAAAAGCTGGAGGCCGATCCGGCCCGGCCAAAACACTTGCTGACCGAAACCGGCGTCGGTTACCGCTTTATGCCTTGAGGTTAACGGGCGCAGCATGCGGTTAAGCTGATGCAATATTCGATTAAACGGGTGCAGCATGCGGCACCCCTACACGTTTTGGCCTTTCTTCAGCCCCACCATAAATTCCTTGAACGCCTCGCGCAGCGGGACAAACACCGGGTGCTTGCGGTTTTCGATCATCACTTCAGAGAACAGCTTCAAGCCGACGGCGAAGGCCGCGCTGTTATTCTCGCCAAAATTCAGATCTTCGCGCGCGTTGATACGCTCAACGATACCAAGAATATCGTCGTGGTTTTCCACCTCAAAACTCAGCGGCGTTTTATCGACGGGCTCGCCTTGGCGATCGCTCAGGGCTTCGACGGTAATGCGAAAACGGTGGCCGGGCATCAGTCGCTCTCCTTATCTGTCTCTGTCGGGGCAATGTTCATTTCACTTTCGATTGCCGCCACCGCGGTGAGCAGCGCTGCATTGATGCGTTCTACCTGCTGTGGCGAAAGATCGGCGCGCATCACATTGCCGCGTAACAAACTGCGCAGGCGATTCATGGCGTCGGAGATGCCTTCCGCCAGATTGCCATGATGATGGTGGCCGCGACCGGCACCCGCCAAACGCGCCAGGATCACATCGACGACGGCCTGATGTTTTTGCAATTCTTCCTGGCCCAGCTCGGTGATCTGATAGCTTTTACGGCCGTTGCCGCTGGTGATCGGCTCGAGGAAATCCTGCTCCTCCAGCAACGTCAGGGTCGGATAAATCACCCCAGGGCTTGGCACATAGAGACCGGAAGACGCCTCGTCGATCGCCTTGATCAGTTCGTAACCGTGGCTCGGTTTGCGCGCCACCAGCGCCAGCAGCACCAGCCGCAGATCGCCGTGTTCAAACATGCGGTGACGGCCACCGCGACCGCCGCGCCCTCCCCGACCATGATCTTCACCATGATCGCCGCCAAAATGATGGCGACCGCCACGACGGCGATGGTGATGTTCATGCCCTTCTTCGCTGTCATGGCGGCAACCGTGACGACGGTGTAAATCTAAACGGTGAAACATAGGGTAGCCCTCTCAATGGATAATCAGTTGCCGAGGTAATTTAGATATATCTAAATCACTTCGATATATCTAATCTAGATCGATATATCTAAATGCGCAAGAGGGGAAAAGTGAAAAAGATATATCTAAATCGCAGGCATAAAAAAAGCGCTGTAAAAACAGCGCTTTTTTATCACGGGGAAGCAGCGTTACTTGGCAGAAGCCAGCACTTCGCTGACGATTTCCACCGCTTCATGCTCGATCTTTTCACGGTGCTCAGCGCCGAGGAAGCTCTCACAATAAATCTTGTAGGCTTCTTCGGTACCAGAAGGACGTGCCGCGAACCAGCCGTTGTCGGTCATCACTTTCAGGCCGCCAATCGATGCGCCGTTACCCGGTGCCGCCGTCAAACGTGCGGTAATAGGATCACCCGCCAGGGTATCGGCCTTGACCATTTCCGGTGACAGCTTGGACAACGCCGCTTTTTGGGCGGAAGTTGCCGGTGCCTGAATACGGTTGTAGCTTGGCGCGCCAAAGCGTTTAGCCAGATCGTCATAGTGGTGCTGTGGATTTTCGCCGGTCACTGCGGTGATTTCCGCAGCCAACAGGCACATGATGATACCGTCTTTATCAGTAGACCACGGAGTGGCGTTGAAACGCAGGAACGAGGCCCCTGCGCTCTCTTCGCCACCAAAACCCAGGCTACCGTCATACAAACCATCAACGAACCATTTGAAGCCCACCGGCACTTCCACCAGCTTGCGGCCCAAATCAGCCACCACGCGGTCAATCATCGCGCTGGAAACCAGCGTTTTCCCCACCGCCACGTCAGCACTCCACCGTGGGCGATGCTGGAACAGGTAGTTGATGGCCACGGCCAGATAATGGTTTGGGTTCATCAGCCCCGCCGGCGTCACAATGCCGTGGCGGTCGTAATCCGGATCGTTGGCAAAGGCCAGGTCGAACTTGTCGCGCAGCGCCAGCAGGCCGCCCATCGCCGGGACTGAGGAGCAGTCCATGCGGATCACGCCGTCGTGATCGAGGTGCATAAAGCGGAAGGTCTGATCGATAGCATCGTTCACCAGCGTCAGATCCAGCTTGTAATGCTCGGCAATACGCTGCCAGTAAGCAATGCCGGAGCCGCCGAGCGGATCAACGCCCAGCTTCAGGCCGGCACGCTGGATCGCAGGCATATCAACCACGTCCACCAGCCCTTCAACATACGGCTGCACCAGGTCTTGTGCATGCACACGGCCGCTGGCCCAGGCCTTATCCAGCGATTGACGCTGAACGCCTTTCAACTGCAGAGACAGCAGTTCATTAGCGCGCTTTTCAATCACCGAGGTCAGGTTAGTGTCTGCCGGGCCGCCGTTGGTCGGGTTATATTTGATGCCGCCATCTTCAGGGGGATTGTGGGACGGGGTGATCACGATGCCGTCGGCCAATGCCCCACCGTTACGGTTATGGCACAGGATGGCATGGGAGACCGCAGGCGTTGGCGTGAAGCCGTTATTTTCCTGCACGATCACATCAACGCCGTTGGCGCTCAATACTTCCAGCACCGAAATGAAAGCCGGTTCCGACAGCGCGTGGGTATCTTTCCCCACGTAGCATGGGCCGGTCACCCCTTGCTGGTGACGCACTTCGGCAATCGCCTGGGCGATAGCGAGAATGTGGGCTTCATTAAAGCTGTGGCGCAGCGCGCTGCCGCGATGGCCTGAGGTTCCGAACTTGACCGCGTGTGCGGCGTTGCCCGCTTCCGGTTGCAGTACGTAGTACTGCGACGTCAGCTGGGCTACGTTGATCAAATCGCTTTGCTGAGCCGGCTGCCCGGCACGTGGGTTATTCGCCATCGACATATCTCCCTAATCCCTGTCCTGCGGCCTGGCAATATGTCGCTCACGGCCACCATGACGGGCTGTTCGCTAAATTAGATAGTGCCGCAAACTTTTTCAGTCAGTTCCGTCGGGAACTGCATAGCCTGCATGATGTGTTCAACCATGCTGCGTTTGCGACCGGTATTGGTATTGGTGATCACCCAGTAAGGCGTGCCCGGAACGTGCTTTGGCTTGGTGTGCGTTCCATTCGCCAACAGGGTTTGCTGATCGCCGGCAAAATAGGTACGGGTACGGCCATGCAACGCATCGGTGGCGCTGGCAAAGCCGGCCGCATCGAGGGTATACAGGGTGGAAAGCACCAGCATAAAACGGTTTACCGCTTTGTTCTGCTCGGCGTACTCATCCGACAGCAACAGCTCACGCACGGCACGCACGCGATCGCGAGGGCGCGATACAGCAACGATTTTTTCCTGTTCGGCGGTCTGTGCGCTGGCGGCCGGCGCTGCACGTAGCGGCTGGCCGGCGGTAAATTTCAACATACGGCGCAAAATATCGGACGCGCTCTCACCAATATGTTGCGTGTGGCTGGCAATATAACGGTAGAGCTCTTCGTCGACTTCAATAGTTTTCATCTTTATCCAGTACTGTTTTTTTCTACTTAGAACCTGAAGCCAGATCCGGCATTCAAGCCATGGGATTATAAGGTTAAAAGCGCAGGAGCGAACATAACAATGTGCCCCAATACGGCAAAAGCAGACTAATACCTATAGCCCGCCGGACACCGACGCTGCCAAACCTGCACCTTACCATGAAAAATCCGCGTTTTATCCTATGGATTTTAAGTTGCAGCAAGTACAGCGAACAACGCTGCCGCTTGAAAGGCGACGGGTTTATTCATCGAGTGTTTTAATCATGATAACCTAATCTGAATCTCTCTCAGTATGAACTTCGCCATGAAATTACATTATCAACTGCTGGCCACCGAGTCCGATGCATTGCCGGTGATCCTGATCCACGGACTGTTTGGCAATTTGGACAATCTGGGCGTGCTGGCGCGCGATCTGAATCAGCGTCACAGCGTAATTAAAGTCGATCTACGCAACCACGGCCTGTCACCGCGTTCGGAGGTAATGACCTACCCGGAAATGGCACAGGATCTGCTGACGTTGCTGGATGATTTGCAGTTGGAGAAGGTGATTGTCATTGGCCACTCGATGGGCGGCAAAGCGGCCATGGCGCTGACGGCAATCGCCCCGAAGCGCGTGGAGAAGCTGATCATCATTGACGTTGCGCCGGTGAACTATCAAACGCGCCGCCACGACGAAATTTTTGTCGCGTTACAGGCGGTGAGCGCCGCCGGCATTACCCAACGCCAGCAGGCGGCGGAATTGATGCGCGGCTACCTGAAAGAGGAAGGCGTGATCCAGTTCCTGCTGAAATCCTTCCACCAGGGCGAATGGCGTTTCAATCTGCCGGTGCTGATCGAAGAGTACGAGAACATCACCGGCTGGCAGGAAGTGCCGGCCTGGCCTCACCCGACGCTGTTTATCCGCGGCGGCCTGTCGCCTTACGTGCAGGACAGCTATCGCGAAGATATTGCCCGTCAATTCCCGCAGGCTCGCGCTCACGTCGTTGCCGGTACCGGACACTGGGTTCATGCGGAAAAACCGGAGGCGGTGTTGCGCGCCATTCACCGTTTTCTCGGCGAAGCCTGAGTCGCACCAGGCCCAACAAATGGGCCGTTTCCCTGCCAAAGTCACCATCTGATGAAAAAACGCGCTAAAGATAACGGCTTAGCGCGTTTTCAGCTCAGTTAAGCATTGTCGTCGCTCTACCTGCTGGGGTAATATGGCGCGCTATAATTTTGCCGCCGTGCCGAGCGTGTTCGCTAACGTCAGGCTGGGGGTGAATTTGGGTTAGGGTTTATTGGCCCGAAGTGTGTTAACCGAACCGTCCGGAAGCGTGTAAGCGCTTTTTGATGCAAACTCCCTTGCAGTACCGCTACCTATGGCAAAAGAACAAACGGATCGCACGACGCTGGATCTGTTCGCAGATGAACGCCGTCCGGGGCGCCCGAAAACCAACCCGCTTTCCCGAGATGAACAGCTTAGAATCAATAAGCGTAATCAGCTTCGACGCGATAAAGTCCGTGGCTTACGGCGTGTGGAACTGAAGATCAACGCGGATGCGGTGGACGCCCTGAACAAACTGGCGGAACAGCGTAATATCAGCCGCAGCGAGCTTATTGAGCAAATGCTGCTGGCACAACTGGCGGACGAGCAGCCAGAACATTGATCATTGCAGCCGCACATGCGGCGCGGCGTTAAGGATGACGCCCGATCAACACCGCTTTATTCCACCCGGCATCGCATTAAAGTGATAAATACCCGGGGTAAATTTCTGGCATGATACGCACTTACCGGTAAGAGATAACCTCTTGCCATGGCATCATTTTAATCGGTGTTATCGTAGTCAACGCTAACATCGTGAATGCAATTTATTGAATTTAAAGGTTATACGCGATATGGCTAATGTAGGCATTTTCTTTGGCAGCGACACTGGCAATACCGAAAACATTGCCAAGATGATCCAGAAAATTCTTCAGCAGCAGTTTGGCAAAGAGGTGTCTGAAATTCATGACATCGCCAAAAGCAGCAAAGAAGATCTGGAAGCTTTCGATATCCTGCTGCTCGGTATCCCCACCTGGTACTACGGTGAAGCCCAGTGCGATTGGGATGACTTCTTCCCAACGCTGGAAGAAATTGACTTCAACGGCAAGCTGGTTGCGCTGTTCGGCTGTGGCGATCAGGAAGACTACGCAGAGTATTTCTGTGATGCGATGGGTACCATTCGCGACATCATTGAACCACGTGGCGCCGCTATCGTAGGCCACTGGCCGACCAAGGGCTACCACTTTGAAGCTTCCAAAGGCTTGGCCAGCGACAGCCATTTCATCGGCCTGGCCATTGACGAAGATCGCCAACCTGAACTGACCAACGAACGTGTCGAAGGCTGGGTAAAACAAATCGTCGAAGAGCTGAGCCTGGCCGAAATCGTCGGATAACGCCAAAGGTTGAACAAAAGCCCTGCAAAGTGCATAGTGTGCCGGCAGGGCCATCATTGGCAGTACTGATTACTGCAATAGAAGCTACAGATTTGTAACTTCCCACACCGTCAAGGTAGACTGAGTTTTCGGTTTATCCCATTCATCAAGACGTTGCGTGTATAACATGCAATTGTGCAATTATAGCTTTGTTAACAACCGGCGGTTTCCATTTAGGGCAACCGGTTCTATAATGAGACGCAATTAACTCTTTGTGCCGACCGATGCCACAGGCGAGAATGCCTCAACTTGATTAGCATAGTAACAGGACTGAATCCGCATGACTGACAACAACACCGCATTGAAGAAGGCCGGCTTAAAAGTCACGCTTCCGCGACTCAAAATCCTGGAAGTACTGCAAAATCCGGAATGCCATCACGTCAGTGCGGAAGATCTGTACAAAAAACTGATAGATATGGGCGAAGAAATTGGCCTGGCTACAGTTTACCGCGTACTGAACCAATTTGATGATGCCGGCATTGTGACCCGTCACAACTTCGAAGGCGGCAAGTCCGTGTTCGAGCTGACCCAGCAGCATCACCACGATCACCTGATTTGCCTGGACTGCGGCAAAGTGATCGAATTTAGCGATGAGTCTATCGAAGTACGTCAGCGTGATATCGCCAAACAGCACGGCATCAAGCTCACCAACCACAGCCTGTACCTGTACGGCCACTGTGAAACTGGTGACTGCCGCGAAGACGACACCCTGCACGACAAGAAATAATGCCCTTAAACGGCATTGAGAACCGCCTTAACGGCGGTTTTTTTATGCCTGCAATAGCGGAATAAAAAATCCCCGGACAGGCCGGGGAAAGTTAACAGCGTTAAAGACAACAATTGCAGCGGCACTTCTCTACAGCACTTCTCTCGTTCCCCACTTGGACACCTTCAGCGTCAACTCACCCGCCGACACGCGGATGAGTAAACTCGTTACAGCTCATATTCAAGCAACAATAGGCTATCGAAAAACAACGTCCAGACCGGGTCTGAACACACCACGCAGCGGCACGCCGGTCGCGGCTACGGTTGTTAGATAACGGCCCGCCTGCGAACAGCGGGCCAGGTTTCAGATTTACACTTTCTCGGCGCGACTGTAACGCTTGCCATCCGGGCTCACCGCGCGGATTTGCACTTCACCGCTAACCTCAGGCTTGGCCTTGGCATCATAACGTTGCCATTGCTTGCCACCGTCGGTGGAATACTCGATGCCCAGACCCGGCAGCGAAATATTGGCTTCCAGCTTGCCCCCCACCACTCGGGCGCCTGGCACCGGCAACCGGTAGCTCACGCCACCTTTGTCCAGTTTTGCCAGCTCACGCTGACCGAGCAGGTTGGCGAAGCGCAGCCAATCCCGGTCCAGTTTCTTGGTATCGATGAAGTGGGTTTCGCCGCCTTTATACTCCCGGCCCGCCCGGTAATCCTGCTCCCAATCTGCCCGGTGCCATGCGCGCTCGGCCACCGACAACGAACGAGGGAAGATCATGTACTCCATTTGTTCGTCGGTACGCTGGGTTTCGCTCCACATCTGCGCGGAAATACCGTAAGCCCCCGGCCAGGGTTTGTCGCTCTTGGCGGTAAAGTGATTACCGTCGCGATCAACCGAGGTTTCGGCGTTTTGCGGCAAGTTGTTTGGCGCAAAGCTGAACATTTTCTGCTCGTCGCTGAAACGCGTTCCCCAGTAGTAACCGCGCTCGTCCGGGTTCACCTCATACGGGAAGTCCATGTAGACATAATCCGGGTTTGAGAGGATCAGCTCGTATCCCTTGTTGGACCAGTCGTTGGCACTGTCGAACCCGCCCCAATACAGCGTATCCCAGAAGTTAACCCCGACACGTTGGGTAGCAAAGGCCTTGGCGTTTTTCGCATCTTTCAGGCCATCCTGCCAGGCTTGCATTCTGTCGATCCCGTGCGCTTTCACCAATTGGCTGACTTCCACCCCGAAGTAGCTTGGCAGATGCTCCATATCGGCGACCTTGCCCTCTTTGATCATCGCCTGGCAGACCTGAGATTTCGCCCATGGCTTGTCTTCTTTGCTCTGATCGATGATGCCTTTGCCGGCTTCCGGCTTGTTCACATCGGTATAACCGGCACCCAACCTGATATTTTTCGCCTCATCTCCGCCAAAGTGCCAGGTGCTCAACGGTTGCCCGGCCTCTTTATGCATCTGGGCAATCTCGCCGATCACCTTGTCGACAAAGCGCTTGGACGAATCCAGGCAAGGATTGAGGTAGCTTTGGCGGTTAAAGTACTGCACCGAGGTGGTGTTAGAGGTATCGGTTGGATCCACCAATCGGAACTCGTTGGCTTCTTGTTCTTTACCGGCGGCATGCAGTTTCTTATAGCGAGCTTCCATTGAGACCACCGCCGCACGGGCATGCGCCGGCATATCGATTTCCGGGATCACTTCAATCTGGCGCGCCTTGGCGTATTTGATGATGTCGATGTAATCCTGGCGAGAGAAGAAGCCGCCGTAAACCTCGGGACCCTGGCCATACTGCGGCAACAGGCAGGTGGTTTCGCTCAGATCGTGGCAACGCTGCCCCCCGACCTCGGTCAGCTCCGGCAAGCCCGGAATGGCAATACGCCAGCCTTCGTCATCACTCAGATGGAAATGGAATTTATTGAGTTTGTACGCCGCCATTTGGTCCAGCAGGCGCAACACCGCATCTTTCTGGTGGAAGTTACGCGCTACATCCAGGAAGATGCCGCGATACTGGAAGCGCGGCGCATCTTTGGCCTCCAGCGTGGCGATTTTGGCGCTGCCGTCGGTAGGTACCAATGACAGAATCGACTGCAAGCCATAAAACACCCCGGCCTGATCGAAGCCGATGACTCGCGCTTCCTGATTGCCTATTTTCAGCTCATAGGCTCCCGGCACCGCCAGTTCACCTTTGAATTTTCCTGGTTGAATATCGGTTTTGATCGGATAACCGGCTGCGTTACTGGTTATTCCCAACAGCGCGAAACGCTGGGCTACGGCGTCTGCCGCCGGTTTGGACAATGCACTCAGCTCCAACGCAACGCCTTTGCTCAGATCCACATCCTGCGCATGCACTTTAACCTGCAGCGGCGTTGGCACTACCTGACCGCGTAACGACGCGGTGGGTAAAGTTTTTAGCTCGGCGTTTTTCGTGAAGCGCGAGGCCGGCGTCATCAGGATGTTATTGTCGTCTTTGGTGCGCTTCCACTGGTCGCCGGTGAACGGCGCAACGAACTGGTTCAGATCTTCGGTATCGGTATTGATCAGAATTTTTGGCTTGGCATCGCCCGAAGTGGCGTACCAGCGCGGCACGAAGTCGGTTTTAAACAGTTGCCAATATTCAGTAATAATCGGGATTTCTACCGTTTTCCCCGCCGGGAAACCGGTAAATTTGTCGGTAGGCTCCAGCTTGTACAGATCACCGGTCAGGTGAGCTATCTTGAACTGATCGTTATCCACCCGCAGGGTCTGACGGGCGCTGTGGAAGTAAATCGCCCAGTCCTGACCTTTGATCTCCTGATTGTCGTTGGTCAGGCCAATCAGCAGCTTGTTGCAGGCCGCCCAATCGGCCCCCAGCTTGCCGCAATCCAGGCCGTTTTCGGCGGCCCGGTTATCGACCATTTTCAAATTCAGTTTCAGCTGGCTCAGTTGATCCACCAGCGGTTGATTGGCCATCGCGTTCCCCACGCTGCCAAATAATCCAACGGTTGCCGTCAACGCGGCAAGCGCGCTCAATTTGAATTTATTCATTTTCAGCATCATCCTTAATTGTTGTTATCGCGGATCTCTTTCCAAATCTGGCCACATTTGGCGTCATAAGCCTGGCCGTTACCGCTGTGAACCGCCTGAATGCAGTTTTGATAATCCATCACCCGCACCGTTTCTTTCTCGGCGAACTGTTGATGCTGCTTCTCTTGTTTCAGTACGTTCAACACCGCCTGGCATGACTGCAGTTTTTCCGGTGAGCCCTCTGCGGTGTTGATGCAGGCGCTGTAGGCCTGTTTCAATTTGGCATCTTCCGGCGGGGCCGCCGGCTGTACGCAGGCGCTCAGCGTGGCTACCGCAGCCAACATCATCATGATTTTTTTCATCGTTTTATTCCCGTTAAATGACCCCGGCGCTGCCGCCGGGGAAGATACCGGTCATCTTTCAAGCCGCAGCGTTGCTAGCTGCACTGGCTGCAACCTGAAAGCTGTAAGGTATGTTTTAGAAAATGGTGAATGGCGCGATAACCATGAATTTGACGTCTTTCTCGTCCTGGAAGATGTTGCCGTAACCCCCGCCCCAGCTTGGGATATTGGTGTGGTTGTCGTATTGGGTGTAGTGCAGTTTAAGCAGCGTGCCTTTGGCGCGACCTTCCTGAATGGTGTACATGGCATCCAGGCTCCAGGCGCTCTCTTTCAGGCGCTGGCTCTGATCGTACATAGGGTTGGTGCTCGGTTTGGCGTCCCAGGCGTAAACGTAAGAACCGCCCACCGCCATGCCCGGCAGGTTCCAGTTGCTCAGGTCGTACATCACCCCGGCATAAACCGCTTTTTCGCCGTTGGCGTTAAAGTCGGAACGGTTATCCCACCACACGTCGAGGCGGCCGTTAGAAGAAGCGTAGGTTGGCGTCATGCGTTGCAGGAAGTAGCCCTGGTTGCCTTCGGCTTTGACCATGGTGCCTTCCAGGCGCCAGTTGAACTGGCCGGTGGTGTAACCAAAGGTCAGTGCTTGCAGCCAGGCCAGACCGTCGTAAATGCTGTTCGGGTCGTTCTTGTCGTTAATGCGGTCTTCGGTGCCGTAGAACTGGTAGCTGGTGGTCAGCGGGTTGCCCACCAGATCGAATTTATAAGACGCCTTGGTGAAGTACTGATTCACATAGCCCTGGGCTTGGCCGAATGCCGCCTCCAGCACCAAATCGTTTTTGAAGTCGTATTTGGCACCCAGCGAGTGCAGATAGGAGACACCGGTTTTTTTATCGTTCTGGCGGAAGTCGTCCATTTCGATATGCCATGGCGCTTTATATTTATTGGTCCACATGTAAGAGAAGCTCAACTCACCGGCATCACCGTAGTCAAACTTGGCACCGGCCTCTGCACCCTGATAGGTACCCGGCATAAAGCTCCAATGCGGCGCCAACAGAGTTTGGCCACTTGGCTGGATATAACCGCCACGTGCCCAGACGGGGCCATATTTGAATTTACCGGCGGCTTTATACAGGCTGATGCCGCCTTTGTCGCCGGAGTAGTCTTCATCGTAGGTACGGTTTTTGGAGGAGAACGCGATTTCATTCGGGTGGCCGCTAGCGCTGGATTCAGCCAGCTCGATGGCGGTAAAGGCGCCCACGTCCAGGCCGAACATGTCCCAGGCATAGCCCGAGGCAAAATCCAGGCTCAGGTTGGCCGTCGAATGCGACAAGTTGGTGGTGTATTTATTGTAATCGTCACTGGTCGGATTGAGATCTTTACGGTCACGCTCACGTTGCCAGTAGTAAACACCGCCGGTCATCGTGGAGTCATCGATAAATCCTGCGGCTTTCGCCTCAGGGGCCATGGCAAACCCTGTTCCCAACAGCGCACCCGCGACTGCGAGCGCCAGCGTTTTACGCTGAGCACCGTGCGTACCCATAATGAAATTCCTCTTTGACTTAACTTTAAAAGTTGCAGCCGCCCGTGTTCACCACTGCCCTGCACGACTGCCAATAAAAAACCCAACCGGGTAAAAAATATTGCCGATGGGCTAAATTCCCACAGCACTTATTGCTACAGACAGACTATTTTTCGCGACGCGAATTATCAAATGAAATATCAGAGAGATTTGTCAAAGTATGACAAAGAGCACATATCGATGAGATTTTGTTACGTGGGTATGCAAAGAGGCTGTCGAATAAAAAATTCAATAAAATCAGAATAAACAACGATACAAGGTCAATAAGAGACGATTAATGGTTTCAGCCGAATCAAAAAAGTCAGCCAGAAGAAAAAATATGAGAGCGCTCTCCAGATGACATTAATTCGCATCACGAATATATAAGACAATGTTATATGAGCGATGATTTATATCAAGAAATTACTGTTACAACGGTCAGATAAAAATTTAAAAGAGGATTGAAGGAACAACATCGCAGCGGGAGGGGGGAAATGGCGCAGGCATAAAAAAAGCGCAACCGAAGTTGCGCTCTTGGGGTATTAGCCGTTGATCAATCAGGCACCCAGTTTAGCCCAGGTGTCGCGCAGGCCAACGGTGCGGTTAAACACCAGGTGCTCAGCCGAGGAGTAACGGTTATCGGCACAGAAATAACCTTCTCGCTCGAACTGATAGGCTTTTTCCGGCTGTGCGGCAGCCAGGCTAGGCTCCACGAAGCCGTGCTTGATAACCAGCGACTCCGGGTTGATGGTGGCGAGGAAGTCCTCTGCCGCCGCCGGATTCGGCACGCTGAACAGACGGTCGTACACGCGAATTTCCGCCGGCAATGCATGCTCAGCAGACACCCAGTGGATCACGCCCTTCACCTTGCGGCCATCGGCAGGATCTTTACTCAAAGTGTCCGCATCGTAGCTGCAGAAGATGGTGGTGATCTCGCCTTCAGCATCTTTCTCGACGCGTTCAGCCTTGATCACGTAGGCATTGCGCAGACGCACTTCTTTCCCCAGTACCAGACGCTTGTACTGCTTGTTGGCTTCTTCGCGGAAGTCAGCACGGTCGATATAAACCTCGCGGCTGAACGGCACCTCACGGCTGCCCATCTCCGGCTTGCTCGGGTGGTTAGGCATGGTCACCATTTCCACGCCGGAGGTCATATTTTCGATGACGACCTTCACCGGATCCAGCACGGCCATCGCACGCGGCGCGTTTTCGTTCAGCTCTTCACGAATGCAGGCTTCGAGCGCCATCATTTCGACGTTGTTTTCCTGCTTGGTCACGCCGATACGCTGGCAGAACTCGCGGATGGACGCAGCGGTATAGCCACGGCGACGCAGGCCGGAAACTGTCGGCATACGCGGGTCATCCCAGCCCTCAACGATTTTCTCGGTCACCAACTGGTTCAGCTTGCGCTTAGACATGATGGCGTACTCGAGATTAAGGCGTGAGAATTCGTACTGACGCGGATGACAAGGGATGGTGATGTTGTCCAACACCCAGTCATACAGACGACGGTTGTCCTGGAACTCCAGCGTACACAGCGAATGGGTGATCCCTTCCAGCGCATCGGAAATGCAGTGGGTGAAATCGTACATCGGGTAGATGCACCATTTGTTGCCGGTCTGGTGGTGTTCCGCGAACTTGATGCGGTACAGCACAGGATCGCGCATCACGATAAACGGCGAAGCCATGTCGATCTTGGCGCGCAGGCAGGCGCTACCTTCGGCGAATTCGCCGTTGCGCATTTTTTCAAACAGCGCCAGGTTCTCTTCCACGCTGCGACCCCGGTACGGACTGTCTTTGCCCGGCGAGGTCAGGCTGCCGCGATATTCGCGGATTTGCTCAGGCGACAGCTCGTCGACGTAGGCCAGCCCTTTGTTAATCAGCTCTACCGCATACTGGTGCAGCTGATCGAAGTAATCTGAGGAGTAACGGACATTGCCGCTCCACTCAAAGCCCAGCCACTCCACGTCGTGTTTGATCGACTCAACGAACTCGATATCTTCTTTCACCGGGTTGGTGTCATCGAAACGCAGGTTGCACTGGCCCTGGTAGTCACGGGCAATGCCGAAGTTCAGACAAATGGATTTTGCATGGCCGATATGCAGATAGCCATTCGGCTCCGGCGGGAAACGGGTATGTACCGACGCGTGTTTCCCTGACGCCAGATCTTCATCGACGATCTGACGGATAAAATTGGTTGGGCGGGCTTCAGCCTCACTCATTTCACTATTCCTCAATGCAAAGCGCTACACATAACCGCCTATGATCCAACAAGCCACGCCCGGAAACAACCGTTTGTTTCACGAAAAATGCGGGACGTTGCACCACAACAGATCGCAGCACCACAACGGGGCAGCTTTCGTTACCTGTCGCCCATAAAAAAGCGGGAAGAGATTGCTCTCTTCCCGCCAAAGGTAGGGTGCGTTCCGTCATGACTCGTTAAACACCCCGGGTACTACTCAGGTAAATCGGTTTACTTTTGGATCTCAAACAGTTTGGTCTGGCCTGCGACCACAGAACCGGTCGCCAGCGCCGACAGACCGGCGTAATCGTCAGCGTTGCTGACCACTACCGGGCTTATCATCGAGCGGGCGTTGGCGTTCAGGAAGTCCAGATCCAGTTCAAGGATTGGCTGGCCGGCTTTCACCTCAGCGCCCTCTTCAACCAGGCGTTTGAAGCCCTGACCGTTCAATGCCACGGTATCGATGCCCATGTGCACCACAATCTCCGCCCCCTTGTCCGTTTCCAGGCAGAAGGCGTGGTTGGTGTTGAAGATTTTCACGATGGTGCCGTCAGCTGGCGCCACGACGGTTTTATCCGTTGGGCGAATCGCCAAACCGTCGCCTACCGCTTTGCTGGCAAAGGCTTCGTCAGGCACCTGATCCAGCGCCACCACTTCACCGGTGACCGGAGCCACCAGCGACTCGAAGGCCACTTTCGGCGCGTTAGGCACCGCCTGTGATTTAACTGCGGTCACACCGGCTGCCGGTGCCACTTCTGCCGCAGGAACCGGGCCGGCTGCAATAACCGCACGCATGCCGTCGGCAATGGCTTCCGCTTTAGAACCCACAATCACCTGAACGGTTTGCTTGTTCAGTTTCACCACGCCGGAAGCACCCAGACGTTTGCAGCTTGCATCGAGCACTTTCGAAGAATCTTTCACGCTCAGACGCAGACGGGTAATGCAGGCATCAATGCCGGTCAGGTTGTCTGAACCGCCGATGGCACCGATATAGCTACGAGACAGAGCGCGCAGACCTTCATCGGTATTGCTGTTGGCTTCCGGTGCGACGATATCGTCAGACGCATCTTCGCGACCCGGCGTTTTCAGGTTGAACGCACGGATAATGACGGAGAACAGAACGAAGTAGACCGCGAAGGCGACCAGACCCATCAGGACCAGCATCCAGACGTTTTTACTGGCGGCCGGCAGGTTGTACATCAACACATAGTCGATGGCGCCTGCAGAGAAGGAGAAGCCGGCATGAATACCCAGCAGGGTAGCTACAAACAGGCTGATACCGGTCAAAATGGCATGGACCAGATACAGCAGCGGAGCCAGGAACATGAACAGGAATTCAAGCGGCTCGGTCACGCCGGTCAGGAACGCGGTCAGTGCCACAGACAGCAACATACCGCCAACCATTGGGCGACGCTCTTTCGGCGCAGCGAAATACATGGCCAGTGCCGCACCCGGCAAACCGAACATCATGATTGGGAAGAAGCCGGACATGAACATCCCGGCAGTGCCGTCGCCCGCGTAGAAGCGGTTGATGTCACCGTGGAAGATGGTGCCCGCGGCATTGGTGAATTCACCAATCTGGAACCAGGCGATGGTGTTCAATACCTGATGCAAGCCGGTTGGGATCAGCAGACGGTTAACGAAACCGAAGATGCCGGAACCCACCGCGCCCATGGACACAATCCATTCACCGCCGGCGTGGATGGCATTCTGAACCGGTGGCCAGATATAACCAAAGATCGCCGCAAGGATTAAACAGAAAAAGCCGGTGGCGATAGGAACGAAGCGTTTACCGCCGAAGAAGGAAAGGAACTCAGGCAGTTTGATGCCGGACCAGCGGTTATAAACCGCACCGCCCACCAGACCGGTAATAATACCGGCCAGCACGCCCATATTGATCGCCGGGTTGATGGTGACCATCGCTTTGGTCAGGATGAAGTAACCTACCGCACCCGCCAGTGCGGCTGAACCGGCATTGTCTTTCGACCAGGTTGCTGCCACACCGATAGCGAAAATCAACGCCAAATTATCAAAGATTGATCCACCGGCCTGTGCGATGAACGAAATATTGAGTAAGTCGGGCTGGCCGAAGCGGAGCAAAAGCGCCGCCACGGGCAGTACTGCGATTGGCAGTTGCAACGACCTGCCCAATCTTTGGAAAAAGCCGAGTATGTTCACCTTAATATTCCCCCTAATGCCCTTTTATGGGCTTTATCATATTTTACGCTAGCGCCATCACACACTGCGATTAACTCTGGACGAACGACAACAAAGTGGAGTGTAAAAAAATTATTTCGTATCGCAAATTAAAACCTCCTTTTTTGTGATTTATATCACCAAAAAGCAGTCTTAAGCTGCCACATTGCTAGCCATCACACAAAACTTATTTTATCATTAAAAAAATCATCGAACCTGACGCATCACGTGAGAATCATAAACCTGGGTTAGGCTTAAGACTCTCGTTCAGGCACGAACCAGTATAGCTTTAGTTTACTTACCCCAAGAGGTGTTAGATGAGACTTATCCCACTGAAAGATACTGCACAAGTCGGCAAATGGGCCGCACGCCATATCGTCCAGCGCATCAACGCATTCAAGCCTACTGCGGAGCGTCCATTTGTGCTCGGCCTGCCAACCGGCGGTACTCCGCTGGAAGCGTACAAACATCTGATTGCGATGCACAAAGCAGGTGAAGTAAGCTTTAAGCATGTGGTGACTTTCAACATGGATGAATACGTTGGCCTACCGCAGGAACACCCGGAAAGCTATCATACCTTCATGTACCGTAATTTCTTTGATCACGTTGATATCCCAAGCGAAAATATCAACCTGCTGAATGGTAATGCACCGGACGTTGACGCCGAGTGCCGCCAGTACGAAGCGAAAATCAAATCCTACGGCAAGATCAACCTGTTCATGGGTGGCGTTGGCATCGACGGTCATATTGCGTTTAACGAGCCGGCTTCATCTCTGGCATCGCGCACTCGCATCAAAACCCTGACCGAAGATACCCGTATCGCCAACTCCCGCTTCTTTGGCGGCGACGTTAGCCTGGTACCGAAGTTTGCACTGACCGTGGGCGTGGGCACGCTGCTCGACGCAGAGGAAGTGATGATTCTGGTCACCGGGCACGCCAAGGCTCAGGCGCTGGAAGCCGCTGTGGAAGGCAACATCAACCACATGTGGACCATCAGCTGCCTGCAGCTGCATGCCAAGGCCGTTGTGGTGTGCGATGAGCCATCCACCATGGAGCTGAAAGTCAAAACCGTTAAGTATTTCCGCGAATTAGAAGCGGAAAGCGTGAAGAGTCTTTAATTCCTGCAGGGGGCTACGATGTTCGCTTTAACCCACGGCCGTATTTTTACCGGCCACGACGTACTTGACGACCATGCAGTGGTAATCGCTGATGGGCTGATTGAACGAGTTTGCCCGCTGGCTGAACTGCCGGCCGGCATTGAAACGCGCGATCTGGGTGGCGCTATCCTGGCCCCCGGTTTGATCGACGTGCAGCTTAACGGCTGCGGCGGCGTTCAATTTAACGATTCTCTGGACGCCATTTCGGAAGAGACGCTGGAAATTATGCAGCGTGCCAACGAAAAATCCGGCTGTACCAGCTATCTGCCGACGCTGATCACCAGCAGCGACGAATTTATGAAGCACAGCATCGAAGTGATGCGCGCTTATCTGAAAAAGCACCAGAACCAGGCGCTGGGTCTGCACCTTGAAGGGCCGTACCTTAGCCCGTTGAAAAAAGGCACCCATAACCCGGCGTTTATCCGCAAGCCAACCCAAGAGATGATCGACTATCTGTGTGCGAATGCCGATGTGATCACCAAGGTGACGCTGGCGCCGGAAATGGTAGAGCCGCACTTTATCAAGCAGCTGACCGACGCCGGTATCGTGGTGTCCGCCGGTCACTCGAATGCGACTTACGAACAGGCCCGCACCGGTTTTGCTGCCGGCATCACCTTCGCCACTCACCTGTATAACGCCATGCCGTATATCACCGGGCGCGAACCGGGGCTGATGGGGGCGATTTTCGACACGCCTGAAGTCTATACCGGCATTATCGCCGACGGCCATCACGTGGCCTGGGCGAGTATCCGTAACGCCAAACGCATGAAAGGTGATAAATTGGTGCTGGTCACCGACGCCACCGCCCCGGCGGGTGCCGATATTGACCAATTTATTTTCGCCGGTAAAACAATATACTATCGCGATGGGCTGTGCGTGGATGAGAACGGCACCCTGAGCGGATCTGCGCTGACCATGATTGACGCGTTGAAAAACAGCGTTGAACATGTCGGCATCGCGTTGGATGAAGCGCTGCGTATGGCAACACTCTATCCGGCGCGTGCTATCGGCGTAGACGATCGTTTAGGTACGATCGAAGCCGGTAAGGTGGCAAACCTGACTGCGTTTACCCGCGACTTTAGCATCACCAAAACGCTCGTTAACGGTAACGAGGTTTAATTTCATGAACAGCGAGTAAAATTATTGATGAGTACTGGCGGACAGGCACAGATAGGGAACGTTGACTTAGTCAAACAACTCAACGGCGCGGCGGTTTACCGCCTGATCGACCAACAGGGTCCGATCTCGCGCATTCAAATAGCCGAACTGAGCCAGCTAGCGCCCGCCAGCGTCACTAAAATTACTCGCCAGCTGTTAGAGCGCGGGCTGATCAAAGAAGTCGATCAGCAAGCCTCTACCGGCGGCCGCCGCGCCATTTCCATTGTCTCCGAAACCCGGCATTTCCACACCGTGGCCGTACGCCTTGGCCGTCACGATGCCACCATCACCCTGTACGACATGAGCGGAAAATCGCTCGGTGAAGAGCACTATCCGCTGCCGGAAAGGACCCAGGAAACACTGGAAAATGCGCTGTTCACCGCCATTGCGCAGTTTATCGAAGACTACCAACGCAAGCTGCGCGAACTGATCGCCATCGCGGTGATCCTGCCCGGTCTGGTTGACCCGGCGCTCGGTGTGGTGCGCTACATGCCGCACATCAGCGTCAGCAACTGGCCGCTGGTAGACAACCTGCAGCAACGCTTTAACGTCACCAGCTTTGTTGGCCATGACATCCGCAGCCTGGCTTTGGCCGAACACTATTTTGGCGCCACCCGCGACTGTGAAGATTCCATTCTGGTACGTCTGCACCGCGGCACCGGTGCCGGCATTATCGTCAACGGCCAGATTTTCCTGGGCAATAACGGCAACGTCGGCGAAATCGGCCATATTCAGATCGACCCGCTGGGCGAACGCTGCCACTGCGGCAACTTCGGCTGTCTGGAAACCGTTGCCGCCAATGCCGCGATTGAACACCGCGTGCGCCAGTTACTGACTCAGGGCTACCCCAGCAAGCTGACACTCGACGACTGCAGCATCTCCGCCATCTGCAAGGCCGCCAACCGCGGTGACCTGCTGGCCAGCGAAGTGATCGAGCACGTCGGCCGCTACCTCGGCAAAGCCGTAGCCATTGCCATTAACCTGTTTAATCCGCAGAAAGTGGTGATCGCCGGTGAAATTACCGAGGCGGAAAAAGTGCTGCTGCCGGCGATCCAAAGCTGCATCAATACTCAGGTGCTGAAGGACTTCCGCAAGAACCTGCCGGTGGTCACCTCCGAACTCAATCATCGCTCGGCGATCGGGGCTTTCGCCCTGGCCAAGCGGGCAATGCTCAACGGCGTACTATTGCAGCGATTGCTGGAAAGCTGATCCGCCGCCTAAGGCAGGTGTGTTATCTTCGCGTTTTGCCTGCCGCCAATCATGAGAAACAGCAACAATGACAATCAAAAACGTTATATGTGATATCGACGGCGTGCTGCTGCATGACAACACGCCGGTTCCCGGCGCCGATCTTTTCCTGGCGCGCATTCAGGAACAGGGCATGCCGCTGGTGGTGCTGACCAACTACCCGTCGCAGACCGCACAGGATCTGGCGAACCGCTTCTCCGCCGCCGGGCTTGAAGTCCCGGAAAGCGCGTTTTATACCTCCGCCATGGCCACCGCCGATTTCCTGCGCCGTCAGGAAGGCAAAAAGGCCTACGTGGTGGGTGAAGGCGCGCTGATCCACGAATTGTATAAAGCCGGTTTCACCATTACCGACATCAACCCGGACTTCGTGATTGTCGGGGAAACCCGCTCCTACAACTGGGACATGATGCATAAGGCCGCCTACTTCGTGAATAACGGCGCGCGCTTTATCGCGACCAACCCGGATACTCACGGCCATGGCTTTGTGCCGGCCTGCGGCGCACTGTGCGCCCCGATCGAGAAAATCACCGGCCGCAAGCCATTTTACGTGGGCAAACCCAGCCCATGGATCATCCGCGCCGCGCTCAACAAAATGCAGGCGCATTCGGAAGAAACGGTGATCGTCGGCGACAACCTGCGCACCGATATCCTGGCGGGCTTCCAGGCCGGTCTGGAAACCGTGCTGGTGTTGTCCGGCGTCTCGACGTTGAACGATGTCGAAACCATGCCGTTCCGCCCGAGCTACATCTTCCCTTCCGTTGCCGATATCAATATTTTCTAATCGCTGAGGTGGCCATCACGGCCACCCTTAATTTTCGCACCAATTTGAATTTAATTTATTATTGGCCGGGAAAGGTTTCACCCCACCCTCGTTAAAAATCCGCACTATGTATTTACGCCCCGCCAATACCCGCTATTGCCGGCGTGTGGAATTAATCTTACCTAAAATAACGAGGTTACTATGAGCTCCGATAATATTATCAATGCACAAGCTGCAGATGACGCAGCCGCCATGCCGGATATGTCGAATAAAAAAATCATGATGGGTTTTTGGCACAACTGGGCCGCCGGCGCCAGTGACGGTTATCAGCAGGGTCAATTCGCCAATATGAACCTGACCGATATCCCGGCCGAATATAACGTGGTGGCCGTAGCCTTTATGAAGGGCGTGGGTATCCCCACCTTCAAGCCTTACAACCTGTCCGATACCGAGTTCCGCCGCCAGGTCGGGGTACTGAACAGCCAGGGCCGCGCGGTACTGATTTCCCTCGGCGGCGCCGACGCACATATCGAATTGAAAACCGGCGATGAAGACAAGCTGACCAATGAAATTATCCGTCTGGTGGAAACCTACGGTTTTGACGGTCTGGATATCGATCTGGAACAGGCGGCCATTGGTGCAGCCAATAATAAAACCGTTTTGCCTGCCGCACTGAAAAAAGTAAAAGCGCATTATGCCGCCGAAGGTAAAAACTTTATTGTCAGCATGGCTCCAGAATTCCCTTATTTGCGGACTAACGGGACTTACCTGGATTATATTACCGCGCTCGAAGGGTTTTATGATTTTATTGCACCGCAATATTATAACCAGGGCGGTGACGGTATCTGGGTTGACGAAGCCAATGGCGGCAAAGGCGCCTGGATCACCCAGAATAACGACGCGATGAAAGAAGATTTTCTGTATTACCTGACCGAAAGCCTGGTCACCGGCACCCGCGGCTACACCAAAATCCCGGCATCCAAATTTGTGATCGGTTTACCCACCAATAATGACGCCGCCGCCACCGGTTATGTGGTCGACAAGCAGGCGGTCTATAACGCTTTCGCGCGCCTTGACGCCAAAAATTTGTCGATTAAGGGCCTGATGACCTGGTCGGTGAACTGGGATAATGGCAAGAGCAAGGCCGGCGTGGCCTATAACTGGGAATTCAAAACTCGTTATGCCGCGCTGATCCAGGGCGGGGTCACCCCGCCGCCGGGAAAGCCTGAAGCGCCTACCGCGCTGAACGCCAGCGCGATTACCGCAACGTCATTGACGTTGAACTGGGCTGCGGCAAGCAGCGTCAAACCGATTAGCCACTATACGGTTTACCGTAACGGCAGCGCCATTGGCCAAACCGGCAGCCTGTCGCTGCAGGACAGCGGCCTGACGGCGGCCACTCAGTACAGCTATTTTGTCACCGCCACCGACAACCAAGGCAATACTTCGCTGCCGAGCAGTGCGCTGGCAGTTAAAACCTCGGACGGCGGTACGCCTCCCGATCCGGGCGTGGCCGAGTGGCAGAACAATCACAGCTACAAGGCCGGTGATTTAGTGACGTATAAAGGCAAGAAATACACCTGCCTGCAGGCACACACTTCCAATGCGGGATGGACGCCGGATGCGGCCTTCACCCTGTGGCAGCTGACCGCCTGATAGTCGGCAATGAGTTGCCGGTAAAATTATCCGGCAACTCATCCATCGATTGAAAAATTGAATATTCATTAATTTTAATAGCGGTTAACTGAATATCCGCTAATTTTATCCCCCTCCCAAACAACTATTTTTCGGCGCAGCGCTAAAACGCTTGCATCCCCTGCCGGTTTTGACGCATTTTCATAAACACAACGCAGCAAAACCGCGCCATCACTGATGAAGCGACCATGCTGCCTATAACAGCAATACAACATCACAGTCTAAAAAAGTCGTTAGGAGAGTCGGTATATGTGTTCTATTTTCGGTGTGCTCGATCTGAAGTCCGATCCCGTTGAACTGCGTAAAAAAGCGCTGGAGCTGTCCCGTCTGATGCGCCACCGCGGCCCGGATTGGTCCGGTGTTTACGCCAGCGATAAAGCCATTCTGGTGCATGAGCGCCTGTCGATTGTCGACGTCAACAATGGCGCCCAACCGCTGTACAACGCTGCGCACACCCACGTTCTGGCCGTTAACGGCGAGATCTACAACCACCAGGCGCTGCGCCAGCAATTTAGCGATCGCTACGAATTCCAGACCGGCTCCGACTGTGAAGTGATCCTGGCGCTGTACCAGGAGAAAGGCCCTGACTTCCTCGACGAGCTGCAAGGCATGTTCGCCTTCGCACTGTACGATTCCGAGAAAGACGCTTACCTGATTGGCCGCGACCATCTGGGCATTATCCCGCTTTACATGGGTCACGATGAATTCGGCAACCTGTATGTTGCCTCTGAAATGAAAGCGCTGGTGCCGGTTTGCCGCACCATTAAAGAATTCCCGGCGGGCAGCTACCTGTGGAGCCAGGACGGCGAGATCCGTGAATATTATCAACGTGACTGGTTCGAATACGACAACGTTAAAGACAATGTGACCGACGCCAATGCCCTGCGCAACGCGCTGGAAGACTCGGTGAAAAGCCACCTGATGTCCGACGTACCTTACGGCGTACTGCTGTCCGGCGGTCTGGATTCTTCCGTGATCTCCGCCATTACCAAAAAGTACGCGGCACGCCGTGTAGAAGATCAAGAACGCAGCGAAGCCTGGTGGCCGCAGTTGCACTCCTTCGCCGTGGGTCTGGAAGGTTCTCCGGATCTGCGCGCCGCGCAGGAAGTGGCAAACCACCTGGGCACCGTGCACCATGAAATCCACTTCACCGTACAGGAAGGTCTGGACGCCATCCGCGACGTGATTTATCACATCGAAACCTATGACGTTACCACCATTCGCGCTTCCACCCCGATGTACCTGATGTCACGCAAAATCAAAGCGATGGGCATCAAGATGGTGCTGTCTGGCGAGGGGGCTGACGAAGTGTTCGGTGGCTACCTGTACTTCCATAAAGCACCGGATGCCCGTGAGTTCCACGATGAAACCGTGCGTAAACTGCTAGCGCTGCATATGTTTGACTGCGCGCGCGCCAACAAGGCGATGTCCGCCTGGGGTGTGGAAGCCCGCGTGCCCTTCCTGGACAAAAAATTCCTCGACGTGGCAATGCGCATCAACCCTAAGGACAAAATGTGCGGCAATGGCAAAATGGAAAAACATATCCTGCGTGAATGTTTTGAATCCTATCTGCCGGCCAGCGTGGCCTGGCGCCAGAAAGAGCAGTTCTCCGACGGCGTGGGTTACAGCTGGATTGACACGCTGAAAGAAGTGGCTGCCAAGCAGATCAGCGATCAACAGCTCGAAACCGCACGTTTCCGTTTCCCGTACAACACGCCGAGCTCCAAAGAAGGCTACCTGTATCGCGAAATTTTCGAAGAGCTGTTCCCACTGCCGAGCGCGGCCGAATGCGTGCCTGGCGGCCCGTCAGTGGCCTGCTCGTCAGCCAAAGCCATCGAATGGGACGAGTCCTTCAAGAAAATGGACGATCCTTCTGGTCGTGCAGTCGGCGTTCACCAGTCCGCCTACAAATAATCGTTCAGCGTTTTATTCCCTGGGCGGGCCTTCGGGCCCGCCTTTTTGTTGATGTTTTCAACCATTAATTGCCTGAATTGATGCTTTTATCGCCATACTGTTCACAACCCAGACAAACGACACATTCGGTCGCTTTTTCGGGAAAAAACTTGTTGACGCAAAACGGCCATATACGCATAATGCGCCCCGCAACGCCGATGAAGGTTGCGCGAAAAAAGATGGCTACGTAGCTCAGCTGGTTAGAGCACATCACTCATAATGATGGGGTCACAGGTTCAAATCCCGTCGTAGCCACCATCTTTTTTGCGGGAGTGGCGAAATTGGTAGACGCACTAGATTTAGGTTCTAGCGCCGCAAGGTGTGCGAGTTCAAGTCTCGCCTCCCGCACCATTTCTTTTCATCGAGTTGCAGGCATCAGATGGGGTATCGCCAAGCGGTAAGGCACTGGTTTTTGATACCAGCATTCCCTGGTTCGAATCCAGGTACCCCAGCCATTTTTTAAAATGGTTTGATGAAGTAAGAAGAAGTTGAAAATTTGTTGATGGGGTATCGCCAAGCGGTAAGGCACTGGTTTTTGATACCAGCATTCCCTGGTTCGAATCCAGGTACCCCAGCCATCAACACTGTTGACTTTTAAAGTAAAATATTGAAAATGGCTACGTAGCTCAGCTGGTTAGAGCACATCACTCATAATGATGGGGTCACAGGTTCAAATCCCGTCGTAGCCACCATATTTTACTGTTACACCATTGGGGTGTCGCCAAGCGGTAAGGCTCTGGTTTCTGATACCAGCATACCCAGGTTCGAATCCTGGCACCCCAGCCACATTTAGAAAAGCCCGCTTCGGCGGGCTTTTTGCTATCTGGAATTTGGCGAGACCGGATGGATAAGGGCGCGACATTGAACTGCGCCCTTGTAGCATAAGGCCCGCCTACAGCCCCAGCGCGTATTTCAGCGCATGTTCCTTCAACTTGCCCGCCCGCTGAGCCGCCATCAACGCAATATTACGCGCCACGCATAGCGGCGACAAATTATTGCTGAAAGCGGTATAAAACAGATCCATACCACTTTGCATTAGCAAGTTATCGGTGCGACGACGACGCTGATAACGCATCAGCACCGCTTCGCTGCTCCAGTCTTCGCCCAACTCGCGTGCATCACACAATACCGCCAGCAAGGCTTCCACATCACGATACCCCAGGTTTACCCCCTGCCCGGCGAGCGGGTTGATGGTATGCGCCGCGTCACCGAGCAACACCAGCCCCGGCAATACGTAGCGTTGCGCATGGCGACGCGCTAAAGGGAAAGAACCGGCCGCATGCACCTTCACCTCCCCTAAACGGGCAGGGAAAGCTTCGGCGATCTCTTTCTCAAGCTGCGCCGGCGACATGGCCTGCAGTTGACGGATGCGCTGCGGACTGTCGTACCACACCAGCGAGGCCCATTGATCGTACAACGGCAGGAAAGCCCGGGGCCCGGAAGGGAAAAATTGCTGCCAGGTCGTATCCTGCTGCGGCACACCGGTATCGACGGTGATCAGCATGCAGGACTGGCGGTACTGCCAGCCGCTGGTACCGATAGCCGCCAGATTGCGCACCTGCGAGTTGGCCCCATCGGCCCCCACTACCAGACGCGCCTGTAGCGTCTGTGAGGAGTCCAGCGTCACTTGCCAATGGTCATCAACCCGTTGCAACGAACGCAGCCTGGCGGGGCAGTAGAGCGTCAGGTTGTCGCACTGTTCCAGCTGTTGCCACAGCGCCAGTTGCAAAATACGGTTTTCCACCATAAAACCCAGCTCAGGCAGGCCGAGCGAAGCGGCGTCAAACGCTACCCGTGAAGAGGCCCACTCCCAGGTTTCCAATCGGCGGTAAGGCGCCGAGCGCATCGCTTGCACCGCCGGCCAGGCACCGAGTTGTTTCAGCAGCCCCACCGAGGTGCAGCCGATGGCGGAAATACGCAGATCCGGCGGGCTTTGCGCATCGAACGCCTGCGGCGCCTGATGTTCCAGCAAGGCCACCGACCAACCGGCCTGCGCCAGCCCCAATGCGGCGGCCGCGCCGACCATCCCGCCGCCTACCACCACGGCGTCATACCCTTTTTGAGATACGTTCATATTGGCTATGTTTTCTTAGTGAATTATCGCCATTCCCACCGGCATGGCGTTTGGCACCAGTGTAACGGATTTTTAATTTGGCTTCAGGTCGCATGCCGTTTTCCCCGCGCTGGTCACAACGGCGTCAAATGTTTACAATAAGCGCCCTGCATGTCGCGTATCGCAACTTTCGTCCGCACTGAGTAATGGCAAGTCAATGACCAAAAAACTACATATCAAAACCTGGGGCTGCCAGATGAATGAATATGATTCATCGAAAATGGCGGACTTACTGGGAAGCACACACGGTTACCAATGGACCGACAACGCTGAAGAAGCGGACGTGCTGCTGCTGAATACCTGCTCGATCCGCGAGAAAGCGCAGGAAAAAGTTTTCGCCATGTTAGGGCGTTGGAAACTGCTGAAAGAAAAAAAACCGTCGCTGATCATCGGCGTAGGTGGCTGCGTGGCCTCACAGGAAGGCGAACACATTCGCAGCCGTGCGCCTTGTGTCGACGTCGTGTTCGGGCCTCAGACCCTGCACCGCCTACCGGAAATGCTCAACCACGTGCAGGGCACCCGTAGCCCCATCGTCGACATCAGCTTCCCGGAAATCGAGAAATTCGATCGCCTGCCGGAACCACGTGCCGAAGGCCCTACCGCCTTCGTGTCCATCATGGAAGGCTGTAACAAGTACTGCACCTTCTGCGTGGTGCCTTATACCCGCGGCGAAGAAGTCAGCCGCCCAAGCGATGACGTCCTGTTTGAAGTCGCTCAACTGGCGGCGCAGGGCGTACGCGAAGTCAACCTGCTCGGTCAGAACGTCAACGCCTACCGCGGCGCGACCTACGACGGAGAAATCTGCTCGTTTGCCGAACTGCTGCGCCTGGTGGCGGCCATCGACGGTATCGACCGCATCCGTTTCACCACCAGCCATCCGATTGAATTCACCGACGATATCATCGCGGTTTACGCAGACACGCCGGAGCTGGTGAGCTTCCTGCATCTGCCGGTACAGAGCGGTTCAGACCGCATACTGACCATGATGAAGCGCGCGCATACCGCATTGGAATACAAAGCGATCATTCGTAAGCTGCGCAAGGCGCGGCCGGACATTCAGCTCAGCTCCGATTTTATTATCGGCTTCCCGGGCGAAACCCAGGCCGATTTCGAGCAGACCATGAATCTGATTGCCGAGATCAACTTCGACACCAGCTTCAGCTTTATCTACTCCTCGCGCCCTGGCACACCGGCGGCCGATATGGTCGATGACGTCAGCGAAGACGAAAAGAAACAGCGTCTGTATATCCTGCAGGATCGCATCAACCAGCAGGTGCTGCAGTTCAGCCGTCGGATGCTCGGAACCGTACAACGTATTCTGGTGGAAGGCACTTCTCGCAAAAGCGTGATGGAACTGGCGGGCCGGACGGCCTGCAACCGCGTGGTGAACTTTGAAGGCACGCCGGATATGATCGGTCAGTTCGTCGATGTGGAAATCACCGAGATTTTGACCAACACACTGCGTGGCGCAGTGGTGCGTACCGAACAGCAGATGGACCTGCGCGTGCATGAATCCCCGCAGTCAGTCATCGCCCGAACCCGAAAAGAGAACGCGCTGGGCGTCGGCATTTATCAGCCCTGACGCCCTCTCCGCTGTGCTGTAAGCCGTGGCGCCCGTCGCCACGTCAGCGATTATCCTTATGACTTATCAGCCGGGTCTCCATGCCCGGCCATTTTCTTTTTTTTTATTTTTTGATTAAGAGGCGACATAACATGCAACTCCCACACTGCCCGAAGTGCAACTCCGAATACACCTACCAGGATAACAACCTGTTTATCTGCCCTGAGTGCGCCCACGAGTGGAGCGACAGCGCGCCGGCGGACGACAGCGATACGCTGATTGTCAAAGACGCCAACGGCAACCTGCTGGCCGACGGCGATGCCGTGACCGTAGTGAAAGACCTCAAGGTCAAAGGCAGCTCTTCCATGCTGAAAATTGGCACCAAGGTGAAAAACATCCGCCTGGTGGAAGGCGACCACAACATCGACTGCAAGATCGATGGCTTTGGCCCGATGAAGCTGAAATCCGAATTCGTGAAAAAGAACTGATCGCCAGCCCTGATTCCCCAAAGCATTACGCGGCTGTTTTGGCCGCGTTTTTCCTCCTTCGGCCCTTGAATTTTGCCGCCGACGCACAGATAGATCATGGGTAAACTTGCGCCAGTGCGGCGCACCATGAATAATTCAAGGTAGAGAGTTCAGGCTTGGCCCTGAACGCGCGTACCGAAAACCAACCAGGCCCGATATGAGCCTTGAGGAATAGTTTGAACGTCGCAACACAAGAAATTTTGTTAGAGCCGGCAGACAATAAGCGATTGCTCAGCCTGTGCGGCCCGTTTGATGACAATATCAAACAACTCGAACGCCGGTTGGGCATTGAGATCAACCGCCGTGACAACCGTTTCAAGCTGGTCGGCAAGAACCCGTGCGTGGTTGCCGCCGCCGATATCTTGCGCCATCTGTATGTCGATACCGCCCCCATTCGCGGCGTGATCCCGGATATCGACCCGGAGCAGATCCATTTGGCGATCAAAGAAAGCCGGGTGCTGGAACAGGTTGCCGACAGCGTGCCGGATTACGGCAAGGCGGTGACCATCAAAACCAAACGCGGCATGGTGAAACCGCGGACGCCGAATCAGGCGCAGTACATCGCCAATATTCTCGATCACGACATCACCTTCGGCATCGGCCCGGCCGGTACCGGCAAGACCTACCTGGCGGTCGCCGCTGCGGTGGACGCATTGGAACGCCAGGAGATCCGCCGCATTCTGCTGACCCGTCCGGCGGTCGAAGCCGGTGAAAAACTGGGCTTCCTGCCGGGGGATCTGAGCCAGAAGGTCGATCCTTACCTGCGCCCGCTGTATGACGCCCTGTTCGAAATGCTGGGCTTTGAGCGCGTTGAGAAGCTGATCGAACGTAACGTGATAGAAGTCGCGCCGCTGGCCTATATGCGCGGCCGCACCCTGAACGACGCGTTTATCATCCTCGACGAGAGCCAGAACACCACCATCGAACAGATGAAGATGTTCCTCACCCGTATCGGCTTCAACTCCAAGGCGGTCATTACCGGTGACGTGACGCAGATAGACCTGCCGCGCAACCAAAAATCCGGCCTGCGCCACGCGGTGGAAGTGTTGTCGGACGTCGAAGAGCTGAGCTTCAATTTCTTCCATAGCGAAGACGTGGTGCGTCATCCGGTGGTGGCCCGCGTGGTCATCGCTTATGAAGCCTGGGAAGCCGCCGAACAAAAACGCAAAGATGCGATTGCCGAACAACGTAAACGCGAGGCGACCATCGCCTCCGAGCAGGAGACACCATGAGTCAGGTGATTTTGGATCTGCAGATTGCCTGTGCAGACAGCAACGGCCTGCCGGATGAAGCCGCCTTCCAGCGCTGGCTGGAAGGCGTGCTGCCGCAGTTTCAGGAGGAGGCCGAGGTCACCGTTCGTCTGGTAGATGAAGCGGAAAGCAACGAGCTGAACCTGACCTATCGCGGCAAGGACAAACCGACCAACGTGCTGTCTTTTCCGTTCGAAGCCCCCCCGGGTATCGAGCTGCCGCTGCTGGGCGATCTGATCATCTGCCGCCAGGTGGTTGAACAGGAAGCGGTCGAGCAAGAAAAGGCGCTGGAGGCCCACTGGGCGCATATGGTTGTCCATGGCAGCCTTCATCTGCTAGGGTATGACCACATCGAAGACGATGAAGCCGAAGAAATGGAGTCTTTGGAAACCGAAATCATGCACGGCCTGGGTTACCCGGACCCGTACCTGGCGGAAAAAGACCCCCTCTGACGTCAGCTGATTTCCCCGCAGCCCCCGTATGGGGCTGCCGCTGACTCCCCTAACTCTGACATGAGTGATATTAACTAAAACGCCATGAGCGACGACCATTCACAAAGCAATGACAGCCCCAGTCCCAAGAAGGGGTTCTTTACTCTTATCCTTAACCAGCTGTTCCACGGCGAACCCAAAAACCGTGGCGATCTGGTAGAGCTGATCCGTGATTCCGAGCAAAACGACCTGATCGATCCCGATACCCGAGACATGCTGGAAGGCGTGATGGATATCGCCGAGCAGCGCGTGCGCGATATCATGATCCCGCGCTCCCAGATGGTGACGCTCAAGCGTAACCAAACGCTGGAAGAGTGCCTGGACGTGATCATTGAATCCGCCCACTCGCGCTTCCCGGTGATCAGCGAAGATAAAGATCACATCGAAGGCATTCTGATGGCCAAGGATCTGCTGCCGTTTATGCGCGCGGAATCCGAGGAATTCAGTATCGACAAGGTGCTGCGCACCGCCGTGGTGGTGCCTGAAAGCAAGCGAGTAGACCGGATGCTGAAGGAGTTCCGCTCCCAGCGTTATCACATGGCGATTGTCATTGACGAGTTCGGCGGCGTGTCCGGCCTGGTCACCATCGAAGATATTCTGGAACTGATTGTCGGCGAAATCGAAGACGAATATGACGACGAAGACGATCTGGATATCCGCCAGCTCAGCCGCCATATGTATACAGTGCGAGCGCTGGCGCCAATTGAAGACTTCAACGAAGCCTTCGGCACCCACTTCAGCGACGACGAGGTCGACACCATCGGCGGCCTGGTGATGCAAGCCTTCGGTCACCTGCCTGCACGCGGGGAAACCATTGAAATCGAAGGTTACCTATTTAAAGTTGCGATGGCGGACAGTCGACGTATCATCCAGGTTCATGTAAAAATTCCGGACGATTCTCCGCAACCGAAACTGGAAGAATAAATCAAACATGGCTAAAGCCTCTTTCCTTGAACGCCAGTGGGTTCGCGCCCTGCTGGCGCTGTTGACCGGCGCCAGCGGCACGCTGGCGTTTTCCCCTTACGATATCTGGCCGGCGGCCCTTGTCTCCCTGTTCGGCCTGTTGGCCGTAACCCTGAACCGCACCACCAAACAGTCTGCCCTGCTCGGTTTTTACTGGGGTTTCGGTCTGTTCGGAACGGGGATCAACTGGGTTTACGTCAGCATTGCCGACTTCGGCGGCATGCCTTTCTCCGTCAACATCTTCCTGGTCGTGCTGCTGGCGGCTTACCTGTCGCTGTATACCGGGCTGTTCGCCGGGTTACTGGCACGCCTGTGGCCAACCACCAGCTGGTACCGTTTAGCGATTGCTGCGCCCGTGCTGTGGCAAATCACCGAGTTTTTACGTGGCTGGGTGCTGACCGGCTTCCCCTGGCTGCAGTTTGGCTACAGCCAGCTTAACGGCCCGCTGAAAGGCGTGGCGCCGTTGCTCGGGGTCGATACCATCACCTTTGTGCTGATGGCGATCGCCGGGCTGTTGGTGTACGCCGTCAATCAGCGTCGGATCGCCGCGGCGGGGGTTGCCGTCGCACTGCTGTTGCTGCCGTGGCCGTTACGCCAGCTGCACTGGTTTACCCCGCAGCCGGACAAGGCGGTCAACGTCGCGATGGTGCAGGGCAATATCGCTCAGTCGATGAAGTGGGATCCGAAAGCGTTGGTCAGCACCTTGCAAACCTATTTGGACGAAACTCGTCCTTATATGGGCAAGGCACCGATCATCATCTGGCCGGAGTCTGCCATTCCGGATTACGAAGCCAGCCAGAACGGTTTCCTGACCATGATGGATGACCTGATGCGCGCCAAAAACAGCAGCCTGATCACCGGTATCGTTGATGTGCGTGCCACGCCGCAGGGCCAGCAAATCTACAACAGCGCCATCGTGCTCGGCGAGCCGACGCCGTACGTTTATCCGGCCAAGGACCGCTACAACAAGCACCATCTGGTGCCGTTTGGCGAGTTTGTGCCGCTGGAAACGCTGCTGCGCCCGCTGGCACCGTTCTTCGATTTGCCGATGTCCTCTTTCAGCCGTGGCGACTACGTCCAGCCACAGCTCAGCGTGAAGGGCTATAACCTGACGGCGGCGATCTGTTATGAGATTGTTCTCGGCCAGCAGGTACGCGACAACTTCCGCCCGGACACCAACTTCCTGCTGACCATCTCCAACGACGCCTGGTTCGGCCATTCCATCGGCCCATGGCAGCACTTCCAGATGGCGCGGATGCGTGCTCTGGAGCTGGGTCGTCCTCTGTTGCGCAGCACCAATAACGGCGTCACCGCCGCGGTAGACGCCAACGGTGAGGTGATCGCAGAGATCCCTCAGTTCACCCGCAAGGTGCTGGAGGTGAAAGTCACGCCAACCACCGGCATCACGCCTTATGCCCGTTTTGGCGCCACGCCGTTGTGGATCATCACCCTGCTGCTCGGTGGCCTGGCGTTGACCCTCGGCCTACGCCGTAAATAAGCCCCGGGGCGCTGCCCATCAGCGCCCCGTTCAATTACTCGCGGTATACCCTATGAATTTCAAGTTGCAGCTAGGCGACCAGCTCGCTCATCCCCAGGCGCTTACTTAAGTAAGTAACTGGGGTGAGCGAGTGCAGGTAACAACGCTGCAGCTTGAAAGGCGACTAGCATAAACCGTCGCCAAATCAATGCTTCTGGCACACTCCTTGCTTTAATTACTCTGTTACAGAGAGCCGATTTACTTTTACTGACGTTTTGTCGCACCAGTGCACAACTCAAGAGCATGACCGGCACCACAAAGGTGCATTGGGGTTTTGTTGCATTAATTTGGTGCGCGTGGCGTCTCAAAAAAAGAAACATTTTAGTTTCAATCCATTCACAATCGGCTATTTTCTAACGGTTATGTGTTCTAAGACTATCTTTATACTTGAGCAATAAATCTCCATTTAGAATCTGATGCTCTTTGAATTTGAGCCACCACAACAGCAAAGGAGTTGGACCATGCAAATGCGTAAATTGGCGTTATCGTTACTGCTGATCGGTATGGCAGGTAACGTAGCCCATGCGGAAGAACTGACCGGGACGCTAAAGAAAATCAAAGACAACGGCGTGATCGTTGTCGGCCACCGCGAATCGTCAGTGCCGTTCTCCTACTACGACAACCAGCAAAAAGTTGTGGGTTACTCCCAGGACTACTCCAACCAAATCGTTGAAGCAGTTAAGAAAAAACTGAACGCTCCTGATCTGCAGGTCAAAATGCTGCCGATCACTTCACAGAACCGTATCCCGCTGCTGCAAAACGGCACCTTTGACTTCGAATGCGGCTCGACCACCAACAACCTCGAGCGCCAAAAACAGGCAGCCTTCTCCGATACCATCTTCGTGGTCGGCACCCGTCTGCTGGTGAAAAAAGGCTCTGACGTCAAAGATTTCAAAGACCTGGCCGGTAAAGCCGTGGTGGTGACATCCGGTACCACCTCGGAAGTGCTGCTCAATAAACTGAACGACAGCGGCAAGATGAACATGCGCATCATCAGCGCCAAAGACCACGGTGACTCCTTCCGTACTCTGGAAAGCGGTCGTGCGGTGGCCTTTATGATGGATGACGCCCTGCTGGCAGGTGAGCGCGCGAAAGCGAAGAAGCCGGACCAATGGGAAATTATCGGCACGCCTCAATCGAAAGAAGCCTACGGCTGTATGCTGCGCAAAGACGATCCTGAGTTCAAGAAGCTGGTCGATGACACCATCGCTCAGGCTCAAACTTCAGGCGAAGCGACCAAATGGTTTGATAAGTGGTTCAAGCAGCCTATCCCTCCGAAGAACCTCAACATGAACTTCGAACTGTCCGACGACATGAAGCAACTGTTCAAAGAGCCTAACGATAAAGCACTGAACTAATAGAACAAGAGCTGGGGCGGCCGCCAGGCCAAACCAGCCCTGTTGATGGCTGGGACAGACAGGAACACGGGAGGCCGTTCCCCTCCCGTATTTTTCCCATAACGCATTACCGATGCCCGCACAGATAAGTCAGCCCGACTGGCCGCGGCGCCCTCGGCGTTGAATAGTCATCAATCTTTAGGCGCTCTGCGCCCGCTTAACGGAGTTTGTTATGTCAATAGATTGGAACTGGGGTATCTTCCTGCAGCAGGCCCCGTTTGGGAATACCACCTACCTCGGCTGGATTTGGTCCGGCTTTCAGGTCACGGTAGCCCTCTCCGTCTGTGCATGGATCATCGCTTTCTTTGTCGGTTCGCTGTTCGGTATTTTGCGTACCGTGCCCAACCGCTTTCTTTCCACCCTCGGCACCTGTTACGTCGAACTGTTCCGTAATGTGCCGCTGATTGTCCAATTCTTTACCTGGTATCTGGTGATCCCGGAACTGCTGCCGACAAATATCGGCATGTGGTTCAAAACCGAACTCGATCCCAACGTGCAATTCTTTGTTTCCTCGATGCTGTGCCTCGGGCTGTTTACCGCCGCTCGCGTCTGCGAGCAGGTACGTGCTGCCATTCAGTCACTGCCGCGCGGCCAAAGAGCGGCCGGGTTGGCGATGGGCCTGACGCTGCCGCAAACCTACCGCTACGTGCTGTTGCCGAATGCCTACCGGGTGATTGTGCCGCCGATGACCTCGGAAATGCTCAACCTGGTGAAAAACTCCGCCATCGCTTCCACTATCGGGTTGGTCGACATGGCTGCCCAGGCCGGCAAACTGCTGGACTACTCTGCGCATGCCTATGAATCCTTTACCGCTATTACGCTGGCCTATATCGCCATCAACGCCGTGATCATGCTGTTTATGCGGCTGGTAGAGAAAAAAGTGCAGTTGCCCGGCAACTTGGGGAGTAAATAATGTACGAATTTGACTGGGCATCGATTGTCCCAAGTTTCCCTTATCTGCTGCAGGGCCTGTTAATCACGCTGAAAATCACCGTGACCGCCATCGTTGTCGGTATTCTGTGGGGAACCGTTCTGGCGGTAATGCGCTTGTCGCCCATCAAGCCTATCAGCTGGTTTGCCGCCGTTTACGTCAACCTGTTCCGCTCCGTCCCCCTGGTGATGGTACTGCTGTGGTTCTATCTTGTGGTTCCAAGCTTATTACAACAGGTTCTAGGGCTGTCGCCGAAAACCGATATTCGCCTGATCTCGGCTATGGTAGCCTTTTCCCTGTTTGAAGCGGCCTATTACTCGGAAATTATCCGTGCCGGTATTATCAGCATCTCGCGCGGCCAGTCTTCCGCGGCATTGGCTCTGGGCATGACCCATTGGCAATCAATGAAGCTGGTGATCCTGCCACAGGCATTCCGGGCCATGGTGCCGCTGCTGCTGACCCAGGGCATCGTACTGTTCCAGGATACCTCCCTGGTGTACGTACTGAGCCTGGCTGACTTCTTCCGTACCGCCTCGACCATCGGCGAGCGCGACGGCACCCAGGTCGAAATGATCCTGTTTGCCGGCTTTGTCTACTTTGTTATCAGTCTCGCCGCCTCGGCGCTGGTAAGCTATTTGAAGAAAAGGACTGTTTGATGATATCCCTGAAAAATGTTTCTAAGTGGTACGGTCACTTTCAGGTTCTGACCGATTGCACCACCGAAGTAAAAAAAGGCGAGGTGGTGGTGGTCTGCGGTCCTTCAGGCTCGGGCAAGTCCACCCTGATCAAAACCGTCAACGGCCTGGAGCCGATCCAGCAGGGCAATATTCTGGTGAACGGTACCCCGGTCAACGACAAGAAAACCAATCTGGCGCAGCTGCGTTCCAAGGTCGGTATGGTGTTTCAACACTTCGAACTCTTCCCGCACCTGTCGATCATCGATAACCTGACGCTGGCGCAGGTGAAAGTGCTTAAACGCGATAAAGACGCCTCCCGTGAGAAAGGCCTGAAGCTGCTGGAACGCGTCGGCCTGACCGCCCACGCCAACAAGTTCCCCGGCCAGCTTTCCGGCGGCCAGCAGCAACGCGTGGCTATCGCTCGTGCGCTGTGCATGGATCCTATCGCCATGCTGTTCGATGAGCCCACTTCGGCGCTCGATCCGGAAATGATCAACGAAGTGCTGGACGTAATGGTCGAACTGGCGAACGAAGGCATGACCATGATGGTGGTGACCCACGAGATGGGCTTTGCCCGCAAAGTGGCGAACCGGGTGATCTTTATGGATGAAGGCAAAATCGTCGAAGACCGCAATAAAGACGACTTCTTCAATAACCCGGAGTCCGAGCGCGCGAAAGACTTCCTGGCGAAAATCCTGCACTGATGCCTCGCCTGCGCCCCGCCGGGGCGCAGTTTCATTCCCTCTTTCCGGCACTAAAAGCACTTGTTTCTCTCCGATTTTGATCCGATGCTCACCCTCTATGGCTTTCAAGTTGCAGCTAGGCAGCCAGCTCGCTCATCCCCAGGTGGGGTAGGGGCGCTGCATGCTGCGCCCACTTTAATCGGGGCGAATGTATACGCCCCCTACGATATCAGTGCAGGTAACAACTCTGCGGCTTGAAAGACGACGGGTAAACAAAGGAGATAAACATGCCCCGCCCTATCATCATCGATTGCGACCCCGGTCTGGACGATGCCATTGCCCTTGCCATGGCGCTGAGTTCACCAGAACTGGACGTTAAAGCCATTACCACCTCCGCCGGTAACCAGACGCCGGAAAAAACGCTGCATAATGCGCTGGGTCTGTTGACGTTGATGAAGCGTGAAGACATTCCCGTCGCTGCCGGTGCTGCCGCGCCGTTGATGCGAGACCTGGTGATTGCCGACTACGTTCACGGCAAAACCGGCATGGGCAATACCCATCTGCCAACGCCCACCATCAAGCCGGTGGCGCAAACTGCCGTAGAGCTGATTGCCAGTCTGTTACGCAGCAGTCCGCGGCCGATCACGCTGGTGGTCACCGGCCCCATGACCAATATCGCCCTGCTGCTGGCTCAGCACCCTGAGCTGAAAGGCAACATCGAACGCATTGTATTTATGGGGGGAGGCATGAATGCCGGCAACACCACCCCGGTGGCCGAGTTCAACATCTTTGTCGATCCCGAAGCCGCCGAAATGGTGCTGAAATCCGGCGTGCCGCTGACCATGGCCGGGCTGAACGTGACCCACCAGGCACTGGTGCTGCCGCAGGATATCGAACGCATCCGCCGGATAAACAACCCGGTGGCGCAGGCGGTGGCCGAAATGCTCGACTTCTACCTGCCGCTGTACCTTAGCCATCCGCGTGGGCTGCCCGGTGCCGCGATGCACGATCCCTGCACCATCGCCTGGCTGCTGGCGCCGCAGCTGTTTGGCAGTATCGACCGCTGGGTCGGCGTGGAAACCAAAGGGGAATACACCCTCGGCATGACCGTGGTGGATATCTTCGGCCAGAACGGCAAGCCGGCCAACGTTGAAGTGCTGACCGATATTGATCGTGAAGGCTTTATCGATCTGTTGGCCGAGCGCGTAGCCCGCTATTGACCACCGGGCGGGAAATCGCCCTGACATTCAATATTTTTGATTTAACTCAGCGAATTTTTACGCTATCACTGGCCCAGGCTTGCCTCTAAGATGCTGTTAAACGCACAGCATCGCTGACACCTTAGACCAAGCCTGGAGATAGCCCAATGAGTCGTATACTGGTCCTGAAATCGAGTATCCTGGGTGATTACTCCCAGTCTGGAAAATTAGTCGATTTTTTTGTTCAACAGTGGCATGAAGCACACCCTAATGACAGCTTTACGGTTCGCGATTTGGCTAACCCGACCCTGCCGGAGCTGGATGGTGAAGTGATTGGCGGGTTTAGCGCCGGTGACAAACCTTTAACGCCGCATCAGCAAAAGACGCTGGCACTTTCCGATGAGCTGATCGCCGAGCTGAAATCGCACGACACCATTATCATCAGCGCACCAATGTACAACTTCAACATCCCGACGCAGTTGAAAATCTATTTCGACCTGGTGGCGCGCGCCGGTCAAACCTTCCGTTACACCTCTGAAGGCTCAGAAGGTCTGGTCACCGGCAAGAAAGCGATTGTGATCTCCAGCCGCGGCGGTATTCACGCGGATACGCCAACCGATCTGATCACGCCGTACCTGAAGCTGTTCCTGGCGTTTATCGGCATTACCGACGTTGAGTTCGTGCTGGCGGAAGGCTTTGCTTACGGCCCTGAAGCGGCAGAAAAAACCGCTCAGGAAAGCCGGGTGGCGGTGGCGCAGAAAGTGCCGGCCAAAATCGACAGCGCCCCCGTCCCTCAGCCTGAAGTGGCTACGGCTCCAGCCAGCGGAAGCTTTCTTGGCAACCTGATGAAAAAACTGTTCGGCTAAGTGCAGCGCCTGCCCTGACCTTTTCTATCGAAGAGGCCAGGGCGCGCAGGACGTTTAAGGTTCGAAAGGCCGACGCTGGAACTGGTCATGACCGCATTTCGGGCACAGCGGCAGCACTTCCGGCGTGTAAAACGCCAAATGATGGTGGCATTTCTCGCACACCAGATTACCCAGCCCGACAACCTCACCGCTGTGGTAAACGCCATGGTGGCTGACGTCCTTGAACACCTCGCGCCATTCCAGTTGGGTTTTGTCGGTAATATCCGCCAGCTCTTGCCACAGGCTCTCCTTGATGACCCGCATGAAAACGCTGTCGGTAAACTCGTCCCGGCTTTCCTGATAACTGCGAGCGAACTCTTCCAGATCGCGCCGTACCGCCTGTGTAACCTGCTCAACTTCGTCGCGCGTCAGTTCGCCCGCTTCGTTTAGCCGTTTTTCTGCGCTCGCGACCAGCGAGTCAATATCACGCTCGCCATTTTTCAGGCGTTCCGTCAGAGATGCCACCAATTCGCGGTAGTACTGAGCAACCTTGTTCATAATCTCTCCTCGATGAACTTACGTGACTGGGCTTACCGCCTAAACTATCCCTTATCATTTTAGCCGTAAATTGCTGATGTCACTTGGCAAGACATGGGTTCCTCAAGATGTGAGACATATCATGGCCGGTATTTTTTAAATACGTCGAGTCGGGCGCTTGGTGTTGTTGCCGGGAGGTCTTATCAGCTATGCTATGCGGATCTATAAGTACTCAACAGAATGCTACGGATGTAGCTGTTTTACACCTACAGGACCACCAGCCGCCATGCAAGAGCAATACCGTCCAGAAGACATAGAATCGAACGTACAGCTTCACTGGGAAGAGAAGCAAACTTTCAAGGTTACCGAAGATGCGAGCAAGGAAAAGTATTACTGCCTATCCATGCTGCCGTACCCATCAGGCCGTCTGCACATGGGGCACGTTCGTAACTATACTATCGGCGACGTGATCTCGCGCTATCAGCGCATGCTAGGTAAAAACGTGCTACAGCCTATCGGCTGGGATGCGTTCGGCCTGCCGGCGGAAGGCGCTGCGGTTAAAAACAACACCGCACCGGCTCCGTGGACCTACGACAATATCGAATACATGAAGAACCAGCTGAAACTGCTGGGCTTCGGCTATGACTGGGATCGCGAGATCGCCACCTGCGATCCGGACTACTACCGTTGGGAACAGTGGTTCTTCACCAAGCTGTACGAAAAAGGCCTGGTCTACAAGAAGACTTCCGCGGTGAACTGGTGCCCGCACGATCTGACCGTGCTGGCCAACGAACAGGTGATCGACGGCTGCTGCTGGCGCTGCGACACCAAAGTTGAGCGTAAAGAGATCCCACAGTGGTTTATCAAAATCACCGACTACGCCGATCAGCTGCTCAACGATCTGGACACGCTTGAAAGCTGGCCAGAACAGGTGAAAACCATGCAGCGCAACTGGATTGGCCGTTCCGAAGGGGTGGATATCACCTTTGACGTAGCGGGCAGCGACGAAAAGCTGACGGTTTACACCACCCGTCCCGACACCTTTATGGGCGCAACCTACGTGGCCGTTGCCGCAGGTCACCCCTTGGCGCAGCAAGGCGCGGTGAACAACCCGGCGCTGGCTGAATTTATCGAAGAATGCCGCAACACCAAAGTGGCCGAAGCCGAAATGGCGACGATGGAGAAAAAAGGCATGCCGACCGGCCTGTTCGCCATCCATCCGCTGTCCGGCGAGCAAGTGCCGATTTGGGTCGCCAACTTTGTGCTGATGGAATACGGCACCGGCGCGGTGATGGCGGTTCCGGCTCACGATCAGCGCGACTGGGAATTCGCCACCAAATACGGCTTGCCGATCAAACCGGTGGTCCTGGCGCTCGACGGCAGCCAACCGGATGTACAAGCCGAAGCGATGACCGAGAAAGGCACGCTGTTCAACTCCGGCGAGTTTGACGGTCTGGATCACCAGGACGGTTTCAACGCCATTGCCGACAAACTGGTGGCCAAAGGCGTTGGTCAGCGCAAGGTCAACTACCGTCTGCGCGATTGGGGCGTTTCTCGTCAGCGCTATTGGGGGGCTCCAATCCCGATGGTCACGCTGGAAGACGGCACCGTAATGCCAACCCCGGAAGACCAACTGCCGGTGATCCTGCCGGAAGACGTGGTGATGGACGGCATTACCAGCCCGATCAAAGCCGATCCCGAGTGGGCGAAAACCACCGTTAACGGCCAACCGGCGCTGCGCGAAACCGACACCTTCGACACCTTTATGGAGTCTTCCTGGTACTATGCGCGCTATACCTGCCCGCAGTACGACCAGGGGATGCTGGATCCCGCTGCCGCCAACTACTGGCTGCCGGTCGATCAGTATGTCGGTGGTATCGAACACGCCATCATGCACCTGATGTATTTCCGCTTCTTCCACAAGCTGCTGCGTGACGCGGGCCTGGTCGACTCCGACGAGCCGGCAAAACGCCTGCTGTGCCAGGGCATGGTGCTGGCAGACGCCTTCTATTACACCGGCAACAGCGGCGAACGCGTCTGGGTTTCCCCGGTCGACGCCAACGTTGAACGTGATGACAAAGGCCGCATTATCAAAGCCACCGATCCACAAGGTCGTGAACTGGTCTATGCTGGCATGAGCAAAATGTCGAAGTCGAAAAACAACGGCATCGACCCGCAGGTGATGGTAGAGAAATACGGTGCAGATACCGTCCGTCTGTTCATGATGTTCGCTTCACCGGCAGAAATGACGCTGGAATGGCAGGAATCCGGCGTAGAAGGGGCAAACCGCTTCCTGAAACGCGTGTGGAAACTGGCCTACGAACACCTGGAAAAAGGCGCAGTTGAGCCGCTGAACGTGGCAACGCTGAGTGAAGATCAGAAAGCGCTGCGTCGCGATCTGCACAAAACCATTGCCAAAGTGACCGACGATATCGGCCGTCGTCAGACCTTCAACACCGCGATTGCCGCCGTGATGGAGCTGATGAACAAGCTGGCTCGCGCACCGCAAGAGAGCGAACAAGATCGCGCCCTGCTGCAGGAAGCTCTGTTGGCAGTAGTTCGCATGCTGTATCCATTCACTCCGCACGTGTGCTTCTCACTGTGGCAGGCGCTGGGCGGTGAAGGCGATGTGGATACCGCAGCCTGGCCGCAAGCCGACGAGCAGGCCATGGTCGAAGACTCCAAGCTGGTGGTGGTGCAGGTCAACGGTAAGGTTCGCGCTAAAATCACCGTGGCTGCCGATGCAACCGAAGAGCAGGTACGCGCGCGTGCCGCCGAGGAACATCTGGTCGCTAAATATCTGGACGGGGTCACGGTTCGTAAAGTGATCTATGTTCCGGGCAAATTGCTTAACCTGGTTGTGGGTTAACACAAGGAGGCGTTGTGCGACATCGTATTATGACGTTGTTGCTGGGGTTGGCGGTGCTGGTCACCGCCGGCTGCGGTTTTCACCTGCGTGGTACCACGCAGGTCCCTTCGGAAATGAAGACGCTGCTGCTGGACAGCTCGGATCCTTATGGTCCGCTGACCCGCGCGGTGCGTGAGCAGTTGCGTCTGAGCGACGTGACCATCGTCAAAGATGCCAAGCGTAAGGATCTCCCTTCCCTGCGCATCATTGGCGCCACGGAGAGCCAGGATACCGCCTCTATCTTCCAGGACGGTAAAACCGCGGAGTACCAGATGGTGCTGACCGTGCAGGCACAGGTGCTGATCCCGGGTCACGACCTGTATCCGCTGAACGTGAAAGTTTTCCGTTCGTTCTTCGATAACCCGCTGACCGCATTGGCAAAAGATTCCGAACAGGACATCATTCGCCAGGAAATGCGCGATCAGGCTGCCCAACAGCTGGTACGTAAACTGCTGACGGTGCACGCTGCGGAAGAAGAAACCCAACAGAAAGCCGCTGCCGCCGGTGAAAAAGCGGCCAGTCGCGTAGATCAATGATTCGTATTTACCCTGAACAACTTGCCGCGCAGCTCCGAGAGGGGCTGCGCGCTTGTTATTTATTGAGTGGCAACGAGCCGCTGCTGCTGCAGGAAAGCCAGGATCTGATCCGCCATGCGGCACAAGAGCAGCAGTTCACCGAGCACTACAGCATTTCGCTGGACGCCCATACCGATTGGGATGCCATTTTCAGCATCTGTCAGGCCATGAGCCTGTTCGCCAGCCGTCAGACGCTGCTGCTGATCTTCCCGGAAAACGGGCCGACGGCACCGATCGGCGAACAGTTGATCAAACTGGCCGCACTGCTGCATGAAGATATTTTGCTGGTGTTGCGTGGGCCACGCCTGACCAAAGCGCAAGAAAACAGCGCCTGGTTCAAGGCGCTCAGCCCGCACGGCGCTTACGTCAGTTGCCAAACTCCGGAGCAGGCACAGCTCCCCCGCTGGGTCGCCCAGCGCGCCAAAACCCTGAAGCTGGAACTGGACGACGCGGCGAACCAACTGCTGTGTTACTGCTACGAAGGCAACCTGCTGGCGCTGTCGCAGGCGCTGGAGAGGCTGTCGTTGCTGCATCCGGACGGCAAACTCACGCTGCCGCGCGTTGAACTGGCGGTCAACGATGCCGCCCACTTCACGCCATTCCACTGGCTGGACGCCCTGTTGGCCGGAAAAAGCAAACGCGCCTGGCATATTCTGCAGCAGATGCAGCAGGAAGATGTCGAGCCGGTGATCCTGCTGCGAACCCTGCAACGGGAACTGCTGCAGTTGCTGAACCTGCAACGCCGCATGGCCTCAGTGCCTTTGCGTACGCTGTTCGACCAATACAAGGTTTGGCAAAACCGCCGTAACCTGGTGACTCAGGCACTGCAACGGCTGTCCGGTGCCCAACTGCGACAAGCGGTTCATCTGCTCGCGCAGATAGAAATCACCCTGAAGCAAGATTACGGCCAGTCGGTCTGGTCTGAATTGGAAACCCTGTCGATGCTGCTGTGCGGCAAACCTTTGGCCACGAGTTTTTCAGATGTCCACTAATCCGCAAGGCACTCCCGTCCTGCACGCCCTGTTTGGCGGCACCTTCGACCCTATCCATTACGGCCACCTGCGGCCGGTGGAAGCGCTGGCCACAGAGGTTGGTCTGAACCGGGTCACGCTGCTGCCGAACCACGTTCCGCCGCACCGCCCTCAGCCCGAAGCGAATGCTCAGCAACGGTTGAAAATGGTGGAGTTGGCGATCGCCGGCAACCCGCTGTTTGCGGTTGACGATCGTGAACTGCATCGCACCACCCCTTCCTATACCATCGAGACGCTGGAAGCCATTCGTAAAGAACGTGGCGCCGCCTTGCCTCTGGCGTTTATCATTGGCCAGGACTCGCTGTTGACGCTGCACAAATGGCACCGCTGGCAGTCGCTGCTGGATACCTGCCATCTGCTGGTGCTGGCTCGCCCTGGTTACAACGATCGCATGGATACGCCTGAGCTGCAGCAGTGGCTGGAGCGACATCAGGTGAGCGATCCCGCCCAGCTCAGCCGGCATCCTCACGGATTTATTTATCTGGCCGATACACCGCAGTTGGAGATTTCGGCCACGGAAATTCGTCAGCGCCGCCATCAGGGCCTCAACTGTGACGACCTGTTGCCGCGTTCAGTCCAGCGCTATATCGAGTTACAGGGTTTATATCGCTAGCAACAGCCGCGTGATATACTGCGCCGCTATTTTTCAGGTATTCGCTGAAAACCCCGGAATCCTTAGCTGGCCGGGCAGTCACCAGCTGGCTTTCAGCGGCATCCTGCCGACTTATCATTGATTCAGGCCGCGAAACGGGTAAATTGCCCGCCGCAGTCGAATGAACAGAACACACCCGAGGGGGAACCTTTGCAAGGTAAAGCGCTCCAAGATTTCGTCATCGATAAAATTGATGACCTGAAAGGCCAAGACATTATCGCTCTGGATGTACAAGACAAATCCAGCATCACCGATTGCATGATCATCTGCACCGGGACCTCTACCCGTCACGTGATGTCGATCGCCAACCACCTGGTGCAGGAAGCTCGCACCGCCGGTATGGAACTGTTCGGCATGAAAGGCCAGGAAGCCTCCGACTGGATCGTTGTCGACCTGGGTGACGTGATCGTTCACGTGATGCAGGAAGAGAGCCGTCAGTTGTACGAGCTGGAAAAACTCTGGAGCTAAGCGGTGAAACTGCAACTGGTAGCCGTCGGCACTAAAATGCCAGACTGGGTGCAGACCGGCTTTATGGATTATCTGCACCGCTTTCCCAAAGACATGCCGTTTGAGCTGACCGAAATCCCGGCGGGCAAGCGCGGCAAGAATGCCGATATCAAACGCATTCTGGAAAAGGAAGGCGAGCAGATGCTGGCTGCGGTAGGCAAAGGCAATCGCATTGTCACGCTGGATATCCCCGGTACGCCGTGGGAAACGCCGCAGTTGGCGCAACAACTCGAACGCTGGAAGCAGGACGGCCGCAACGTCAGCCTGCTGATTGGCGGCCCGGAAGGGCTGGCCCCGGCGTGCAAGGCCGCCGCCGAACAGAGTTGGTCGCTCTCACCGTTGACATTACCGCATCCTTTAGTGCGCGTGCTGGTGGCTGAAAGCCTCTATCGCGCCTGGAGCATTACAACAAATCATCCTTACCACCGGGAATAACCGGTGGTAATAGTGACAGAGTGAAATAAAGCAGCGGGATGAAAATAGAACGTAACCCTTTTCGCGACTATACGGCTGAATCTGCCCTGTTTGTACGCCGCGCCCTGGTGGCGTTCTTGGTCATCCTGGTGCTGACCGGCACCCTCATCGCCAATCTGTATAATCTGCAAATCGTCCGCTTTGAGGATTACCGCACCCGCTCCAACGAAAACCGCATCAAACTGGTGCCGATCGCCCCCAGCCGCGGCATTATTTACGATCGCAACGGCACTCCGCTGGCGCTCAACCGCACCATTTACCAACTGGAACTGATGCCGGAAAAGGTCGATGATCTGAAAGCCACGCTACAGGCGCTGCGTTCGGTGGTCGATTTAACCGATGACGATATCGTCAACTTCGAAAAAGAGCGTAAGCGCTCGCGCCGTTTCGTCTCTATCCCGGTGAAAACCGCCCTGAGCGAAGTGCAGGTGGCGCGTTTTGCGGTTAACCAGTTCCGCTTCCCCGGCGTAGAGGTCAAAGGCTACCAGCGTCGCTATTACCCTTATGGCTCCGCCCTGACACATGTGATCGGCTACGTGTCGAAGATCAACGACCGCGACGTCGAACGCCTGGATAAAGACGGCAAGCTGGCCAACTATGCCGCAACCCATGATATCGGCAAGCTGGGTATCGAACGCTATTACGAAGAAACCCTGCATGGCAAAACCGGCTACGAAGAGGTTGAAGTCAATAACCGTGGTCGGGTGATCCGTCAATTGCATGAGCAGCCGCCTTCCGCCGGCAAAGACGTCTATCTGACGCTGGATCTCAACCTGCAGCGCTATATCGAGCAGTTGCTGGTGGGCAGCCGTGCGGCAGTGGTGGTGAGCGATCCGCGCACCGGCGGCATTCTGGCTATGGTCTCCAACCCCAGCTATGACCCGAACCTGTTCGTCGATGGCATCTCCAGCAAGGATTACCAGGGGCTGCTCAACGATCCGAACCGGCCGCTGATCAACCGTGCCACTCAGGGGCTCTATCCACCGGCCTCCACGGTGAAGCCTTATATTTCCGTTTCGGCGCTCAGCGCCGGAGTGATCACCAAGAACACCATCGTCTTCGATCCCGGCTGGTGGCAACTGCCCGGCTCGGAAAAACGCTTCCGCGACTGGAAAAAATGGGGCCACGGCCGCCTGAACGTCACCAAAGCGCTGGAAGAATCCGCGGATACCTTCTTCTACCAGGTCGCTTACGACATGGGCATCGATCGCCTGTCAACCTGGCTGACCAAGTTCGGTTACGGCGAATATACCGGCATCGATCTGTCCGAAGAGCGTTCCGGCCTGATGCCGACCCGCGACTGGAAATTCAAACGTTATAAAAAGCCCTGGTATCAGGGGGACACCATTCCGGTAGGTATCGGCCAGGGTTATTGGACGGCGACGCCGATCCAGATGGCCAAGGCGCTGACCACCCTGATTAACGACGGCAACGTCAAAACGCCGCACCTGCTGCAGAGCACCCGCATCAATGGCGTGCTGGTCCCTTTCCAGCAGGAAGAGAGCAAGCAGATCGGCGATATTCATTCCGGCTTCTGGGAAATTGCCAAAGACGGCATGTATGGCGTGGCCAACCGCCCCAACGGGACGGCGCGCAAGTACTTTGCAGGTACACCATACAAAGCCGCGGCGAAATCGGGGACCGCACAGGTATTCGGTTACGAAACCTATAACGCCCACAAACTCGCAGAGCACCTGCGTGACCACAAACTGATGACGGCCTTCGCTCCCTTCGATAATCCGACGGTTTCGGTCGCCATTATTCTGGAAAACGGCGGTGCCGGTCCAGCGGTCGGGACGATCACTCGTCAGATCCTCGACCATATCTTGCTGGGCGACAACAATACGCAATTACCGGACGCGGCTCCGCTGCCGCCTGGTGTAGAAGGTGATTAAGGTAGAACATGACTGAAAGCCAACAAAAAGCGTCGATCTGGACCAAAATCCATATCGACCCTACATTCCTGCTGCTAATTCTGGCCCTGCTGGTCTACAGCGCGTTCGTTATGTGGAGCGCCAGCGGTCAGGACATCGGCATGATGGAGCGCAAGATCGGCCAGATTGTCATGGGGTTGATCGTCATGGCCGTCATGGCGCAAATCCCGCCGCGGGTCTATGAAAGCTGGGCGCCGTATCTGTATATTTTCTGCGTGATATTGCTGATTTTAGTGGACGCTTTCGGCCAGATCAGTAAAGGCGCACAGCGCTGGCTGGATCTCGGCTTCGTGCGCTTCCAACCATCCGAGATTGCCAAGATCGCGGTACCGCTGATGGTAGCGCGCTTTATGAACCGCGACGTCTGCCCCCCTTCGCTGAAGAATACGGCCATTGCGCTGGTGCTGATTTTCCTGCCGACGCTGCTGGTTGCCGCGCAGCCGGATTTGGGTACCTCGATTCTGATCGCCGCCTCCGGCCTGTTCGTGCTGTTCCTGTCCGGCATGAGCTGGAAGCTGATCGCCGTAGCCGCCGTGCTGCTGGCGGCCTTTATCCCGGTGCTGTGGTTCTTCCTGATGCACGGCTATCAGCGCGACCGCGTCATGATGCTGCTCGATCCGGAAACCGACCCCCTTGGCGCCGGTTACCACATTATTCAGTCGAAAATTGCCATCGGCTCAGGCGGCTTGTCCGGTAAAGGCTGGCTGCATGGCACCCAGTCACAGCTGGAATTCCTGCCGGAGCGCCACACCGACTTTATCTTCGCGGTGCTGGCCGAGGAACTGGGGCTGATCGGGGTACTGGTGCTGCTGGCGCTGTACCTGCTGGTGATTATCCGCGGGCTGATGATCGCCGCCAAGGCGCAAACCACCTTCGGCCGAGTGATGGTCGGCGGGCTGATGCTGATTTTGTTCGTTTATGTGTTTGTTAACATTGGTATGGTCAGTGGTATTTTGCCGGTAGTTGGCGTACCTTTGCCTCTGGTCAGTTACGGGGGTTCGGCGCTGATTGTGCTTATGGCTGGGTTCGGCATTATCATGTCGATCCACACGCATCGGAAAATGATGTCTAAAAGTTTATAAGAGGTGAGTAATGCGTAAGGAATGGCTTTGGGTCGGCGTAGTCGCGGTGTTGCTTTCCGCCTGTACCGCCCCGACCACGGAACAGCAAGCGCCGCCGCAGCAGCCGTATAACGGACCGGTGGTGGAAATCGGTGGCGTTGAGCCTCAATATGAACCCTATAACCCTAATAACATGCAGGATTATAAGGTTAATGGCGACACTTACCGCATTGTGAAAGATCCGCAGAATTTCTCGCAGACCGGTCTGGCCAGCTCCTATGGCGAAGAAGCCAGGGGCAATACCACGGCGCTGGGGGAACAGTTCGATCCTAACGGCCTGACCGCCGCGCACCCGACGCTGCCGATCCCAAGCTACGTACGCGTGACCAACCTGGCCAATGGCCGCCAGTTGGTGGTGCGAGTTAACGATCGCGGGCCTTACACCAAAGGTCGCATTATCGATTTGTCGCGAGCCGTCGCCGATCGTCTGAACCTGTCCAACAACACCAAGGTCAAGGTTGATTTCATCAACGTTGCCCCGGATGGCACCCTCAGTGGCCCTGGCACCATCGGCACCACCGTCGCCAAACAAAGCTATGCCCTGCCTTCTCGCCCGGATCTGGGCTCCAGCAGCATGGGAACCCCAATCCAGCAGGACGCCCCTGTGGCCAGCGGTGCCGCCGTGCGCCCGATTGACAACAGCAACCTGAATACCGGCGATGCCGCTCCGGCAAGCACCGCCGGTAATAGCCGCAGCGGCTTTCTCGGTGCGCCAAGCGCCGTACCGGCTGGCGTACTGGAAGGCTCCGAGCCTGAACCCGCGGCCATTGTCGCACCGGTCGCCGCGACCGCAGCCGTTGCCGCAAGCAGCGCCTCTTCAGCTGGCGGTTATGTGGTACAGGTCGGCGCGCTGAGCAGTGCCGAGCGCGCGCAGAGCTGGCAACAAAGCCTGAGTCAAAAATTTGGCGTACCGGGTAAGGTTGCCGCCAACGGCAGCGTTTACCGCGTACAGCTCGGCCCGTTCAGCGACCGTCAACAAGCGGCTCAGCTGCAGCAGCGTCTGGCCACTGAAGCGCAGCAACAATCTTTTGTCACTGCCGCACCTTAAACGTAGACCGGCGGACAATCACGACTGATAAGCTGACTTTTAGCTGAAACATTTTCTTTCAGCAAAAGCTTGTAAAGCGTGATGAGTCAGAGGATTGGCTAATGCCTGCCGGGATCTCATCTGTTATAGTGTGGCTCGTTTTTAACTTTACCCTCATGGATGTTGTAGTCTCGATCATGAAACAAGTAACTTCTTTTCGCTTAATCAAGAGCATAGCGCTCGGCACCGTTATCGCGATGAGTGCAACCACCGTTGCGCATGCCGATGACGTTAATATCAAGACCATGATCCCAGGCGTGCCGCAGATCGATGCGGAATCCTACGTCCTGATTGATTACAATTCCGGTAAAGTTTTGGCGGAAATGAACGCCGATGCGCGCCGTGACCCTGCCAGCCTGACAAAAATGATGACCAGCTACGTCATCGGTCAAGCGCTGAAAGCCGGCAAAATCGGCCAGGAAGATCTGGTGACCGTAGGTCAAGATGCCTGGGCGACCGGCAACCCGGTATTCAAAGGCTCTTCCCTGATGTTTTTGAAGCCTGGCGACCGCGTACCGGTCTCCAAGCTGACCCGCGGCATCAACCTGCAGTCCGGTAACGACGCCTGTGTGGCAATGGCCGACTACGTGGCCGGCAGCCAGGACGCATTCGTTAACCTGATGAACACCTACGTCAGCAAGCTTGGCCTGCAAAACACTCACTTCCAAACGGTACATGGCCTGGACGCTCAGGGTCAGTACAGCTCCGCACGCGATATGGCGTTGATCGGCCAGGCGCTGATCCGCGACGTGCCGGACGAATACGCAATTTATAAAGAAAAAGAGTTCACCTTCAACAACATCCGCCAGATGAACCGTAACGGTCTGCTGTGGGATACCAGCCTGAACGTGGACGGCATCAAAACCGGCCATACCGACGCCGCGGGCTACAACCTGGTCGCTTCCGCTACCGAAGGCCAGATGCGTCTGATCTCCGCTGTGCTGGGTGGCCGCACTTATAAAGGCCGCGAAACCGAGAGCAAGAAACTGCTGACCTGGGGCTTCCGATTCTTCGAAACCGTTGCGCCACTGAAAGTGGGCAAAGAGTTTGCGTCTGAGCCAGTCTGGTTCGGCGATGCAGATCGCGTTGAACTGGGCGTAGACAAAGACGTTTACCTGACCATCCCACGCGGCCGCATGAAAGATCTTAAAGCCAGCTACGTGCTGAACACCCCGGAAATTCATGCGCCACTGGCTAAAAACCAGGTTGTCGGCAGCATCAACTTCCAGCTGGACGGTAAAACCATCGATCAGCGTCCGCTGGTGGTGATGAACGAAGTGAAAGAAGGCGGTTTCTTCAGCCGTATCGTGGATTACATCAAACTGATGTTCCACCACTGGTTCGGTTAACAGTTGAAATGGGCAAAATTGCCCCCATATACTGATTAACATTAACTCCCGCTCCGGCGGGAGTTATAATTTATAGACTCGCTATATCGATAGCCGCACTCTGGAGCGCACATGAAAACTAAACTGAACGAACTGCTCGAATTCCCTTGCTCATTTACCTACAAGGTAATGGGCCTGGCACAACCCGAGCTGGTAGACCAGGTGGTTGAAGTGGTGCAGCGCCACGCTCCTGGGGATTATAACCCGCAGGTTAAACCTAGCAGCAAAGGCAATTACCACTCCGTGTCCATCACCATCAATGCCACCCATATCGACCAGGTGGAAACCTTATATGATGAGTTGGGCAACCTTGAAATTGTCCGCATGGTGCTGTAATTCCAGCACAATCCTCTACTTTTCAGCCCGGGCCAGAGCATCCTCTGCCCGGGTTGCGCATTTTTGGTCAGCGAAATGCTGGTCGCGGGCCAGAGCGCCCGGTATAATGGCTTTACCACTTCTGTAACCTGACGATGACTCTTTTGCAACCAGACAAGATCATTTTGCGTCAGCTGGGGTTGCAGCCCTACGAGCCTGTATCCCAAGCCATGCACAACTTCACCGATCGCCGAACCGAAACCACGCCCGATGAGCTGTGGCTGGTTCAGCATCAGCCCGTATTTACCCAGGGCCAGGCCGGTAAAGCGGAGCATCTGTTAATGCCGGGTGACATTCCGGTGATCCAGAGCGATCGCGGTGGCCAGGTAACCTACCACGGGCCAGGGCAACAGGTGATGTACGTGATGGTCGATCTGAAACGCAGCAAGGTTGGCGTTCGCCAACTGGTCACGGCTATCGAAGATACCGTTATTAATACCCTCGCCCACTTTCACATTGAATCGCGTGCCCGTCCGGATGCGCCCGGTGTTTACGTGGGGGAGCAAAAGATCTGTTCGTTGGGTTTGCGGATCCGCAAAGGCAGTTCATTCCACGGCCTGGCCCTGAATGTTGCCATGGATCTCACCCCTTTCCAGCGTATCAACCCTTGCGGTTACGCCGGTATGCAGATGGCGCAGGTCAGCGCGCTGGCGCCCGGCGTCGGCATAGAAGACGTACACCCCGTCCTGGTACAGGAATTTGTTCATTTACTCGGCTACCCGAAGGTCGAGCTTCGTAACTGGAACCTGCACGATTATGAGTAAACCAATTCAGATGGAACGCGGCGTCAAATACCGCGATGCAGACAAAATGGCGTTGATCCCGATTAAAACGGTGGTCACCGAACGGCAGGAGCTGTTGCGTAAACCCGAGTGGATGAAAATCAAACTCCCTGCCGACTCTACGCGCATTCAGGGCATTAAAGCCGCAATGCGTAAAAACGGTCTGCATTCGGTGTGCGAGGAAGCTTCCTGCCCGAACCTGTCTGAGTGTTTCAACCACGGTACCGCCACCTTTATGATCCTGGGCGCTATCTGTACTCGTCGTTGCCCGTTCTGCGACGTGGCCCACGGCCGCCCGGTGGCGCCAGATGCCAACGAGCCGGAGAAACTGGCTCAGACCATCGCCGACATGGGCCTGCGCTATGTGGTGATCACCTCGGTTGACCGCGACGATCTGCGTGACGGCGGTGCCCAGCACTTCGCCGACTGTATCGCGGCTATCCGCGTCAAGAATCCGACCATCAAGATTGAAACCCTGGTGCCAGACTTCCGCGGCCGTATGGATCGCGCACTGGAAATTTTGACCGAAACGCCGCCGGACGTGTTTAACCACAATCTCGAAAACGTGCCGCGTGTTTACCGCCAGGTGCGTCCGGGCGCTAACTACGAGTGGTCATTGAAGCTGCTGGAGCGGTTTAAGGAAGCGCATCCGCATATCCCAACCAAGTCTGGCCTGATGGTCGGCCTGGGGGAAACCAATGCGGAAATCGTTGAGGTAATGCGCGATCTGCGTCGCCACGGCGTCACCATGTTGACCCTGGGCCAGTACCTGCAGCCAAGCCGTCACCACCTGCCGGTGCAGCGTTACGTCAGCCCGGCCGAATTCGATGAAATGAAAGAAGAAGCGATGGCAATGGGCTTTACCCATGCTGCCTGCGGTCCGTTTGTTCGTTCTTCCTACCATGCCGATTTGCAGGCAAAAGGGATGGAAGTGAAGTAACCGCAGCAATGATTTGTTACGTTTCCCTCTGCGGAAACGGCAAAAAACGGATGTCCTCGCGGCATCCGTTTTTTATTGCCCGGCAGAAAGCGTTATTAAACGTCTTTCTTTTCGACGCTCTGCGGGTTGGCCTGGCTTTCTGCCGTGTTGGCCGGCGGTGGGGTGGTATCATCGCCCACGGCCTTTTTAAAGCCCTTCAGCGCAGCACCCAAATCCGCGCCCAAAGTACGCAGTTTGCTGGTACCGAACAGCAAGATGATCAACACCGCAATCACCAGAAGTTTGGTAATACTGATCCCTTCCATACTCACCTTCTTATTCATATAGCGCTGCGCACGCAGCGAGAAAACAAACCTTGCCTGTGGGTATTTACCTACTTTCTCCGGAGCAAGACAACAGCAACATGTAACAGAGTGAGATCCCCGCCACGGCTCGATTTTATCCGCATAGGACATTAATCAGACTATTCTGAGTTTAGAAGCCGCGTGGTACGCTGTCACCCTGCTCATCATGGAGTTGCCGGATGTACAAACCATCAGTCATAGATACCCGAAAATCCGGCCTTAGCTTTGCCAGACGCACCTACCTGCCGCGTATCGTCGGGTTGGGCATCGGCTCCCTGTGCGTATTTTCAGTTTTCTACACGCAAAACACCGCCACTTGGTTGTGGGTCTTGCTTATTTTGCACGGTTTTATCTGGCCGCACCTTGCCTACCAATGGGCACGACGTTCCCCCCAGCCGTTCAAGGCCGAAATCCGTAACCTGCTGCTCGATTCGTTTTTCGGCGGCCTATGGGTGGCGATGATGGCCTTTAATGCCTTGCCGTCGGTGGTTATCTTATCGATGATGGGAATGAACAACATTGCCGCCGCGGGTAAACCACTGTTCTTCAAAGGCCTGATGGCACAGCTGGCCGGCGCCCTGACCATCGGTGCCCTGATGGGCTTCCCCTTTCAGCCGGAAAGCACGGCGCTGCAGGTCTACCTGTGCCTGCCAATGATCTACCTCTATCCGGTGCTGCTGGGGTTAGTCACCTACCGCACGGCAAAACGGCTGGCGGAGAAAAAACAGGAGCTGCTGCGCATCAGCATGCGCGACGGGCTTACCGGGTTGTACAACCGCCGCCACTGGGAGCATTTGCTGCATCATCAATTTGACAGTTGTCGCCGCTATCAGCACACCGCAACCCTGATCCTGATGGATATCGATCGCTTTAAAACCATCAACGATACCTTCGGCCATGCGTTGGGTGACGAGGCGCTGGCGGTGCTGGCGGAAGAGCTGTTAATCGGCCTGCGCGCCGTGGATATCGTTGGGCGCTACGGCGGCGACGAATTTGGCGCAGTGCTGCCCAACACCAGCGCCGAGCAAGCCAGCATCGCGCTGTTACGCATTCAGGAACGGCTGAACGAGGTCATTTTTCGCGAAGCCCCGCAGCTTCGGCTCAACATCAGCGCCGGCATTGCGGATTATCACGGCGAGATGAGCGGCTACCTGGACTGGCTGAAGGCCGCAGACAATGCGTTGTACCGTGCGAAGAACAACGGCCGCAATCGCCTGGAGCTGGCCGTACCCGGCCATTGACGCCCAGAGTGACGATTTGCGCTTTTTCTGTCACTTTTGCTACTACAAAACGGGCTGCGCTAGGTGTAACATTCCCTATGCGCAGCTAAACAGCCGTGCCGAACAACGGAGATGACATTCCTCCATAACCGCCCTCACAGGCTGATGATGTCTACGTAACCTCTCAGAGGGGTGCGTAGCGTTACGCCTGAACCTTTCTGAGTTTTATTTCCCCTTGAATGAAAGGTAATTTCGACCATGTTGAGTTCTTTACTGGCAGTTTTTATTGGTGGCGGTGTCGGCAGCGTGCTGCGCTGGGCCATAAGCATGAAGATGAACCCGCTGAACGCGCACATTCCGCTGGGGACGCTGGCGGTGAACCTGCTGGGCGGTTTTATCATCGGCCTGGCTATGGCGATATTCACCCGGATGACGCATCTGGATCCAACCTGGAAACTGCTGATTACCACCGGTTTTTGCGGCGGCCTGACCACCTTTTCCACCTTTTCTCTGGAAGTGGTGTATTTGCTGCAGGATGGTCGTTTCGCCTGGGCGCTGGGCAATATGCTGCTCAACCTGGCGGGATCGCTGGCGATGACCCTGCTGGCGTTTATGCTGGTCATCTGGGTCAACGGGCAATAGGTGATTTCGTTGCCTTAATGTTTCCTTAATCTCCCGTGCGCATAATCTCATCCAGTCACCCCAACTGGATGAGAACTCAGATGCCAAGCCTGCCAAGAACCGTCACTGAAGTTGCCGCAACCCTGCTGTGCCTGCTGGTTGTTGCCGCCTTTATCAAGGTTTATCTGTTCGCCTAAACCGCAGCGCTTCCCCGCCTTTACAGTTGCCCTATTGCCTATTACCGTTGTTGCATTACAATTGAGAATGAACGTTCACACCCAGAAGGTGAACAACACATTTCTTGGCAAAGGATCGGGACATGATATCCACCAGCGACAGCAAGCAGGCTAAAGTGCAGGCCCGCCGCGATCAGATTGTCGACGCCGCAAAACTCTGCTTTCGCCAGCACGGCTTTCACGCCGCCAGCATGGCGCAAATCGCGCATGCCTCGCAGCTGAGCGTTGGCCAGATCTACCGCTATTTCGACAATAAAGACGCCATCATCGAAGAAATCGTCAACCGCATCATTGCCAGTAAAATGCAGCGGCTGGAAGATCTTGGCGATCATATCAACCTGATCGCCGGCACTCTGGCGGCACGCAGCCTGTTTCAGCAGCCGGGCGAAACAGAAACCGATCACATGCTGATGCTGGAAGTGACCGCTGAAGCCACCCGTAATCCAACGGTGGCTAAAATGCTCAGCGATGCGGAAACGCGCTTGTTCCATCATGTTTGCCAAAGCCTGCGCCGGCTCTACCCGTATTTCAGCGAGCAGGAAATTGCCGCCAGGGTAGAATTTGTCGCGGTGTTGAGCGAAGGCACCGGTTATCGCATGCTCACCACACAAAAGGCCGACGTCGGCTTGCTGAACGGCCTATACCAACAAGCTATCTCTCACCTGTTCAGGAAACCTTAATCCTTATGACCAGACAATTAGCCAGACAACGTCTGGTGTACGCGCTCGTGCTTGGCCTGCTCGCCTCACTGGGGCCGCTGTGCATCGATCTCTACCTGCCCGCCCTGCCGGAGATGGCCGGAGAGCTGAAAACCTCTACCGCCACGGCACAGCTCAGCCTGACGGCCGGCCTGTTAGGGCTGGGTGTCGGCCAGCTGATTTTCGGCCCTTACAGCGACAAGCTCGGCCGCATGCGTCCGCTGCTGGTTTCGTTAGCGCTGCTGCTGTTCGCTTCCCTCTGGTGTGCACTGGCGCCGAATATCGACCAGTTACTGGTTGCCCGCCTGTTGCAAGGACTGGCCGGTGCCGGCGGCGCTGTGATTTCACGCGCTATCGCCCGAGATCTCTATTCCGGGCATGAACTGACACGTTTCTTCGCCTTGCTGATGCTGGTTAACGGCCTGGCGCCGATCGTTGCGCCGGTGCTGGGGGGCGCCATGTTGCAGTTCATGGACTGGCGAGGAATTTTCGGCGTACTGGCAGGGATCGCAGTGCTGCTGTTTACGTTAGCCAGTTTGAAACTGAGCGAGTCACTGCCCGCGGAACGTCGCAGCCAGGGCGGGATATTGGCGATGTTGCAATCGCTGGGCGGCTTGCTGACCCAACGCCAATTTATGGGCCTGTGCCTGACGCAAGGCTTTGTGATGGCCGGGATGTTCGCCTACATCGGCGCCTCTCCTTTTGTGCTGCAACAGATTTACGGCCTCAGCCCGCAGATGTTCAGCCTGTGCTTCGCCATCAACGGCGTCGGGTTGATTATCTCGGCGCAAGTCTCCAGTCGCCTGAGCATACATTGGGGTGAAAGAAAGGTGCTGAAAGGCGGCTTAACGCTGGCCGCGGTTTCCTCGCTGCTGCTGTTGCTGGCCGCCAGCCTGCATGCCCCATTGACGCTGTTGCTGGTGCCGCTGTTCTTCTCGGTAGCGGTGATCGGCATCGTAGGTCCTACGGCGTCTTCCCTGGCGATGCAAAGCCAGGGGGACAAAGCCGGCAGCGCCTCTGCGTTGATTGGCGTGAGCATGTTCGCGCTGGGTGCCTGCAGCGTGCCGCTTACCGGCCTGGGTGGCACCTCCAGCGTGTCGATGGCGCTAACCATTGTCGGCTGTTATGCCATCGCCATCCTGCTGTTTAAGCTACTGGTACGCAAACCACAGGCGTAAATCGCCGTAAAAAGGCAATAAAAAACCCGCTCAGGGAGCGGGTTTTAAGAATTTCGGCTACTGTAGCTTAGATAGCGATAACGTTAGCAGCAGATGGCCCTTTGGCACCGTTCGTGATTTCAAATTCTACACGCTGGCCTTCAGCAAGAGTTTTGAAACCATTGCTAGCGATGGCAGAGAAGTGAACGAAAACGTCCTTGCTACCATCTTCCGGAGTAATGAAGCCGAAGCCTTTGGATTCATTAAACCACTTAACGCTACCTTTAATCTTAGACATCAAACTTACCTTTAACGTGAATGTAAGACACAAAACGTGTGTCCAGTACAGTACAGCAATTAGACGGGATTTTGTCCACAACCTGGATCACATAAAAACGATAAAAAGTGAAAAAATCCGTCTCCGCCGCTGTAAACCGCCCGCCCCTTTGGCCATTGCCGTCACGGGCAGTCCAATCCTCTCCAAACTCCAGCGAACAGCGGTCGAACGCCTGTTTGATCGGCCGTCAACGCGCATTGACGGACTGATGCAGACACAATCGCTATGAAATATAACCAGACAGTCTTTTTGCTTCCGGCCCCCCTGCACTAGGGTTAGAACTTATTAACCACTGTGAGCCAAGACTATGACCAGCCAACTGGCCGAAAAAATCATCGCCTACCGCCGTGAACTGCATCAGAACCCTGAGCTGTCCAACCACGAGTTTGCCACGACCGCGCGCCTGACCCGCTGGCTGGAAGAGGCCGGTATCCGTATTTTGCCGCTCGGGCTGAAGACCGGCGTGGTAGCCGAAATCGGCAGTGGCAAGGGGCCGATCATTGCCTTGCGCGGCGATATAGACGCCTTGCCGATCGAAGAAATTTCTGGCGTGCCGTTCAGTTCGCAAAACAGCGGCGTGATGCACGCCTGTGGGCATGATTTCCACACTTCAGTGATGCTTGGCACCGCCCACTTATTAAAAGCGCGCGAATCTACCCTGCCCGGTACGGTGCGCATTTTCTTCCAGCCGGCAGAAGAAACCTTTAACGGTGCCCAACACCTGATCGATGCCGGTGCTTTGGATAACGTGGCTGCGGTATTCGGCTTACATAACGCGCCAGAATTGCCGACAGGCACCTTTGCCACCCGTGCAGGCGCATTTTATGCCAACGTCGATCGTTTCCAGATCCTGATCACCGGCAAGGGCGCGCACGCTGCCAAGCCGGAGCAAGGGGTCGACACCATCGTCACCGCCAGCCAGATTGTCACCGCCCTCCAGACCCTGCCCAGCCGCAGCTTCAGTTCGCTGGAATCCCTGGTGGTGAGCGTCACACGCATCGAAGGCGGCAATACCTGGAACGTTCTGCCGCAAACCGTGGAGCTGGAAGGCACGGTGCGCACCCACAGTGATGCAGTTCGCCGTCAGGTGCCGGATAAAATCCGCCAGGTGATTAACGGCGTAGCCGCCTCGTTAGGCGCCGAAGCAGAGCTGCGCTGGCAGGCCGGGCCGCCGGCCGTCGTCAATGACCCGCGCTGGGCGGCATTCAGTAACACCGTCGCGGCCGAAGCGGGCTACCGGGTGGAAGAGGCAGAATTGCAAATGGGGGGCGAAGACTTCGCGCTTTATCTGCACCATGTCCCTGGCGTGTTCGTCAGCATCGGCTCGGCGAGCGAGTTCGGCCTGCACCATCCGCGTTTCAATCCGGATGAACAGGCGATTTTCCCCGCATCGCAATATTTCGAACTGTTGGCGGAACGCACGCTGCAACAATTAGCCACGGTGCCGGAAAAAGCCACCAGCAACGTGTAAAACCTGCCTGATTATTATTTCGCGGCGCAGAGTATTCTGCGCTGCGATTTATTATTTCCCTCACCGTTATATTTGCTATTTTCAACATTTGAATATGCTGTTTTGTTGTTTTACATCCTGATGACGCTAATCAATAGTGGAAGCTCTAAAGAGAGCGCCACACCGGCATTTAACAGGGTGAAAGCAATGAGCAACAGTGCGAATAATCAACGGCAATTGCGTCTTGGCGCCATTTTGCATGGCGCGTCGGGAAATATGTCCGCCTGGCGGCATCCGGATGCCACCGCCGACGCCAGTATTAATCTCGATTTTAATATTGCCACGGCAAAGAAAGCCGAACAGGGTAAATTGGATTTCGTGTTTGTTGCCGACGGCTTATATATCAATGAGAAGTCCATCCCGCACTTCCTTAATCGTTTTGAACCGCTAACCCTGCTTGCCGCCCTGTCCGCCGCCACCGACAAAATCGGCCTGGTGGGCACACTATCCACCTCCTACAGCGATCCCTTTACCGTGGCGCGCCAGTTCGCCAGCCTCGATCATCTGAGTAAAGGCCGGGCGGGCTGGAACGTTGTCACCTCGCCACTGGAAGGATCGGCGAAGAATTTCTCGCGTACCGAACATCCAGAACACAGCTTGCGTTACCGCATTGCCAGCGAATACCTCGACGTGACCAAAGGGCTGTGGGACTCGTGGGAAACCGATGCCTTCGTGCGTAACAAGCAAAGCGGCGAATTTTTCAGCGCCGGAAAACTGCATACCCTGAACCATCAGGGGGAGTTCTTCTCGGTGCAGGGGCCACTGAATATCGGCCGCACACCTCAGGGCCGTCCGATCCTGTTCCAGGCGGGCGCTTCGGAAGACGGCAAGCAGTTGGCCGCCAAACACGCCGATGCCATTTTCACCCATCATGAATCGCAACAACAGGCGCAGGCATTTTATCAGGACGTCAAAAAACAGCTGGTGGAACAGGGGCGTGAACCGGATGACCTGCGGATTTTCCAGGGCGTCAGCGTGATTGTCGGTGACGACAATGAAGACGTAGAACGCCAGTATTGGGAAACCGCGCGCCTGGTCAGCATTGAAAATGCGCTCAATTACCTGGGCCGCTACTTTGAGCACTATGACTTCTCGCGCCACCCGCTGGATGAGCCCTTCCCGGACATTGGCGATCTGGGGCAGAACAGCTTTCGCAGCACCACCGACGCCATCAAACGCAACGCCCGGGAGCGCAATCTGACGCTGCGCGAAGTGGCGCTGGAAGCGGCCTCGCCGCGCCCGGTCTTCGGGGGAACGCCGGAAGCCGTGGCGGACGGCCTGCAAGACTGGTTCGACACCCAGGCTGCCGACGGTTTCATCATCAGCGGCGGTACGCCCAATTCATTCAACCACTTTGTCGACCGTGTGGTGCCCATTTTGCAACAACGTGGCCTGTTCCGCAGCGATTACAGCGGCGACACGCTGCGCGATCACCTTGGCCTGAAGCAGCCACTGAACCAATTTACTCAATAACAATAATATTTTTTTCAGGGATAGCTGCTATGCGAAAAACCTTTACCGTCACCGCCGTTGCCGCACTGTTGGCTTCGTTGAGCCTGGCTGGCGCTGCCCTGGCAGCCGGCACCGGCATCGATTTAAAAGCCAATGAAACCCGTATCCACGTGGCTAAAAACCCACAGGCGATCGCTAAACTGCCGCAAGGCTTCCATTTCGTACAACCGGGCAATTTCACCGTGGCGATTGCCGCGCTCAACACCCCGCCGCTGGCGCTGTTCGCCTCGGACAATAAAACGTTGATTGGCAGCGAGTCCGACATCGCCCAGTTGGTTGCCGACAGCCTGGGCCTGGAACTTAACGTGGTGCAAACCTCTTGGGAAGACTGGCCGCTGGGCGTCGCCTCCGGAAAATACGACGCCGCTATCACTAACGTCACCGTGACCAAAGAGCGTAAGACACGCTTCGACTTCGCCACCTATCGCATCGATTCCCTCGGCTTCTACGTGAAATCGAACGGCAAGATCGCCTCGATTAAAGAGGCGAAAGACATTGCCGGGCTGAAGATCATCGTCGGCTCCGGCACCAACCAGGAAGCAATCTTGCTCGAGTGGGATAAACAGAACCAACAGCAAGGGCTGAAACCGCTGCAGCCTGTCTACGTCACCGATGACGCTGCCGCCACACTGGCTCTCCAGTCCGGCCGCGCCGATGCTTACTTCGGTCCCAATGTCATGGGTGCCTACAAGGCTGCGCTCAATGGCCGAACCAAACTGGCTGGCACGGTAGACGGCGGCTGGCCAAAAGTGGCACACATCGCCGTCACCACCAAAAAAGGCAATGGCCTGGTGTACGCAGTGAACGAAGCGCTGAACGGGGTGATCCAGGGCGGTCAATACGATCAGGTGCTGAATCGCTGGGGGGAAAGCGTCGAACGCATCCCGCATTCGGAGATCAACCCTCAAGGCTTGGGCGATTAGGAGCATGCAGATGGCAAATGACGTTTTTATCCAAACGCTGCCGAACGATCCGCTGATCGCGCCGGTGATCGCCGGGCTGTTTGACGAGTACCGCCAACGCTACGGCAACTATTTTGGTGACCAGGAGCAGGAAACGCTGGATCTGTACGCCCCACCGCAGGGAGCCTTTACCGTGCTGCTGCGGGCCGGCGAGCCCATCGCCATGGGGGCCTTCAAACGCTACGATCCGCAAACTGCCGAGCTCAAACGTATCTGGACCCGAACAGACCTGCGCCGACAGGGGCTGGCGCAGCGGGTATTGCAGCAGCTGGAGACGCTGGCGCTGGAACAGGGTTATCGCCAGCTCTATCTGACCACCGGCTTTCGCCAGCCGGAAGCCGTGGGCCTGTATTTGAGCAACGGTTATCAACCGCAGTTCGATCCCAGCGTCGACAGTGAAGTTTACAGCCGCCCACCCTACGACGGCCGGCTGCCGTTTCGTAAAAGCCTGATAACAGCGGACGCACTCTGTTGCGCGCCGGAAAGGAAGATTGCCTAGGGGAGCGCCCCTTATTCACCCTTTGATCTGTTTCAGGAGACCTGCGATGTCCAAACAAGAAGTGTTAAAAGTGGTTCCTGCACGCTACCCGCTACGGCTGGTGGGCGCGCTGTTTTCAGTCTTTATTCTGGCGGCCATCGTCCAGTCGGTGGCGGCTAACGAACGTTGGGAATGGGGCGTCTTCGCCGAATGGTTCTTTGCACCTGCGGTGCTGTCGGGCTTGGGGCAGACCCTGCTGCTGACGCTGCTTGGTACCCTGTTCAGCATCATCTTCGGCACCCTGCTGGCGCTGGCGCGGCTGTCACGCTCTTATCTGCTGGCCTCGCTGGCATGGGGGTATATCTGGCTGTTCCGCTCACTGCCGCTGATTCTGGTGCTAATTATTCTGTATAACTTTTCATACCTGTACGATGCGATCTCGTTAGGAATTCCCTTTACTTCACTGGTGTTCGCCAGCTATCCGACCATCGATATTCTCAGCCAGTTCTCCGTGGCGGTGCTGGGGCTCACATTAGTGCAATCGGCCTATACCGCAGAAATCATCCGCGGCGGCATTCTCGGCGTGGAATATGGCCAGCATGAGGCAGCGGCGGCGCTCGGCCTGCCGGGCTATCGCCGCACTTTCCGCATTATCCTGCCGCAGGCGCTGCGCTCCATCGTGCCGACCGGTTTCAACGAAATCATCAGCCTGGCGAAAGGAACTTCAATCGTTTACGTATTGGCGCTGCCGGAGCTGTTTTACACCATTCAGGTGATCTACAACCGCACTCAGCAGGTGATTCCACTGCTGATGGTCGCCACGGTTTGGTACCTGTTCATCACTACCGCATTGTCGGTCATTCAGTATTACATCGAACGCTATTTCGCCCGGGGCGCGGTCCGCGAACTGCCGCCAACGCCATGGCAGAAACTGGCCGGCTGGTTAAAACGTTAGGAGGATCCCATGTCCGAAGCCATTGATTATTATGCCCTGCGCGAAGCGCCGGTGCGCAACATTGTCCCGGTACCGGCCCGCGGCCTGATTGAAATCAGCAACGTGAGCAAATATTTTGGCAAGCATAAAGCGCTGGACGACGTCAGCCTGACGCTGCAACCGGGAACCGTCACGGTCATTCTTGGGCCATCCGGCTCCGGCAAGTCCACCCTGCTGCGGGCCATCAACCATCTCGAGCGCGTCGACGAAGGTTTTATCCGTATCGACGGCGACTACGTCGGCTATCGGCGCAAGGGCGACAAGCTGTATGAGCTGAAAGAAAACGCCATTCTCAAGCAGCGCATCAACGTCGGCTACGTGTTCCAGAACTTCAACCTGTTCCCGCACCTGACGGTACTGGAAAACATCGTTGAAGCGCCGGTGGTGCATAAGATTTACTCGCGGGCCCAGGCCAGAGAGGTCGCTTATCAGTTGCTGGATACCGTCGGCCTGCGGCACAAGGCGGATGCCTACCCGCGCCATCTGTCCGGTGGTCAGCAACAGCGTATCGCCATTGCTCGTGCTCTGGCGCTGAATCCAAAGGTGATTTTGTTCGATGAACCGACTTCGGCGTTGGATCCGGAACTGGTTGGCGAAGTGTTGGACGTCATCAAAGGGCTGGCGGATCTGGGGGTTACGCTGGTAGTGGTGACCCATGAAATTGGCTTTGCGCGCGAAGCGGCGGATCAGATTGTCTTTATGGTCGATGGGCAAATCGTCGAACAGGGGAATGCGCGGCAGGTACTGAACCATCCGCAGCATCACCGCACCGTCAACTTTCTCAATAAGGTTCTGTAACTGCAGGGCGCCCAACGGCGCCCCGTTCTATCATGCCTGCGCGAAACGGCGCTTTTCGGCGACGAAATCCAGCGGTTTGATGCCGCGCTGGTTGCGATCTTCTTCGGTCTGCAGCGCTGCCGGAATAAACCAGGTCACTTCAAACAGCAGCCCGTCCGGATCATGCCCGTAGATGCTCTTGTGCACCCCATGGTCTTCCTCCAGTCCAAGAATGCCCCGCTGCGCCAATTGATCGCGAATGCGCTCCAGTTCGTCCAGGCTATCGACCTCCCAGGCCAGATGATACAACCCGGCCGGAGGCTCGTTTTCCGCCGGCGGCTCGCCGTTGGCACGAAAAACGCCGGCCCGCTGCTGCCCCAGGTTCTTGCTGAACAGCGCCAAATCGTGATCATTGTCCGAATCGGCCGCCTGGGTAAACACCGCTTTATCGGGGCTGCCCGAAGGCTTGAGCTTGAATCCCAGCACCTGATGATAAAAGTCCGCACTTTGTTGCACGTCGCTGACATACAACACCGCGTGGTTAAGCCGTTTAATTCCCATCGATTTTCCCTTTCAGAAATGAATAAAGTCAGGCTGAAAATAGCATGCGGCCACCACGCGGCTAAATGCCGTTATCGCATTATCAAATGCCGGGCACGCAATCTGTCACTGCAAGGCATTCCGCGCTATCATAAGCACTGTATTGAACGACTTTATGAGAATGATGATGAACGGCAAGATAACGACTTTTTTTGAAGACAAAGGCTTCGGCTTTATTACCGACGAGAACGGGGAAAATCGTTATTTTCACGTGATTAAAGTGCAAAACCCGGAGCTGATTAAGAAAAACGCGGCGGTGACTTTCGAACCGACCAACAACACCAAAGGCCCTTCGGCATTTGCGGTCAAGGTGCTGGCGTCGAGCAAGTACATCATCATCGCCAACGAAAGAATCAAAATCACCAGCATCAAATCCTTCAATACTTTCACCAAGGAAGTGCCGGTGAAAGCGGACGTGGATAAAGAAAATACCGTGCTGTCGGTTGGCCTGCTGATGAACCGCATCCGCCCGCAGTCTGAGGACGCGTCCCAGGCCATGCAGACGCTGCGCATGCTGACCATCACCACCTTCCAGAACGAAACCCATACCTTCTCCGAACACGAGATCGACATGGACGAAACGCTGAAAGTGCTTAAAAGCCTGTAATCACAACCACCGCCAGCCGCATATACCCTATGAATTTCGAGTTGTAGCTAGGCGACCAGCTAGCTCATCCCCAGTAACTTACTTCAGTAAGTAACTGGGGGACAAATCTGCCGGGAGCAGATTTGAACGCTGCTGGCAGCGGCCCCTAAAAGGGGTGTGGCCCATGGACGGGCCACATAATTGAGTGCAGGTAACAACGCTGCAGCTTGAAAGGCGACGGGTATAAAACATTCTAAGCAATTTGATACCACCTGTGTTAGCGTGGGTTTTCACCTGACACAGGCCATTTATTATGTCTGATACCAGCAGTGTTAAAGGTTTCATCAACCGCTCAACCCAAATCGCCTGCCCGAAATGCGCCTATGTGACGACCCAAAAGTGCTCGATGCTGCAGCAAAAAGTCATGCTGATCTGCCCAAACTGCGGCACCGAGTTTGAACCCAAGCAGAACTGACCCCTTTATTTAAACAGGATGTGGCCCACGCTGTTGCCGCTGATCACATTAAACGACTCCACCCTGTTACGCCCCTGCGACTTGGCGCGATAAAGCGCGATATCCGCCATATTCATCAGCTGTTCCAGCGATTTCACTTCGTTCATCGCCAGACTGGCGACACCCACGCTGATGGTGATGTTTAACGACACTTTACCGCCGGGGGACAAGTCGGCTTTTTGCACCAACTGCCGTAAATGCTCTGCCAGGGCCACGCCCTGCGCCGCCAGCGCGCGCGGCAGCATAATCGCAAACTCTTCACCGCCCAAACGCCCAAACAGCTGATCGTGACGCAGCTCGCGCCTGACGATGTGGGCGAATGAAGCCAACACCTGATCGCCGACCAAATGGCCGTAGGTGTCGTTTATCTGTTTAAAATGGTCGATATCGATCAGCAGCAAGGACACCGCTTCTTTCGATTTAAGTTTGTGGTCCAACAGCTCTCCGGCCTTGCGCGTCAGGGCGTTACGCGCCAACACGCCCGTCAGGAAATCATGGTTGGCGCTGTGCTCCAGACGCCGCAGCAGCTTACGGTTAACCGCGATTGAGCTGGAAAGGATCAGCGGCCCCATGACCAGCATGGCAATGCCCAGGCGGGCCGACATCAGCGTATCGAGGAAGGCATTGTGGTTGTTCGGCGTTTCATACAGCATCAGGTTGGCTGAAATGCTGCTGATCTCGGTCATGCCGGTCAGTAACGTCAGCAGAGTCACGGTGAACAACTGATAGCGAACCGCGCACCACAGCAACGCAGGTATTGGGAAGGCAATCGCCCCCGGCCCGCCGATATAGACGCTAAACGCCAGTGAAAACAGCAGCGCCAGCAGTGGCATACCGGCGCGCAGCTGCCAGTTGATCTGCATGCGCAGCAGTTGCTTAATTCGTGGGGCTGCCAGCAGGACAGGCAGCAGCAGCAGGTTGGTCGAAAATTGTTCGCTGAACCACGCCAGCCAGGCAATAATCGCCGTGTTGTTGTACAGGCTGTCGTTGCGCAATATTGACAGCGTCGACGCCACTGCCGCACCGCTCAGGCTGGCGGTGAACATGTAGAGGATGGCCTGAGGTTTGCCCATTCGGCGCTGCGACTGCGGCAGCAGCAGCATCACACCATAGCCGGTGGCAATCAGGGACATATTGCAGGCATTCAGCCACAGCGCCAGCGCCAGGCTTTCGCCATTAGTCAGATCGGCGGCAATCATCCCAAGATAGGTGATCAACCACCCGGCAGGGCTGGCATAGGCGGGCTTGCGTAATAGCAGACCGAGTAAAATCGCATTCACCGGCCAAAACAGAGAAAGCGAACCTATTGGGCGTGTAAAAATACCCAGCAGGGACAGTAAATAGGCCAGCAGAAAAAGCGTGATCAACTGGATGGCGACCGGCAATCCCTGCTTGGCGTTTATTCTGGCGTTCATCGCCTTACCCATATATTTATAATCACCAGAGCAATTCTATGCATATTCCCCCGCCCGAGATGATGAGGAAGACATAACAATCAGAGTTAAAATTAAAAAATACAGACAGATCAGCAACAAAGATAGATTCGTTTTTTATTAACAGAATGCTCTTAACGCCACCGCTCAGCGGTATCCTTCAACGCGAAACGGATTTTCACCCGCCCGAAAATAATGTTCAAGGATATCTATCAGCATAGCGTAAACCCTCACCGATCATCACAACGCCAAAACCATAATAATAAGATGGGTATTTTACTTGCCGCTCAAGCCGCGCTGCCGGTTATTATTTTCCGGTAACACGCAACGAAGCGCAATTCATAAAAAAAGCCCGCAGTGCGGGCTCAGACTGCTGACAAAGTCCTTTGTACTTAAAAGTTATGTTTTATGTGCGAATAAAAACAAAGGATTATGTCTTCAGGTTTACCCCAAACATCCGAAAACCACGCTTTTCGGGTGTTTGTCATCAAATTAAGCCCGCACAGTGCGGGCTCGCTTGAAGAGCAGCTAATTGACAGTTACGACACGGCCATTGCTGGCCCTGCTGCCGCTCATTGTATCGCCGCAAGCTTAAGCACACCTTAGCAACAAAAAACCCGGTCTAGGAACCGGGAATATTTGTACGAAATGCAGTGTTAGCCCAAGCAGGCTAATAACGCACCCTAATTTACGCCCCAATTGTGTAGAAAAAATGAGCAGCAAAAAGTGTGCGTATGAATAAAAGCGTGCCTGGCTAATCTCCCCTTTAGCGTGCAAGGGAATAATACTTAAGCCAGTTTCGCGGCAAAGCCCGCAACGCGTTGGCCGTAAAGCGCGGCGGTTTCCAGATCGCCCGACAGCATTTCATCCACACCGGCATCCGAAGGCGTCTGCACCAGCAGCCCTACAGAACCGCCGAGATTGTTCACGTCGGTACGCTGCGCCGACTTGGTATTAGCCGGCAATAACCCCAGACTAACCCACAGGCCGCCATGCTGGGAGGCCAGCGTTTGCAGAGCGATCAGCGTAACCTGCTTATCGCCGTTCAGGCTGGCGCTGTTGGTGAAGCCACCAAAAACCTTGTCCTGCCACTTGCGGGTAAACCAGGCTTTTGAACTGGCGTCGGCGAATTTTTTAAATTGCCAGGACGGGCCCCCCATATAGGTTGGCGAACCAAAGATAATGGCATCCGCCTCATCCAGTTTTTGCCAGGCTTCATCGCTGATATTGCCTTCCTGATCGATAGCGATCAGTTCCGCTTCGGCACCTTGCGCAACCACGTTTGCCAAACGTTCGGTGTGGCCGTAGCCGGAGTGAAAAATTACCACTGTCTTCGCCATTAGAAACTCCCTGATCGTTGCATGAGGGTGCCGATGGCACCCGGAGATACTCTGATCCAATCTACTTAACTGTCACTGGAGGGAATACCAAATTTATCTGACAGAGTTATTCAAAAAAACCGGACGCATATCAGCTCGCTGTTGCCCGTTAACCCTGCTGCCGGGCGAAATCGATAAACGCACGCAGCGGACGCGGCATTTGCCGATTAGCGGGATAATAAAGGTAAAATTCAGCAGAAAGTGAACCCCACAACCCCAATACCATCGAGCTCGGTTTCCCCCATGATTTTCTGGCGCTGCAGGCCACCCGCGACATTATGTTTGGCGGACTGGCGATTACGCGCAGATAAAAAAAATCCCGCACAAGGCGGGATAAAATTAACAGGGATGGGGTAATACACTACAGGGAATGGATAACACACAACATCATCGGGTAGCTGTTAAATTACCAGCCACAATGTATAGAACTGTCATGCCTGCGTAAGGTTGATCCGGCAGATGTAACCTCGGATGGAAATGTGACATTTTTACTGTTGCGCCGTTTGATGCAGAGCCCCCACATCACCGCGCGGCCCCACAGAAATGATTAATAAATAATCAATAAAGGGCTATTAACCCCGGCCAATGTTAGACTGAGGCTCCTTACATCTACCCGGTGAAAGATATGTCTATCTTTGATGCCCTTAAGATGTTCAGTGACTCATCAGTAAAAGTGATCTGCCCAAAATGCGCCCACGCTTCTGAGCAAAACGGTCGCAAAGTGCGTAAAAACATCACCATGATCTGCCCTAAGTGCGGGCATTATTTCCTTCCCGACGAAAAATAGCGCCTTTTCATTGGCGATACTGCGACGTTATAAATACGGCCCAAACCGGCACTGCCGCGGCGGTACAAAGCAACCAGTTGGGATAGGATGGCGGGTCTTAGCGGATTTCAATGCTGATATCGGGGTAGGCTTTCTCGCCGTCGCTGAGATAATGACCCAGCGACCGGTAGGCCAATACATAAAGCGCGGTAGCTGCACACAGGCAGAGTAACGTTACCAGCAAGAATTTTGATTTACGCACGGTGAGATCCTAATGGGCATTTGGCTGTATTTTAACGCTGCAGCATAAACAAAAGCTCAATTGTTCACCGATCGGATCACATAAACCAAAGCCCCAGCGCACAGCCAGGGCTTCAATCCCGAATTATTTCTTCAGGATGCAGATAAGCGAATCAACCCGGCCCCGCAGTTCCCTCAACGGTGGAATAAGAAGACAGTTGAGCGATGCAGTGCACCAATCGTGGGCGCCGTATTCAGTGTTTATCCTGCAGGCGGGTCAACAGTGGCTCTCGCCGCCGCCCGCTGAAATACTTCAGCATTAGCGCCAGGCAAACCAACCAGGCTGGGATCAGCAACAGGCTGAAAATGGTCGCCGCAGGGTACTGGTGACGCAACAGTTCAGCGCCGGCGAGCACACCGGATATGGCACCAAAACGCCCCACGCCATACATGCTGCCCACCCCGGTAGCTCGGCAACCGGTGGGGTAATACGAAGCGGCCAGCGACGCCAGTGCAGACTGCCCGCCACCAGAAACAAACCCCATAAAGAACACCAGTGAACCCAACAGCAGAGTATGGGTGACGTTGCCGACCGCCAACCCTACGCCATAGGCCAATAACCCGGCAATCAGATAGGTCAAAGCCAATACTTTGTTGGGTTCACGGCGGTCCATCACCCAACCGATCAGTATGGATCCCACGCCACCGCCTAACGGGAACAGCGCGCTGATATGGGAGAATTGCAGCACCGACAGCCCCGCCTCTTTTAGCAACAGGGGCATCCAGCTAACAATCATATAAAACACCAGCATGCTCATAAAACAGCTAAGCCACAGCAAGCCGGTGATAGTGCGATGAGGAGAGCTCAAAATGGCGCGGATAGCGGAGTGTCCGTCGGCAATTTTGTCCGCAATCACGAACTGCTCTGCCCGCTCGACGCCTTCCTTCTTTATACGCCGTAGAATGGCGCGAATACGGGCACTGGGATAGCCCTTAAGTACCATGTAACGCACCGATTCCGGCAGTAACCAGGGCAAGGCTACGCACAGCAGGATAGGCACGACGCCCCCCACCACCAGCACCGAACGCCAGCCAAATGAAGGGATAAGGTAACCGGCCAGCAGGCCACCTACAGCTGCGCCCAGCGGGAAGCCGCACAGCATGGCACTGACTATCATGGTGCGCCGTTTGCTGGGGCAGTATTCGGACAGCAGCGTGATGCTATTGGGCATCGCCGCCCCCAAGCCTAATCCGGTGATAAAACGCAGCAGGGTCAACGACCCTATCGAAGATGACCAGGCGGTTGCCAGACTGAACACCCCAAACAGCAATACGGAATAGATCACCGCCGGTTTGCGGCCCACCCGATCCGCCAGCGGCCCCGACAGCAGCGAACCAAAAGCCAAACCAAACAACGCCGCGCTCATGGCCGGCCCCAGTTCAGCCTTCTGCCCTCCCCATTCGTCCAGCAGTGAAGGAGCCACGTAGGCAATCGCGGCCATATCGTAACCGTCCATGAAAATCACCAAAAAACACAGCAGCAGCAATAGCCATTGGAACGGGGAAAACCCCGCGCTATCGATGAAGCTTTCAATATCCAGAGGTGGGGAATGAGACATGAGGTCAGGCTCCTGTCAGCTAAGAGGGGGGACTCTGCGGGCTGCCACGGGCAGTCGGCAGCCGGTGAGCGATTATAGTTTTATGCAGACATTGCTGATTTCAGAGTAAAAATCCAAAGAGTGGCGGCCACCCTCGCGACCCATACCGGAAAGTTTGCTGCCGCCAAACGGGGTACGCAGATCGCGGGCATACCAACTGTTGACCCAGACAATACCGGTGTGGATACGCCTTGCCAGACGATGCGCTCGCCCTACCTGGCTGGTCCACAACGCGCACGCCAGGCCATATTGGCTGTCGTTGACCCGCGCCAGCACTTCCTCTTCGTTATCGAAAGGCGATATGTGACATACCGGTCCAAAAATCTCTTCGCGCACGCAGCGTGCGTCGTCGTCCAGCCCGGTCCAAATGGTTGGGCGGATCCAGGAGCCGTTATCGCGCTCGTCACCGAATACCGGCACTTCTCCCCCGGTGATCAGGTTTGCTCCTTCGCTACGCGCCAGCGCGAAGTAGGAAAGCACTTTATCCCGGTGCTTTTGCGACACCAGTGGGCCGAGATCCACGCCCTCTTCATCGGGATAGCCTATTTTCAAGGCTTCGGCCCGTTCTTTTAATGCCGCGACGAAACGCTCGAAGATCGGGCGTTCCACATAAACCCGCTCAGAGCACAAACACACCTGCCCGGTATTGAAAAACGAAGAACGCGCCACGCCGGCAACCGCTGCCTCAAAGTCAGCATCGGCAAACACCACCGCGGCATTTTTGCCGCCCAATTCGAAAGAGACCTCTTTTACGCCATCCGCCACCGCTTTCATGATGGCGCTGCCCGTACGCGATTCACCGGTGAAGGAAACGGCGGCAATCTCTGGCTGGCGGGTAAGGTATTCCCCCGCAGAACCCGGCCCAAAACCGTGGATCAGATTAAAGACCCCGGCAGGCAAACCGGCCTCATGCATCACTTGCGCCAGCAGCGTTGCCGAAGAGGGGGTTTCTTCCGACGGTTTGCACACCACGGTGTTACCCATCGCCAACGCCGGCCCGAGCTTCCAGGTCAGCAGCAGCAACGGCAGGTTCCAGGGAGAAATCACGGCCACCACCCCAAGCGGTTTGCGGACCGTATAGTTGAACAGCAGGCCGCCATCGGCCTGTGGCGTTTCGCAGCATTCATTGACCGCGGTTGCGGCCAGATCGGCGAAAGTGCGGAAGTTGGCAATGGCGCGGGGAACGTCCAGCGTACGAGCCAGACTCTCGGGGCGCCCTGTGTCCGCTACTTCTGCCGCGACAAATTCGTCAAAACGGGCTTCGATACCCTCGGCTACCCGGTGCAATAGCGCAACACGTTCCGGCACGCTCAGTTGCCCCCAGGGCCCGGAGAGTGCCGCATGAGCGGCCTTAACCGCTGCCGCGACCTGCGCTTCCCCCGCTTCGGCAACGCGCGAAACGAGATGTCCATCAACGGGGCTGATATTGTCGAACTGTCGGATCCCATCGACAAACTGACCGTCGATATACAAGGGTAAATCCGGCGCGGATTGATAAATTGCCACGGCACTGTTCCTCCTGAGTCACAAAGCGGCACGAAGAAGCCTGCCATTGGCGTCTGAAAGCAACGCCGTTGGCGGGGAGCTTCGGCCGGGTATCGTTACGCAGTGTAGGGAGCCGTAGAAATAAGGTGAAAATGAATAAAGCGGGCTTTGCTATGCCGTTTGGTTATAGCCAGGTAACGTATTGTCTTCCTGAACCGCCAATTTCAGGCATTCAATCAGTTGCCGGCTCGCCGGCGTCAAAGGCTTATCTTCACGGATGGAAAACCCGACCTCGGTGGAGGGGCCCACGTCGCCAAGCGGCAGTTGGAACAACAGGCCGGCCGCAATAAAGCGCCGCGCCGCAGCAGTCGGCATCAGGCCAAGGAATGAAGAATCCACCAGCAGGTTGACGTTGGTCAGCAGCGACAATGACTCCACGATATTTTCAGGGGCCGGCAGCCCGGACTCTTTGAAGAATTGATCGGCGACGCGCCGGGCCGGCGAGTCGAGCGGCGGCAGGATCCACGGCCAGGGTGCAAGGTGTTGCAGGTTAAGATTGGCTTCTTGCACCAGCGGATGGCGGCTGCCGGCCACCACGCAAAGGCTGTTGCAATATAACGCCCGGTGACTCAGCGCCATTCGGCCAGTCAGAGGTGCATCGGGTTCGGGCAAACGCCCCACCACCACATCCAGCTCACCGGTCGCTAACGCAGGAAATAAGTAGTCCTGCGGCCCTTCCCGTACGCTGACTAAAATTTTGGGTGCCCGCTCTTTCAGCAACAAGATAGCGCGCGGCAACAAACTGGCGCTGGCCGAGATCTGCGTTCCCACCACGACATGCCCGACAACGCCGCCCTTAAAGGTGTTCAGTTCATCGGTCAGGTAGCGCAGCTCGGCAATCACCGACTTAACCCGTTCTCCCAGCAGCACACCGCAGTCCGTTGGGGTCACGCCCCGATTATTACGATCGAACAGCAGGGTATCCAGCTGTTGTTCCAGTTCGCGGATCGCTTTGGTCACTGCGGGCTGGGTCAGATTCAGTTCACGAGCCGCACGAGCAATCGACTGATTGCGTAATACCCGGTCAAAAATCAGCAGCGGACGCAGCTTGAGCCGGTTCAGGATCATGTCGCTAACGTTAAAAGGGGAACGTTCATTCATGGTCGTTTACTCCCAAAAATCGTCTGGCCCAGGCGCCTTGTCTGGCGACTATGGCATAACTTTAGGGAATAGCAAAAGCCACTTTATTCATTTTCGCTTATTGGCCATCTGATTAGACTGCCCTGTATCCACTCTCGCCGGCTGGCTAAATCCTGTTCTCCAAAGCTCCCTTTCTTCAAGGGCATGGATCACGGCAATAACCAACCGCAGGGAAAACGGCCACGTCCAGACGTGGCGCATAACAGGAGAGTCATGTGTCAAATTCACTGAAGCCTGAACACCATGAAGCGGCCAAAATGCTCAGACTGGCCGCCGAGAGTGGCCGCCCCTGCGCGCCGGTTCGCCACCTGGTGGGTTCTCAGGATATCGATGCCGCCTATGCCGTACAGCGGTTCAATAACCAGGAGCGGATCCAAAAGGGACAGCGGCCGGTGGGCAGCAAAATCGGGCTGACGTCGGCGGCGGTACAACGCCAGCTGGGTGTCAATCAACCGGATTTCGGCCAGCTGTTCGCCGACATGGCGCTGTGTGACGGTGAAGAGATTGCCGCAGGCCGCCTGATTCAGCCCAAGGTGGAAGCCGAAATCGCCTTGGTACTTGAACAGGATCTTCCCCATGAAAAAAACACGCTCGCCGATCTGATCCGCGCCACCGCCTATCTGCTGCCCGCTCTCGAAGTGGTTGATAGCCGCATCGCCGGCTGGGATATCTCACTGGCAGATACCATTGCCGACAACGCCTCCTGCGGCCTGTTCGTGCTGGGCAACCGCCCGGTGCAGTTGAAGGACGTCGATCTGCTGGGCTGTGGCATGGTGCTGGAGCGCGCGGGCGAACCGGTTTCGGTGGGCGCCGGAGCGGCCTGTCTGGGCAATCCGCTGCTTGCCGCCTTGTGGTTGGCAGACACGCTGGCGCAACGCGGTAACGCTCTGCGAGCCGGCGATATCATCCTGACTGGCGCGCTGGGGCCAATGGTCGCGGCCTGCGCCGGGGATGTGTTTAGCGCCCGCATTGAGGGCCTCGGTCAGGTCAGCACCCGCTTCGCCTCTGCTACAGGAGGTGATCAATGAGCAACCCAGCGCAAATTGCTGCTGCAATCATCGGTTCGGGCAATATCGGCACCGATCTGATGATCAAGATCCTGCGCCAGGGCCGGCACCTGAAAATGGCCGCGATGGTCGGAATCGATCCTACCTCCGATGGATTGGCGCGGGCGAATCGGCTGGGCGTAGCGACGACGCCTGAAGGCATTGATGGCCTGCTCGCGCTGCCCGACTTCAGCGAAATCAAAGTGGTTTTTGACGCCACCTCGGCCGGGGCGCACGCGCACCACAATAAACTGCTGCAACAGCATGGCGTTCGGGTGATCGACCTGACCCCGGCAGCCATCGGCCCCTACGTGGTGCCGGTGGTAAACCTGGCAACCCAGAGCGATGCGCCAAACCTGAACATGGTCACCTGTGGCGGACAGGCCACCATTCCGATGGTGGCCGCCGTCGCCGGCGTCACCGACGTTTACTATGCCGAAATTGTCGCTTCGGTCTCCAGCCGCTCTGCGGGGCCCGGCACTCGCGCGAACATCGACGAATTTACCGAAACCACCGCGTTGGCATTGCAAAGTGTAGGCGGTGCAAGGCGGGGCAAGGCCATCATTATCCTCAACCCGGCCGAACCGCCCTTGATGATGCGTGATACCGTTTTCTGCCTGACACCACCGAGCGATCGCCAAGCGATTACCGACGCGGTCGTTGCCATGGTGGCCAAAGTGCAAGAGTACGTACCCGGCTATCGCCTGAAGCAGGAAGTCCAGTTTGAAACCATAACCCCTGCCGACGCGCATCTTTATCCGGATCTGGGCCCACAAGGAGGCCTGAAAGTGTCCATCTTCCTGGAGGTCGAAGGGGCCGCCCACTATTTACCGGCCTATGCCGGCAACCTCGATATCATGACGTCAGCCGCACTGGCCTGCGGTGAGCATATCGCAAGGCGTTTGCTGCAGGGTCAGGGAGCATGAAGATGAAAAAACTCTATATCTCCGATGTCACTCTGCGTGACGGTTCCCATGCCGTACGCCACCGCTATTCATTGCCTCAGGTGCGGCAAATCGCCGCCGCACTGGATCGCGCCGGCGTGGACTCGATTGAAGTGGCCCACGGTGATGGGCTATCCGGCTCCAGCTTCAACTACGGCTTCGGCGCACACAGCGACGTAGAGTGGATTGCCGCTGCCGCAGAGTCGGTCAACCGTGCCCGGATCGCGACGCTGCTGCTGCCCGGCATCGGTACCGTTCATGATTTACGTAATGCCTATGATGCCGGCGCGCGGGTAGTGCGCGTCGCCACTCACTGTATTGAGGCGGACATCTCACGCCAGCACATCAGCTATGCGCGCGAACTGGGAATGGATACCGTCGGTTTTCTGATGATGTCCCACATGGCTGAACCCAAACATCTGGCACAGCAGGCAAAGCTGATGGAGTCCTACGGGGCCACCTGCGTGTACGTGGTCGATTCTGGCGGTGCCATGCTGATGCACGATATCCGCGATCGCTTCCGCGCGCTGCGCGACGTGCTCGATGAACACACGGAAATCGGCATGCACGCTCACCATAATTTATCGCTCGGCGTCGCCAACTCGATTGTCGCGGTGGAGGAAGGCTGCCAGCGGGTCGATGCTTCGCTGGCCGGCCAGGGTGCCGGTGCCGGCAATGCGCCGCTTGAGGTGTTTATCGCCACCGCCGAACGCCTGGGCTGGAACCACGGTTGCGATCTGCTGCAGCTGATGGATGCGGCAGACGATCTGGTACGGCCATTGCAGGATCGCCCGGTACGCGTCGATCGTGAAAGCTTGTCGCTGGGGTATGCCGGTGTCTACTCCAGCTTCCTGCGCCATGCCGAGAAGGCAGCACAACAGTATCAGCTCAAAACCGCCGATATCTTACTGGAGATCGGCCGCCGCCGTATGGTGGGCGGTCAGGAAGATATGATCGTTGACGTCGCCCTGGATTTGCTGGCCCAACGAAACAGACCGCAGGAGAAAACCGCATGAGCAAAGTCATGGATCTTACCGCACTGGCCACTCAGTTGGACCAGGCCACGCTAAGCCAGAAAGCCACGGCACAGCTCACCGGACAGGTTGCGCTGGATCTTCCCACTGCCTATCGGGTACAGGCTGAAGGGATCCGGCTACGCGAGCAGCGCGGTGAGCGCCGCGTCGGCCTGAAGCTGGGTTTCACCAGCCGCGCCAAAATGCAGCAGATGGGCGTTGACCATCTGATTTGGGGAGAACTGACCGATGCCATGCAGATTGAAGAAGGGGAAACGCTGGATCTGCGCGAGTTGATCCACCCGCGCGTGGAACCTGAACTCTGTTTTATCACCGGCAAAGAGATCAATGGCCCGCTGTCCCTGGCCGAAGCCGGCCGGGTGCTTGAAGGGGTATGCCCTGCGCTGGAGATTATCGATTCCCGCTACCGCGATTTTCGCTTCACCCTTGAAGACGTGATTGCCGACAACTGCTCATCCGCAAAATTTGTCATAGGGGCCATGCAGAACCCGCAGCGCGCCATCGATAACCTGGGTGTGGTGATGAACTTTCATGGACGTCCGGTGCAGGTTGGCAGCACCGCAGCTATTCTTGGGAATCCATTGCGCGCTCTGGTACAGATCGCCAGCCTGTTGCATAAACAAGAACGCGTGTTGCCAGCCGGCTCGGTGATCCTCGCAGGTGCGGCGACCGCAGCAGAAGCTTTACGCCCCGGGCTGCACGTCAGCGTCGATATTTCCGGGTTTGGACGAACGGCATTTCATACCGAGGGCAAGCTATGAGTAACCAGGCTGTGGTTGTTAAAGGAAAAGCCACCCCGCGTGGACGCTTTCCACACGTAAAACGGGCCGGCGATTTTCTGTTTGTCTCCGGCACCAGCGCCAGATTACCGGACAACAGCATTGCCGGGGCCGAAGCCGATGCCATGGGCGCAACCCGCCTGGATATCGACGTGCAGACTCGGGCGGTGCTCGATAATATCCGCGACATTCTGCGCAGTGTCGGAGCCGACCTGAATGATGTTGTCGAGATCGGCGCTTTTCTCGTCAATATGAACGATTTTGCCGGTTATAACGCGGTGTATGCCGACTATTTTGACTATGACGGCCCAACCCGCACCACCGTGGCGGTACACCAACTGCCCCACCCGCACTTGTTAATTGAAATCAAGGCCATCGCTTATAAGCCCCAAAAATAACCTGTGCATATCCTCTGCCCTACGAATCGGAGAATAACAATGTCTAACTTCAAATATGGATTTCCACTCAACTTCAATACTTGGCTAGACAGTAACGCGCATCGGCTCAAACCCCCGGTCAATAACCAACAGATTTGGCAGGACAGCGATTACATGGTCACCGTCGTCGGTGGGCCGAATCAGCGCACCGATTTTCATGACAACCCGGTGGAGGAGTTCTTCTACCAGTTTAAAGGGAATGCCTATCTGAACATCTGGGATAACGGCCGCTATGACCGCATCGACCTGCGTGAAGGGGACATTTTCCTGATGGCGCCCCACGTGCTTCATTCTCCTCAACGCCCGGAAGAGGGCAGCCTCTGCCTGGTGCTGGAGCGGAAGCGCCCGGAAAATGAGCCGGACGCTATACAGTGGTCATGCGCGGCCTGTGGCAACCTGCTCAAAAGATATGAAATGAACCTCAAGAGCATCGTGGCGGATCTCCCTCCGGTTTATGAACAATTTTATGCAACCAGCGATGAAGAGCGCCGCTGCAGCCAGTGCGGCGAAATTCACCCAAGCCGCGATGCGCAAACCTGGCATCGCACACTGAAGGCAACAGAAAACCGATGAAAATAGATATCCACTCGCATTTTTTCCCTAAAATCAGCCAACAAGAGGCTGCCAGGCTGGATGTTGAGCGGGCTCCCTGGTTGGCAACCCACGGACGCGAAGGCCAGATCATGCTCAATGATAAGCCTTTTCGACCGGTTTATGACGCGCTGTGGGATGCCGAACGCCGTCTGGAACAGCTGGATGAACAGCAGATCGATATTCAAATAATGTGTGCCACGCCGGTCATGTTTGCCTATGACGTTGCTATTGACCGCGCCCTGCCCTGGGCCCAATTGATGAACGAGCGGGCGCTGGAAATGGCGTCTGCCAACCCGCGACGGTTGAAGGTGCTGGCGCAGGTTCCGCTGCAGGACAGCGAGGCCGCCTGCCGCGAGGCCAGTCGTGCAAAAGCCTGTGGTCATATTGGCGTGCAAATAGGCAATCACGTAGGGGCAAAGGATCTGGATCATGAATCGCTGATCGCCTTTCTGACCCACTGCGCCCACGAGAGTATCCCGGTGCTGGTGCACCCTTGGGATATGATGGGAAGCTCGGAACGCATGAAGAAATGGATGCTGCCCTGGCTGGTGGCAATGCCGGCGGAAACGCAGTTGGCGATCCTCTCTTTGATTCTCTCCGGCGCCTTCGAACGCTTGCCGCGCAGCCTGAAACTCTGCTTTGCCCACGGAGGCGGCAGCTTTGCTTACCTGATGGGAAGGGTCGATAACGCCTGGGAGCAGCGCGATATCGTGCGTGAAGATTGCCCGCATAAACCTTCAAGCTATCTGGATCGCTTCTTCGTCGACTCTGCCGTGTTCGATCCGCTGGCTTTACAACTCCTGGTGGATACCCTGGGGGCCGATCGAGTCATGTTGGGCTCGGATGCCCCTTTCCCGTTGGGGGAGCAACAAATTGGCCATTTGGTCAGCAGCTCTGCCTTGCCGGAGAACAGTAAACGCCAGATTTTGGGTGAGAACGCGCAGTCGTTTTTCTCGTTGCCAAACGAGTAATCTCCACGCTTCGGGAACGAAAGTATTCGTTCCCGAACTTACTTCCTTCCCCTCCCCAATCGATATCGTTCCTCATCGAAACCCCAGATACTGCCGACACGCTTCGTGGTTACTGTTAACCCCAATCTTCCCATTTTAAAATATGACGTTCGGCAAGAAAAAAGCTCCTTTACCGGGTAAATCACCGATCATGATTCGTTGGGTTATTGTTTATAAAGGCTCGCTTAAACTACTCCCTCAACACCAATAAAGGGAATTTAACAACATGAAAAATATAATCATTCCAGTCATCATTGTCGCGAGCACAATACTCAGCGGATGTGCAGTGCAAAATGATAAAACTCAAATTAATGGCTTGGGCCTCACCTATCAAGCCGATGTAAAAACATTGCCGAACGGCGACTATTTCACCGAGGTTGAAGCCGCTCCTTTTGCTGGTCGTATCTCGGGAGCGGAAGGTGCAGCAAATAAAAAAGCCTCTGATTACTGTAAAGCGCAAAATAAAGGGATGAAAGAAGTGAAGTTAGAAACAGATTCGCATGTGCTAATCAATGGCGTTGCGCGTCTGACATTCCGTTGTTCTTAAAACCCCCTGATCTTCACCCTATTGATTAAGCGTGGCCCAATATCTGGCCACGCTTTTTATCGCCCGTCAGAACTTCCAGGTAAAACCGGCGTTGACGCTGTTGTCCTGGTAGTTTTGCGACAGCAGCCCGCCATAGCCCAGCGACAGCGTGGCGTTCTTGTTCACCGCCACTTCCGCACTGGCTTTCAGCACCGCACCGTCACGCGACGCCGACACGCTGTTCACCACGAACGGTGAGCTGCCGCCGTTGAACTTCAGCCCGGTTCCGCGATCCAGATCGCCGTACTGATGCTGCCACCCCAGCTCGCTGCGCAGCGCCACCGCGGTGGTTTTGCTCGCCTGCCACTCGGTGTCTGCACGCAGCCCCAACGTCGAGACCGTCGCGTCTGTGTGTTGCTTGTCACCGTGCAGCGCCGCCGCTCCGCCATCTTCCGAGATGCCGTTGTTCTGGAAGTTGATGTACGCCAGGTTGGCGAACGGCTCCAGATTCACCCAGGCCGCTTTTATGCTGTACCCCGCTTCGGCGAACACCTGCTCGGTGCGCGCGCTGTACTTCGCGGTTTCGCGATCCGACTGCATGCCGTAGTTAACCGAACGTGAGGTATCGAAGCGGTGCCAGGTGTAACCCCCACCGGCACGCAGCGCCAGTTCACCGAACTGTTTGCCGCCGTACACCGCCAGGTGGTAGTTGTCGCTGTCAGCATTCGAGCCATAGCCGCCGTCCAGCGAGGTGCGGGTATAACCGGTCGCGACCCCTAACCGCCATTCATTCGCCAGCGCCGAGTCCAGCCCCACCAGCACGCCGTAGGTCGATGCCTGATAGCCTGTGGCGTTGGCATCACCTGACGCGTGGTCCCAGGCCCCCAGCAGCTGTGCCCAGGCGCCACCGTCGTCGTCAGCCTTGATGTCCGGCGAGGTCGCCAGCCCTTCCGCCTGACGCAAACGGCCGTTAAGCGCGTCGCGCAGGTAGCGGCTGTCGTTCACCTGTGCCGAGGCGATATCCGCGTGGATCTGCCCCGACAGCTGGCGGAACGCCTGCCGCGCTTCCCCCGCCGAACCGGCGTTAAGGATGCTCTCAAACACCGGGTTGCCCGCCGCCAGCGCATCTGCCGCCGCCGCTACCGCACGCTCGTTCTGCGTTGCCGCCACGCTGACAAAACTGGTGTCATTACGGCCGACGTTGAGCGTCACCTGATTCGGCTGGTAGGTCAGCCCGGTGCCGAGGAACAAGTAGTTTGGCGCCACAGAATCAAATTGCCCGCTGATGCCCTGCTGGGCGGTCAGGATGTTGTACTGCCGGCCTAGCAGGCTGCGAACCTCACTTTGCGACAGCAGGTTGCCGCTGTTTTCCAGCGATACATTAACGTTACCGCCATTCAAAATAGCAGTACCCGCACTGTGAATTCGGTCGCTCTGACCGTTTGCCGCCACCTCTACCCAATATTGCGAGCCGGGCTCAAAAGCCACCCTGTCGGCTACATGCAATACGCCTATCGAGTGGCCCGGCGTAACCACACCGCCCTGATGGACGGTTAATCTATTCAACACTCCATTGCCGCTGAGCAAGCCGCCCTGATTAACATCTAAAGTCGAGTTTACTGCCCCATCAGCGATGACGACTCCGCCACGGTTGATATCCAGGGCTGAATTTAACACCCCGCTAATGACCAGAGTTCCGCCGTTAACCACGGACTTATCGCTGTATTGCGCATTGCCGGAAACAATCAGCGTCCCCTGATTAACCTCCAGCCCGCCAAAACGATCGTTGCCAGCAAGCGTCAGGCTGCCCTCACCATTTTTAATCAGCTTGCCTGGCCCCTCGATATCGTTTTTCCATTCGTCGGATAAGGAAAAACCAACAACATCATAGGCAGGGTTAAAAGTCTGATTGACCACCAGAGAGTCGTATAGATAGGCCGGGCCGCCGTAAGCTTTGGGTAAATCTATAACGCCCCAAAACGAGTCAGGGTTACCCGATTGTATCGTCCATCCCGCTAAAGAATTGCTCGGGTAAGCGGTGCTGGCTAAAATGCTGCGCCAGTTGGCCTCGGTCAAATAAGGGAAACGCAGGCGTAATAAATAACCGGCTTTATCCGGCATATCATCCGGGGTAATACGAGATGCCTCGGCAGGCTCTTTTTTTCCGTAGTAGCCTATGCTGTTGCTTGAATACAACGGGATTCCAGGTTGCGTAGCAGCGATGCAACCACCGGTATTTTCGTGACAACCTTTGGCTATTTCACTTCGGGTTGCCTTTGCCAAATCGGCAAGCGTAGCCGCAATGCTGTCATCGGCCAACAATTGCGCCAATGAGAAATAGCTGCCGACTCGTGAAGCTATAGTATCGGTTGGGAAATGAGCGCCCACGATCACTCGGCTTTCGCCAAATTGCAGGGCGCGCGAAAATATCTCACTCCCTCGTTCAGGGAATATCAGTGACAAAGCGATAGCCTGTTTAAAACCCGACCACGTATGTCCACTCGGGAAGGAAGAACCTTTCACCGACAGGTAATTTTTTATGTAATCACCCTTTTCGTCCAATACCTGGTAAGGCCTTCCCCGCTTAAATTCATCTTTCAGTATGAAATCGAATGAGCGCGTTCGACCGCTGTTGGCATCATAGGCATAGGTCGCTGTTTTATATAATTCGCTTATTTGATTATAAGAGGTTATTGAGCGGAGATCCGTGGCGTTGGCTTGCTCACCCAATGCTGCAACAGCAAAACTGCGATAGATATATTCTGATGATTGATCTTGATCGTCATAGGCCAACGCATAGCGTTCGCCAGTAATAGCCGTATATTCATTACTGGCTTGCCGATCCCATTCTGATGCCTGAGAACCTTTCCCCGGGTAGCTTGTCAGCACTCGCTCATGCAAGCTGTTAAACCACCCCTGCCGCTGTGAATATAAACTTTCTTTTGTTGAGGTAATATCTATCTCAGCCCATGAAAAACCAGAGCAGGCCAGAGTTATTGCCAGTATTGAGAGTTTTATTTTCATTATCATTCCATAATAATCAAGAAAGCACGCCAATAAGCGTAAGCGCGATAACTTAGTGGAATAATGTGACAGGATAATGACAGCGAAGTTGAACGTGGATAAGTTTAATTTTCGCAAAAAAAATTAAGCCACTTAAATTAAAATATGATTTAATTTATTATTTACACTTAAATTAATATCCATTTTTTCTGTCGTGAATTTATTTAGGATGTAAATAAACGATCAGAGGACGATAGCACGATGCCGGTTTTTTGAGCCCAAAAGGCGTCCATATCAAATCGAGACAATGGAGGAGATATTGATGCTATTGGCGAAGCTTAATGGTACGCCCTACAGGGCTCGAACCTGTGACCTACGGCTTAGAAGGCCGTTGCTCTATCCAACTGAGCTAAGGGCGCATTGGGATGCGGCAACCGGGAGTTGCGGGTTGGATTATACGGTCAGAGATCATTGAGTCAATGCCTTTTCATGGCGTTACGGCCGTCGCCGTGCTTTATGATGAATTTTCAGCCATTGCCGCCGCTCTGCGTTGAGTTAACCGCGTCATTTTCCTTGGGTTAAATCCGACAGTTGGCGGCTGTTGCGCTGGGCCAGGTCGGAATCAGAGGGCTCAGGAAGACGATCCGACTGTTGCTGTTCTGCCGGGCGCTGCAGGCAAACGCGGGCCGAGCGCACCATCGCGTTGATGTTTCCCCAATCGGCATGCTGAGCCGTCAACAGGGTACAAGCCGCCGATAACGGTTGCTGCAAGACTGCGCTAACCGGTGCGGCGTTTAACGAAGCCTGCGCCATTGGCCCCCATACCAGCAGCATAAAACCCATCCCTTTGATGTTTCTCATGCGCGCAGCCTCCGGCACAATGCGCCCAGGCGCATTCTCCATGAGGGCGGCGTTTTGTGTGCGGCAAGCTGATGCAGCGCAATCAACTGCGCGACGTCAGCCGGGTGCAAGGACGAATCGAATACCGTTTCCCCCACGTGCCTTGGCTGGCATGCCTGGCTATCAAGAGGCAGGTGTAAGAAGTGCAACCGGGTAATGACCATCATGATTTTGACTCCCGTACCGCAGTGTGAATAGCCACAGCTTACGCAGCGAGCGGTAAAAAAGGCGTAGAGGATCATTCCGTTGGTATAAAAAAAGCGTAAATCGCACCCGACAAACGCCGTCGATCGCGATTCAGCGCCTGACAGCGCGCTCCGCTTCTGACAAAATAGCGCTATCCCCGCTTTTCTTAATTGATGGATTTCCTCACTGATGTCAGCAAAGATTATTGATGGTAAAACGATTGCGCAGCAGGTTAGAAACGAAGTGGCTGAGCAAGTTAAACAACGTCTGGCTGCCGGGAAACGCGCGCCGGGCCTGGCGGTAGTATTGGTTGGCGAGAACCCGGCCTCACAGATTTACGTCGCCAGCAAGCGCCGCGCCTGTGATGAAGTGGGTTTCCTCTCCCGCTCCTACGATCTGCCTGCCACCACCAGTGAGGCTGAACTGCTGGCGCTGATCGATCGTCTGAACGCCGACGGCGAGATCGACGGCATTTTAGTGCAGCTGCCGCTGCCGGCCGGTATCGACAACGTTAAGGTGCTGGAGCGTATTCATCCGGATAAAGACGTCGACGGTTTCCATCCGTACAACGTCGGTCGCCTGTGCCAACGTGCGCCCAAACTGCGCCCTTGCACCCCACGCGGTATCGTCACCCTGCTCGAGCGTTACAACATCGATACCTATGGCCTGAATGCCGTGGTGGTTGGCGCATCCAACATCGTCGGCCGCCCGATGAGCATGGAGCTGCTGCTGGCCGGGTGCACCACTACCGTGACCCACCGTTTCACCAAAAACCTGCGCCACCACGTTGAAAACGCCGATCTGCTGGTCGTTGCGGTCGGCAAACCGGGCTTTATTCCCGGCGACTGGATAAAATCGGGCGCCATCGTGGTGGACGTCGGCATTAACCGTCTGGAAAGTGGTAAAGTGGTCGGCGACGTGGATTTTGACGCCGCAAGCGAGCGCGCCGCCTACATTACTCCGGTTCCGGGTGGCGTTGGTCCAATGACCGTTGCTACACTGATCCAAAATACCTTGCAGGCCTGCGAGGAATATCACGACGTTCAACCTAAATAAGTAAGGCAGTATGGAAACTTTTAATCTGGATAATCACCCGCACGTCGAACTGTGCGACCTGCTCAAATTCCAGGGCTGGTGTGAAAGCGGCGGTGCCGCCAAAGAAGTCATCGCCGATGGGCAGGTGAAAGTGAACGGCAAAGTCGAAACGCGCAAACGCTGCAAAATCGTTGCCGATCAGGTCGTGGAGTTTAACGGCGGCAAGGTTGTGGTTAAACCTTGATCCCCGCTCCATAGAAAAAGGCGCTGAAGATTAACTCAGCGCCTTTTTTGTTTGCAGCCTAAAGTGAATTACTTACGGCGCCAGGTGGTCCCCTGCGGGCCATCTTCCAGCACGATGTTCATCTCATTCAAGCGATCGCGCGCGGCATCCGCCAGCGCCCAGTATTTGGCTTTGCGCGCGTCGTTACGCTGCTTGATCAAGGCTTCAATCTCCGCCACTTCGCCGTCATCGGCCTGCGCGCCGCTCTGCAGGAACTGTTCAGGCTCTTGCTGCAACAGGCCGAGCACCTTCGCCAGCTTACGCAGTTCCGCCGCCATGCCGTTAGCCGCCGTCATGTCTTCAGCTTTCAGGCGGTTAACCTCACGTGCCAAATCGAACAGCGCCGAGTAAGCTTCCGGCGTATTGAAGTCGTCATCCATGGCTTCACGGAAGCGGGCTTCGAACACCTCGCCGCCGGCAGGTTGGGCATTGGCGTCAGTGCCGCGCAGCGCGGTGTAGAGGCGTTCCAGCGCGGTACGTGCCTGCTTCAGGTTCTCTTCGCTGTAATTCAACTGGCTGCGATAGTGGCCGGACATCAGGAAGTAACGCACGGTTTCAGCGTCGTAGTAACCCAGCACGTCGCGGATAGTGAAGAAGTTATCCAGGGATTTCGACATTTTTTCTTTGTCGATCATCACCATGCCAGAGTGCATCCAATAGTTGACGTACGGGCCGTCATGGGCACAGCTCGACTGGGCAATTTCGTTCTCGTGATGCGGGAACATCAGATCGGAACCGCCGCCGTGGATATCAAAATGGGTGCCAAGCTGCTTGCAGTTCATGGCAGAACATTCAATGTGCCAACCCGGACGCCCTGCGCCCCAAGGCGACGCCCAGCTCGGTTCGCCCGGCTTGGACATCTTCCACAGCACGAAGTCCATCGGGTTGCGTTTCACGTCGTCGATTTCCACGCGCGCACCGGCCTGCAGCTGATCCAGATCCTGGCGTGACAGCAAACCGTATTGCGGATCGCTGTCGATGGAGAACATCACGTCGCCGTTGCTGGCCACATACGCGTGATCGCGATCGATCAGGCGTTGGGTGATCTCAATGATCTCGGCGATATGCTGGGTCGCACGCGGTTCGATGTCCGGGCGTTCGATCAGCAAAGAATCAAAGTCGGCGTGCATCTCCGCCAGCATGCGTGCAGTCAGTTGATCGCAGCTTTCGCCATTTTCAGTCGCCCGGCGGATAATTTTGTCGTCAACGTCGGTGACGTTACGCACGTAGTTCAACGAGTAGCCGAGATAACGCAGATAACGCGCCACCACGTCGAAAGCAACGAAGGTACGCCCGTGTCCGATATGACACAGGTCATAGATGGTTACCCCGCACACGTACATGCCCACTTTACCGGCATGAATGGGTTTAAATTCCTCTTTTTGACGACTCAGGGTATTAAAAATCTTTAGCATCGGGACATTCCGTGGTGTGCGTGATAACAAAAATGATAACCAGGGTTAAGGTTGTTCACCCAGCAGCGTATTGAAACCCGAAGCCTGATCTAATGCAAGGTTAAGGCCGCGCTTTGCTGAGTTCAGAGGTGGAAAACGGTGATAAATCAGCGATCGCCACCATTGTTATAATATAACAAATGGCGATTTACCACAGCCTGAGCGCGGTTTAGCCGCTGCTGACTCATTAAAGGAGATATGTTATAACGGCGGTCTGATAGTTCACTCGCTCCATGTGACATCTCACTTCATCTTGTTAGGACTAAAACTATGGTTACTTTCCACACTAATCACGGCGACATCGTTATCAACACCTTTGCGGACAAAGCGCCGGTTACCGTTGAAAACTTCCTGAACTACTGCCGTGACGGTTTCTACAACAACACCATTTTCCACCGTGTTATCAATGGTTTCATGATTCAGGGCGGCGGTTTTGAGCCGGGTATGAACCAGAAAGACACCAAAGCCACCATCAAGAACGAAGCCAACAACGGTCTGAAAAACACCACCGGCACCCTGGCAATGGCGCGTACCAACGATCCACACTCCGCGACCGCACAGTTCTTCATCAACGTAGCAGACAACGACTTCCTGAACTTCCGCGGCGAAAACGCCCAGGGTTGGGGCTACTGCGTGTTTGCTGAAGTGGTTGAAGGCATGGACGTGGTTAACAAGATCAAAGCCGTGAAAACTGGCCGCAGCGGCATGCACCAGGACGTACCGGTAGAAGACGTGATCGTCACCAGCGTTACCGTCAGCGAATAATCGCAGCTGAATGAACACGCTGTTCATTGCAGATCTGCACTTAAGCGCACAGGAACCGGCAATCACTGCCGGTTTTCTGCGTTTTTTGCGGCAAGATGCCATACATGCCGAAGCCCTGTACATTCTCGGTGACCTGTTCGAAGCCTGGATCGGCGATGACGATCCCGAACCTTTGCATGCTGAAATCGCCGCGGCGCTGAAGACGCTGCAACAGGCAGGCGTGCCCTGCTACTTTATCCACGGCAACCGTGATTTTCTGGTGGGCAAGCGCTTTGCCCGCGCCAGCGGCATGCAACTGCTGCCGGAAGAAAAAGTGCTGGACCTGTATGGCCGCAAAATCCTGATCCTGCACGGCGACACGCTGTGTACCGACGATCAGGCCTACCAACAGTTCCGCCGCAAAGTGCACAACCCGCTGATCCAGAAATTGTTCCTGGCAATGCCATTGCGCTGGCGCCTTAAGATCGCCGCTAAAATGCGTGCCCGCAGCCGGCAAAGCAACCAATACAAATCGGACGCCATCATGGACGTCAACCCGCAGGCGGTCGAACAGGCGATAGTGAACCATCAGGTGCACTGGATGATCCACGGCCACACTCATCGTCCGGCAGTACACGAGCTGGCGCTGAGCAACGGCAAGGCCCATCGCGTGGTGCTGGGTGCCTGGCATGAAGAAGGCTCGATGATCAAAGTCAGCGCCGACGCCGTCGAACTGATCCAATTCCCTTTCTAAGCTTCTGACTTCCCACGCCGGTAAAAACATTCGCGCTTTTGACGATGAAAACCGGCGACGCAACCGTTTTCCTCGCCGTTCGCTCATGGTATGCTCTACGCCCTCATTCGGCCTCCCGCCGCAGGCAATCGGCCGTCGTTTGTACAATTACAGGAGCCTTACACCCATGGGAGCCAACGCCGCTTCAGCCACTCACGCTGAGGTTAAAATCGCAATTGTAATGGGATCGAAAAGTGACTGGGCCACCATGCAGTTTGCGGCCGAAGTCCTGACCTCACTCGATGTCCCGTTCCATGTCGAAGTCGTTTCCGCTCATCGCACGCCAGACAAGCTGTTCAGCTTTGCCGAACAGGCAAGCGCCAAGGGTATTGACGTGATCATTGCCGGTGCGGGCGGTGCTGCGCACCTGCCGGGCATGCTGGCGGCGAAAACCCTGGTGCCGGTGCTGGGTGTGCCGGTGCAAAGCGCTGCCTTAAGCGGCGTAGACAGCCTGTATTCCATCGTGCAAATGCCGCGCGGTATTCCGGTCGGTACTCTGGCGATCGGCAAGGCCGGTGCTGCCAATGCCGCACTGCTGGCGGCACAAATTCTGGCGCTGCATGACGCCGCGCTGGCGCAGCGTCTGGCAGACTGGCGTCAGGCGCAGACCGACGAGGTGCTGAACAACCCGGACCCACGGGAGGAAGCATGAAGCCGGTTTGCGTACTGGGTAACGGTCAATTGGGGCGCATGCTGCGCCAGGCCGGTGAACCGCTGGGTATCGCCGTTTATCCGGTTGGCCTCGACGCCGAGCCGGAAGCGGTACCTTATCAAAACAGTGTGATCACCGCTGAAATCGAGCGTTGGCCGGAAACCGCGCTAACGCGTGAACTGGCGACCCACAACAGCTTCGTTAACCGCGATATTTTCCCCCGTCTGGCAGACCGACTGACGCAAAAACAGTTGCTCGATCAGCTCGGCCTGGCTACCGCGCCGTGGCAGTTGCTGGCCGACGCCACCGAGTGGCCGCAGGTGTTCGCGGCCCTGGGCGAACTGGCGATAGTCAAACGTCGCGTGGGCGGTTACGACGGCCGAGGTCAATGGCGTCTGCGCCCTGGCCAGGAAGCCGAACTGCCGGCCGATGCCTATGGCGAATGCATCGTTGAACAGGGGATTAACTTCTCCGGCGAAGTTTCGTTGGTTGGCGCACGCGGGCACGACGGTAAATCGGTGTTTTATCCGCTAACCCATAACCTGCATGAAGAAGGCATTCTGCGCACCAGCGTGGCGTTGCCGCAGCCCAACCCAGCGCTGCAACAGCAGGCTGAACGGATGCTGGCGGCGATCCTCGATGAACTGAACTACGTCGGCGTCATGGCGATGGAGTGCTTTATCGTCGGCGATAGCCTGCTGATTAACGAGCTGGCCCCCCGGGTACACAACAGCGGCCACTGGACGCAGAACGGTGCGTCTATCAGCCAGTTCGAACTGCACCTGCGTGCCATTCTCGCCCTGCCGCTGCCGAAACCCGTCGTGAGCACCCCGTCGGTGATGGTCAACCTGATCGGCACCGCGGTGAATCAGCAGTGGCTGGCGTTACCGCTGGTGCATCTGCACTGGTACGAGAAAGAGGTGCGCGAAGGCCGCAAGGTTGGGCATCTCAACCTGAACGATCCTGACGCTGCCGTACTGCAACAGGCATTGCAGGCTTTGGCACCGCTGTTACCGGCCGAATACCAAAGCGGTTTGGCCTGGGCGCAGCAGAAGCTGGCTTAAGCGTTACGCCGAACCAAAAAAAAGGGTTCAACTCTCAGAGCTGAACCCTTTTTTATTGTCGATGAGAAGCTATTGGCGGTAGCCCTGAGGGTTTTTGCTTTGCCAATTCCAGGTATCGCGCATCATCAGGTCAAGGCCGCGTTGTACTTCCCAGCCCAGTTCCTGTTTCGCCAGGCTGGCATCGGCCCAGAAGGCGGGCAGGTCGCCCGCACGGCGCGGTAGAATCTGGTAGGGGATGGTGACCCCCGAAGCTTTCTCAAACGCCCGCACCATGTCCAATACCGAATAACCTACCCCAGAACCCAGATTATAGGCTTTGAAACCAGCTACCTGCGTTAAATGATCCATCGCAGCCAGGTGACCCTGAGCAACGTCCATCACATGAATATAATCGCGCACGCCGGTGCCGTCTTTGGTCGGGTAATCACCGCCAAACACGCTCAGGCTTTCACGCTGGCCAATGGCGACCTGCGCGATATACGGCAGCAGGTTATTGGGAATGCCGCTGGGGTCCTCGCCAATCAGCCCCGACTCATGGGCGCCTACCGGATTGAAATAACGCAGCGCAATAATCGAAAATGCCGGCTCGGCCTTGGCAAAGTCCTGCAGGATCTGCTCGACCATCCACTTGGAGGTGCCATAGGGACTGGTAGTGCCGCCGATCGGCATATCCTCGCGATAAGGCACTGGCGCATTTTCACCGTACACCGTGGCGGAGGAGCTAAAGATAAACCGGTGAACGCCGGCCTGACGCATCGCTTCCAGCAACACCAGCGTGCCCGTCACGTTGTTTTGATAATACTCCAGGGGTTTCCGGGTAGACTCCCCTACCGCCTTCAGGCCGGCAAAATGGATCACCGAGGTAATCTGGTGCGCCTTAAAGATCCGTTGCAAGCAGGCGGCGTCCTGTACATCTCCCCGATAGAACTTTGCGGCTTTGCCCGTCAGTTGCGCCACGCGTCGCAAGGACTCTTCAGACGCATTGATCAAATTGTCCAGCACCACCACATCTTCACCCCGTTCCAGCAGCGCCAATACGGTGTGGGAACCAATGTATCCGGCACCGCCGGTCACCAGAATCGCCATAATTTCCTCCTGTAGTCAGCATCTGGCGTTAACGCCAGATGCCTGAACGGATATCCTGCGCACAGCCCGTCGGCTAGCGCGAACCAATGTTGCGTAACGGTTTGCCGGCCATCAGATTGCGTTCGATATGCTCCAACGAGATGTTCTTCGTTTCCGGAATCAACGCCAGCGTAATGAAGATAAACACCAGGTTAAGCGCCGCATAGACCCAGAAAGTGTGCGCACTGCCCAGCGAATTGAGCATGGTCAGGAAGGTCGCCCCGACGATCATGTTGGCAATCCAGTTGGTGGCGGTAGAACAGGTAATGCCAAAATCGCGGCCTTTCAGCGGCTGGATCTCTGAACACAGCACCCAAATCAGCGGGCCGGCGCTCATGGCAAAACCGACAATAAACATCAGCAGCATGATGATGGCAAAGTATTGCTCGGCCGGCGAGGTCATGCCCACATTCATCATGGTCCCCAGCGCGCCCATGCCCACCGCCATGACGACAAAGCCCAGCGTCAGCGTCGGTTTGCGCCCCCAGCGGTCAACCAACCCGATGGCAATAAAGGTAGCCAGCACGTTAACCAGACCGACAATGACCGTCCCCCACATCTGCTGTGCGGTACTGGCAAAGCCCGCCAGGCCAAAAATTTTCGGTGCGTAATACATGATGACGTTCATCCCGGTGAACTGTTGCATCACCTGCAGCAGGACGCCAAGGAAGACGGCACGACGGAAGTTTTTATTATCTTTAAACAGCGCCCAGCCGCTCTGTTTCAGCTTCAGGCTTTCGCGAATTTCGTTCAGTTCGTGCTGCGCCTGAGCGCTGGTGTCACGCAGCTTTTCCAATACCTGACGCGCCTGCTCATGGCGATTGCGTGAAGCCAGCCAGCGCGGGCTATCCGGCAAGAAGAACACGCCGATCAACAGCAATACCGCAGGGATGGTGATCACGCCCAGCATCCAGCGCCAGGCGCCGGTGTAGCTGAATGCGGTATCCGACAGGTAGGCCGCCAGAATGCCGATGGTGATCATCAACTGGTACATCGAAATCATGCTGCCGCGAATTTTCTCCGGGGCAATTTCAGACAGATAAATCGGTGCGGTGTAAGAAGCCACCCCGACCGCCAGTCCAAGTAGCACGCGAGAAATCAGCAAGATTTCCACATTGGGAGCTGCGGCTGAGCACAGCGAACCGACGACAAACAACACGGCGCCAATCATCAGGCTGTATTTACGCCCGATACGGAAGTTCATCCAGCCACTGCCCACGGCGCCGACCGCCGCCCCAAACATCATTGAGCTGACCACCCACTCCTGCTGGGAGCTGGTGATGTTAAACGAGTCGGTGATAAACGGCAGAGCACCCGCAATAACGCCGATGTCCAGACCGAACAGCAGCCCAGCCAATGCGGCCAGAAAACAGACGAAAAAAGTCATCCCTGCATTGCTCTGGCTTTTTTCTGCCACCGACACTTTGACGGTAGTACTCATACAGCCTCCAAACGATAACGTGCTTAAGTTGCCCGTATGATAGGAGGCAATTCGCCAGAGAGAAGTGAGTGCGATCACATTAGTGGAAACGATTACATTTATTGTTTGTTTAGTTAAAAACAGAAATACAACCTCAAAACAAACTCATTTACCTGATTTAAAATGATAAATATAGGCATCAACACCCTTGTATGGCGGTGACGGTAATATCACTTTACCTTAATCGCTCCTGGGAAATTGAGTAATCCGAAGGCGATGTGTAACCGATTTCACGCAGGCATCAGCAAAGTGAATAGCCGACCGATCGAGGCAGGAATTGAAAGCGGAGGTTGTAACGAGAAACGGATTCGTGCGGAGACTAACGTCGACCGGCCCCTGATAATGGAGCCGGTCGATAACCTTAAGGAACTAGCAGTCGTAGCTGCGGAACAGCGCCTGACCGCGCAGCAAACGCACGCCCAGCCAACCGCCACACAGCGACAGCAACAGCGCGCTGAGCAACGGCAGTGCCCACCACAGCACCGGTGTCGGTGCCCACGGGAAGTCAAACACCTGGCTTTGCAGCAGCCACAGCGCCGCCTCTGCGCCCACCGCAGCGGCGATGCCCGCCACCAGCCCCAGCAGGGCAAACTCACACCACAGCGTACTGCGTAACAGGCGCTTGCCTGCGCCCAGCGTGCGATACACCACCAACTCCTGACGTCGCTGACGCATCCCCACCTGCACCTGAGCCATCAGCAACAGGCCGCCGCACAGCACCACCAGCACCACCATCACTTCCAGTGCGCGGCTGACCTGCTGCAGCACGCCGCCCACCTGTTTGAGGATCGAGCCGATATCCAGCAGGCTGAGCGTCGGGAACTGGCGATTAAGCTGGGTTAACATCTGGCCGTCCCCGTCATAGCGGAAACTGGTGAGCCAGGTTTGTGGCTGACCGTCCAGCGCACCCGGCGGGAAGATAAAGTAAAAGTTCGGCTTCAGACTTTCCCAATCCACCTGCCGCAGGCTGGTCACCTTGGCGCTGAACGACTGGGTATCGCCACTGAAGGTCAGCGTATCGCCCAGCTTGATCTTGAGCCGCCCGGCAATGCCCTGATCCATCGACACTTCGCCGGTCTTAGGCGGCCAACTGCCCGCCAGCAAAGGGTTGTGCGCCGGCAAATCCGCCAGCCAGGTCAGGTTCAATTCGCGATTCACCGCTTCACCGCCCGGATCGTCCTCATGCACCCGTTCGGTCGCCACCTGCTGGTTAATCTCGGTCAGGCGAACACGGACAATCGGATAATAGGTCTCAGGTGCAATTTGATGCTGTTGCAGGAAGGTCTTCACCTGCGGCACCTGCGCTTCGGTCAGGTTCAACAGGAAGTAGTTCGGGCTGTCCGGCGGCAGTTGTTGCTGCCAGCGTTCGAGCAGATCGCCACGCAACACCAGCAATAACGCCAACAGCATAAACGACAGCGAAAAGGCCGCCAGTTGGCTTACCGTTACCCAAGGCTGATGCAACAGACGGTTGACCGCCAGACGCAGCGCCAGGTTTTTCAGCGTAATACGGCGCAGCAGCAGCAGGCTGCCCCAACCTATGGCCCCCAACAGCAAGGCCAGCACCAGAATACCAGCCAGGATCGACCACAGCAGCGTGCTCGCGCCCATCAGCGCGGTCAGCAACGCCACCACAATCACCGCCGTCACCGGCAGGAAGTAGCGCAGCGGCCAGACGTTAGCCACCACATCGCGGCGCAGTACCCGCAGCGGCTGAGTCGCCAACAGCTGCCGGTATGGCCGCAGCCCCACCAGCAGCGAAATCATCAGTAACGCGCCGATCGCCCACAACCACGGCCAGGTCCCGGCGGCAGGCAGTTCCCCCGGCAATACCGGAGCCAGCAGCCGGACCAACACCGCTTCAAATCCCAGCCCGATAATCCCCCCGCATACCGCAGCCAGCAGGATCACCGCCAACCACTGGCCGACAATCAGCTTACGCAGCGCACTACCACCGGCACCCAGCGTTTTCAGCACCGCTATCAGATCGTAACGACTGCGGCAATAGTGGCTCATAGCCACCGCCACCGCGGCAATCGACAGCAGTAAAGTCAGCAATGCAGACAACAGCAAGAACTGCTGCGAACGCTGCAGCGACTTGCCTAACGCGCTGCCGGACTCCTGCAACCCGAACCAGCGCTGATCCGGCCCGAGCTGCGGCGTCAGGCGATCTTCATAACGCTGAATATCCTGCTCGGCCCCGGCAAACATATAACGGTAGGTCAGGCGACTGCCCGGTTGCACAGCCCCGGTTTTGTCCACGTCCGCCAGATTGATCATGATACGCGGCGCGGTCTGGAACGGGTTAAAGCCGGAATCCGGCTCCTGGATGATTTCACCGGCAATACGCAGTTGGGTATCGCCAACGTCCAACGTGTCCCCCACCTTTACGTTCAACAGCGCCAGCAAACGCGGGGCGACCAATACGCTGCCCGGCGTCAGCTTGGCATTGGCCGGACGGGTTTCCAGCTTGCCATACAGCGGATAGGCCAGATCGGTGGCCTTCACGTCCGCCAACTGCGGCCGGTCTCCGGCGTAGGTCATGGTGGTGAACGACAGCTGCCGACTGACCTTCAGCCCCTGCTGCTGCGCATCCAGCAGCCAGCCTTCCGGTACCGGCCGGGCGCTACGCAGCACCCGATCGCCGGCGATAAAATCGCGGCTCTGCTGGCTCAGGCCTTTATCCATACGATCGCTGATGCTGCCCAATGCCAATACGCAGGCCATCGACAGCGTCAGCGCCAGCCAGACGATCAGCAGCGACGGCGAGCGCCACTCGCGCCAGAACCAGCGCCAGATCATGCTTCCTCCCACAGCTTGCCTTCGCGCAGGCGCAGCCGCCGCTGGCAGCGCGCCGCCAGGGTTTCGTCATGGGTGACCAGAATTAAGGTGGTGGAAAAATCGCGGTTGAGCGAAAACAGCAGATCGGCGATGCGCTCGCCGGTCTGGCGATCGAGATTGCCGGTCGGCTCATCGGCGAACAGCACCCGTGGCCGCCCGCTAAACGCCCGCGCCAGCGCCACCCTTTGCTGTTCGCCGCCGGAAAGCTGCGCCGGCAAGTGGTCAAGGCGTTTACCCAGCCCAAGCTGCTCCAACAGTTGCACTGCCTGCTCACGACTTTGGCGATCGCTTTCACCACGCAGCAGCGCCGGCAACTGCACGTTTTCCAACGCATTGAGCGTCGGCACCAGCATAAATGATTGAAACACAAAGCCGACATTCTTGGCGCGCAGCGCGGCACGGCCCTCTTCGTCCAGCGAGGTCAGCGATTCACCCAACAAATGCACGTCCCCTTCGCTGCCGTCATCCAACCCGGCGAGGATCCCCAGCAGCGTTGACTTGCCTGAACCGGACTCGCCAATCAGGGCAATTGTCTGCGCGGGTTTGACAACCAGCTCGACTCCGGTAAGGATGGAGAGCTGATGCTCACTCTGACCAACGTGTTTACTAAGATGATGAACTTCAAGAACGTTTTCCGCTGGCATCTTCCCTTCCTTTTGCTGTTGGGATTATTCAGTTTACGCGCTGTCGCCGCCGATACCCTGTTGATTTTAGGCGACAGTTTGAGCGCCGGTTACCGCTTGCCGGTGGCGCAGGCATGGCCGACGCTGTTGGCCGATCAATGGCAGAAAAAGCCGGGCGATCCGCAACTGGTCAACGCCAGTATCAGCGGCGACACCGCAGCACAGGGGCTGGCCCGCCTGCCCGAATTGCTAAAACAGCACCAGCCGCGCTGGGTGCTGATTGAATTGGGCGCCAACGATGGTCTGCGCGGCTTCCCGGCACAGGACCTGCAGCGCGATCTCGGCCAAATCATCACCTTGGTACAGCAGGCCGGCGCACAGCCGCTGCTGATGCAGATCCGTATCCCGCCCAACTATGGCCGCCGTTATACCGAGGCCTTCAGCGCGGTTTACCCTCAGTTGGCCAAGCAGTTCAACATTCCGCTGCTGCCGTTCTACATGGAACAGGTGGTGGTAAAAGCGGAATGGATGCAGGATGACGGATTGCATCCCAATAAGGATGCCCAACCGTTTATCGCCACCTGGATGGCGGAACGTCTGGAACCTCTAGTAAAACATGAGTCTAACTAAATAGCGTTGTATACTAGGTAAAGTTATGCAAAAAGCAGTGTTGATAACCGGCTGTTCCAGCGGGATTGGATTGATTGCGGCACAGGATCTGCGCAACCGTGGCTACCGCGTGCTGGCCGCCTGCCGCAAACCGCAGGACGTGGAAAACATGCGCCAGCTTGGGCTGGAAGGCATTGAGCTGGATCTGGACGACAGCGCCAGCGTCGAACGTGCCGCCGCGCAGGTGATCGAACTGACCGGCGGCCGGCTGTACGGCCTGTTCAACAACGGCGGCTTTGGCGTTTATGGGCCACTGAGCAGCATTTCGCGCCAGCAATTGGAACGCCAGTTTGCCACCAACCTGTTTGGCACCCATCAGTTAACCCAGTTGCTGTTGCCGGCGATGCTGCCGCACGGCGAGGGGCGCATTATTCAGACCAGTTCGGTGATGGGGCTGGTTTCCAGCGCCGGACGCGGTGCCTATGCCGCCAGCAAGTTTGCGCTGGAAGCCTGGTCCGATGCTCTGCGCATGGAGCTGCACGGTACCGGCATTCAGGTCAGCCTGATTGAGCCCGGCCCGATCTCCACCCACTTTACCCAGAACGTCAATCAGGCGCAGAGCGATAAACCGGTGCACAACCCCGGCATTGCCAAGCGTCTGACGCTGCCGCCGGAAGCCATTTTGCCCAAATTGCGCCACGCGCTGGAAAGCCCAAGGGCTAAACTGCGTTATCCGGTGACCCTGCTGGCGCACGCGCTCAGCGTATTGCGTCGCATCCTGCCCGGCCGCTGTCTGGACTGGCTGCTGCGCAGCAACGGTTAATTGGGCCGGCGGGGTTGAAGAATGCCACTCCGCCCCCATTTAAAAGCCAATGGCTCCGCAAGATCAGAGAGAAAATACATGCTAGCTCAAGCTGTTGTTGATATTAACGAAACTAACCTGCACCAGACGCTGGAACAGTCAATGTCCCTGCCGGTGGTGTTCTACTTCTGGTCGGATCGCAGCCAACACTGTCTGCAGCTCACCCCGATACTGGACAAGCTGGCGGCGGAATATGCCGGTCAATTTGTGCTGGCAAAAGTGGATTGCGACGCCGAACAGGCCATCGCGGCCCAATTTGGCCTGCGTTCTCTGCCGACGGTGTACCTGTTCAAAGACGGCCAGCCGGTCGACGGATTCCAGGGCCCGCAGCCGGAAGAGATGATCCGCGAATTCCTGCAGCGTTTCCTGCCGAAAGAAGAAGATTTGAAGCTGGCGCAGGCGACTGAATTGCTGGCCGAAGGCAATGCCACCGAGGCGTTACCGCTGTTGAAAGACGCCTGGCAAGCCAGTCAGCAACGCAGCGATATTGGCCTGACACTGGCAGAAACCCAGATTGCGCTGAACCGCACTGAAGATGCCGAAACCGTGCTGGCAACCATCCCGCTGCAGGATCGGGATACCCGCTATCAGGGTCTGGTGGCGCAGATTGAGCTGCTGAAACAGGCCGCCGACACGCCGGAAATTCAACAGTTGCAACAGCAGGTGGAACAGCAGCCGGAGAACGTCGATTTAGCCGTGCAACTGGCGCTGCAACTGCATCAGGTGGGGCGCAATGAAGAAGCGCTGGAGCTGCTGATGGGGCATCTGAAGAAAGATCTCGCCGCCGCCAACGGCAACGCACGCAAGACGCTGATGGATATTCTGGCCGCGCTGGGCACCGGCGACGCGCTGGCCGCCAAATACCGCCGTCAGCTCTATTCGCTGCTGTACTGATATTTGAGGGCGCAGCCTGCTGCGCCCCCTTCACTTCTTAGCGGTACACCCGCACCCCGCCTTCAATACCTTTCGGGCTGAACAACACCTGCCATAGCTGAATATCCCGTGCACGGAACGCGCCGGCGCAGGCATTCAGGTAATAGGTGAACATTCGTTCGAACCGCTCGGAATACTCTTCGGCCAGTAACGGCCACGCCCGTTTGAAATTTTCATACCAGGCCATCAGCGTGCGGTCGTAATCGGCGCCAATATTGTGCCAGTCCTCCATCACAAAACGCCCTTCGCTGGCCTCGGAAATATGCCGTACCGATGGCAGGCAGCCGTTGGGGAAGATGTATTTGTCTATCCAGGCGTCGACGTGCAGATTGGTTTGGTTTGCGCCAATAGTATGCAGCAGGAACAGGCCATCGGGCTTGAGGTTGCGCGCCGCGACGCGGAAATAAGTGTCATAGTTCTTTGGCCCCACGTGTTCGAACATGCCGACGGAGACAATGCGGTCAAACTGACGGTCAAGGTCGCGATAATCCTGCAGTTGTATCTCTACGTCCAATCCCTGACAGCGTTCCTGCGCCAGCTTTTGCTGCTCGGCGGAAATCGTCACGCCATACACAGATACGCCGTAGTTTTCTGCCGCATATTGAGCCAATCCGCCCCAGCCACAGCCGATGTCCAACAGCGACATGCCGGGTTTCAGCTGCAGCTTCTCGCAGATCATTTTCAGCTTGGCCTGCTGCGCCTGTTCCAGCGTGTCAGCGTCTTTCCAATAGCCGCAGGAATATTGCATATAGGGGTCGAGCATCGCGCGGAACAGATCGTTGCCAATGTCGTAATGCTCCTTGCCCACCTGCCAGGCGCGTTTACGTGACTGACGATTAAACAGCCGGGCATAGGCGATACGCGCAATGTCGCTCAGGTTTTTAGGCAAGCGCTCATCGACGCCCGCCTGCAGAATACGGGTAAATAGCACGTCCAGTCGCTCGCAGTCCCACCAGCCATCCATGTAGCTTTCGCCGAACCCTAGCGATCCTTCCTGCAAAATGCGTTTAAACAACGCCGGATTATGTACCTTGATATCGCAGGCGCGGTTGCCGTTGATGGCCACATCGGCAGAGGACAACAATTCCTCCACAATGCGATACCAACGATCTTTTTTCGGGGCAAGTTCATCAACACTGATTGAGTCCATAACAATCCTTGGCGCAAGATGTCATTTCAAAAAGCATAGTCGCAAATATAAATGACAAATATTTGAAGTGAAAAACGGCGATGCTTTTTACTCTAGCCAAGGCGGACAACGTCATGAAATGAATTAAAATTATTGGAAACATGCCAATTTGGAATGTTAAGGGGCCGGCAGTCCTGATTTAGTCGTTTTTACTGCGCCGCTAGCGTAATATTCGTTTACATATGTCTGACAGGAGGTTTGCCATGTTTACCCTTATTCCCATCGTGATTGTCGTCGCGCTGATCATCGTATTTGCCGGCGTCAAAATTGTCCCGCAGGGGTTCCAATGGACGGTGGAACGCTTCGGCCGCTACACCAAAACGCTGATGCCCGGCTTAAACCTGGTGGTGCCCTTTATGGACCGCATCGGCAGAAAAATCAATATGATGGAACAGGTTCTGGATATTCCATCGCAGGAAATCATCTCGCGCGATAACGCCAATGTGGCCATCGATGCCGTCTGTTTTATCCAGGTAGTGGATCCAGCCCGTGCCGCCTATGAGGTCAGCAACCTGGAGCTGGCCATCGTCAATTTGACCATGACCAACTTCCGTACCGTACTCGGCTCGATGGAGCTGGACGAAATCCTCTCGCAGCGTGACAGCATCAACAGCCGCCTGCTGCACATTGTCGACGAAGCCACCAACCCCTGGGGCATTAAAATCACCCGTATCGAGATCCGCGATGTCCGCCCACCGGCTGAACTGATTGCGTCAATGAACGCCCAGATGAAGGCCGAGCGAACCAAGCGCGCCGATATTCTGGAAGCCGAAGGGGTGCGCCAGGCCGCCATCCTGCGTGCCGAAGGGGACAAGCAGTCGCAAATCCTCAAGGCGGAAGGTGAACGTCAGTCGGCGTTCCTGCAGGCGGAAGCCCGTGAACGTGCCGCGGAAGCCGAAGCCCGTGCGACTCAACTGGTTTCCGATGCTATCGCCAGCGGCAATATCCAGGCGGTGAACTACTTTGTGGCGCAGAAATACACCGATGCGCTGCAGAAGATCGGCTCGGCCAACAACAGTAAAGTCATCATGATGCCGCTGGATGCCAGCAGCCTGCTCGGTTCAATTGGTGGCATTGCCGAGCTGTTGAAAGACACCAAAGGCAAGTAATCATGCTCGAGCAAATTGCAGCAAACCCGCACTGGTTCTGGCTCTCCCTTGGCGGATTACTGCTGGCGGCCGAAATGCTTGGCGCCAGCGGTTACCTGTTATGGAGCGGCGTATCCGCGGTGGTGGTCGGCGCGATCGTCTGGCTGTTGCCGCAGATGGCCTGGGAATGGCAGGGGGTGATTTTCGCCGTACTGACCGTGGTGGTGGCTTACCTGTGGTGGTATTGGCTGCGCCAACGTCCGGCGGCAGCCTCCAGCGGTTCGCAGGTGCTGAACCAGCGCAACCGCCAACTGATTGGCACCCGCGCCACGCTGACGGAACCCATGCACAACGGCATGGGGCGCATTAACATTGGCGACAGCAGTTGGCGCGCGCAGGCCAGTGAAGATCTGACGGTGGGCACCGAGGTGGAAGTGATCGCCGTCGAAGGCATAACGCTGGTGATCCGCGCCGTTACCCGTTAGTGATTGTGGCAACACCCTGCCAGGTTATTGATGATTGGGCATTCTGCCCCGTCATCACCCGGGCACTGATCTGCCAGCGCCAGTAAACGCTGGCGCATCTCACCCAACTCGGCGATGTGCTTTTCAATGTCCGCCACTTTTTGCAGCGTGCGGGCTTTCACATCGGCGCTGTGACGGGCCGGATCGTTGAACAACGCCACCAGTTCGCCGCATTCGTCCAGGTTAAACCCCACCTGCCGCGCCTGACGCAGCAACGTCAGTTCTTCAATGTGCTTCGGGCTGTAGCTGCGGTAGCCGTTATCGGTGCGGATCGGCGCGGTCACCAGGCCTTTCTCTTCATAGAAGCGGATTGCCTTGCTGGTTAAACCGGTTTTTTTCGCCACGTCGCTGATATTCATTTATCCCCCTTGACCTTCCCCTTGCTGGAAGGTTTAGACTCCATTCTTAGTGAAAATAGGCTAAGCGGTCAACCTTTAAACACCGCACTTGAGCGAGGAATCGAATCATGTCACAGACCACAGTGCTGGCATTGCAGGGGCTTACCTGCATGAACTGCGCGCAGCGGGTGAAAAAAGCCCTGGAAAGCCGCAACGATGTCGAACAGGCAGAGGTCAATGTCCACTATGCCAAGGTCACTGGCGAGGCGCCGAGCCAAGCACTGATCGACAGCGTGATCGCTGCCGGCTACCAGGCCGCCGTGGCGCAGCAGGCAGATACCGAGCTGCAGTTGAACGGCCTGAGCTGCATGCATTGCGCCGCCAGCACCCGCAAAGCGCTGGAAGCGGTGCCGGGAGTCATTGCCGCCGACGTCAGTATCGACAGCGCCAAGGTTTACGGCGACGCCGCTCCCGAGGCGTTGATTGCCGCAGTTGAAGACGCGGGTTATCACGCCAGCCTTGCCGGAGCCGCTACCTCCCCAAAAACTGAGCCGTTGACTGAATCAGTCCCTGTATTGCCGGAAACCCAGGCAACGGCCTCGTCTCCCCTTCCGGCAACCTCTCATGGCGATGATGATGACAGCGTGCAGCTTTTGCTCAGTGGCATGAGCTGCGCCAGCTGCGTCAGTAAAGTGCAAAATGCGCTACAGAGCGTATCCGGTGTAGATCAGGCACGCGTTAATCTGGCGGAGCGCAGCGCACTGATCACCGGCAGCGCCGATCCACAAGCGCTGGTCGCGGCGGTCGAGAAAGCCGGTTACGGCGCGGAAATGATCCAGGACGAAACCGAACGTCGCGAGCGCCAACAGCAAACTGCCCAGGCCAACATGAAGCGTTTCCGCTGGCAGGCCGCGCTTGGCCTGGCGCTGGGCATCCCGCTGATGGCCTGGGGGCTGTTGGGTGGCAGCATGTCGCTGACGCCGGAAACCCAGCGACCGTGGCTGCTGGTCGGCCTGCTCACGCTGGCGGTGATGGTGTTCGCCGGCGGGCATTTCTATCGTAACGCCTGGCGCGCGCTGATGAACGGCAGCGCCACCATGGACACCCTGGTCGCACTTGGCACCGGTGCCGCCTGGCTGTACTCAATCAGCGTCAACCTGTGGCCGGATTTCTTCCCCATGGCGGCGCGGCATCTGTACTACGAAGCCAGCGCAATGATTATCGGTCTGATAAACCTGGGCCATGCGCTGGAGCAACGCGCTCGCCAACGCTCATCACAGGCGCTGGAGCGGCTGTTGGATCTGACTCCGCCGACCGCGCGCCTGGTCACCGACGACGGCGAGAAAAGCATCCCGCTGGCGCAGGTGCAGCTCGGCATGACGCTGCGGCTGACGACCGGCGATCGCATCCCGGTAGACGGCGAGATAGTCCAGGGTGAAGTCTGGCTAGATGAAGCGATGCTGACCGGCGAGGCGGTGCCGCAACAAAAAGGCGTTGGCGATACCGTGCATGCCGGTACGGTGGTGGATGACGGCAGCGTACTGTTCCGCGCAGGCGCTATCGGCAGCAAAACTACGCTGGCGCGCATCATCAAACTGGTGCGTCAGGCGCAGAGCAGCAAACCGGAGATCGGCAAGCTGGCGGATCGCATTTCTGCGGTATTCGTCCCAACGGTGGTGGCCATCGCCCTGTTCAGCGCCGCAATCTGGTATTTCTTCGGCCCGCAGCCGCAGCTGGTTTATACGCTGGTGATCGCCACCACGGTTTTGATCATCGCCTGCCCTTGCGCGCTGGGTTTGGCGACGCCGATGTCGATCATCTCCGGAGTGGGTCGCGCTGCCGAGTTTGGCGTGCTGGTCCGTGATGCCGATGCCTTGCAGCAGGCAAGCCAACTCGACACCCTGGTGTTTGATAAAACCGGCACCCTGACCGAAGGTCAGCCGCGGGTGGTGGAAATCCTCACGTTTAACCAGGTGAGCGAGCAGCAGGCGCTGCGCTGGGCTGCCGCATTGGAACAGGGTGCCAGCCACCCGCTGGCCCGTGCCATCGTTGATCACGCCGGTGGACAAGCGCTGCCGCAGGTTGAACAGTTCCGTACCCTGCGCGGTGCAGGCGTCAGCGGCGAAGTGGACGGCATGAAGTTGCTACTGGGCAATGCTGCGTTGTTGCAACAACATCAGGTAGCCACCGCCGAGCTGGACACACAGATGCAGCAACAGGCAGAGCGCGGCATTACGCCGGTGCTGCTGGCCGTCGAAGGTAAACCGGCCGCACTGTTCGCCATCCGCGATCCGCTGCGCGGCGACAGCGTTGAAGCGCTACAGCGCTTGCACCGTCAGGGTTATCAGTTGGTGATGTTAACCGGCGATAACCCGGTGACCGCCAACGCCATTGCCAAAGAAGCCGGTATAGACCGGGTAATTGCCGGCGTGCTGCCGGAGGGCAAAGCCGAGGCGATCAAGCAGTTGCAGGCGCAAGGTCACCGCGTAGCTATGGTTGGCGATGGCATCAACGACGCTCCGGCGCTGGCGCAGGCCGATGTCGGCATCGCCATGGGAGGCGGCAGCGATATCGCCATTGAGACTGCCGCCATCACCCTGATGCGCCACAGTCTGAACGGCGTCGCCGATGCGCTTGAGCTGTCTAAAGCCACATTGCGTAATATGAAGCAGAACCTGCTCGGGGCCTTTGTTTACAACACGCTCGGCATTCCTATTGCCGCCGGGGTGCTGTATCCGTTGACCGGCACCCTGCTCAGCCCAGTGGTGGCAGGCGCCGCAATGGCCCTGTCCTCCATTACCGTGGTCAGTAACGCCAACCGACTGCTGCGTTTTAAACCCAAACGCTAAATACCCAAGGGGCGCAAATCATTGCGCCCCGTTTTCTTTGGGATAATTCCTTCACTCTTCAGGCTTTCTTGTCCGGCGGATAGCGTTTAGCATGGGGAAGGGTTTCGCCCCCTCACCTGTCACCCCAAAAGTGAACACGTTATTCAGGAGCCACGCTGTATGGGTCAACTGTTACGCCGCATCGCCGCCTTTCTCGGCCTGATATCCCCGATGACTTACGCCTACCCGGCGCTGGATATTCGGCTGCCCGGCGATCGTCAGTTCCATCTGGTGGGCAGCATCCATATGGGCACGGTAGATATGTCGCCGCTGCCGGCCAAACTGGCGGCACGCCTGAAGCAGGCGGATGCCCTGATTGTCGAAGCCGACATCACCGGCTCCGCCTCGCCCTTTGACCACATCGAACAGCAACCGGAACTTGAACAGCGGCTCTCCGAGTCGGAATTTCAGCAATTGCTGACGCTGTGCCAGGAACTGGGCGCCGACGCCGACAGTTTTTCAACCCTGCCCGGCTGGCAGGTGGCGTTGATGATGCAGGCCCGCCAGGCGCAGCGATTGGGATTACGCGCCGAATACGGCGTCGATTACCAGCTGTTGCAGGCGGCGAGGGTCCAGCATAAAAAAGTGATTGAACTGGAAGGGGCACAACAGCAGATGAGCCTGCTGGAGCAGTTACCGGAGGGCGGCATGGCGTTGCTGCGCGATACGCTGGAGCACTGGCACACCAACGCACGCTTGCTGCAAACCATGGTGAGCTGGTGGCTGGACGCAAAACCCAGCGGTATGCTCGAAACCTTGCCCGCCACTTTCAGCGCCGATCTGTACGATGTGCTGATGCATCAGCGCAACCGCGACTGGCAACAAAAGCTGGAGGCCTTACCGCCAGGTAACTACGTGGTGGCGGTCGGCGCACTGCATCTGTACGGCGAGGACAATTTGCCGACGATGCTGCAGGCGCAGTAAAAAAGTGGCCAATATCGCTACTGGCCAGTCAAAGAGGAATTTCTTGTATTTTAGTTATACGCATAGCAACCGTGTTAACGGTTACAACAGACAGGGTAGCAACCCAGTGAACATCTTGGCAACCCGCTTTACGCGCCTGCCACCCAGGTTGCTGTTACCGTTATATTTTTGTAATTTTGTTGCATCCGTTTGCAACCTCCCGCTGAACGGGAAAGAGGAAAACACATGACGCCCGCAGTGATCCTGCTCGAGAAACAAAAAGTCGCTTTTACCCTTCACCCTTATCATCACGACAGCGCGGAGACCAACTTCGGCGATGAGGCGGTGAAAAAACTGGGGCTGGATGCCGACCGCGTTTATAAAACGCTGCTGGTAGCATTGAACGGCGACGCCAAACATCTGGCGGTAGCGGTCACGCCGGTAGCCACTCAGCTGGATCTGAAAAAGGTCGCCCGCGCGCTCGGAGCCAAAAAAGCAGAGATGGCCGATCCGATGCTGGCACAGCGCGTCACCGGTTATCTGGTTGGCGGCATCAGCCCGCTGGGGCAAAAAAAGCGGCTGCCAACGGTGATCGACAGCCCGGCCCAGCAGTTCGCCACCATTTACGTCTCCGGCGGTAAACGCGGGCTGGACATCGAACTGGCGGCACAAGATCTTTGCCGGTTGCTGGCCGGCAGCTTTGCCGATATCGCCAAGCGCGACTGAAAAACCATCAATACGCGGCCGGCGCCCTAGCATCGGCCGCGGGATATCATTACTCCACCGGCTTATTACGCCCCCTCATTCGTGGCAACAACATTGGAACCTGTCGGCAATACTGCTGATAATCCTGCCCCAGCGCTTTAACCAGGCTGCGCTCTTCAAAATATACGCCCACCAAAATATATAATGTCATTCCAGAATTAAATAACAGGCGCCCAGTGGTCATCTCGGGAGTGAACCAAAAGGCCAATAACATTCCCGTCATCATGGGATGCCTCGTCAGTCGGTAAAATCCTCTGACCTGAAAAGGCAAGTCGGTATATTGCCGCTCTCTCCACTGCAACCAGGATTGTCGCAAGCCAAATAAGTCGGTGTGGCTGATCATGCAGGTTGAAGCAAAGACCACTAACCAGCCCAGTACGCTGATGCCGTTAAGTCCCCATGCGGCGACACTTTCCGGCGGCAACCGCCACAAGGCACCCGGCAGTGGCTGCCACATGAGCGCCAGCAATGCCAACAACAAACCGGCAATCAATACATAGGTACTTCTTTCCAGCGCCGGGGACAACGCCAAACGAACCTTGAACCTTTCATGGGCCATCACCGAGTGCACCAGGCCAAACAGCAGGAGTAAACCGGCATTCACCAGCCAGGGCCACATACTGCCCTCCCCTACGATGGCGACCATATTTCTTAGTCCCCAGCCGTTAAGCAACAAAATAAGCAAAATAAAACCGACCAATCCGCCTAAATAGCCGAATACGCCATATAAAAGTATCATTGTCCTGTGCATTTATTTTCCTTTTTAATCACGATAATTTCGCTGAGTTTTTCCCCCTGGAAAATTATGATTTAAGAAAAATAAAATCATTAACCCTAAAGGTATAGACAAAGAAAATAGAAATACAACTATGCAAGACAAGGAAAACAATATTGAAATTAATAATATTAGAGTGCTTTTATTCAGAGGCCTGGCACTGCGGGGGAAGATAAACGGCGGCTTTTAACCGGTAAAAGCCGCCGGAAGATTACTGATAAACAATCTCACCCTTCGGCTCATAGGCCGCGGCGTCCAACGGAGAGTGCTTCTCGATGTATTGCTTCAGCACTTCAGCATCGATAAAACCGGTGTTGACGTAGCTTGGCAGAGTGTCCAGCTTCGGATAGCCGTCGCCGCCCAGCGCATTGAAGTTCAAGGTCGCCATACGGTAGATTTTATCCGCCTGCAGCGGTTCACCCTTGATTTTGACGTTGCTGACGCCCTTGCCGTCCGCCGTCAGGCTAACGTTGGCAAATTGCGCATAGGCACCGGAATCCACCTTCATATTGGCCACTACCGCCAGGTATTTTTCCACGTCGCTGCCTTTCATCTCGACGTAGACCAGCGTGTTGCCGAACGGCTGCACTTTCAGCACGTTTTTGTAGGTGATATCGCCGCCCTCAATCGAGTCACGTACCCCGCCCCCGCTCATCACCGCGAAGTCCGCCTCGGCACGTTCCATCTGCGCTGCCAACAAGACGCGCGACAGGTTGGTCTGCACGAAGCGCACCTTGCTGCGATCGCCTTCCAGCTTGCCGTTCACGCTGCCAATCTTGACGTCCAACTGCGCCTTGCCCTTTTCCTGGAACGGTGTCAGCAGCTTCATCATTGAAGCGTCTTCCGCGATCTGCTGAGTGTAATAGACGCGCTCGCTGGTACCGTCGGCTTTTTCCACCTTCTTCTTCAGGTTGACCGGGATCAGTTGATAATGCACCAGCTTGAGTTCGCCATTACGGAACTGGAAATCGGCACGCCCCACGTACTTGCCCCACTCGTGCGCCTGCACGATCCAGATTCCGTTCTGCCGATCCGGCGAGCACGGCGTGCCCGGCACATAATCCACCTGTTTGTGATTCTCGCCGGCCATACAGACCGGATCCTGCGAATGGCCACCGACGATCATGTCCAGGTAGCCGGCAGGCAGGCTGCGCGCCATCTCTACATCACCCGGCGCGTTGGAGCCGTGATTGCCGTCATCGTAATGGCCCATGTGCGTTGCGGCGATGATCACGTCCGGCTTTTCGTCCTTACGCAATTGCTCCACCACCTGTTTGGCTTCCTGTGCCGGGACGCGGAACTCGATATCGGTAAAATATTCCGGGTTGCCAATCTTGGCCGTGTCATCCGTCGTCAGGCCGATGACCGCAATCTTGATCCCCTGCTTGTCAAACAAGGCATAGGGCTTGAACAAACGCTGCTGGGTGCTTTTTTGATAAATGTTGGCCGACAGCAGCGGGAAAGTGGCCCATTTTTCCTGCTGGCGCAGCACGCTGAGCGGGTTGTCGAATTCATGGTTGCCGATCGCCATTGCGTCGTAACCCACCAGATTCATACCGCGAAAATCCGGCTCGGCATCTTGCAGATCGGATTCCGGCACGCCGGTATTAATGTCGCCGCCCGACAGCAGCAGCAGGCTACCGCCCTGCGCCGCAACTTCTTGACGGATGCTGTCCACCAGCGTTTTCTGTGCGCCCAAACCATATTCGCCATGATCGTTCTGCCAGAAATGACCGTGATGATCGTTGGTGTGCAGAATGGTGATGTCGTAGGTCTTATCCTTTTCCCAGGCGTTGGCGGCTCCCGACAGAAAAGTCAGGGATACGGCCAGAGCGCATGCGGTGGTTTTTAACGAAAAGCGCATGGCGGAGCTCCATATGATCATTAACGTTTTTTTGAGATGGCCGAAATTGTAGCGCGAAACAAAGGCCTTTGATTTCAAATTTTTGCGATGTGCGTCAAATTATGTCGGATATGGCAAATATTGAGCAAGTTGCTAAGATATCTGCTCTGTCCTCTAAAACTTACCAGGCTAATAATAAAATGACCGACCGTAGCGATACTGCCATGCCACCGGCCAAGGGCAGCGCGGTTAAAGGGACTGCATTCTCGATTCTCGGGGCCATCAGCGTCTCTCACCTGCTTAACGACATGATTCAATCGCTGATCCTGGCGATTTACCCGATCCTGCAGGCTGACTTCAGCCTCAGCTTCGTGCAAATCGGCATGATTACTCTGACCTATCAGCTCACGGCGTCCTTATTGCAGCCGCTAATCGGGCACTACACGGATAAGCACCCGCAGCCCTATTCGCTGCCGATCGGCATGGGCTTTACCCTGTGCGGACTGCTGCTGCTGTCGGTAGCCAATACTTTCCCGCTGGTGTTGCTGGCGGCGGCGCTGGTCGGCACCGGTTCCTCGGTATTCCACCCTGAATCCTCCCGTGTCGCACGTATGGCCTCCGGCGGGCGACACGGCCTGGCGCAGTCGCTGTTCCAGGTCGGCGGTAACTTTGGCAGCTCCCTCGGCCCCCTGTTGGCGGCACTGATTATTGCGCCTTATGGCAAAGGTAACGTGGCCTGGTTCTCACTGGCCGCGCTGCTGGCTATCGTGGTGTTACTGCAAGTCAGCAAGTGGTACCAGCAACAGCACCGGGCAACAAAAGGTCAGCCAAAAGCCGCCTCAATGATGAAACCGCTGCCAAAACGTACCGTAACCTATGCTCTCGGCATCCTGTTGATACTGATTTTCTCCAAATACTTCTACCTGGCGAGCATTAGCAGCTATTACACCTTCTATTTGATACATAAGTTCGGCGTTTCGGTGCAGAACGCGCAACTTCACCTGTTTGCCTTCCTGTTTGCCGTAGCGGCCGGAACCATTATCGGCGGGCCTCTGGGCGACAAGATAGGTCGTAAATATGTTATTTGGGGCTCAATACTGGGCGCAGCTCCTTTCACGCTGGTTTTACCCTACGCTTCTCTCTACTGGACCGGCATTTTAACCGTCATTATAGGGGTAATTCTCGCTTCGGCCTTTTCGGCCATTCTGGTTTACGCGCAGGAGCTGATACCGGGAAAAGTGGGCATGGTTTCCGGTTTATTCTTCGGTTTTGCTTTTGGTATGGGGGGATTAGGCGCAGCTGTTCTTGGTTATGTCGCAGATTTGACCAGTATCGAATTGGTCTACCAAATCTGTGCTTTCTTGCCACTGATCGGCATTATCACCGCATTACTGCCTAATATGGACCATAACTCGCAATAACCCTGATGTAACCCGGCTGAACCAATATGCTCAGTCGGGTTATCTCCCGCACAAACCAATGTTATTTGACTTATTTAGTGTTAAATCCCCTTACTGCCCCCCCCAAAGCGGAATCCTCTGCTTTTTCGCAAAAAAGCTCAATTTAGCTAAGCAAGGCACGAACAAATGCAATAAACTAAATGTATCTTTTCGTAACTTTGTTGCGTTTCCCCTCTGCTGCCATGCATAGCTAGAAGGAGTCTGGATGCATAATTCAACACCGCTAATCACCACCATTGTCGGAGGGTTAGTACTTGCCTTCCTCCTCGGTATGCTGGCGAATCGCCTGCGCATCTCACCGCTGGTGGGGTACCTTGCCGCAGGCGTGCTCGCCGGCCCTTTTACCCCCGGTTTTGTTGCCGACACCTCGCTGGCACCGGAACTGGCGGAAATCGGCGTGATCCTGTTGATGTTCGGTGTTGGCCTCCATTTCTCGCTTAAAGACCTCCTCGCAGTAAAACACATCGCCATTCCCGGCGCCGTAGCCCAGATTGCCGTCGCTACCCTGCTGGGTATGGGGCTGTCAAAGCTGCTCGGCTGGGATTTGATTTCCGGGCTGGTGTTCGGGCTCTGTCTGTCGACCGCCAGTACCGTGGTACTGCTACGTGCGCTGGAGGAACGCCAGCTGATCGATAGCCAGCGCGGGCAAATCGCCATCGGCTGGCTGATCGTGGAAGACCTGGCGATGGTGCTGACGCTGGTGCTGCTGCCCGCGTTCGGCAACATGATGGGCAATGACAACGCCAGCAGCAGCCAGTTGCTGATAGAACTGGCAATGACCATCGGTAAAGTCATCGCCTTTATCGCGCTGATGATTGTGGTAGGCCGCCGGCTGGTGCCGTGGATCCTGGCGAAAACCGCCAGTACCGGCTCGCGCGAGCTGTTTACCCTGGCCGTGCTGGCCCTGGCGCTCGGCATCGCCTATGGCGCGGTAAAGCTGTTCGACGTTTCCTTTGCGCTGGGAGCCTTCTTCGCCGGTATGGTACTGAACGAGTCGGAGCTGAGCCACCGGGCGGCCCACGATACCTTACCGCTGCGCGATGCCTTCGCCGTGCTGTTCTTTGTTTCGGTCGGCATGCTGTTTGATCCGATGATCCTGATCAACGAGCCGCTGGCGGTGCTGGCAACGCTGGCGATTATCGTGTTCGGCAAATCGGCGGCGGCGTTCCTGCTGGTGAAAATGTTCGGCCACTCCAAACGCACCGCGCTGACCATTTCCGCCAGCCTGGCGCAGATCGGCGAGTTCGCCTTCATTCTGGCCGGCCTTGGCATCACGCTGGGCATGATGTCGGAGCACGGCCGCAATCTGGTGCTGGCCGGGGCTATCTTGTCGATTATGTTGAATCCGTTGCTGTTCACGCTGCTCGAGCGTTATCTGGCCAAAACCGAAACCATCGAAGACCAGATAATGGAAGAAGCGGTGGAAGAAGAGAAACAGATCCCGGTCGATATGTGCAACCACGCGCTGGTGGTCGGCTATGGCCGCGTCGGCAGCCTGCTGGGGGCCAAGTTGGCCGAAGCCGGTATTCCACTGGTGGTGATCGAAAACTCCCGCCCACGGGTTGAGGCTCTGCGCGAGCAAGGCATCAAAACGGTGCTGGGCAACGCCGCCAATCCTGAAGTCATGGATCTGGCGCGGCTCGACTGTGCACGCTGGCTGTTGCTGACCATCCCCAACGGTTACGAGGCCGGTGAAATCGTGGCCTCGGCACGTACCAAGCGGCCGAACATCGAGATTATCGCCCGGGCGCACTACGATGACGAGGTGTCGTATATCTCCGATCGCGGCGCGAATCAGGTGGTGATGGGCGAGCGAGAAATCGCCAACAGCATGCTGAATATCCTCAAACTGGATACGCTGACCGACGAAGAGAAAATGGGTGGCTGCCCGATTTGATCGGCCATTCGATGTAAAAAAGGTCCGGCTTGCCGGACCTTAGTCTGATGGCAAACACCCGAAAAACGTGGTTTTCGGATGTTTGGGGTAAATCAGAAAACATTATCCTTTGTTTTTATTAGTTCCCAGATCGGAACTTTTAACTGCAAAGGACTTTGTCAGCAATCTGAGGTCCGGCTTGCCGGACCTTTCGCTTTTTACCGTTCCCAGTAAGACTCTTCCAGACTGTCTTCCCGTTCCGGCAGGCCGCGCGTCAGGCGTGGAGAATGCTGGTTCAGCACCTGATAGCTGACGCGGTTGGCGTATTTACACACCTGCGCCAGCGAGGAATAGGTCAGATAGCTGCGAACATGCTTGCTGGAGTTAGGCACGTTATTGCGGTGATAACCGTTGGCGGCGATATCATGCAGCAACGCCGACAGTGCACCATCGCCGGCGCCGTTGGTGTTCATGATTTTCTCCGGCCCGCCCATGTAGGGCGCGATGTGCGAATAGATGCGGAACGGGTTTTCACAGCTTTCGCGGCGCATGGCGCGGCTGAACTCATAGCGGTTGAATTCGGCAATATGCCCCGGCAGCAGCGGATGCTGGGTTTCCCGCTTATTCGACTCTTCGGTATAGCCCGCCATATACAGGCCGTTTGGCCCGGCGGTGCACAGTACCAGATCCACCCATTCAAGCGCCATGTCAGAGGCAGTCAACGGATCGCTCAATCCGGTCAATTCCAGCGCTTCATCTTCGTTCATCGCCAGGATCGACACGTGTTGTTTCAGGAAGTCGCGCCACCATTGCGGGTTATCGGCAATCACGTACTTGGTGCCCAGCGTCAGTACCACCGGCACGTCGTGCTTTTTGGCAAACTCGATGGCCTGCATGGTGGCAGCCGGCATCGGCTCCCCTTCCTTGCAGCGCACCAAATATGACGTCAGTACCAGCGCCGACGCGCCGGCAATCACCTCTTCCTTCACGCTTTCCGGCCGCAGTTGGTTCATTTGACCGGGGCTGATGGCAAAGGTCCGTTCACCGCTTTCGCCGATCAGCGTAAAGCAGCGGCCAATAGCACCGTCAACCGCCTGCAGGTGGTTAAGATCGGTACGGCTGGAGGTGTTGCACAGATAGCGATAGGCGTAGCTGCCAATCTTGATATTGCTGCACATCACGCCGAGCAGAACGGAACGGTCGTCCGCCAGCACGGAATAGTTGTGCAGGGTATTGCCGATGGTGCCGCCGGCAAACTGATGGGTGATCAGATTATTGTCGATCAATTCCTGATACAGCGCCTCGGCGACGTCATCCTCAATCACCAGGGAGTGCCCCAGGCTCAGGCCGTAACGCTGGACGAAGGCATCGTCCACTTTGGCTTCGATATCCACCAGCGTCTGGTCGATGCCGACGACATAGGAGGTGCTGATTTCATTTTCAGGCTGAGCCTGCTGCAAGAGCGGATCGCGGGCGTTCACCGGAAAATAGTGTTTGGACTTACGTTTACCAGGAAATTTCATTTAATTGGCGGCAGTGGCAGTTAACAGGCAGAGAATGTTAGCACATTCCTGCCCGATTGATGATGACTGTCACTATTTTGCGCTCTGAGGATCAGAGGTGCTGCGCCACCAGTTGCTGCATCATGTCAATGTGCGCCGGCTCGTCGTTCAGAGCCGAAATATACTCAAACTTTTCGCCGCCGGCCTCGAGGAAGATCTCGCGGTTTTGCTCTTTGATTTCTTCCAGCGTTTCCAGGCAGTCTGCCGAGAAACCGGGACAGATAAGCTGAATATGTTTAACGCCTTGTGCAGGCAGGCCTTTGAGGGTTTCGTCGGTATACGGCGTCAGCCAGGGCTCACGACCAAAACGCGACTGGTAGGTCATCATGACTCGATCCGGCGCCAGCGGTAAGGTTTCGGTCAAGGCACGTAACGTGTCTTCGCAGCGCTGCGGATAATCGTCGCCGAGGCGCGCATAGCGCTTGGGAATACCGTGGAATGACAGCACCAGCCGGTCCGGTTGACCATGCTCGGCAAACGAACGCTCGACGCTTTGGCGCAATGCGGCGATGTAGGCCGGGTGTTCGGCATAGTCGCGGATAAAGCTGATCGACGGCAGGCGGCGATAGCCTTTCAATATCCGGGCCACGCCATCCCACACGGCAGCACTGGTTGAACAAGAATATTGCGGGTACAACGGCAGCACCACCAGATTGGTCACCCCCTGCGCCAGCAGCTTGTCTATCGCCTCAGCCAGGCTTGGAGAGCCGTAGCTCATGCCCAATTCGACCGGCGTGTTCGGCATGCGGGCAGCCAACGCGCGTTGCTGACGGCGGCTGTAGACCAGCAGTGGAGAACCTTCATCCATCCATACCGACTGATACAGCTTGGCAACCCGCGGCGAACGGATTGGCAGGATCACGCCATTGAGGATCGGCCACCAGATCAATGGGGCTGTATCCACTACGCGGTCGTCACTGAGGAATTCCTTCAGATAGCGTTTTACCGCCGACGAGGTAGGAGCATCCGGCGTACCCAGGTTCACCAGCAATACCCCGTGTTTCTCTTGCTTCATCTCAGTTCCCCTTGATTCCTTGCAAGCTAACCCCCTGTTCTGGGTCAGGGGGTTAACGTCGATTAATGGCGCCTATTGTAACGGAAAAGCGCCTCGTCGGAACCGATATCAGCAACAGGCGTTGCCCATGATAAAGGGGAGAGAAATTAGCTCTGCGCCAACCGCCACACCGCCGCCACGTTGCGCGCCGTCACCTCCAGGTTATCGGCCGCTTCCGACAGTGCTTCCTCCAGCGAAACGACCCGATCGAGCACCGAAAATGCCGCGTCAATGCCGTGCTGGTGTACCACCTGATAATCTTTCGACAGGCTGCCGGCAATGCCAATCACCGGCAAACCATAGCGCTTGGCCACTCGCGCCACACCAATCGGCGTTTTGCCGTGGATGGACTGACTGTCCAGCCGCCCTTCGCCGGTGATCACCAGATCCGCATCGCGCAGCGCCTCTTCCAGCTGCAAGGTTTCAATCACAATCTCAATGCCGGGTCGCAGGCGCGCGTTAAGCATACCGAGCAACGCTGCCCCCATCCCGCCCGCCGCACCGGCACCCGGTACGTTGATGACCTCACGGCCGGTGGCCTGTTCCAGCAACGTGCCGTAATGGCGCAGTGCTGCATCGAGCTGCGCGACGGTCTCCGGCGTAGCCCCCTTCTGCGGGCCAAACACCGCAGAGGCTCCGTTAGCGCCGCACAAGGGGTTATCGACGTCGCAGGCCGCCGTTATGTTCACCTGCTGCAGACGCGGATCCATCCCGGAAAGATCGATATAGGCCAACTGTGCCAGCGCCGCTCCACCCGGCTGCAGGCATTGCCGCTGGTCGTCCAGCAGTTTCACCCCCAGCGCCTGCAGCATACCGGCACCGCCGTCATTGGTAGCGCTGCCGCCAATGCCAAGAATAATCGCCTTAACGCCGCGTTCCAGAGCAGCCAGGATCAGCTCACCGGTACCATAACTGGTGGTCATGCGCGGATCTCGCTGCGCCTTGGGTGCCAGATGCAACCCGGAAGCCGCCGCCATCTCGATAACGGCGGTTTCGCCTTCTCCCAGCAAACCGTAGAAGGCCTGTACCGGTTGGCCCAGCGGACCGGTGACCTCTGCCCTGACGATTTCCCCACCGGTGGCCGCCACCATCGAATCCACCGTACCTTCGCCGCCGTCCGCCATGGGCAGCTTCACATACTGTACCTGCGGGAAGATCTGGCGGAAGCCGCGTTCGATGGCTTCGGCCACCTCCAGCGCACTCAGGCTTTCTTTAAACGAATCCGGCGCAATCACCACTTTTTTCAGCGTTTTCATTACTCTTCCTTATCCCGCCAGATTAAATACGCCAAACATCAACGCCGAGACGGCCGCGATGGTAAAGCCGACCAGTGTTTCATAAGGCAGTAGCTTCAACCGCTGATGCACGGCCATATTGACGCTACCGCCGGTGGCATGGAAGAAGCTGCCGTGCGGCAGGTGATCCAGTACCGTCGCACCGGCATGGATCATCGCCGCCCCTGCCAGCCCGCTGACGCCCAGCTCCAGCAGAGTGCTGCTGAAGACCCCGGATGCCACGGCGGTACCCGCGGTGGTCGAAGCGGTCGCCATCGACATCAGCGCCCCGGACAGTGGCGCCAACAGCCAGGCCGGCATGCCGGTGTGGGTCAATCCGCTAATGAGCACGTCCTTCAGCGCCGAGTTGGCAATGATCCCCGCCAGGGTGCCGGTGCCGAGCAGCATAATCGCCACCGGCGCCATACGGGACAGGCCGGAAACCATAAACTGATTACACTGGCGAATACGGCCCATCAGTAATGCTCCCACCAGGCCGCCCACCGGCAGCGCTATCAGCGGATCGATGGCAATACCGGCGATCGGCCGCAGCGACAGCAGAACAATGGCAACCAATGGCGCGCTGATGGCCGCAGCAAAGCCAGGACGTACGCCTTCGGCTTGTTGCGTCAGCTCTTCTGCCATTACCTTATCGCCCTTGTCGCTCAACCGCCGGGCCAGCAGATAGGCCACGATCAATCCGCACAGCCCTGGCACGATGCCGGCCATCATCACCGAGGTCAGCGGCACGTGGAAGTTATCGGCAGCCGCAATGGTGTTGGGGTTTGGTGACATCACGTTACCGGCCTTGCCGCCGCCGATCATCGCCAGCAGGATCGCCGCGCGGGAGATCCCGGCCTTCTGAGCGATGGAAAGGGCAATCGGCGCCACGGTGATCACCGCCACGTCGATAAATACGCCCACGGCAGTCAGGATCAGTGTAGCTACCGCCAGCGCCAACAGCGCGCGGGTTTCCCCGACTTTGCGGACGATGGTTTCGGCGATGGTGTGCGCCGCGCCGGACTCGATCAACACCCCGGCCAGCACCCCCGCCGCCAAAATGCGCATCACGGCGTTGGTAATGCCCTGGGCGCCGGTGATCATCAGCGTTACGGTCTGCACCAGATCGGCGCCGCCGCATAATCCGCCCGCCAGCGCGCCGGCAATCATGCCATAGGCCGGTGGGACCTTGCGTAAAATCAGGACGATAGCGACGATCAATGCCACCAGCGCCCCCAGCGTGGATACCGTTGTCATTATTATTTTCCCCGTTGTTGGTGTGGGGAGAACATATCCTGAGCGCCAGGCATTGGCGTGAGAGAAAGCCACAAAAACCTCTGCGTCTGTGCGCCGGAAAGTTGTGGTTTCACACAATTCAATCGTGCATCAGCATGCCGATATACAGCCGCAAGGAATCCGTTAACTGATTGATTTTCAATCCAGTAATGGCTTCAATACGCTGCAGGCGATAACGCAAGGTATTGACGTGGATATGAAGCTCGGCGGCGGTCTGCGTTTGATCACAATTTCGCGAAAAATAGTGTTTCAGGGTGCTGCGCAGCACCCCCTTGTCATCGTGATCGCCCAAAACCTGCCAGGGGCGGGAAAGCTCCTGCGCGCGCCAATCCTCACCCAGATCACACAACAGCGAAGGCAGTGGATAATCTTGATAGAACAGCGTCTTGTGGCGCAGCTTCAAGCGCTTTGCCATCGTCTGCGTCGCGCGGGCCGTCAGGTTTGAGCGGTGCAGCCCCGCCTCATCGCTAAAGAAACCGCCGATAATCAGCCGCAGGTTGAAACGCGGCTGAAGCTGACTTAGCAATTGCTGCGCCTGTTTGCGCTCCTGCTTCAAACTCCAGGCTCCCTGCACCAGGCTGGCGGGACGCAGCAGGATCATTTCGTTGAAGCCGGTGATAGCGATCAACGCTTCACGCTGCGTGTGCTCCAGCTCTGTCAGCAGTTCACGCAGCAGATGCGGCTGAGCGTCCTGTAATTCCACGATCCAGACAATGCGCGGCTGTTGCAGATCCAATCCCAGATAAGCAGCCATCGCCTCCAGCGAGCCCGATGCCGGCTGCGGCTGCAGCAACTGATTGGCCAACTCCTCGCGGTAGCGTTTCTCCCACTGGTTTTGATCCAGCAACGCCGCCTGCTCCACCATCATTTCGGCCGCCATTTTCACCAGCTCAGCATAGGCACGTACCTGCGCGGGTTCACCGGAAATGCCGATCACCCCCACCTGCTGGCTGTGAAAACTGAACGGCAGGTTGATACCGGGCTGCACGCCTTTCAGGTGCGCGGCGGTCACCGCATCGATTTCCACCACCCGGTTCTCGGTCAGCGCCAGCACCGCCCCTTCATGGCGCTGGAACAGGCGCGAAGGATTACCGGACGCGATAATGACGCCGTTGTTGTCCATCACGTTGACAGAATGGCTGATGATGCTCATCGCCCGCTGCACAATCTGGCGCGCAGTGGATTCTGCCAGCAAATGGGTCGATCTGAGCATGTGGATTATCCCCAGGGGTTAAGATGGGGGAGTTATACGTCATTTCTAGCGGCGGATTAAAGGGCACAGGCGCAACAAGCCACGGCGATCACAATTCGGCGGAAAAATAGCAAAAAAAACGCCAGGCGGATGAGGCCTGGCGCTATGCACAGCAATGAAAAACCGATCAGCCGAGGATGTTTGCCAGTTCGGCGCTCACTTCGGTCACTTTGCGGGTGCCGTCGATTTTACGGTATTGGGTGTTACCTGCCGCAGCTTCTTTGCTGTAGTAGGAAATCAGCGGTGCCGTCATCTGATGGTACTCCACCAGACGTTTACGCACAGTTTCTTCCTGGTCGTCTTTACGGGTCGTCAGTTCTTCACCGGTCGCGTCGTCTTTGCCTTCCACCTTCGGTGGATTGAACTTAATGTGGTACACACGGCCAGAAGGCGCATGTACGCGACGGCCAACGATGCGATCGACAATCAGCTCGTCCGGTACGTCAAATTCCAGCACGTAATCCACGTTGATGCCGGCTTCTTTCATCGCGTCAGCCTGTGGAATGGTGCGCGGGAAACCGTCCAGCAGAAAACCTTTACGGCAATCTTCCTGGGTGATGCGTTCTTTAACCAGTGCAATGACCAACTCATCGGTCACCAGCTTGCCGGCGTCCATGATTTCTTTCGCCTGCTTGCCCAATTCACTGCCGGCCTTCACGGCTGCGCGCAACATATCACCCGTGGAGATTTGCGGAATACCGTATTTCTCCATGATGAATTGAGCCTGAGTACCTTTACCAGCGCCCGGAGCGCCCAGCAGAATGATACGCATTGCGTAAATCCCCTTGCTATGTAGTTTTTATAAAATTGCGAAAACGCTCAACCATACCATTTCAGGGGGGGCTGGCTCAAGGTACGCGAGGAAATCGATTGCGGGACAAAAGGAAGGAAACAGAGAATAAAGCACGGAAAATCGGCAGGAAAAACAAAAAAATACGCCCAAAACTCGCGGATTTTGGGCGTATATGCTCGGAATTATGCGGACAACAGTTTATTCATACGACGGATAAACTGGTTTGGATCCTCCAGGGTGCCGCGTTCAGCCAGCAGTGCCTGATCCAATAACAGGTCAATCCATTCGGCGAATTGTTCGTTATCGCCCACATCGGATGCGCGTTTGACCAACGCATGCTCCGGATTCAGTTCGAAAATGTACTTCACCGCCGGCGCTTCCTGGCCCGCAGCGGCAAACAATTTCGCCATCTGGGTGCTCATTTCGTCGGCATCGGTGATAACGATAGCCGGCGTGTCGGTCAGACGGTGCGTCAGACGCACGTCCTTCACGCGATCGCCCAGCAGGGTTTTCACGCGGTCAACAAAAGGCTCCAGCTGCTTCTCGGCGGCCTTCTGCTCTTCGGTTTCGTCTGCCAACTTATCCAACGCGTCATCTGCCTTGCTGACGGACTGGAAGGGCTTGCCGTCGAACTCGGTCAGGTAGCTCATCATCCATTCGTCGATACGGTCGGAAAGCAGCAGCACTTCGATGCCTTTCTTGCGGAACAGCTCCAGGTGCGGGCTGCTCTTGGCGGCGGCATAGCTGTCGGCAGTGATGTAATAAATCTTCTCCTGCCCTTCTGCCATGCGGCCCACGTACTCTTCCAGCGAGACGGTTTGCGCCGAGCTGTCGTTATGGGTGGAAGCAAAGCGCAACAGCTTGGCAATGGCTTCTTTGTTGCCACCGTCTTCCGCCGGGCCCTCTTTCAACACCAGACCGAACTGCTGCCAGAACTTCTGGTAGCCTTCCGCATCGTCTTTAGCCAGTTTCTCCAGCATCTGCAACACACGCTTGGTCAGTGCACCGCGCAGGTTCTGGGTCACGCGGCTGTCTTGCAGGATCTCACGCGAAACGTTCAGCGGCAGATCGTTGGAATCTATCAGACCACGCACGAAACGCAGGTAGTTCGGCATGAACTGTTCAGCGTCGTCCATGATGAACACGCGCTGCACGTACAGCTTCAGGCCGTGCTTGTGGTCGCGGTTCCACATGTCCCATGGCGCCTGGGCCGGAATGTACAGCAGGCTGGTGTATTCCTGCTTGCCTTCCACCCGGTTGTGGCTCCAGCTCAGCGGATCGGTAAAGTCGTGCGCGATGTGCTTGTAGAACTCTTTGTATTCTTCATCGGTAACGTCAGCCTTGCTGCGGGTCCACAGGGCCTGTGCCTTGTTGATTTTTTCCCAGGTGACGGTGCCGTCTTCTTCGTTTTTGCTTTCAATTTCAACCGGCAATGCGATGTGGTCGGAGTATTTGCCGATCACTGAGCGCAGACGCCAGGCATCGAGATACTCATCTTCGCCTTCGCGCAGATGCAGGGTAATTTCGGTTCCGCGATCTTCTTTACTGATGTCGGCAATGGTGTAATCGCCTTCGCCGACAGACTCCCAAAACACGCCTTGATCGGCCGGAGCGCCCGCTGCACGAGTACGTACAGTGACTTTATCCGCCACGATGAACGCGGAGTAGAACCCCACGCCGAACTGACCAATCAGCTGGCTGTCTTTGGCCTGGTCGGAACCGATGGATTCCAGGAAGGCTTTGGTACCTGACTTGGCAATGGTACCCAGGTTTTCAATCACTTCCTCACGGCTCATGCCAATGCCGTTGTCGGCAATGGTCAACGTACGCTGCTCTTTATCGAAGGAAAGGCGCACACGCAGCTCGCCATCACCTTCATACAGCTCAGGCGTCGACAGTGCGCGGAAACGCAGCTTGTCGGCGGCATCCGAGGCGTTGGAGATCAACTCGCGCAGGAAAATTTCTTTATTGGAGTACAGCGAATGAATCATCAAATGAAGCAGTTGTTTTACTTCAGACTGGAAACCACGGGTTTCTTGACCTTTCATACTCATTGATTACCTCAAAGACAATAGCTACCAAAAGCGAACAATGAGGATTAAGTGGGGACAAGGGCGTTGTTTTTCAAGCGGCTGGGGGGGAAATTTTTGCAGGAAACTAACGGGGCCGCGATGGCCCCGCTAAAGATCAGAACTTGATGACGTGACGACCGGCCAGGGAATGCGACAACGTGGTGCCATCGACCATTTCCAGTTCACCGCCCACCGGCACGCCGTGGGCAATGCGGCTGGCGACCACGCCATACTGGCCGCACATCTCGGCGATATAGTTGGCGGTTGCCTCACCTTCCACCGTCGGGTTGGTGGCCAGGATCACTTCGGTGATGCTTTCTTTTTCCAGCCGTTGCTCCAGCCGATCCAGACCGATATCACCGGGCCCAATGCCGTCCATCGGCGACAGGTGGCCCATCAGCACAAAGTAGCGCCCGGCGAACTGGCCGGTCTGTTCGATGGCGTGAATATCAGCCGGGCTTTCCACCACGCAGATCTGGCCGTTTTGCTGACGGCGCGGATTGGCGCAGATGGTGCAAACGTCCTGCTCGGTGAACGTACGGCAATCGGCACAGTGGCCGATCTCTGACATGGCGCGGGTCAGCGCCTGCGCCAGGCGCATCCCGCCGCTGCGATCGCGCTGCAACAACTGGAACGCCATACGCTGCGCCGACTTCGGGCCAACGCCCGGCAGGCAGCGCAACGCCTCCATCAGTGTTTCAAGGAGCGGGCTGGTCTGCATTAGAACGGCATCTTAAAGCCAGGTGGCAGTTGCATACCGTTGGACACAGACGCCATTTTCTCTTTCTGGGTTTCGTCGATGCGGCGCGCTGCGTCGTTAATCGCAGCGGCGATCAGATCTTCCAGCATGTCTTTGTCGTCTTCCATCAGGCTCTGATCGATCTCCACACGACGGCAGTTGTGCGCACCGTTGATGGTGACTTTCACCAGGCCGGCGCCGGATTCGCCAGTCACTTCCAATTTGGCGACTTCTTCCTGCATCTGCTGCATTTTTTCTTGCATTTGCTGGGCTTGCTTCATCAGGTTGCCCAGACCGCCTTTACCAAACATAGTCGTCTCTCGTCGCTAGGGCCGCGCACTTTACGCGGCGTTTAAATGGGGCGAATACTCTCTTCATCCAGGTCTGCGTCGAAGAACCGGCGCAGCGTTTGGATATTGGTATCCGCAACGATCGACTGGCGCGCCTGCGCCAGTTTTTCTTCATAAATGGCTTGGCGCCACTCCAGCGGAGTCCGCTCCGCCGGATTATCGTCTTCCACCACGGTCAGCTCAACCGGACTGCCGTGCAGCTCGGTGAGTGCATCGGTCAACACCTTCTGCGCCGAAGGCGAGTTCAGATGGCGCTGCGACGACCGCAGATGAAGACAAATTTTACCTGGTTCCAGCACTTCTTTAACCGCGTTCAACGCCAGTTGCTGCACCAGTTTTGGAATTTTCAGCTTATCGATTTCCGCCGCCCAGGCATCGCGTTCCAGCGACTCTACCACCAGCTTGGCTGACAGTTCGGGCGTTTTTTCATGCTCAAGCGCAGTGCGCAGCGCTTTTGGCGTCGCCAGCGGTTCCGGCTCGGCCTCTGGCTCGGTCTGTGCGCGCCAGCGATAAGCTTCCGGCTTGGCCGGTTTTTGCTGAACCAGTTTTTCCGCCTGGCGCTGCTGGCTGCGCTCAGTCACGGAAGCCAACCGCTCCAGTGCTGAGTTTGCCGGCCGCGCTTTTCCTGGCGCCGCCGGTTCACTCTTTTTTGGTGTGGATGCTCCCTGCCGTAACAGCTGGGTGCGCGCCTTTAATAATTGCGCGGTGGCATCCGGTAAACTCGCTGGCGGATTGTTCTGCGGGGCGGCCTGCCCTAACGGCGGTGGCGCGTCCTGAAACTGTGGCGGCTGAGCCGATGGTGCCTGCGGCTGCGCCATCTGCGCCGGAGCAGTTTGCACCATCGCCACCGGCTCCGGGATCACCGCTTTCGGGTGAAACGCCAGCGCACGCAGCAGGGTCATCTCGACCCCCATACGGCGATCCGGCGCAAAGGCCAGTTCTTTACGGCCGACCAGCAGCGTTTGGTAATAAAGCTGTACGTCCGTCGGCGGTAAAGTTCGCGCCAACTCACGTAGCCGCTGTTCAATGGCGGCGTAATGATTGTCCAGTACCGATGGCAGCAGTTGCACCATCGCGATCCGGTGCAGCAAGGCCAGCGTTTCGACCAGCAGGTTTTCCCAGTCAACACCGCGTGAAGCGGCCTGCGCGACCTGCGCCATCACCTTTTCGCCGTCGGCGCTCACCAGCGCTTCGAGGATCGCCAGCGGCTGTTCGTCGTCGAGCGTGCCGAGCATTTGGCTGACGGTGACGGTGGTCACCTGGCCCTGGCCCATCGCGATAGCCTGATCGGTGAGGCTCAGCGCGTCACGCATGCTGCCGTCGGCGGCACGCGCTATCAGCTGCAGAGCGCGCTGGTCGCTGGTGATTTGTTCTGCCTGCAGAACCGTTTCCAACTGGTTACGGATCTGCTCGACATCTAAAGCCTTAAGATGAAATTGCAGGCAACGCGACAAGATGGTGACCGGCAGCTTCTGCGGATCGGTCGTCGCAAGCAGGAATTTAACGTGAGAAGGCGGCTCTTCCAGCGTTTTCAACAGCGCATTGAAGCTGTGACGCGAGAGCATGTGCACTTCGTCAATCAGGTAAACCTTGAAGCGGCCTCGGGCGGGGGCGTACTGGACGTTATCCAGCAGATCGCGGGTATCTTCCACCTTGGTTCTGGACGCGGCGTCGATCTCGATCAGATCAACAAAGCGCCCCTGCTCAATCTCGCGGCAGTTGTCGCATTGACCGCACGGTGTGGCGGTGATGCCGGTTTCACAGTTCAGGCCTTTGGCCAGCAGGCGCGCAATGGTGGTTTTACCCACGCCGCGCGTGCCCGAGAACAGATAGGCGTGATGAATCCGCCCCAGCGAGAGGCCGTTAGCCAGCGCAGTCAGGACATGTTCCTGTCCGACAACATCTGCAAACGTTTGAGGGCGCCACTTACGGGCAAGAACCTGATAGCTCATTAATACCGGAAAAGTCGAGTAATCTGGAGGGTCATGCTAACACAGCCCCGCGGCGTTCCGCGAGGCCGTTGTGGTAATGCAGATCAGTGGCCGGCGAAGTTGACCAGGCTGTAGCATTCAATACCCAGGGAGTTCAAACGCGCTTCACCGCCAAGATCCGGCAGGTTAATAATGAAAGCGGCGTCTTTGACTTCACCGCCCAGACGACGGATCAGTTTTGCGGTAGCTTCGATGGTGCCACCGGTGGCCAGCAGATCGTCCACCACCAGCACTTTATCACCGGCACTGATGGCATCGGTGTGGATTTCCAGCTGGTCAGTACCGTATTCCAGCTCATAGCTTTCGCTGAGTGTCGCACGCGGCAGCTTGCCCGGTTTACGCACCGGAACAAAACCCACGCCCAGCGCCAACGCCACCGGGGCGCCAAACAGGAAACCACGCGCTTCGGTGCCAACCACCTTGGTCACGCCCGCTTCGCGGAAACGCTCGACCAGCAATTCAATGCTGGCGGCATAGGCCAGCGGGTTTTCCAGCAGGCTGGTGACGTCACGGAACAGTATGCCCGGCTTAGGGTAATCCGGAATGGTTTTGATACTGTCTTTAATAAACTGAAGCTGCTGTGCAGTAGCGGTCATAATTATTGCCTGATAAAACTGCCTGATGACTTGCGCGCAGGTCGTCTGAAACCCAATCCCGAGATAAACAGGAAATGGGTAGCACCCCGCGCACGAAAACGCCCAAATCTATGCAAACTGGCGGACAAATGCAACTCTCCGCTGCATCTTTCAAGCCGCGCCCTGAAAGCTATTGGATATCATAAGCCACAATCAACGCTGTTTTTGTTGCGATAAGTCAACAACCGGCAGGCGCAACATAAAGGTCAGCAAAATAGCCAACATCAGTAACAGCACACCGCGCACCCACCAGATTTTCACCAGCCACAACGAAAACGCGAATGTCAGCACAATCACCACCACCGCCTTCCATTTAGCCCCCGGCGGCAAGGCGCGATGCTGCTGCCAATGGCGCAGATAAGGCCCGAACCAGGAGCGATACAGCAGCCAACTGTGGAATCGCGGCGACGAACGGGCGAAGCACCAGGCGGCCAACAGCAGAAACGGCGTCGTCGGCAGCAGCGGCAAAACCACGCCCAGCGTCGCCAACACCACCGCCAACCAACCGAGGATAATCAATAACCAACGCGTCATGCGAGCCCTTGTCCATCAACCTGTCTGGCGTTACTTTATCACCGCCTTCCCCTGTGCCACCAGCCGCAACGGGCGGAATATAGGCACGGTGCTTGTTTCACGACGCGATCGCGGGCAAGCTGAGCCCACTATCCCCCCAATGGAGCCGACGTGAGCACCCAGCGTCTTTTAGAAGCGTTAGAACAACAAATCAAGGTATTGGCCAGCGAGATCACGCCACGCGGCGATGCTCCGATCCCGCAGGCACGCTTCGATACTGCGCTGTTCTCTAACCGCGGTACACGACTGCGCGATTATCTGACCGAAGTGCAAAAAAATTTCGCCCAGCTGCAGACGGCGGCCAATGACAACCGCACCACTCAGGTAGCCTTTCTGGCCGAAAAGTTGCTGGCGCAGCTGACCGCCCTGCAACGCGAGCTGGCAACCCAGGCGCTGCGCCGTAAGAATCAACCCAAAGAAGTGGCAGCGGTCGACTTGTATCACAAGCTGGCCGAACATCAGGATTACGAACGCCGGATCATTGCAATGATTCAGGATCGGGAAAGCCTGCTGGGAAGGCAGACGACGCTCGCGGCACAGCAAAAGCTTCAGCATGAGCTGGCTGCGTTAGAAGGCCGACTGACGCGTTGCCGTCAAGCTCTGGCGCGTATTGAGCGCAGTATTGAACGTAAAGAAAACGGTTTTTGAAGATTTATCACAATATTTTAATGATTATTCCCCCCAATCGGGCTTGTTCACTATACTCAGCCGAACGAAGTATCATTCATCTCAATTAAAACGTGGGTTTTATGTCTCTAGAAAATGCCTCACCAGAATTGCAACTGGCGGTAGATCTGATTTACCTGCTGGAATGCAATGAAATCGATCCCGCCACTGCGCTGGCGGCGCTGGATATTGTCAAACGGGACTATCAGGAAAAGCTGCAGCGCAACGGCGCCACCTCCCCTTACCTGCCTGTCGGGCAGTAAAAAGGGTTCAGCCTGCGCTGAACCCTGGATCCTCGTTCTACTCTCCTGCCGTTGTGCCGCCCTGATCCGGCGATAACGTCCGTTTCACTTCCTGCACCTCGTTGCCCTGCTGATTGTGCAAATAGACCTCGAGCTGGTTGAAAGCAATGTTGATGTCGTTTTCGCGACACAGGCGTTCGATAGAGCGATTCAGTTCGTCAACGGTATAGCTGCGGTCGCGTAGCTCACGCACGTAAAGGCGCAGCTCATGATCCAGCGTGCTGGCACCGAAATTCAGGAAGAAAACCTGCGGTTCCGGATCGCTCATCACCCGTGGGTTATCATGCGCTGCCTTCAACAGCACGGCTTTCACTTTGTCCAAATCGGAGCCGTAGGCCACTCCCACTTTGATTAAAACGCGAGTGATGGTGTCTGACAGCGACCAGTTGATCAGCCGTTCGGTCACAAATGCCTTATTCGGAATGATCACCTCTTTGCGGTCAAAGTCAGTGATGGTGGTGGCGCGAATGCGGATTTTGCTGACCGAACCGGAGAAAGTGCCAATAGTAATGGTATCGCCAATACGGATCGGCCGTTCGAACAGGATGATCAGACCGGAGACAAAGTTGGCAAAAATCTCCTGCAACCCGAAGCCCAACCCGACGGTCAAGCCGGCCGCCAGCCACTGAAGTTTATCCCAGGAGACGCCCAGCGACCCTAGCGCGGTGACGGCACCCACGGTGGTGATCAGGTAGGTGAGTATGGTGGTGACGGCGTAAGACGTCCCCTGCCGCAGCTGCAGCCGCGACAGCACCACCACCTCCAGCAGACCGGGCAGGTTGCGCGTCATCACGTAAGCGACGATCACCGCCGCTATCGCCACCATCATGTTGCCCAACGTCACCGCCTGCGCCACGCTGCTGCCGGCGACCGTGGTGGTGTAATGCCACAGCGTAATGCTGTCCAGGTACGAAATGACCGTCACCAAATCTGACCAAATGCCATACAGGGCGCTGGCGAAGATAATAAACAGCACCATGGTGGTCAGACGCAGCGACTGCTGGTTGATCTGATCGAGCGCCAAGGGCGGCTCCTCAACCGGTTCAACCCCTTCGGCTCCCTCTTTCTCTTTCGCCAGGCTCTGACGACGAGCTATCGCGCGGCGGTAAGCCAGACGGCGCGCCGCGACGCTCAGCCCGCGAATGGCGGTCAGATACACGATGTTCCACAGGAAGAACAGATACAGGCTGTCGATCCAGCGGCCGGCTAACCGCAACGTGGTATAGAAATAGCCGGCGAACATCAGCCCCAGCAGGATCAGCGGCGTGGCGGCAATGGCGGTAACAATGATCAGCCGTACCGCGTGCGAGCCTTTTTCACGCCAGCTGTCGCGGCACAACGGAAACACCAGCACCGCCAGCAGTGCCAACGTCAACATCACCACCACCTGGCCGATAACGTCTTCCACCAGACGCAGTGGCGCTTTCTCACCCAACACCGACCAGAAGATCAGCGGCAGCAACGCCAACCCCAAACGCATCGTCTGGCGACGGTAATGCGCACAAAGCTCGGCGGCGAAGTTGAAATGCCGTTCGCAGATGCCGCCAGGTGCCAGCGTGCGGTAGGTAAAGCCGAAAATCAGCCAGAACAGCGCCAGCTGTTGCGACAATGCCCAGAGAAAATCGCTGAGGCCGATTTCGGCACGGTAACACCAGAAACCGGCCCCCAGCAGCAGAGCCGAACCGGGCAGCACCTTCAACAGGGTCAACACAATGGCCTTGGGGGTGTGCATCTGGCTATCACGCTTTAACTGCCCCACGTCATTGGCCAGCTTCTGCAAATGGGTGTCTATCAGCTTGTAGCGCCAGCGCAACAGGCCGATCAGCAACAGCAGCGGGATCAGCATGACCAGTGAATTCAGTCCGCCCTGCAGTATTTTGCCGAGATCGACTTTGAAATCGAGCGCAGCCAGTTGATCTCTCACCGCCCCCGGCAAGGCTTTCAACCACGCCAGATCGACCGGTTTGTTACTGTTTACCCAGAAAATCTGCTGGGTCAGGGTATCTCGCAGCGAGCTGTTAACGCTGGTTAACTGCTGTTGGTTGATCTGCAGGCTGATCGATTGCGCCAACTGATTACTGAGCTGTTTGTTTAACTGATCCAACAGTTCGCGGCGCATATCGACGATTTCATTCAGGGCATCCAGCACGTCGGCGCCGGCTTTTTCTTTGCTGTCGGCGACCAGCTTGTTGATGTAATCGTCACCCTTGAACAGGTCGTCGCGCTGTTGGTTGATATCAAACTGTTCCAGGCGCAGATCGGCGATGCGCGTGCCCATATCCGCCACCAAGGTGCCCTGCGGCAGGCTTTGTTGCTGCTGATAAAGAATGCGCGACAGCACCAGGCTGCCTTTCAATACCTGGATCTGCTCCTTCAGATTGCGCTCCGCTTGCAGGCCGCGATCCAGCCAGTTCTTCACCCGAATATTCTGCTGGAACAGGACGTTACTCTCCTCCGTGGCGGCAATCAGCCGCTGGCTGAGCTGGCGGTTAACGTCCAGCTCTTTGCTGACCAACTGGTCGTGCTGGATGTCCGTGGCATCTTCCGGATTCTGCGCCTCTTTGGCGGTTTTTTCCGACAGCGTCAGGCGCTTGCTGTTGACCACTTCTTGCAGCAGTTGCACGTTGTGGTCGAGCGCATCGATATGCCCGTTAGTATAATCGCGCTGCTTCTGCAGCAGGTCTTGCAGGGTAGTGTTGGCTTCCAGACTTTTACGTTGCAGGTCGATCTGCGCATTGAGCAGCGTTTGCTCGGTGGCCAGCATTACCAGCTGACTGTCGCGCAGTGAGTTTTGCCCCGGCGTCTGATCGTTGATTTGGTTCCGAATTTCCTGCAGCCGTTGGGAAGCGGTATACATGCTGCTCTGCACCCGTTCCGGTTGAGTCTGCAACGAAACCAGCTGGCTGTTATAGGTGGAAAGATTTTCCTGCGCCGTCTGCAGGTCGTCGAGCGTCTGGTAGAGCCGGGTTTCCAATTGGCGTAGGGAAAGCGGCAGCAGTTCGGCCCTGGCGGCTGCACTGTCGACCGGCGTTTTGAGCGCCGCCAGGTCGTCGGTCACCTGACGCAGCTTGCCCGGTGCCAGTTGCAGCTGTTGCTTAAGCTGCGCGCCATCCTGCCTGGTGCGTTCAATCGCATCCAGCAACTCGAGCGTACGGGTGAGATCCTGCTGCGTGAGTTTGTTGACCGGCGTCAGCGTCTTTTGCTTATTCAGCGCATCAAGCTGGCTTTGGATTTCGCTGCGTGAAGGCAAATCGCCATTGAGCGTGGCATAAGCGGCAGGTGGGCAGATCGCGCAAACCGCGATCAGCAAAAACAGGGCAAAGGCGCGGGAGAACTCCACGCCGAAGAACGAGAATAGCGGCAGAAAAAGACGTTTGGCTAACCTGCGATGCATGATTTGGCTTCGAATCAATAAAGAAGCCTAAAGATTATCACGATCGCAGAGAGCCAAAGAATAAGAAAAGCGTTGCGGGTGATGTACAAATGTCGCGGACTTAGAAGGTCAATACCTTCTCCGCCGCCAGCGTCCACTGTGCCAGTTCAACCAGCGTACCGATTTCCACCCCATCCGCCAGTGGCAGCCGACTGACTCCGCGCGCATCGGCACAGGTTTTACACAATTTTACCGGTACCTGCTGAGCGGTGAGAATTTCCAGCATTTGCTGCAGATGGTAGCCTTCGTGTGGCTGCTGCCCGGCAATGCCCGCGACCACCGCATCAGACATCAAAAACAGTTTCAGGCTGAGATCGGCCTGCTGTTCTTTCAACGCAATAGCCAGACGCAGCGCGTTAAACAGCGATTCGTGGCCATAAGCGGCGCCATTGGCGATCAAAACAACGGATGACATGGTGTTTCTCCTATAAATGATGATGTTCTGCACTCAACGGGGGTGCCGCCAGCTCCCCCTCCTCCGGTTTTATCCGCAGGGTGGGACTGAATTGGGCCATTTCGATAAATGAGTCGATCAACACTGCCGCTTCGGCTTTCAGATCAAAACTTTCCGGCATAAAAAGCCAGTTTTCCATCAGGCCGGTAATGTAGGCTCGCAGGATGATAGATGCGCGGCGGGTGTGTAAATCGGCTGGCAGTTGGCCGTGGCGCATACTGTTGCGCAGCACGGACTCAATACGGTCGTAACCTTCCAGATAGAGGACTTTACGGGCATCTTGCAGCGGGAGCATCTCACCGACAAATTCACACTTATGAAAAACGATCTCCATCAGGGCACGCCTGCGTGCGTCATCTACCGTAGCCGTCAGAATATAAATTAGAATTTCGCGTAAAATACGCAGTGGATTCTCAGGGTACTTTGCCTGATACTCTAGTTCGAGATCGCCTATTTTCGACTCTGATAATTCCCAAACTTCGTTAAACAGGTCTACCTTATTCTTGAAGTGCCAGTAAATTGCGCCACGCGTCACCCCAGCAGCGGTGGCAATATCGGTGAGGGACGTTGCAGAAACGCCACGTTCAGAGAATTCTCGCACCGCAGCGTCAAGAATGTGCTGTCGAGTTTCTTGCGCTTGCTGTTTGGTTTTTCGTGCCATGGCGTTGTTTTTTCGGGGAAGTGAGATTTACATACATTCGTGTATGTATGTACCATAGCACGCACTAATAATTAACGCAGCAATGGGTTTTAAAGCTTGTGATCCATTGATCATTTTGAAATCGGACACTTGAGGTTTTTCTATGAACAAAAACAGAGGGTTAACGCCTCTGGCGGCAGTTCTGATGCTTTCAGGCAGCTTAGTGCTAACAGGATGTAACGATAAAGAAACCCAACAGCAAGGCGCCAAGGCACCGGCTCCCGAAGTGGGTGTAGTGACATTGAAGGCAGAACCTCTCAACATCACCACCGATCTTCCTGGCCGCACCGCTGCGTATCGTATCGCCGAAGTTCGCCCTCAGGTTAGCGGCATTATCCTGAAACGTAACTTCGTAGAAGGCAGCGATATCAAGGCAGGTACTTCCCTGTATCAAATCGATCCTGCTACCTACCAGGCGGCCTATGACAGCGCTAAAGGCGATTTGGCGAAAGCCCAAGCCAGCGCGTCTATCGCACGCGTGACGGTTAACCGCTACAAACCATTGCTGGGTACCAGTTACATCAGTAAGCAAGATTACGACACCGCAGTCTCCAACCTGCAGCAGGCGGAAGCCGCTGTTGTGGCTGCCAAAGCCGCTGTGGAAACCGCGCGCATCAACCTGGCTTACACAAAGGTGACTTCACCAATCTCCGGCCGTATCGGCAAATCTGCCGTGACCGAAGGGGCACTGGTCACCAACGGCCAAGCCACTGCTCTGTCCACCGTGCAGCAGCTTGATCCGATGTACGTCGACGTGACTCAGTCGAGCAACGACTTCCTGCGTCTGAAGCAAGAACTGGCAAGCGGTGCGCTGAAGCAAGAAAACGGCAAAGCCAAAGTGAAACTGCTGCTGGAAAACGGCGCGCAATACGCTCAGGAAGGCACGCTGGAATTCTCTGACGTCACCGTTGATGAAACCACCGGTTCCATCACCATTCGTGCGGTGTTCCCTAACCCGAACGATACGCTGTTGCCGGGCATGTTCGTTCGCGCCCGTCTGGACGAAGGCGTGCGCAGCGACGCATTGCTGGTGCCACAGCAGGGTGTGACGCGTAACCCACGTGGCGATGCTACCGCACTGGTGGTAGGTGCTGACGACAAAGTTGAATTGCGTACGCTGAAGGCCGATCAGGCTATCGGCGACAAATGGCTGGTTACCGACGGTTTGAAAGCCGGCGACCGCGTGATTGTCACCGGCTTGATGAAAGTCCGTCCGGGCGCTCAGGTAAAAGTGCAGGAAGTTGACACTCAGGCGCAAAAGCAGCCGCAGTCTGAAGCGCAGAAGTCATAAAAAGGAGCCGGTAAGACATGGCTAAGTTCTTTATAGATCGCCCGATTTTCGCCTGGGTAATCGCCATCATCATCATGTTGGCGGGTGTGTTGTCAATAATGAAACTGCCGATTGCGCAGTATCCTACTATTGCACCACCGGCGGTCAGTATTTCCGCAAACTATCCAGGCGCGGATGCCAAAACGGTGCAAGATACCGTCACTCAGATTATCGAACAGAACATGAACGGTATAGATAATCTGATGTACATGTCTTCCACCAGCGATTCCTCTGGTAGCGTCACCATTACATTGACGTTTGAATCCGGTACCGACCCTGACATTGCGCAGGTTCAGGTCCAGAACAAACTGTCGTTAGCCACCCCGTTACTGCCGCAAGAAGTGCAGCAGCAGGGCCTGAAAGTAGAAAAATCCAGCAGTAGCTTCCTGATGGTGGCCGGCTTCGTTTCCGACGATCCGAACATGACCCAGGATGACATTGCGGACTACGTAGCTTCCAACATCAAAGATCCTATCAGCCGTTCATCCGGCGTGGGTGAAGTGCAGCTGTTCGGTGCCCAGTACGCTATGCGTATCTGGCTGGATCCGAACAAACTGAATAATTTCCAGTTGACCACTTCGGATGTCACCTCATCCATTACCGAGCAAAACAACCAGATCGCCGCAGGGCAGCTGGGCGGTATGCCACCGGTACCGGGGCAACAGTTGAACGCCTCGATCATCGCGCAGACTCGCCTGACCTCTCCTGAAGAGTTCGGTAAAATTCTGTTGAAGGTGAATAGTGATGGTTCTCAGGTTCGCCTGAGCGATGTTGCGCACATTGAACGCGGTGCAGAAAGCTACGCGGTAACCGCACGTTACAACGGTAAACCGGCAGCAGGTTTGGGGATCAAACTCGCCACCGGCGCCAACGCCCTGAATACCGCTAAAGGCGTAAAAGATGCACTGGCCAAAATGGAACCGTTCTTCCCGCAGGGGATGAAAGTGGTTTACCCATACGACACCACCCCGTTCGTTAAAATCTCCATCAACGAAGTTGTGAAAACGCTGATGGAAGCGATCTTGCTGGTGTTCCTGGTTATGTACCTGTTCCTGCAGAACTTCCGTGCGACGTTGATCCCAACTATCGCCGTACCGGTAGTATTGCTGGGGACCTTTGCGATCCTCGCGGCGTTCGGCTTCTCGATCAACACCCTGACGATGTTCGGTATGGTGCTGGCGATAGGCTTGTTGGTGGATGACGCCATCGTGGTGGTGGAAAACGTCGAGCGCGTAATGTCCGAAGAGGGACTGTCGCCGAAAGAAGCCACCCGCAAATCGATGGGCCAAATCCAGGGTGCATTGGTCGGTATCGCCATGGTGCTGTCAGCGGTATTCGTACCTATGGCGTTCTTCGGCGGTTCAACCGGTGCCATCTATCGTCAGTTCTCGATCACCATCGTTTCCGCGATGGCCCTGTCGGTACTGGTAGCGATGATCCTGACGCCGGCACTTTGCGCCACCATGCTCAAACCGGTCCCGAAAGGCGATCATGGGATTAAAACAGGCTTCTTCGGCTGGTTTAACCGCATGTTCGAAAAGAGCACCAACCACTACACCGACAGCGTAGCCAATATTCTGCGCAGTACCGGGCGTTATCTGGTGATCTACCTGCTGATCGTCGTTGGCATGGGCCTGTTGTTCCTGCGCCTGCCGTCCTCGTTCCTGCCGGAAGAAGACCAGGGCATCCTGTTAACCATGGTTCAGCTGCCGGCGGGTGCGACTGAAGCGCGTACCGCTAAAGTGCTGGAAGAAGTCACCGACTACTTCATGACCAAGGAAAAGGACAACGTGGTCTCGGTGTTTACCGTAGCGGGCTTCGGCTTCAACGGTAACGGCCAGAACAACGGTCTGTCATTCGTCAGCCTGAAAGACTGGTCCGAACGTTCCGGTGAGCACAATAAAGTGCCTGCGATTGCCGGCCGCGCGATGGGTGCGTTCTCTCAGATTAAAGAAGGCCTGGTGTTCCCGTTCAACCTGCCGGCGATTATCGAACTCGGCACCGCGACAGGCTTCGACTTTGAACTGATCGATCAGGGTGGCTTAGGCCATGAAAAACTGACCGCTGCTCGTAACCAGTTGCTGGGCATGGCTGCCGAACATCCAGACCTGCTGGTGGGCATGCGTCCTAACGGCCTGGAAGATACGCCACAGTTCAAACTGATCATCGATCAGGAGAAAGCCAAGGCGCTGGGCGTGAGCATCACCACCATCAACAGTACGCTGACTACCGCGCTGGGTGGCACCTACGTTAACGACTTCATCGACCGCGGTCGTGTGAAGAAGGTCTACGTTCAGGCTGATGCGCCATTCCGTATGCTGCCAGAAGATATCAATAAATGGTTTGTTCGTGGCGGCACCGGCCAGATGGTTCCTTTCTCCGCGTTCTCTACGGCGAAATGGGAATACGGTTCTCCGCGTCTGGAACGTTATAACGGCCTGCCATCCATGGAAATTCTTGGACAAGCAGCACCGGGTAAAAGTACCGGTGAGGCGATGAACATGATGGAAGAGCTGGCGTCCAAACTGCCAAGCGGTATTGGTTACGATTGGACCGGTATGTCCTATCAGGAACGTCTGTCCGGTAACCAGGCGCCTGCACTGTACGCCATTTCGATTCTGGTGGTGTTCCTGTGTCTGGCAGCGCTGTATGAAAGCTGGTCGATTCCGTTCTCGGTCATGCTGGTACTGCCGCTGGGGGTTATCGGTGCTCTGCTGGCAGCGACCATGCGCGGCATGAACAACGACGTCTACTTCCAGGTGGGGCTGTTGACCACCATAGGTCTGTCGGCGAAGAACGCCATCCTGATAGTGGAATTCGCCAAGGATCTGATGGAGAAAGAAGGCAAGGGTCTGATCGAAGCGACGCTCGATGCGGTACGTATGCGTCTGCGTCCAATCCTGATGACCTCACTGGCCTTCATCCTCGGGGTACTGCCGCTGGTTATCAGTAACGGTGCAGGCTCCGGCGCACAGAACGCGGTCGGTACCGGCGTTATGGGCGGGATGATTACCGCCACCGTGCTGGCCCTGTTCTTTGTTCCGGTGTTCTTCGTGGTGGTTCGCCGCCGCTTCGGCAAGAAGTCTGAAGACCTGGAACACAGCCATCCGGTCGAGCATCACTGATTGCTCAGTGCTGTTCCCCTTCCTGACAAAAGGCCGCTTATGCGGCCTTTTTCTTTTGCTTCATCTGCTTAATGCAAATCACTCTCATTAAATTATCTGCGGATGCATTTTGTACTTGATCCTCTGAGCCGCGCGGCGCATAATTATTGTTATAGTATAACATTACATGAGGGTGCATCATGAAAGCAGGTATCCATCCAAATTATCGTACCGTGGTGTTCCACGATCTGAGCGCCAACGCCTACTTTAAAGTGGGTTCGACCATCAACACCGACCGCACCATTGAGCTGGACGGTGAAAACTGGCCGTATGTCACTATCGACGTCTCTTCCGCTTCGCATCCGTATTACACCGGCAAGCAGAAAGAGTTCTCTAAAGAGGGCAGCACTGCACGTTTCCAGCAGCGTTTCGGCCGCTTTCTTGGCAAGAAGTAAAAGGGAATCAACATGCAGGTTTTGAGTTCATTGCGTTCGGCGAAAAATCGCCATCCGGATTGCAAAGTCGTGCGCCGCAAAGGTCGCATCTATGTGATCTGTAAAACCAACCCGCGTTTTAAAGCGGTACAGGGACGTAAGAAAAAGCGTTAACTTCCGTAGTGTCATCTGTCGCAAAGCCCCGTTGCTGCTCAACGGGGCTTTTTTTATGGAGAAAGCCGAAGTGTCATCAGTGTCCCCGCCTTCATAACGGGGACACTAAGGTTTATTTCATACTGCTCAGTAAGGTATCGACATTGTGTTTGAATGCCTGCACGTAGTTCGCTGCCGGCCCCTGCGGCTGGGATAACGCCTCAGGATACAGCTCACCACCGGCTTTTGCTCCGGTCGCCGCAGCAATCTGCTTCACCAGGCGCGGGTCGGTCTGGTTTTCAATAAAATAGGCGGTCACTTTTTCCTGTTTGATCTGCTTGATCAGGCCGGCCACGTCGCTGGCGCTGGCCTCCGCTTCGGTAGAGAAACCGACCGGGGCAAGGAAGGTGACGCCATATTCTTGCCCAAAGTAGCCAAAAGCATCGTGGCTGGTCAGCACCTTACGCTTTTGCTGCGGTACGGCGGCAAACTGCGTTTTGGCCCACAAATCCAGCTTCTGCAACTGTTGGATATACTCTGCGCCGCGCTGGCGGAAATAATTGGCGTCTTCAGGATCGGCGGCAATCAGCGCGTTCATCACGTTAGTGGCGTACTGCGCACCATTTTTCATGCTGTTCCAGGCATGAGGATCGGTGATCTCTTTGCCGTCGTCTTCCATCTGGCGCGAGTTTATTCCCTGTGACGCGGTGATAACCTGCCCTTTATATCCCGAGGCGCTAACCAGCCGATCGATCCAGCCTTCCAATCCCAAACCACTGACGAACACCACGTCGGCCTGTGACAGCACCTTACTGTCCTTAGGCGAAGGCTCAAAGCTGTGCGGATCGCCGTCCGGCCCCACCAAGGTGGTGACCTTAACGTGCTCCCCCCCTACTTGCTTGACGATATCGCCCAGGATGGAAAAACTGGCAACGGCATCAACGGTTTTCGCCATCGCCAACGGGCTGGACAGCAGAGCAGCGACTGCCAGCGTAATAGGTAAACGTTTCATACTTTCTCCTTGCACATGGCACTTCTCAACGGCGCGCCAGGGAAAAGATCCCCCCACGCGTCCCAAACAGAATCGACCCAAAAAAGATCACGCTGGCACTGAGCACAATCGCCGGGCCGGCAGGCAACGACGCGTAATACGACCATTCCAGGCCGATCAGGCTCGAGAGCATGCCGATGCCCATCGCCACCGCCAGCGTATGCGGCAAATTACGGGCCCAAAAACGAGCGCTGGCGGCGGGCAGCATCATCAGCCCCACCGACATCAAGGTGCCGAGGATCTGGAAACCTGCCACCAAATTGATCACGACCAGCGCCAGAAATAGTCCATGGATCAGTGCCAGCCAGCGCGGTGCGCTAACGCGTAAAAAGATCGCGTCGAAAGATTCAATCACCAGAGCGCGATACAGCGCCGCCAGCGCCAGCAGCGAAAAACTGGCTATCGCCCCAACCATGAAAATAGCCTGTGTATCTACCGCGAGGATCGAACCAAACAGCACGTGCAGCAAATCGACACTGGAGCCGCGCAGCGAAACCAGCGTAACCCCCAATGCCAGGGATCCCAGATAGAAACCGGCGAAACTGGCATCCTCTTTCAACGGCGTGCGGCGGCTGACCAGCCCTGAGAGCATCGCCACGGCGAGCCCGGCGATAAACCCGCCTACGCCCATCGCCACCAGCGACATACCGGAAATCAAATACCCTATGGCGGCACCGGGCAGTACCGCATGCGACAGTGCGTCACCCACCAGGCTCATCCGCCTCAGCAACAAAAAAACGCCCAGCGGCGCGGCGCTGATCGACAAGGCGAAACAGGCCACCAGCGCACGCCGCATAAAGCCAAAGGAAGCAAAGGGATCGATTAATGCCTCAAGCAACATCATTACGCTCCCCACTGCGGCAGAGCGGAGCGCTGGCGATATTCAACGCGGGAATGTGTTCCAACACGTTCTCGGCAGCCCCCCAGTGGCAGCACTGTGGCGTCAGCAACAAAGCCTGGGGAAAGTGATTCGCCACCATCGACATATCGTGCAGCACGGCAATCACCGTCTTTCTCTGTTGGTGCAGACGATCAATCACCTGCAACAGCAATTGAATGGTGGCGCTGTCAATGCCGGTAAAAGGTTCATCCAGCAAAATAAGCGGCGCCTGCTGCACCAACAAGCGGGCGAACAGCACCCGTTGCAGTTGGCCACCGGAAAGTTCGCCGACGGGGCTGCGTGCCATCGAGGTCATACTCACCGCATCCAGCGCCTCGGCAATTTGCCGCGCAGCTCGCTTGTTCAATCCGCCGAACATGCCGCTCAACGGCCAGCTCCCCATGGCCACCAAATCGCTGACCAGGATCGGAAACTGGCGATCCAGCTCCGCCTGTTGGGGCAAATAAGCCATACGCGGTAATTTATTGCCGCTAAAACGCAGGCTTCCGCCCTGCAACGGCAAAAGCCCCGCCACTGTTTTCAGCAACGTAGACTTGCCGGCCCCGTTAACACCGACCACGGCGGTCAGCGATCCCACGGCGAAATGTCCGCTAAGCGGGGGAAACAACGGCGCTCCGCCATAGCCGACTACGGCTTTTTGCAGGGTTATCATGGCAATGCCACCGCCCAATGGATGCCCAACCAAAGCAATGCCAGTAACGCAGCGGCAATGCCGCAACGCAGCCCTGCTGAAGCGGTGAACAGCGAGTTCAATGACGGCAGATCGCCATCTTGTGGTGTGGATGTCAGTTTCATGGCCAAACGAGAGAGGATTTATTGTTACAATATAACATCACAATCATTTCATTCACTCAAGCGCCCGTTCGGGGATTAATGCAACTGAACGTAACAATCAAGCTCTGCTTGCACCGGCAACTCACCGAATTTGACACTCAGGGAGTACTTCTTTCGAGATAGACAGAGAAACATCAGGGTTATTAACCGGTAAACAACGTTGAGATACTGTAAAAAAGCCTCCAGTTAACGAAAAGTTTACCGACGAAGTGATAAAAAAGGAGTAAGATTAATAGATAGATCGCGATACGCTCAGGCATTAAATGCACGTAACTCTTAGCTGCAGCACAATGACGGAAGCACTTTCTGTTAAAAAACTAAAGAAAGTGATTAATGATAAAATATCAGAGCTGGTGCCGGCATTGACCAGCGGATTGAGTTTTTATTCTGAAAACGCGCGCTATACCGAAGGTTCATTAGAAATACTTGATATTCATGAATTGGGCGACAGCCAGTATTCAATGAGTTACCGCTATAAATGGACAATTTTCAATGCCTGTCTGGATATCAGCGCCGAGGAATACATCAGAGAGAGTGTCACTTTCAGCGTGGCCGAGTCGGGGCTAATCTTTGACATCATCGATAACTCCCGCCCATCTACCGCAGATGAATTGTAAGTTTACGTAATAACAGCAGGCCAGACGCGGAGAAATGATTTATATTCATTATATGAGAAGTTTATTTTACCACCGTCATTAAGCTACCTCTGTCCATGATGTAAATCAGCTTACTCACAGAGTGTTATCAACACCGAAATTAAGACTTACGGAGGGGATGATATGGATGAGTATTCGCCTAAAAGGCACGATATTGCTCAGCTGAAATTCTTGTGCGAAAATTTGTATGATGAAGGCATTGCCACGCTGGGCGACAGCCACCACGGCTGGGTGAACGACCCAACGTCTTCCGTCAACCTCCAGCTTAATGAGTTGATTGAACATATTGCTTCGTTTGTGATGAGTTATAAAATTAAATACATGGACGAAAGTGATTTATCGGAGTTAGTCGAGGAATACCTCGATGATACCTACACGCTGTTCAGCAGCTACGGTATCAATGATTCCGATCTGCGTCGCTGGCAAAAAACCAAGGCGCGATTATTCAGAATGTTCTCAGGAGAGGGCGTCTGTACGACAATGAAAACTTAGGGGATAATTATCCCTAAATTGATTCTATTCTACGGTTTATTACACCAAAGGTTATCATGACTAAAATTGATTATCTGATGCGTTTACGTAAATGCACCACGATCGACACCCTTGAACGCGTTATTGAAAAAAATAAGTATGAGCTTTCGGATGACGAGCTGGAGCTGTTTTACTCCGCAGCCGATCACCGTCTGGCTGAGCTCACCATGAATAAGCTATACGATAAAATCCCAACGGCCGTGTGGAAATTCGTTCGTTAATCCTGGCTGAAGCTGCGTTGAGCCGATACATTTGTCGGCCTCAATGTAAAACCTATTCCCGTATTTATCTCATTGACTTACTGCACTTTCATCCGCCGTTGAAAATCCTGCAATAACAATTGGAAACACGCCTCAATTAACACCGGACGATTAGGCTGCGCGCTGCGCATTAACGCCACTGTGCGGCTAAGCATCGGCTGCTGTAGTTGAACGACGGTTAATTCGTCGTCTTTCAAATGAGTGGTGTAAAGCTCGGGTAAAATAGCGACCGCTAATGCGGAACGTACCAATCCGTATAACGTCTCCAGAAAATCCACCTGATAGCGTGCGGTTAAATCCAGACGATGGCTTTCCGCCAAAGCCAATACCAACCGACTGATGTTCCCCTTGGAAAAAACCGCGATATCGCGCCGGGCTAATTGCCGCCACGGCAAATGGTGTGATTCAGCCAGAGGATCGTCACGGCGCATGACCACCACAAAGGGATCTTCCTGCAGGGGGTATATTTCCAGCGACTGCGGCACTGAACTGTCGAGCGCACCGATACCAAAATCAATCAGGCCGTTCTCTAATTGCAGTAACAGTGAATCATTGGTTTGATCGTGAAATTCTACCCGCAACCGCGGAAAGTTCGCCGCCAGCAATTGCGGCACGGCCGGAAACAACAGCCGACTGACCGAAGGCACCAACCCGATACGCAAGGTCCCGTCGCCCCCCGCCAACATAATGCGCTGCATATCGTCAAAAGACGCCTGCGCCACATTCAGCAACCGCTCGGCATGCGGCAAAATTGCCGCGCCCTGTTCGGTCAGGGTCACTGCGGAAGCGGTACGGTTCACCAATTTACCGCCCAGCACCAACTCTATCTGCCGCAGCGCGCTACTCAGTGCCGGTTGGCTGATCGCCAAACGGTTCGCGGTATCGGTAAAATGCCGAAGCCGCGCCAGAGTAACGAAATATTGGATCTGCTTGAGAGACAGCGCGGGCAAGCGGCGCCAGGGTTCAGACATGTCAGGTTTCCATCCGCCAACCAAGTAAACGTTTGCGACAGCATAAACGTTTCTTATCAGGCAATAAATTAAATCATCTGTGCAAAGCCTGCCCGCCCCCCTAGAGTAACAACCCTGTCATCATGCCGGGTAATTACCATGACCACTTCTTGTATCAGCGCGGTCGAACGCCGACGCGCGGTGAAGGCCGCATTAGGCCAACTTCCTTTTGATTTATTGCTGACAAACGCCTCACTGGTCGATATGGCCACCGGTGAAATCCGCAGCGCTGATGTCGGCATCGTTGGCGCACTGATTGCCAGCGTCCATCCCTGCGGCACAGTGACCGAAGCCTTGCAGACACAAGATTTGGCCGGCGCTTATCTGAGCCCCGGCCTGATCGACACCCACGTACATGTTGAAAGCTCGCACCTGCCTCCGGAAGGTTACGCCGAAATCGTCGTTGCCCAAGGCACCACCACCATTTTCTGGGATCCGCACGAACTGGCCAACGTGCTCGGCGTTGAGGGTGTGCGTTACGCGGTCGACGCCAGCCGTGGTCTGCCGCTCAGGGTGATCTGTGCAGCGCCTTCAAGCGTCCCTTCCACTCCAGGGTTGGAAATGTCCGGCGCTGATTTCGGCGGCCATGAAATGGAAACCATGCTGGCCTGGCCGGAAGTCGGCGGAGTTGCCGAGGTCATGGACATGCACGGCGTGTTGAACGGCAGCGAGCGCATGCTGGATATCCTCAACGCCGGGCTGAACAGCGGCAAGTTAATCGAAGGTCACGCACGTGGGCTGAACGGCGCTCAGCTTCAGGCCTATCTGGCCGCGGGCGTGACGTCCGACCATGAGCTGACCTCCGGAGCCGACGCGCTGGAGAAACTACGCGCTGGACTGACGCTGGAGATCAGAGGCTCTCACCCTTACCTGCTGCCCGAGATCGTTGCAGCACTGCAAACGTTGCCACACCTGTCCTCGCAGGTCACCGTCTGCACCGACGATGTGCCGCCGGATATGTTGCTGCAAAAAGGCGGCATTGTGGCATTACTCAATATGCTGATCGAGCAGGGGTTGTCGGGAACCGACGTATTGCGGATGGCGACACTCAACGCCGCTATTCGCTTGCAACGCAACGATCTCGGGTTGATTGCCGCGGGCCGCATTGCCGACCTGGTGGTCTTTGATTCGCTCACTCAACTGAGTGCAAGGCAGGTCTACGTCGCAGGAAAGCTGATGGCGCAGAACGGAAAAATGCTGACACCGCTCAGTGCAAACCCGAAAGTAACGGTGCCGCGCGATACGCTGCGGCTTCCCCCGCTGGCTGCAAAAGATTTCATCTTGAAAGTCCCGGCGATCCTCCACGGTAAAGCCACCCTGCGCCACATTAAAGGCGCGCGTTTTACCCAGTGGAACGAAACCACCGTCGAGGTTCGCGACGGCGAAGTGCAGATCCCGGACGGCTTTAGCCTGATCTGGGTGCAACATCGCCATGGTCGCCACCAGGCCACCCCGCAACTTGCGCTGTTGGAAGGCTGGGGGGAACTGCGCGGTGCCATCGCCACCAGCTACTCACACGACTCGCATAACCTGGTGGTTCTGGGCCGTGACGCAGCCGATATGGCGCGGGCGGCCAATGCCCTGATCGCCTGCGGTGGCGGCATGGCCTTAAGTCAAAACGGGGAAATCCTGGCCCAGGTGGCGATGCCGATTGCCGGCATGCTTTCCGATCTGCCTGCCGCAGAACTGGCACAACAATTTAAAAAACTGCGCGATCTGAGCGCACAAATCGCCGACTGGGAACCGCCCTACCGGGTTTTCAAGGCAATTGAGGGCACCTGCCTGGCGTGCAACGCCGGGCCGCACCTGACCGATCTCGGCCTGACCGACGGCACCACACGCCAAATTGTCGATCCGCTGATCGCCTGCTGGGAAACCCCGGCGTAAAAATAATCATAATAACAATATATACCCTATGGATTTCAAGTTGCAGCTAGACAGGCACACTCACTCATCCCCAGGCGCTTACTCAAGTAAGTTACTGGGGTGAGTGAGTGTTGCCAACAACGCTGCGGCTTGAAATACGACGGGTAGCAACGGAGATTGTCTATATGGCTGAAAACTCAGTAAATGCTCCAACACCAGGGGGCTGGCTGCAACGGCGTTTTCAACTGCATGCGCGGCAAAGTAATGTCAAAACCGAATGCCTGGCCGGTATCACCGGTTTTCTGGCTGCGGCCTATTTGTTGGTGGTGATCCCCGGATTGCTGGCCATCGGCGGCATGGATAAGGGCGCAGTGACCACCGGCACCATTCTGGTGTTTGTGATCGGCACCCTGCTTATGGCGTTTTACGGTAATCTGCCGTTTATCGTTGGCCCGGGTATCGGCGGTTCGGTGTTGGTCGGCGTGACGCTGGCGGGCAGTGAAGGCATAGGGTGGCAGATTGGTCTGGGTATCGCCTGCTGGTCCGGCATTTTGTTTTTTGCCCTGACTCGTCTTGGGCTGCGCGAGGTGGTTACCCGCTCGGTGCCGCAGTCCATCAAGCTGGGGCTGACCGCCTCTATCGGATTATTTGTTGCGGTACTGGGATTTCGTAACGCCGGGCTGGTGCTGGCCAATGCCAAATCCAATGCGCTGATGCTGGGTGACTTCACGGCACCCGGTGCGCTGGTTGCCCTGTGCGGCCTGTTTCTGGCCATTGCCCTACAGGCTCGACGCATCCCCGGCGCGATTTTGTGGGCGATCCTGGTCGCGACCTTGGTGGGGATTCCATTCGGCGTCACGCACCTTCCCGCCAGTCTGATGGCAATGCCACACTCATTGGCCCCAGTGCTCGGCCACGTCGATATGATTGGTGCATTGAATATCGCCTTCCTGCCTTACCTGTTTGTCTTTTTCGCCTCGGAGTTTTTCTCCACCATGGGGACCACGCTCGCCGTCGGCGGTGAAGCCGGATTACTCGACGAACACGGCAACATGCCGCACATCAACCGGCCCTTTATGGTGGATTCTATCGCTGCAGCACTGGGGCCCTGGGTCGGTATCCCAGCCGCCACGGCGCTGATCGAATCGTCAGCCGCCGCCGAAGCCGGTGGCAAGACTGGATTAACAGCGCTAGCGGCAGCCATCATGTTCTTGCTGATGCTGCTGTTTACCCCCATTGCCCTGATGATCCCGAAAGAGGCTACCGCACCGGCATTGATCCTGATCGGCCTGAATATGTTCAGCGGATTGCGCAAAGTCGATTTGGCCAACTTTACCGACGGCCTGCCGGTACTGATGATGGTGATGATCACGCTGATTGCCAACAGCTTCGGTACCGGTATCGCCGGTGGACTGCTGTTTTATATCATCATCAAGGTGATTGCCGGCAAATGGCGTGAAGTTCCGGTCGGGCTTTACCTGCTGGCTATCCCGCTGGCGTACTACTTCGCTACGCTGGTGAAGCACTGAGGTTAAAGGTTCAAGAGATGTGCTTGCAATATATTAGCACATCTCTTGAATAGTGATAAAACACCATCCCACCTATTAAATTTTATTACTCCCCCCTCCTTACACATCAAATTCAAACAAATTATTTCACCTATCCACCACACAACATCGAAAACTAGAAAAACAACACCTAATTAATTAACATTTTAACCACTGCAAATAAAGGCTTCTAATTAAAACCTGAAATTAATGGATGGAATATATATTTCCTTAGTAAAAAACAATCTAGAGCAAAGAGGTACTTATGACACAGAAACTCATTTCCAGCATAGAAAATTTAAGAATTCTTGAGCCATCACTGACCGGGCAGCGTGTATTCCTATGTTCTTATTATGACGATAGCAAGACACCTTTTGGTGGTGGTGATTTCTATTATGATGAGACAGATACAAAAACACCTGATGATGCGGGCACCACTATCGTAACTGCAACAGGGAAAAGGTGGAAACGAGTCGAATCACAAAAGAGAGAGTGGTACGCTTCATGGTTTGGCCTGGATCCCAGCTTGCAAGATTGCTCGCCTGCATTACAACGAATTGCCTCCAGCGCGCGAAAAAGAACAGTCATTCTTCCTCAGGCACCCAGAGCCAATCCCATGCGATTGATGAGTCCAATTTATTTTCAGAATAACTGCGGTATTCATCTAATAGGGCATGGAGCAAAAGACAGAACTGTATTTTCTGACATGAGAGGAACTGATAATGAAAACCAAGCATTGCTAAATTTTCCCTCGAAAAACAATCCCCTATGGGGCGGATCAGAACAAGGCTATGCTGGCATCATTCTTGAGAATTTTAGTCTCTTGGGTAACCCTTTATACTTGGGTGATGGCCTTTATCTGCAGGCGCAGTATCGCGCAACATACCGCAACATAACCATTGAGGACTTCAATGGTTGCGCATTGTTCATAGATAAATGCCAAGACAGTGTGTTCGATGCGGTCGATATTTGGGGGAGCGGCTCCAGTTCAGGAGATAGGAAAAATCCTGTAGATAGTTTCAATATTTCAAAAACACTAAAAAACCCTATAATGATTAGAAGTAGTTACGGCAGCGATAAGGCCAACTTTCTTCGTTTTAATAACTGTCAGTTTGAAGACAACTGGGTTTGCCCCGTCTTTAGTACTATTGGCGGAATTTGTTGTGAGTTCAACTCTTGCCACATTGAATACAATGCTAACGTTGATGTCACTAATACCAATGGAGGAACTTTCTTCCAAGGAAGTGAAGGGGTTTATACATTTAACGATGGAGGCATAGCTGAATACAGAGTTATCAGCATCGGTCATTGTGAATTATATATGTACAATGTCAGATGCACACCAGGAATTGATTTATCCATGACATCAGGAAGCAATAGTAGAGTTTACATTCATCGTACAAACATCTCCAGCCTATCAGCATTAGCCACCAGCTCATTTAAAATATTTGATAACTGCATTTTTACCAAAGATATAGCAATTAGTTACCCAGACAACCTTACTTACTTCGACAACTGTGAGTTTCGGGGGAAAGTTATAGGCACAAGTTCATCCAATGGTAATATTGGTGTTTATTTTAAATCCTGTCATTTCTCTAGCGAAATTAACTTTAATAGTGCAGCAAGAAATATTTTCATAATTGGTGGTTATGTCATTGGTGATGTATCCTTTGGTTCTGGTGGTGGGGTATTCAATCCAACAAAACATAATGGGGCTTTGATCCAGAGCAGCGTGGATCCCTACTACATTCAACCCACTAGAAAACAATCCATCGGAGCCAACGCACCGGCTTCCGGCACCTATCGTATTGGAGATATCAGATATAATACAGCACCAACAGCTGGAGCATTTATAGGCTGGATTTGTATCAGCGCTGGTTCACCTGGCGTCTGGAAAGGGTTTGGTGCCATAGCTGCATAATGTGCAACTGCAAGTTATCGCAGCAAGCGGACAATAAGTTTAAAAGTGAGTTCTTTCAGCTATTTCCATCCAAAGGGACTATGCCAAGGCAAGGGCTAGGCTAGAGAAAAGTATGGTGTGACGCTGAAATTGGTGGAGGCCCTGCCAGCTACATCCCGGCACACACGTCACCTGCTGCGGCTGCTTCCTTCCGGATCTGACCGAGTTCACAAGTTAGTGTTGCGGGAGAACCAACAGGGCCCCCATTGACGGCTTCTGGTACTGCGAAGCGGTGGGCATTATCGGTGATGGCCAGCCAAATAGCAAGCCAACCGGGGCCAACCGCTGTTTTCTTACCCACCTCGGCTGTGGCACACTTTGATCTTGGGATTTCGCTGCAGCAGGAACACAGAAATGGAACCAGAAGACGCCTCGTTCAGCCAGCGCGTGTTTCACGTGGTGGCCGCCATTCCTTATGGCAAAGTGACGACCTACGGTGAGGTAGCGCGCCTGGCCGGTTCACCACGTGCGGCACGTCAGGTGGGGGGCGTATTGCGTCGCCTGCCGGAAGGCAGCAGCCTGCCCTGGCATCGGGTGATTAACCGGCACGGGCAAATTTCGCAGCAGGGGGAGGATTTCCAACGCCAACGTCAGGCATTGCTTGCGGAAGGGATCATTTTTGGCGCCCACAGCACGGTGGATCTGTTGGTTTACGGCTGGCGCTGGTGAAAAAAAACAGCCTTTGGCCGGAGCGCAAAGGCTGTTGATAGCTTACTGCTTCAGGACCACCGGATTACGGCATCGCCGTTGGTGTCGCCTGAACCGGAATGCCTTGCACCGGAACCAGCAGCAGGTCGGCACGGGTGCCGTTACGGTTCACCACTTCCTGGATAGTGTCGGTAATAAAGATCAGCTGCCCATTAACCGTGATTGCCGCGCTCAGGATAATGCGCGCATTAGGCTGAATATCGGCCGGGTTGAACGGCAGTACAAAATTAAACGGCGCTTGTTTGCCGTCGGTACGTACCGCACGCTGGGCGATCACTTTAGACGGAGCGTCCGCCAGTGAAGCATCAGAGAGCGTGACGGTCAGTATCGCATCCGGCGGCAGCGCAATGCGCTGGCGAATGTTAACCGAACCAGTCACCGCCGGGCCCTGAATCTGCGTTTGTGCAATCGCCGCGCTTCCCGCCGTTGGAGTAGGCACATTGGCACTCTTCTGGGCACAGCCAGCCAGAGTGAGGGTTAATGCTGCAGCTCCACCTACGATTTGCCAGAGTTTCATGGATCGGTCTCCTTTTTTATTATCAACACGTTGGTGGCTTCCACCACCCCACTCATTAAACTTAGCACAAAACACTGAAAAATCCATTTAACACTGCCTATTAATCACTTACCTCCCTAATAATGTTCAGCATTCAGCCAATTTTCTCTGTGCCATAACGCAATATATTGACGTCTTACCGTGATATTCCGCACACTGAGCAAAATGATTATTATAAGGGTAGTAACTTTATGAGCCAGGCACTGCAAAACCTCCTTGATCTGCTGGATCTGGAGAAAATCGAAGAAGGGTTGTTCCGCGGCCAAAGCGAAGATCTGGGGCTCCGTCAGGTATTCGGCGGTCAGGTGGTTGGTCAGGCACTGTATGCCGCCAAACAGACGGTTCCGGCAGAGCGGAGCGTACACTCGTTCCACAGCTATTTTCTGCGCCCAGGCGACAGCAGCAAGCCGATTATCTACGACGTGGAAATCCTGCGCGACGGTAACAGTTTTAGCGCCCGTCGCGTCAGCGCCATTCAACATGGCAAGCCGATTTTCTATATGACCGCCTCTTTCCAGAGCCCGGAAGAAGGGTTTGAACATCAGAACACCATGCCGGATGTGCCACCGCCGGAAGGGCTGATATCCGAATCGGACATTGCCCAAAAGTTGTCGCAGATGCTGCCGGATAAAGTGCGTGAAAAGTTTATCGGGCAGAAGCCGATCGAAATGCGCCCAGTCAAATTCCACAACCCACTGAAGGGCAGCGTGGAAGAGCCGCACCGCTACGTTTGGTTCCGTGCCAACGGCACCATGCCGGACGATCAGCGCATCCACCAATATTTGCTGGGTTACGCGTCAGATTTTAACTTCCTGCCGACGGCGTTGCAGCCACATGGCGTAGGCTTCCTGGAGCCGGGCATGCAGGTGGCAACGATCGACCACTCAATGTGGTTCCACCGCCCTTTCCGCATGGATGACTGGTTGTTGTACGTGGTCGAAAGCACCTCCGCTTCCGGCGCCCGTGGATTTGTACGCGGACAATTTTATACCCGTGACGGTGTTCTGGTCGCCACTACGGTGCAGGAAGGCGTCATCCGCCAGCGCGACGCCTAAGAAACTCCCCCTCAATGGCATGCCAGCCCGGTTGGCTGGCATTTTTGCTTTGTACCTTCACAAATGGGCCGGTGCCCTGATCAGGCAAAGGCTCCCGGTGTCAAATCCGGATGGTCTTGCAGCCACTTGATGACTTCAGCGGCCGCTTTGTTCGCAGGGAAAACGGGATAGAACACGTGTTCAATCGTGCCATCCTTGATGATCAGCGTTAAACGCTTAATCAGCCGCATGCCTTCCACGTTCATCGTGGGTAAACGCAAGGCGTCGACCAATGCAAACTCAGCATCGCTCAAGATGGGGAAAGTCAGCCTGAGTCGGTCAGACAGCTCTCTCTGATAATCCTTGGTTTGCGTGCTCAACCCAAAGATCCTGATCCCGAAGGCGGCAAACACCTCCTTTTCGGCCTGAAACGATAAAGTTTGCGCTGTACAGCCGCGAGCACCAGGGATAGCGTCCCAACCTGCCGGTAAATTGACGTGAGGCACACCGGTCCTCGGATAGGCATAGACAACCGTACGCCCCGGCAAGACTGACAGGTCGACCCTCTCACCAAACGTGGAGTGAAAACGCAGGGCCGGCATTGGCATGCCAACCAGATGCTCGGCCGCACCGTCATCCACCGGGCATGGCAGGTCGTCTGGCAAGAACGCGGGATTGTCCAAGTGATGTATATTCGCCATGCTCTGGCTCCCTATTCAAATAAAAATACTTCCTCATAGATCGACGAAGTGTTAACGCTTACTTTTTCATCACCGTGACAAAAGCATCAGAAAACTCAACCTTATCCCCTTGATTTACCCTACTGAAATCGAGATCCCAGCAGGAATCAAACAGAACTATGACAGTTGACCCCATAGTGAAATAGCCTATCTCGGCGCCTTTTTTATAAAACAGACAGTCATTATAAAAAGACTCATGGGTGTAGAGACGGTTATAGTTGACCTTTCCTCCCCAGGCCGTGACTATCCCCCCCACCATAAATGCGCCTACAAAAATAACGGTCATCCTGCCATATTCCGTCATAAACTCACAAATCAGCCGTTCGTTGCCAACATATAACTCTTTATCATTTTTTACATTTTTCTCCCTGACCGATTTAAAATCTCCGGGACAATAAATGGTATTAATCAAGAAACCATCGAACGGTATATGCACCCTGTGATAATCCTCCGGTGCCAGGTATATATTCGAAAAACTGCCGCCATTGTAGCCCTGCGTCATTTCATTGTTAAAACCAAAAAGCCTGAGGAGGGAATACTCAATTCCCTTGGCTTGCAGTAACGTATTCTCTTTTATCTCGCCCTGGGCCCCCATACGCCCGTCGCAAGGCATACAAAGTTCCTTTGAATTCAATAAACTGACTTTATTCTTTGTTTCCTCGCTGAGCTCTCTGCAAAAAAAGTTCTGGAAGCTGCTGTAGTCCCTGATGTTTTTCTTCTGATATCTTGACAGATCGATTGACTTTGCCTTGCACAGGATGAAAATAAAAAAATAGTGAACGTTAAAAAAACTGGCCTCACTGAGGTGCCGCCCAATAGTGAAGAATGCCGTACGTAACAGCGATAAAAAATCAACGCGTCCTTTCATTTTAACCTTTTCTGCCATGCAGCCTTGGCGACCAGTCTTCCACCACCCCGGTTAACAGTCTTTTCATAAACAGCTTTCGCCAAGAGGGAACCAAAGGTAATGTCAATACGCTGGTTAACGTTTCCTCATCAAGAGATTTGGTAAAAATAACCTTCATTATCTCCTGCAAACTCCATTTATCATTGGTCCTGTTAATCAAGGTAATTTCATCGCCCAGACCGACACTTCCCTGTTGAATTACTCTGAAATACCAACCGGTGCGGTAGTTAATTTGTAGCATTTCCGAAAAATAGGGAATGTCGAATCTGTCATTTATTTCCAACAGGGTAATCGACCTTGTGAAACCTCCACTACCGCCGTCCCTATACTAAAAATATCGCCGACAAAGACCTGGCTTTCATCCAAGCCGATAGTGCTAAAATTCTCGCCAAATGCGCCGGCATTATCAAAAAAGGGACAGTCGGGAAATTCTGCCTTCCACTTTTTATAATGTTCCAATGGATAAACGTGTATCGCTTTTTCCGGCCCACCATGTACCTTCAGGTCGCCGATCTCATCCCCCTCAATGCCTTCATAACCTACTGAAACCAGATGATTAACCTCTTTTTTGAATATGCCGGTAAAGCTGTCAGGACGAGTGAAAGGAACCACTTTTCCTACGTAAACAGAATTCACTATTCCTTTCATCGTTATCTCCCATGAATACGTATTAATACAAACAAATAAAACAAACAGTACAAACCAAAACCATTATAGAAAAAGCACTTGATAATGCAATTAATATAAGGTCAATAAAAACAATGCATTACTTAAAAATGGGAAATATCGTTAAAAAAAGAAAAAGGGCGATGTCTCCATCGCCCTTTTTGCATCATCATTATTTTTCGAGTTATTTAGCGCACTGCCCTTCTTCAAGGCTTATTGGTTGTAGGCACTCTCACCATGGCTGTTGACGTCCAGACCTTCGCGCTCCTGCTCTTCCGGTACGCGTAGCCCGACGATAGCACCTGCCACTTTGAAGGCAATGAAGGCGGCCGCTCCGGACCACACCAGCGTGATCACCACGCTCAACAATTGGATCCATACCTGATGCCCCATGGTAACGCCTTCTGCGTATCCAGTTCCGCCCAGCGAGGCGGAGGTGAACACGCCGGTCAGCAAGCAGCCGACGATGCCGCACACGCCATGCACGCCGAACACATCGCAGGTGTCGTCCACTTTCAGCCATTTCTTCAGCGTGACCACGCCCCACAGACCGGCAATACCGCCGACCAGGCCGATAATCAACGCCCCGCCAACCCCTACGGTACCCGCAGCCGGCGTGATGGCAACCAACCCGGCGATACAGCCGGAACAGGCACCCAGCAGAGAAGGTTTACCGCGCACAATCCACTCGGCAAAAGTCCACGAAAGAATAGCGCCAGCGGTCGCCACTACGGTGTTCAGGAAAGCCAGGGCCGCAATGCCGTTAGCCGCGCTGGCGGAACCGGCGTTAAAGCCGAACCAGCCGATATACAGGATGGAAGCGCCGGTAAATACCATCGGCAGGTTATGCGGTTTGAAAGCTTCCTTACCGAAACCGGCACGCTTGCCCAGCAGATAAGCGCCAACCAGGCCGGCACTTGCCGCATTGATATGCACCACGGTGCCGCCGGCAAAGTCCAGCGCGCCATCAGCGGCCAGGAAGCCACCTCCCCACACCATGTGGGCAATCGGCAGGTAGGAAATGGTGAACCAGATAGCGGCGAAGATCACCACCGCCGAGAAACGGATGCGTTCGGCAAAGCCCCCCACCACCAGCGCAACGGTGATACAAGCGAATGAACACTGGAACGCCACGTGGATCATCTGGCTAAAGGTTCCGGTAACGCTGTCGATACCTATGCCTTTCAGCATTGCCGTCTGGAAACCGCCGAAGAAGGCATTGCCTTCGCTGAAGGCCAGGCTGTAGCCGTAAAGGACCCACAACACGCACACCAAAGCAAAGGTGACGGTGACCTGGGTCAACATGGAGAGCACGTTTTTGGAACGCAGCAAACCACCGTAAAACAGAGCGACACCCGGCAAGGTCATGAACAGCACCAAAGCGGTGCAAATCATCATGAAGGCGTTGTCAGCCTTGTCTGCGACCGCCGGAGCGGCCAGGGCCAAAGAAGGAACCATGGTTACCGTACTCAGGCCCAACATGGATAAAAGTTTTTTCATTATCAATCCATCCCCATTACTTTACTGAGCCTGTGATTACAGTGCTGCTTCGTCTGTTTCGCCGGTGCGAATGCGAATGACACGTTGCAATTCGGCAACGAAAATTTTGCCGTCACCGATTTTGCCGGTGTAGGCCGCTTTGCTAATCACATCAACCACTTCATCCAACTGATCGTCGGCGATGGCGATGTCGATTTTTACTTTAGGTAAGAAGTTGACGCTGTATTCGGCTCCGCGATAGAGCTCAGCATGTCCCTTCTGGCGACCAAAGCCTTTTACTTCGCTTACGGTCAGCCCCTGAATGCCTACAGAGGATAGGGCTTCACGCACGTCCTCCAGCTTGAATGGTTTTATCACCACGGTCACCAGCTTCATATTGCCCCTCCACGAATTAAGCCCAAACTCACCCCGGTACGAGACTTATAAAGCAAAGGCTATGCCACAAATGGTTTTGTACGCGGATTCAGCAAATTAACCGGCGGGATGGGGATCTGACATGTGTAGATTGGCTGGCAGCACGCTACCCGACGAAAAGTTGATTAAATATTGCGCACTATTTTGGTGCGTGACGCGTCGAAAAAGTGCAGTGAAAGGGATTTAAAAAGGATCTGTGCCTGTTTGTGGTGCGTGGCGCTCAAAAAATAAGGGGGCCGTGGCCCCCTTAGATCATGCGGTTGGTATTTCTTCGCGACTGGCAGCGGCCAATTCTTCGCCCACCAGTTGCAGCTGGTACATCTGGAAATAACGCCCCTGCTGAGCCAACAGTTGCTGATGATTGCCCTGCTCGACAGCCTGACCCCGATGCAGAACCAGAATAGAGTCGGCATCCACAATGGTCGACAATCGGTGAGCGATCACCACCAGCGTGGTATGTTCACGGATCAGGCGCAGTGCACGCTGAATCGCTTGTTCAGTGCCTGAATCGATGTTGGCGGTCGCTTCGTCGAGGATCAGGATTTGTGGCGCCTGCACCAACACCCTGGCCATCGCCAAGAGCTGTTTCTGCCCCACCGACAGGTTGTTCCCCTGCTCGCCCAGCCGGGTGTGAATACCCTGCGGGAAACCACGTACCAGCTCAGCCAATTGCACCGTTTCCAGCGCCTGCCACACTGTCTCTTCACTGATGTTACGGCCCAGCGTCACGTTGGCCAGCACCGATTCGGCGATCACCACCGGATCCTGCTGCACCATTGCCACCCCCTGCCGCAACGTGCGGTGCGACAGGCAGGCCAACGGACGACCATCGAGACGAACTTCGCCCTGGTTGACCGGGTAATACCCCATCAGCAGGTTGGCCAGCGTGCTCTTGCCGCTGCCGGTATGACCCACCAGCGCCACAAACCCCCGCGACGGCACCGACAGCGAAATATGCTGCAGCACCTTTTTGTCATCGCGGTAGGCAAAGCTCAGGTCTTCAATATCGATGCGGCCACTCTCCAGCGGGCGATCGTCCGTTCCATAGCTCTGTTGACGGCGATCCATCAGTTCGAAAATACGCTCGCCGGCCACCACCGCCTGCTGCAGAATCGACTGCTGCGACGTCAGTTCGATCAACGGCTCATTCAAACGCCCTAGGTAGTTGATAAAAGCATAGAGCACGCCCACGCCAATGGTGCCCTCGCCGCTGAAGCCGAACAGCATCAGCAGGCCGCACAGCACCAGCGCCGAAAACAGGCTGAGCAGCGGACGCAACAGGAAACCATCCAGCCGCAGAGTCTGCATACGTGCGGTGTAGTGTGAACGGCTGGCGGCGCTCATGCGTTCGCCAAAGCGGATCTGCTGGCGGAACTGCTGGATCACGCCCATGCCGTTGATCACTTCGTTAAAGCCGTCGTTAATGTCTGCCAGATAGCTGCGCACCCGGCGCACAATCGGGATGCTGTAGTATTGGTAAATGCCCATCACCACAAACACCGCCGGGAAGATGCAGACTGCCACCAGCGCCATGCGCCAGTCCAGGCTGAACATCGCCACCAGCATGGCGCCAATCAGCGCAGCGCTTTTCAGTACGGTGGACACTACCATGACGTACAGGTCTTTAATCACCTCGGTGTCATTGGTCACTCGCGAGATCAACTGCCCCACCGGTTGCGTATCAAAGGCGCTAAGCGGCTGACGCAGCGCGGCGTCCATCACGTCGGTACGCAGGCGTTGAACCACCCCGACCGCGGCCTGGTTGAACAACAACGCTTGAAAATAGTGCAGTGCCGCCGCCAACAGCTCCAGCAGAATATAGGCTGCCGCCAGTCCGCAGACGATCATCAGCGGTAACTGGCCTTTAGCGACGTAGTTATCGATAAAATAACTGACCAGGATCGGCCCGGCGACTTCCGCCGCTGCCGCAACCCACAGCATCAACACCGCCAGGCCCAAAGGTTTGCGGTACGGCGATCCATAAGCCAGCAACCGTTTCAACGTCGGCCACAGCTTTTGCATCTTATTCATTGGCTAGCATCTCCTCGCCGCTTTCCGGTGCCTCATCCAGCGCCGCTTCCAGTTGCTGATAGCGGTACATATCGCGGTACCAGCCCGGTTGAGCCGCCAGAGACGCATGTTCGCCACGCTGAGCCACGCCGCCGTGTTGTATCACCAGAATTTCGCTGGCTTCGGTCAACGCCGAAAGCCGGTGCGCGCTGATAATCACCGTCCGGTTTTGTCCCCAACTGCGCAGGTTGTGCAGGATCTGATGTTCGGTTCGACCATCGACTGCCGATAACGCATCGTCGAGGATCAGGATTTCTGCATCCAGTAACAATGCACGGGCAATAGAAATACGCTGTTTCTGGCCGCCGGACAGCATCACGCCACGCTCGCCCACTTCGGTTTCATAGCCTTGCGGCAGGCGCATAATGTCTTCATGCACGCTGGCCAACTGGGCCGCACGCTCAATCTGTTCCTGCGTCGCCCCCGGATTCCCCAGCGCAATATTGTTAGCCACGCTGTCCGAGAACAAGAATGGCGTCTGGCTAACCACAGACAGTCGCGAGCGCCAGTCGTCGAGCTTCACCTGGGTCAGCGGCAGTCCCTGATAGCTGATCTGGCCATCATCCACATCAAACTGGCGCTGGATCAACGACAGCAACGTCGACTTACCGGCACCGGTCGGGCCACACAGGCCAAGCATCTGGCCCGGTTCCAGCTTCAACGTGACATTGTGCAGCGCCGGGTGATGGTTGCCAGGATAGTGGAAGGCGCGGATATCGACGGCCAGGCTGCCACGCCCCGCCGGTAATGGATGCTCGCCGTCGGTCACTGCCGGCGCTTCCTCCAGCAGGCTGCGAATGCGGCCGTATGCCGCACTGCCGCGCTCAACAATGTTGAACATCCAGGCCAGCGCCAGCATCGGCCAAATCATCAGGCCGAGGTACATCACAAAGCTGGTCAGTTGCCCAAGCGTCAGGGTGCCATTGACCACCATCCAGCTGCCACCGCCGATAGCCAACAGATTGGCGGTACCGATAGCGATGTAAATCGTCGGGTCGAAACGCGCATCCACCCGGGCTACGTGCATATTTTTGGCACCGGTTTGGGCGGCCACTTCGGCAAATTGATTGGATTGATGATCTTCCAGACCAAACGCCTTGATCATGCGGATGCTGGTCATGCTTTCCTGCGCCTGATCGTTCAGGCTGGAGAACGCCGCCTGCGCCGATTTAAAGCGCTGATGCAACTGATCGCCGTAATACTTGATAACGATCGCCATGATGGGCATAGGGATCAACGACAGCAGGGTCAGCTGCCAGCTAATTTGGGTGCTCATCACCACCAGCACCGCCAAGCCCATCACCAGCGAATCGACCAGTGTCAGCACCCCTTCACCGGCAGCGAAAACGACCCGATCGACATCGTTGGTGGCGCGAGCCATCAGATCGCCGGTACGGTGGCGCAGATAAAAAGCCGGGTTCTGGCGGCTAAGCTGGCGATAGAAATTTTCACGCAGTTCGACGGCAAGCTGATAAGACGCGCCAAACAGCAACACTCGCCATACGTAGCGCAGCAGGTACACCACCACGGCGGTGCCGAGCATCAGCCCCAGCCATGCCATCAGCACGCCGCCGGACATCTGTTTTTCGGTAATCCCGTCGACAATGATCCCCACCAGCTTGGGTGGCAACAGCTGCAGAATGGCAATGATGATCAGCAGCACCACTGCCCCCAGGTAGCGGCGCCACTCGCGGCGGAAGTACCAGCCGATTTGAGTAAATAATCTCACGCAGTTTTATTCCAGGATGTAGATGTAATAGTTTTTTCTCTCGATCTGCCTCAGCAGAGTAGGATACCACCGTTACTTTGCCAGTTTGGTGAACTTTTCACTCAGGAACCGGCAGGGCGGTGGTGTATTTGATTTTTTCCATCGCAAAGCTGGAAGTGACGTCGATCAACCCCGGTACCCCGTTCACCAGTCGCTTGTAAAAGCTGTCGTAGCTCTTCATATCCGCCACTTCCACCTGCATCAGGTAATCGTACTCCCCTGCCATGCGGTAAAATGCCAACACCTCCGGCATCTGCTTGGTCAGTTGCACGAACTTCTGATACCACTCGCTGCTGTGCTGCTGGGTTTTTATCAGCACAAATGCCGTCAGGCCCAATCCGAGCTTTTCATTATCCAGCAGCGCGACCCGCCCACGGATATAACCTTCTTCTTCCAGCCGCTTCAGCCTTTTCCAGCAAGGCGTCGACGTCAGATTGACCGCATCGGCCAGCGCCTGCAGCGGCTGGGTGCAGTCCTGTTGCAGCATGCACAGTAACTTACGGTCTGTTTTATCTAACATATCGTCAACCAGGAGAAAAATTTTCTCTCATTAAGCGATTAAACAGGAAAAATGGCAATCCTTTTTTCCCGGCGGCAGGCTATATTATGCAGCAAATAAGCCCCCTATTCTGAGACCAGACGATGACAAACTCTTGGGTTAAATATGCTATCGGTGAAATAGAAGCGGATTTCCAACGCTCCGCCGACACGCACCTGATCCGCCTGAACCTGCCTGAATTTCCCGGCGTCTGTCTGTACCTGAAGGATGAAAGCACTCACCCGACCGGCAGCCTGAAACATCGGCTGGCACGCTCGCTGTTTCTTTATGGCCTGTGTAACGGCTGGATCACCGAGAACACCACGATTATCGAGGCATCTTCGGGCAGCACCGCCGTGTCCGAAGCTTACTTCGCCCGGCTGATTGGCCTGCCGTTCATTGCCGTGATGCCTTCCTGCACGGCACGCCGCAAGGTTGAGCAAATTGCGTTTTATGGCGGCCGCTGCCATTTCGTCGATCACGCGGCGCAGATTTACGCGGTTTCCGAACAGTTGGCGCAAGAACTGAATGGCCACTATATGGATCAGTTCACCTACGCCGAACGCGCCACCGACTGGCGCGGCAATAATAACATCGCCGACAGCATCTTCCGCCAGATGTCACGCGAGCCCTTCCCGATCCCGAAACATATCGTGATGAGCGCGGGCACCGGCGGGACCTCCGCAACGCTGGGACGCTATATTCGCTATCAGGGGCACGACACGCATCTGACGGTCGTCGATCCGGAGAACTCGGTATTCTATGATTGTTTCCACCAGCGTGATCGTACCCTGATCGGCAGCTGCGGCAGCAGAATCGAAGGTATCGGTCGCCCACGCGCCGAGCCCTCGTTTATCCCGTCGGTGGTCGACAGCATGTTGCGTGTTCCTGATGCAGCCAGTATCGCCACCATTCATTGGCTGGAGACGGTGCTGGGCCGTAAAGTGGGCGCCTCCACCGGCACTAACGTGTGGGGGGCGCTGCAATTGGCGAAGCAGATGCGGGAAAACGGCGAGCAGGGTTCTATCGTCACCCTGCTGTGCGACAGCGGTGAGCGCTATCTGGATACCTACTACAACCCTGAATGGGTGAGAAACAATATCGGCGATCTGACCCCGTATCTGGCACAACTGGCAGACTTGTGATCGCGCCCGGCAGGCGAAAAAAAGCCGGGTAAGTCATACCCGGCCGGCTGCCAATAAAGCCTCATAATTCGGGGGAATAGGTGAGGTAAGGTGAACGCAGCCAATGTTGCAAATAGTGAGCCACCGCCTGCTGCTCGCAGTGGCCGATAACCTGTAGTTGTGGCAGTGAAGACTTCAGCTGCGGCAGGGCATTGCCCATCACCACGCCGTGCCCTACCGTCGCCAGCATTTCCTTGTCGTTCATGGCATCGCCAAACGCCATACAGTCCGCCATCTTCAGCCCCAGATGGCGGCTCAACGTATCCAGCGCGGTGCCCTTGTTACACCCCATCGGCAACACCTCCAGGCATTCGTAGGCAGAGAAACAGAGATCAACGCGTGTTCCAAACTGTTCTCGTAGCTGAATCTGCAGCTTAAGCAGTTCCACATGTGGTCCAACAAAGCATACCTTGCTGTTGCCGAATGCCGGTAAACGACGCACTTCGGTAAGCTGATAACGGAAGCCGCTCAGATGGTGAGCGCGCAACATTTCTTCCGGTACCGCGAACTCAGTCATCCAGCCTTCGTCACGGAAGACGTGCATGCTGGCAACCGTGCGCCAATGGGTGTGCAGCACCTCTTCGGCAATGTCGGCAGGCAAATCGGTGGCGTGAAGCTGTTGCCCAAGATGATCGTAAACCCGCGTACCGTTGCCGGTAATCAGGTAGCCCTGCAGGCCCAGCTGCGCCATGATCGGCTGCGCGTCCAGGTAGTGACGCCCGGTAGCGAAGGTGACAACCATCTGCCGTTCAACCAGTTGCTTTAGCACCGCCAGAGTTTCCGGCCCAACCCGGTGATCCGGTGTCAACAATGTGCCATCCATATCAAAAGCCGCCAGGCGATACATAAAGACCTCATGAATGTGAACGCGATTACAGTCCCTGCAGTATGAGATGGTATTTGCGGAAGTAATAGTGAACAATTCTGGAAAACTGTTCCGGATTTCCATCATGCGCCTGACCCATCGTCTCAGCCAGTATCAACGCCTGTATCAACAGCTCGGCGCTGCACCGGTGGCCATCACCATCGGCGAACTGGCAGCCCTGTTCTATTGCAGCGAACGCCATGCTCGCACGCTGGTACAACAGCTGCAGGATCATGGCTGGCTAAGCTGGCAATCACAACCCGGTCGCGGCAAGCGGGCTCGCCTGCAGTGTTTGAAAACCCCGGACGAGCTGCGCGCCGCCCACTTGCAACGCTTGCTGCATGACGGCGACCACCAGGGCGCGTTGGAAATGGCGCAGCTGGCGCCGCAGCATTTGCAGGAGTTGCTCAGCCCGCATCTCGGCGGCCAGTGGCAGGCAGGCAGCCCGACGCTACGTATCCCCTATTACCGTACGCTGGAATCTCTGGATCCACTGACCCTGACCGGCCGCGCCGAACAGCATTTGGTTGCCACCCTGCATGCCGGCCTGACGCGCTTCATTACCGGCAATCCCGAACCGCAATCCGATCTGGCCCATCACTGGCAAATCAGCCATGACGGCCTGCGCTGGCAGTTCTTCCTGCGCAGCCAATTGCGCTGGCACAACGGTGAAATGCTGACCGGCCAGCAGCTGTTGCAAACGCTGGAAAAGCTGCAACGACACCCTCGCAGCCGCCCCAGCCTGGCCAACGTTACGGCCATCAGCCTGCCGCATGCGTTGTGCCTGCAGTTTGATTTACAGCATCCCGACTACTGGTTGGCACATCGACTGGCAGAGCTACCCTGCCTGCTGACCCACCCGGAGGCCACAGGCATTGGCGCTGGCCCTTTCAAACTGACGCTGAACGAGGCGCATTTGGTACGGCTGGAACAGCATCCGTTTTACCATTTGCAGCATCCTTATCTTGAGAGCATCGAGTATTGGATCACCCCGGAGCTGCAGGTCGACGCGGCTTACACCAGTTGCCAGCACCCGGTGCGCATAACCATCGGCCGGCAGGAAGAGATGGCGCTGGCACGGCCGGTGCAACGCAGCATGAGCCTGGGCTGGTGTTATCTGGCGGTGAATTTGAAACACGGCGTGCTCAACGAAGTCCAGGGCCAAAAACTGCTGATGTTGATCCAGCAATCGGGCCTGTTGGCCAATCTGCCGGTACCAAACAGCGTCATCACCCCCAGCCACGAAATGCTGCCTGGTTGGGCCATTCCTCGGCATCAGGTCGATGATGAGGTAGCCCTTCCCGCCAAATTGACGCTGCTGTATCGGCCACCGGTAGAACTGGAAACGGTCACTGTGGCTCTGCAACAGCTGCTGGCGCGCCACGGCTGCGAGCTGGAACTGCGCTATTACGCGGGGAAACGCTGGCAAAGCGCCGAACAAATCGAGCAGGCCGACCTGCTGCTGGCGGATAACCTGATTGGTGAGTCACCAGAAGCGACTCTGGAAAGCTGGCTGCGGCAAGATACGCTGTGGCGCGGCATTCTGCCCGACGATCGCTGGCGACATCAGCAGCAGACGCTGCAGCAGATCCAACAGTTGCCTGCGCAGCAACCGCGTTATGAGCAGTTGAAAGAGTATTATCAGCAGTTGATGAGGGCGGCGATCATCACGCCCCTGTTTCACTATCAGTATCAAATCAGCGCACCGCCGCGCATTCATGGGGTTACCCTGACCGCCCATGGCTGGTTCGATTTCTGCCAGGCCTGGCTGCCGCCGCCGCTGAACTCGACCGAGCCGCTTTCCCCAGACTTAATGGGCCCGGCCCAGCGGTAACCCGCTATTTCTGCTACCATTGCTGCCGCAACGCATTTTTATCCTACCGCCCGAGTGTTCATCGGGTAGGGTCTCAGCAATAAATTGAGGTAATTTTATGAAACGCGCGGTTGTCGTTTTCAGCGGTGGACAAGATTCCACGACCTGCTTGATTCAGGCATTGCAACAGTACGACGAAGTTCACTGCGTCACCTTCGATTACGGTCAGCGCCATCGCGCCGAGATTGAGGTGGCTCAAGCGCTGTCGGTAGCCCTCGGGGCCAAGGCGCATAAGCTGCTGGACGTTGGCCTGCTCAATGAACTGGCGATCAGCAGCCTGACCCGTGACAATATCCCGGTTCCGGCTTACGGCAGCACCGAAGCCAACGGGTTGCCGAGCACCTTTGTGCCGGGCCGTAATATTCTGTTCCTGACGCTGGCGGCGATTTATGCCTACCAGGTCGAAGCTGAGGCGGTGATCACCGGCGTTTGCGAAACCGATTTTTCCGGTTATCCCGACTGCCGCGACGAATTTGTCAAAGCGCTGAACCAGGCAATAGTGCTGGGCATCGCCCGCGATATCCGTTTTGAAACGCCACTGATGTGGCTGAACAAGGCTGAGACCTGGGCACTGGCAGATTACTACCATCAGTTGGATCTGGTTCGGCAGGAAACCCTGACCTGCTACAGCGGTATTAAAGGTGATGGCTGCGGTGAATGTGCCGCCTGTCACCTGCGCGCCAACGGCCTGAAGCAATACCAAATCAACAAAGCGGAAGTGATGGCGAGCCTGAAACAGAAGACCGGCCTGGTCTGAGTGAATAACGGCGGCAAACATTGCCGCTCGTTGCTTTACCCTTCTTCCGACAGCGTGAGCACCTGAAGGTGTTCGCGCAGTTGCCCTTCAATCGGCAACGCCCGCTGAGTTTTCAAATCGACGCAGACGAAGGTCAGCATCGCATCCGCTACCGGTGCCCCCGTGGCATCCTGCGTCACCTTTTGGCTCAGCACGCCGCTTTTACCGTTGAGCTGCACCATCTGGCTGTCGATGCGCAGCTTGTCCCCCAGCACCGCCGGCGTGCGGTAATTGATATTGATATTGACCACGATAAAGGCGATGTTGTTTTCCGTCATCCAACGGAAGCCTTCCTGGTTCTCCAGCCAATCCCAGCGCGCCTCCTCCAGAAATTCGAGATAGCGCGCATTGTTAACGTGTTGGTAAACATCGAGATGATAACCACGAACTTTGATAAAGGTCTGGTGCATAGGGAACGGCCGCTCCTGCCTGGTGATTACAGAAATAAGGAGCCGCTGGCGGCTCCTTCACTCGTTTGGTCAAATCGCCAAACTGGTAAGACCTGTAAAATGTAGCAGAGGAAAAAGGGCTGCATGGGCACTTTGCCACGCAGCCGTGACCGATATCACATTTTGAGCCGAGCACGGTTCCTTTCAAACAGTGCCGGCCCAATGCCTGGCACCTCCTGTAGCTGCTCAATCTGTGTAAAGGGACCATTTTGCTCACGGTAGCGCACGATGCTCTCCGCCTTCTTCAGCCCTACGCCCTTCAACACGCTGGCCAACTGCTCGGCATCAGCCTGATTGATGCTGACCGATGCCTCATCATGGGCGGCAGCTTCAGCGCCTTGTTCAGCATTCACCGTCGGCGCTGATAACACCGTCTGTGCGGCAGGCCTCTTTTCCTCAGCGGCAGCCGATGGCCCGGCCAAACAGATCAGGGCCGCTGTCAGCAGGACCTTGAGGCTGAACCCATACCCGTTAACCGCTTTTATTTCTGTAAGTTGCATGCTGTATCCTCCTTGTGTTTAACAGCAAGCTCACCTTGCCGCAGCCAGGGAACTTCAGCAATTGGCGGATAGCAGATATGGAAAAGGCCGCGAAAGCGGCCTTTTAGCATTACATTGCGTTGCAGAAAACTGCGGTGCGTTACTGAGGCTGTTGCTGCTCAGCGGCACCCATGGTGATTTTGGCTTCTTTGCGCAGGCTGGCCAGCAAAGAGTCAAAGGAGACGCCCGTCGCGCCTTCTTCCATTTTGCTGACGAAGGTTTTCATTTCTTCCGCCGACAGGCTGCCTGGCGTCACCGCATCAAGTGCAATCAGCACCACGTTGTCCTGGCGGTCTTGCGACATGCCGTAAACCGGTTTGCCTTCCTGCGGGTGCGGCAGCGCGAACACGCTCTGCACCAGCTGGCTGTCTTCCGGCGCACGCGCCATCTTCTGTACGCTGCCAAAGCTCAGGCCGGCCGCTTTCATCGCTTCGTCGCCCTTACCCTGCTTCAGCTCAACCAGCAGCTTCTCGCCCTGCAGTTTCGCTTCCTGTTCGGCTTTGTTGCGCTTGACCAATTCCGCCACGCGATCTTTGACCTGATCGAACGGCTCAATGCCTTCCGGCTTGTGGCCTGATACGCGGATCACGAAAGCACGGTCACCATCAACGGTGATCACATCGGAGTTGCTGCCCGGAGAGCCGCCTTCGCCAATCAGTGAACCATCGAAAATCGACTGGACGACAGGTTTGAAGTTCAGCGCAGCCGGAATGTTGTCGCGGGTGAACCAATCGGTCTGGGCTGCTTTCACACCAGCGGCTTCTTCGGCTGACGCCAGAGATTCGTTATCGCTGGTTGCCGCTTCACTCACCTTTTGCTGCAGCGCGTAATACGCGTCTACCGCCTTCTCCTGCTTAACCAGCTTGGCGATGGCATCACGCACTTCGCTAAGCGGCTTCACTTTTTCCGGCTCGATGTCGTTCAGACGTACGACCAGATAGCCCACAGAGGACTTCACTGCACCGGAAAGCTGGCCTTTTTCGGTCAGGTTAGCCTGTTTCAGCTCGTCTGCCGTGGTGTCCGGCTCCAGCCAGCCCAGCTCACCGCCGGTACGGCGTGAGATGATGTCGGTGGATTTTTCTTTCGCCAGAGTGGCGAAATCGCCGCCTTTTTTCAGTTCGTCCAGCACCGCATTGGCTTCCGCCTCGGTTTTCAGCTGGATCACGCTGTAATTCTTGCGCTCAGGCTGGCCGTAGCTGCTTTTGTGCTGGTCGTAATAGGCGCTGATATCCGCATCGGCTACCGTCACCTTGTCTTGCATCGAGGCGGCGTCCATCGGGATATAGCTTACCTTGACCTGCTCTGGCGCAATAAAGCTGTTCTTGTTCTGGCTGTAGTAGTCTTTCAGCTCGTCGTCGGTCACGGTTTGCTTGGCCTGCAACGCTTTCAGATCCAGCGTAGCCAGGCGCACATCGCGCTGCTGCAGCACCAGTGACGTCATTCCTTGCGCTTCGGTTGGCAGGATGAAACCTGACTCGCCGAAGGCCTGGATCACCTGCTGGTTAACCAACTGCTGACGCATTGACTGCGCAAAGTTATCGGCGGTGTAACCCATGCGGCTAATCAGATCGAGATATTTGGCATTATCGAACTGGCCGTTTGTCTGGAAGTAAGGCGCTTTACGGATGGCTTCTTTCACCTGATCGTCACTGACGCTCAGGCCTAATTTCTTGGCATATTGGTCCAGCAGCATGTTGTCGATCAGCTGTGACAGTGCCTGATGGCGCATCTGCTGCATATAGCCTTCGTTGCCCGCCAGTACGGAGAACTGGTCACCCAACTGTTGCTGCATGCGGCTGCGTTCGCTTTGGAAAGCTTGTTCCAGCTGAGCACGCTCGATCACCTGGCCATTGACCTTCGCTGCATAATCACCGGCACTCCCCTGATAGCTGACCACCCCTGTCAAAAGAAATGACAAAATGATCAAGCCCAGGATGATTTTGAGCACGACGTGATTAGCTGCCGCGCGTAAATTGTCCATCATAGTGTGACAACACTCCGCTGTGATGTGGATTAAAAACACCCTTGTGCAGGCGCGTTCCCTGCGACAAAAATAAAAAAAGCGCATCAGTCTGATGCGCCTTATATCTTACCTTACCAGCACCGTTGCGTCAGGTGATTGTTTATTGCTAAACCCTGCAACGCTAAACGGTTAGACGCAAACAATCAGTTTACTGCGTCTTTCAGCGCTTTCCCTGCACGGAAGGCCGGAACTTTGGCTGCCGCGATTTTGATCTCTTTACCGGTTTGCGGGTTACGGCCAGTACGGGCTGAACGCTCACGCACGGTGAAAGAACCGAAACCAACCAGAGCCACGTCATCCCCTTCCTTCAAGGATTCGGTAACAGATGCAATCACTGCATCTAAAGCACGCCCAGCTGCCGCTTTGGAAATATCAGCACCTGCGGCAATTTTGTCGATCAGTTGTGACTTATTCACTCTATCATCCCCTCTAGAATTCAATCGTCGCACCGAAAAATCCCTACGGTTGCGACAGCGCAGCTGTTATATCAATCCCATCGAACCTTGGCAAGCCACCGAAAGCGTGACAAAACGTGGGCCGACAGCTTTCTAACTTAGCGGTACAAAAAAAGACTGGCAAGTCCGAAATGACTTGCCAGCATAAGTTTTATCAATGGTTTTTGCGATTCGTCACTATTTTGCCGCTACCGGCAGTGCGCCGAAGGCCGGATTCTGCAAGGCAAGGTTCAAAACCTCATCAATTCGCTGCACCGGATGAATGTCCAGATCGGCGATAACATTGTCCGGAATCTCTTCCAAATCACGCTTGTTCTCATACGGGATCAGCACGGTTTTGATGCCGCCGCGGTGCGCTGCCAACAGTTTCTCTTTCAAGCCACCAATCGGCAATACCTGACCACGCAGCGTGATCTCGCCGGTCATTGCCACGTCGGCACGAACCGGGTTGCCCGTCAGACAGGACACCAGCGCGGTACACATGGCGATACCTGCGCTCGGGCCGTCTTTCGGCGTAGCGCCTTCCGGCACGTGAACGTGAATATCGCGCTTCTCGTAGAAATCGGCGTTGATACCCAGCTTATCCGCACGCGCACGTACCACGGTCAGCGCAGCCTGAATCGATTCCTGCATCACTTCACCAAGGGAACCGGTGTAGGTCAGCTTACCTTTGCCCGGGACGCACGCGGTTTCGATGGTCAACAGATCGCCGCCCACTTCCGTCCACGCCAGGCCGGTCACCTGACCCACGCGGTTTTCGGTATCGGCACGACCATAGTCAACACGCTGGACACCCAGGTAATCTTTCAGGTTGTCGCCGTTGATCTCGATATGCTTGATCTTCTTGTCCATCAGCAGCGTTTTCACCGCTTTACGGCACAGTTTGGAGATTTCACGCTCCAGACTACGCACCCCGGCTTCGCGGGTGTAATAGCGGATAATGCCGGTGATGGCGCTGTCGTCGACCGTCAGCTCACCTTTTTTCAGGGCGTTACGCTCAAGCTGCTTCGGCAGCAGGTGCTGCTTGGCGATATTGAGCTTCTCGTCCTCGGTGTAGCCGGACAGGCGGATCACTTCCATACGGTCCAGCAACGGCGCAGGAATGTTCATCGAGTTCGAGGTAGCAACGAACATCACGTCGGACAGATCGTAATCCACTTCCAGGTAGTGATCGTTAAACGCCACGTTCTGTTCCGGATCCAGCACCTCAAGCAGAGCAGAGGCCGGATCGCCACGCATGTCGGAAGACATCTTGTCGATTTCGTCCAGCAGGAACAGCGGGTTTTTCACCCCGACCTTGGCCATTTTCTGGATCAGTTTACCCGGCATCGAACCGATGTAGGTACGACGGTGACCGCGAATTTCCGCTTCGTCACGCACGCCACCCAGCGCCATACGCACATACTGGCGACCGGTCGCTTTGGCTATCGACTGTCCCAACGAGGTTTTACCTACGCCAGGAGGCCCCACCAGACACAGGATAGGCCCTTTGATTTTGCTCACGCGGCTCTGTACCGCGAGATACTCAAGAATACGGTCCTTGACTCGCTCCAGGCCATAGTGATCGATATCGAGCACTTCCTGCGCTTTAACCAGGTCTTTTTTAACCTTGCTGCGCGCATTCCACGGCACCTGCAGCATCCAGTCGATGTAACCACGGACCACGGTCGCTTCCGCAGACATGGGTGACATCATTTTCAGCTTTTGCAGTTCCGCTTCGGTTTTTTCACGCGCGTCTTTCGGCATTTTCGCCGCTTCAATCTTGCGCTTCAGCGCTTCATGCTCGTCCGGCGCATCGTCCATCTCGCCCAGTTCTTTCTGAATCGCCTTCATCTGCTCATTCAGATAGTACTCGCGCTGACTTTTTTCCATCTGCTTTTTGACGCGGTTACGGATACGTTTTTCAACCTGAAGCAGGTCAATTTCCGATTCCATCATCGCCATCAGGTATTCCAGACGTTCAGTGATATCGAACATCTCCAGTACCGACTGCTTGTCGCTGAGTTTCAGCGGCATGTGCGCGGCAATGGTATCGGCCAGGCGTGCAGCGTCGTCGATGCTGTTTAATGACGTCAGCACCTCCGGTGGGATTTTCTTGTTCAGTTTGATGTAGCCTTCAAACTGATTGATTGCGGTGCGCACCAGGACTTCCTGTTCACGCTCGTCAATCGCCGGTGACTCAAGATATTCTGCCTGGGCAGCAAAGTGCTCGCCGCTGTCGGAAAGCGTAGTAATACGCGCCCGCTGCAGGCCTTCTACCAGCACTTTTACCGTGCCGTCCGGCAGTTTCAGCATCTGCAAAATCGACGCTACGGTGCCGACAGAGAACAAGTCATTAATGCCAGGTTCATCCGTTGAGGCCTCTTTCTGTGCCACCAGCATGATCTTTTTATCATGATCCATTGCTGCTTCGAGGCACCGAATCGATTTTTCCCGGCCAACAAATAACGGGATCACCATGTGCGGATAAACCACCACGTCGCGCAACGGCAAGACGGGGATTTCAATGCGTTCGGAACGCTCAGGGTTCATAGAGCTCTCTCTTAAGTTTAACTTCCGCCAGGTTGAGGGGAATCTCATGAGACGCAAGCATCAAACGTTTCATAAAATCTGGTTAATGAGTATATGGGGATGAATCTCTTACATTCAACGGCAAGAATGCAGGAAAAAGAAATGGGGGATAAAATCCCCCATTTTGATATTAACTTTCTGGTTTGACTGGCGAATTATTCGCCTGAAGCCTGTGCTTCCGGTTTGCCGTAAATCAGCAAAGGTTTGGACTGGCCGGCGATAACCGATTCATCGATCACCACTTTGTCGACGCTGTCCATGGACGGCAGGTCATACATGGTGTCCAGCAACGCGCCTTCTACAATGGAGCGCAGACCACGTGCACCGGTTTTACGCGTCATGGCCTTCTTGGCGATGGCGTTCAGCGCTTCTTCACGGAACTCCAGTTCCACGCCTTCCAGATTGAACAATGCCTGATACTGTTTGGTTAAGGCATTTTTCGGCTCTTTCAGGATCTGGATCAGCGCATCTTCGCTCAGCTCGCTCAGGGTTGCCACGACCGGCAGACGACCGATGAACTCAGGGATCAGGCCAAACTTGATCAGATCTTCCGGCTCAGCCTGCAGCAGCAGTTCGCCTTCGGTCGCCTTCTCGGCTTCCCCTTTCACGGTAGCGCCAAAGCCGATACCGGAACCGGTATTGACGCGCTGACCGATCACTTTATCCAGGCCGGCAAATGCGCCGCCGCAGATAAACAGGATTTTCGAGGTATCAACCTGCAGGAATTCCTGCTGAGGATGCTTACGGCCACCCTGCGGTGGAACCGCGGCAATGGTGCCTTCGATCAGCTTCAACAGAGCCTGCTGCACGCCTTCGCCCGACACGTCACGGGTGATGGACGGATTGTCTGACTTACGGGAAATCTTGTCGATTTCATCGATGTAGACGATGCCGCGCTGCGCTTTCTGCACGTCGTAGTCGCACTTCTGCAGCAGCTTCTGGATAATGTTCTCCACGTCCTCACCCACATAACCGGCTTCGGTCAGCGTGGTGGCATCGGCCATGGTGAAAGGCACATCCAGGAAGCGCGCCAGCGTTTCCGCCAGCAGGGTTTTACCGCTACCGGTCGGACCAATCAGCAGAATGTTGCTTTTGCCCAACTCGATACCGTTGCTGGTATCGCCGTTACGCAGGCGTTTGTAGTGGTTATACACCGCTACCGCCAGCACTTTTTTCGCCTGCTCCTGGCCAATGACATAGTCATCCAGGTGGTGACGAATTTCGTGCGGCGTCGGCAGCGCACTGCGCTCACGATGCGGGGCAACTTCTTTAATCTCTTCGCGAATAATGTCGTTACACAGGTCAACACATTCATCGCAGATATACACTGACGGACCGGCAATCAGCTTACGCACTTCATGCTGGCTTTTGCCGCAGAAAGAGCAGTACAGCAGCTTTCCTGAACCGTCTTTGCGCTTATCTGTCATCAGTAAACCTCTTCTTTAGTCTTTGTCCCGCAGGAATATCACGGCGGCAGTGCGCCCAAAACGCATACCGGGAACGCCGATTATGCTCACCAGAGCGAGCTGCGCCCGCTCTGATTACTATAGCCTATCGGCTCGCACATATACCTCGCCAGCCGCGTGGTACTTACTTGCGGTGCGTCAGAATGCCGTCAACCAGACCGTATTCTACCGCTTCTTCCGCGGTCATAAAGCGATCGCGTTCGGTATCGCGTTCGATCTGCTCCAGTGACTGGCCGGTATGCTCTGCCATCAGCTCGTTCATGCGCGCCTTCACCTTCAGGATTTCACGCGCGTGGATTTCGATATCCGTCGCCTGGCCCTGATAACCGCCCAGCGGCTGGTGGATCATCACGCGTGAGTTCGGCAAGCAGAAGCGTTTGCCCTTGGCACCTGCGGTCAGCAGGAAGGAACCCATCGAGCACGCCTGGCCCATACAAATGGTGCTGACGTCCGGCTTGATGAACTTCATGGTGTCATAGATTGACATGCCGGCGGTGATCACGCCACCCGGGGAGTTAATGTATAGGTAAATGTCTTTTTCCGGGCTTTCCGCTTCGAGGAACAGCATCTGCGCCACAATCAGGTTGGCCATGTGATCTTCAACCTGGCCGGTCAGGAAAATAATGCGCTCTTTCAGCAGGCGGGAATAGATGTCGTAAGAACGCTCCCCGCGTGAAGTCTGCTCTACCACCATCGGCACCAGGGCCATGTTAGGTGCAAATTGATCTCGTTCGCCACTGTATGACATTACCGTCTCCTAATAGAAATTGCCTTGGCGGCCAGGGTTACACCCTTTTACACCGATTCTACTTGAGAACGGTCATGATGACTATGCTCAAGCATTCGACCCGCGCCACACGTACCCGACGGTTTTTCTGATCCCGCGCACTCTGGCAAACAGCATAAATAACTACATTTTACAGATTGGGGCCGCTGGCAGAATTTCAAGCCCGACTGCGTATTTTTACGCGGCCGGCATGTCGACGATGACCATCATGCCAGACTGTCCCAAGAGCAACAGGGTAAATATAGTGCATATTGTCACGCTTAACCTGAGATTAATCAGCAACGTGGCAAAAAGAAAAGCCCGCAACCGAAGGTTACGGGCTTTTTTAACGCCGGGACCGGCAAGCCAGGCCCGAAGGCGCGTCAGATTGCGCCCTGGCGTACAGACATTACGCCTGTTGAGTCTGGTTCATCAGCTCGCTGAAGGTGGTGGCTTTCTCAGTCACTTTCGCTTTTGCCAGCAGGGCTTCAACCGCTTGTTCTTCCAGAGCAACGTTGCGCATGTTGTTCATCAGCTCTTTGTTTTTGCTGTAGAACTCAACAACTTCACTTGGATCTTCGTAAGCGGAAGCCATTTCTTCGATCAGCGTCTTAACGCGATCTTCGTCAGCTTTCAGATCGTTGGTGCTGATCACTTCGCCCAGCAGCAAACCAACCACTACGCGACGCTTGGCCTGCTCTTCGAACAGTTCGCGTGGCAGTTCCAGCGCTTGCTTCTCGTTGCCGCCGAAACGTTGTGCAGCCTGACGGCGCAGAACGTCAACTTCGCCGTCGATCAGCGCAGCAGGAACGTCGATTTCGTTAGCGCTGACCAGGCCGTCGATTGCCTGAGTCTTGATGCGGTTACGCACTGCGCCTTTCAGCTCGCGCTCCATGTTTTTACGCACTTCAGCACGCAGGCCTTCGATAGAACCATCAGCCACGCCGAAACGTTTGATGAATTCTTCAGTCAGCTCTGGCAGCTCACGCTCTTCCACTTTCTTCAGAACGATAGCGAACTTAGCCGCTTTGCCCTTCAGGTTTTCAGCGTGGTAATCTTCCGGGAAGTTAACGTCGATAGTGAATTCTTCACCGGCTTTATGACCGACCAGACCTTCTTCGAAGCCTGGGATCATGCGGCCCTGGCCCATCGCCAGAACGAAGTCAGAGGCTTTGCCGCCTTCAAACTCTTCGCCATCGATAGAACCGGAGAAATCTACGGTTACGCGGTCTTCAGCTTGCGCTGCACGATCGCTGTCTTTCCAGGTCGCCTGCTGCTTGCGCAGGGTGTCCAGCATGGTGTCAACGTCGGCGTCGTTAACTTCAACAACCGGCTTCTCAACTTCGATGCCATCCAGGCCTTTCAGCTCAACTTCCGGATACACTTCGAATTCAACCGCGAAAGTGAAGTCTTCACCTTCTTTGTACTCGCCCGGCACGTAGTTTGGTGCGCCAGCCGGATTGATCTTTTCTTTGATGATCGCATCAACAAAGCTGCGTTGCATCGCTTCGCCCAGCACGTCCTGGCGAACGGAAGCGCCATAACGTTGCTCAACGATGTTCATCGGTACATGGCCTTTACGGAAGCCATCGATACGAACGCTTTTTGCCGCGTTGATCAGCTCTTTTTTAATAGCCTGCTTGATAGTATCAGCGGGTACAGTAATAGAGAGACGGCGCCCAAGGCCTTGAGTGGTTTCTACTGAAACTTGCATCTTGTTACCTCAAAAAAATCACAGTGCTCGGTCAACTCCGTTCCAAGAACCAGGACGGCTACATTACAGAACCGAGTTTCCTGATGACAGAAGCGTCCCGAAACCATTCCGGAAAAATAAGACGCGACATTATAGCGGCGCAAGCGGAGCGAGTCGAGGAAAGCAAGGCGGCGGCGGCGCGCTAAAACTCACACTTTTGCCGATTTGATCGCCAAAAGGCCGCCGAAGCCGACCCGGCCTTCGCTGCATTACGCGTCGGCTATGTCGTCGTCAAAAACAGAAACGGCCCGCAGGCCGTTCCAAAATTCGTCTGTAGTAATACCCCAAATCGTGGTCAAAGTTCCACTGATACCGCAAATTTAGCCGTCAGGCCAAGGTTCCGGCCCCACGGCAAGGCGGGGAAGCCGGTACGGTATCCTGCAGCCCTTCCCACTCTTTCAGGGTATAGGTGTGCAACGCCAGCGCATGTACGCCATCCGCCAACTCCTCTGACAGCACGCCGTAAATCGAACGATGCCGCGTCAGAAAACGTTCGCCGACGAAGCGATCGCTGACCAATACCACCTTGAAATGGCTTTCTGAACCCGCCGGAACGTTATGACGATAACTTTCATCAACGACTTCCAGATACGCGGGCTCAAATGCCGCCCTTAACTTTGCTTCTATTTGCTCGCGAATCATAGGATCTCCTTACTACACCGGCAGAGGACCGCCCCCATCTATTTCAATCTTAGCCGCTTTCGTCCCTTTTAGACCATTCCTCAGGTAAATTTCTCTTTTTTGCGGACAAAAAACGGTCAACATCCGCCGCCGCTTGAGGTTTATCCGATTGAGACGGGCAAAAAAGCATGTTTTTATCAACGGCAGGTAAAAATTTGTCACTCCGGTGCGTTCTGCGCTTCCTCCGGCCGGCGGCGATGCTATGATGTCGACAATTTGTTGTTGGCTATCCCGCTCTGATTATTACAGAAAGCCTGCTCAAACCCGCTTCGTTAATCTTGGCAGTTTGCGGCAGCTTAAAATCCATCGAGAATGAGACAGTAACTATGTTAAAAAAACTTTGCCTTCCACTGTTGGCCGCACTGATGCTGGCCGGCTGTGCCACCAGCAGCAATACCCTGAACGTGACGCCGAAGATCGTCCTGCCACAGCAAGATCCGACCCTGCAGGGCGTGACCATCAGCATTAACGGCGCGGATCAGCGTCAAGACCAGGCGCTGGCGAAAGTGAACCGCGACGGCCAGTTGGTGACGTTGACGCCATCACGCGATCTGCGCTTCTTACTGCAGGAAGTGCTCGAGAAACAAATGGGCGCGCGCGGCTACATGATTGGCGCTGACGGCGCGGTTGATCTGCAAATCGTGGTCAATAACCTGTATGCGGACGTCTCTGAAGGCAACCTGCGCTACAACATCACCACCAAGGCCGATATTTCTATTACCGCCCAGGCGAAAAACGGCAACAAACAGGTGAAGAACTACCGTTCAACCTATAACGTGCAGGGCGCCTTCACGGCAACCAACGAGAAAATCACTAACGCGGTCAACACCGTGCTGGGTGACGTTATTGCCGATATGGCGCAAGACACCAGCGTCAACGACTTTATCAAGCAAAACGCGCGTTAATCCGCGAACGCCTTGTGCCGCCCGGATCATCGGGCGGTGCAGACAGGGAACTCATGTCGAAACAGTATCTGAATATCTTTACCCAGCGTAACTCCGCCATCCTCCTGCTGCTGGGCTTCGCGTCGGGTCTGCCCTTGGCACTGACCTCCGGCACGCTGCAAGCCTGGATGACCGTCGAAAACATCGATCTGAAAACCATCGGCATTTTTTCGCTGGTCGGTCAGGCCTATGTGTTCAAATTCCTGTGGTCGCCCTTTATGGACCGCTACACCCCGCCCTTTCTCGGGCGGCGGCGCGGCTGGCTGCTGATCAGCCAACTGTTGCTGGTGGTGTCGATTGTCGCAATGGGCTTTATGCAGCCGGCACAGCACCTTTGGTGGCTGGCGGCATTGGCGGTACTGGTGGCGTTCTGTTCCGCGTCGCAGGATATTGTTTTTGACGCCTATAAAACCGATCTGCTGAGCGCCGAAGAGCGCGGCACCGGTGCCGCAGTTTCGGTATTGGGTTACCGGCTGGCCATGCTGGTGTCCGGTGGGTTGGCGCTGTGGCTGGCGGATCGCTATTTAGGCTGGCAGTCGACCTACTGGCTGATGGCCGGGCTGATGCTGATCGGAATTGTCGCCACCCTGCTGGCACCTGAACCCGACGACAGCATTCCGGCACCGCGTACCATGGAGCAGGCGGTAGTCGCTCCGCTGCGTGATTTCTTTGCGCGTAACAATGCCTGGCTGATTTTACTGCTGATCGTCATGTACAAGATGGGCGATGCCTTTGCCGGCAGCCTGAGCACCACCTTCCTGATCCGTGGCGTCGGCTTCGATGCCGGTGAAGTCGGGCTGGTCAACAAAACCCTCGGCCTGTTCGCCACCATCGTCGGTGCGCTGTTTGGCGGCGTGCTGATGCAACGCCTCAGCCTGTTCCGCGCCCTGATGCTGTTCGGCATCCTGCAGGCGGTTTCCAATCTCGGTTATTGGATCCTGGCGGTCACCGATAAAAACATCATGACCATGGGCAGCGCCATCTTCCTGGAAAACCTGTGTGGCGGTATGGGCACCGCGGCCTTTGTCGCGCTGCTGATGACGCTGTGCAACAAGTCATTTTCCGCCACCCAGTTCGCCCTGCTGTCGGCGCTGTCCGCCGTCGGGCGGGTGTATGTCGGGCCCATTGCCGGTTGGTTTGTTGAAGCACACGGCTGGCCGTTATTCTATTTATTCTCGATCGTCGCCGCGGTGCCGGGCCTGCTGCTGCTGCACCTGTGCCGTCAGACGCTGGAATATACCCAGCGCACCGATGACTTCATGCCACGCACCGAATTCCGCCAGTTTTACCGTTGGGCATTGCGCCTGCTGACGCTGGGCTGTACCTTGCTGGGCCTGTGGCTGCTCCTGCTGATCACCAATGCGCTCGACTGGACCCTGTTGCCGAACCTGGCCGATCGGCTGTTGCAAATGGGTGCCGCGCTGAGTCTGGTGGGCATTGCGATGGGCAGTTTGCTGGACTATCTGGCACTGCGCCGTACCAAACTGGCCTGATAATCGCCGACCGGTCATCGTGCCGGTCGGCAAAAATGCATCAGGGTGATGTATTTATTTAGTTAAAAAATATAATTCCCGCCCAAATTATTTTTTTATTCGAATAGCGAGATCGGGAAATAAAATTAAATTCACCTTTAAGACACAATTATTTTACATTAAATAAACCTTTCACTCGTATTTCAAAAAAGCGTTTTCAGCTGCAAGATTCATCATACCTTTAGTTTTCCTTAACATACGGGTTGCTCGGCACGATTCAGCGCGCCAACGCGTTGTTGCCATTGGTAAATTGTCACGTAGCGTGACATCTGTGACACCCTTAACAGAAAGTGTCAACAAGGCGCTGACACTCCCTTAAGCATGTTTACAGTACTGCAACCTTCCCGTAAAATGCCCGCACACATGAAACGACAATAGAGCCTTTGTAATTGAGGTCGTTAGATGAGACTTAAGAAATACAATAAAAGTATTGGGATGTTGTCATTAATTGCCTCCACTGTAATGCTCAGTGGTTGCAATATGGTATTGATGAACCCCAAAGGAGCAATTGGTGTTGAGCAACGGACACTGATTATCACTGCAATCGCGTTGATGCTGATCGTGGTGATACCAGTTATCTTTATGGCGTTCGCCTTTGCCTGGAAGTACCGTGCTTCCAACAAAGACGCCAAGTACAGTCCGAACTGGTCACATTCCAACAAGATCGAAGCGGTCGTCTGGACCATTCCTATCATTATCATCGCCATCCTTGGCACCATTACCTGGAAGACTACCCACGAGCTGGATCCGTTCAAGCCGATTGTCACTGACAAGAAGCCGATGACGATCGAAGTGGTGTCGCTCGACTGGAAATGGCTGTTTATCTACCCGGAACAAGGCATCGCGACGGTTAATGAGCTGGCTTTCCCGAAAGATGTTCCAGTCGAATTCAAGATCACCTCTAACTCGGTAATGAACTCGTTCTTTATTCCTCAGTTAGGTGGGCAGATTTATGCGATGGCCGGGATGCAGACCAAACTGCACCTGATCGGCAATGAAGCAGGCAAATACGACGGTATTTCAAGCAGCTTCAGCGGTCGCGGGTTCTCCGGCATGAAATTCACCGCCATTGTCACCCCAACCGAAGGCGACTTCGATCAGTGGGTTGCCAAGGTGAAAGCATCGTCGAATAACCTAAACGCCACCAGCGACTTTAACAAACTGGCAGAGCCGAGTGAAAACAACCCGGTCGAGTACTTCTCCAGTGTCAAACCGAATTTGTTCAAAGAAACTATTGGCAAATTCATGGGTGATATGGACATGCACAAAGGCGCTACCGCGCACGAAGGCATGGACATGAGCCAGGGTATGGACATGGGTGAACATGCTCACGCCGGAGCCGAGGAATAAACTGATGTTGGGAAAATTAACGATTGATGCGGTTCCGTACCACGAACCGATCATCATGGTCACCGTTGCTGCAATTGTTATTGGGGGCCTGGCACTGCTGGCGCTGATAACCTATTTCGGCAAGTGGAAATGGCTATGGAGCGACTGGTTGACTTCGGTTGACCATAAAAAAATTGGTATCATGTACATCATCGTGGCAATGGTTATGCTGCTGCGTGGTTTTGCCGATGCCATCATGATGCGTAGTCAGCAGGCGCTTGCGTCCGCCGGCGAGGCCGGATTCCTGCCGCCGCACCACTACGACCAAATCTTCACCGCCCACGGCGTTATCATGATCTTCTTCATGGCGATGCCTTTCGTGGTAGGTCTGATGAACGTAGTGGTACCTTTGCAAATCGGTGCGCGCGACGTTGCCTTCCCGTTCCTGAACTCCCTGAGCTTCTGGTTCTTCGTGGTGGGCGTAGTGCTGATCAACATCTCTCTGGGGGTTGGTGAGTTCGCGCAAACAGGTTGGCTGGCGTATCCGCCGCTGTCGGGCAAGGAATACAGTCCTGGCGTCGGGGTCGACTACTGGATCTGGAGCCTGCAGATTTCCGGTATTGGTACCCTGTTGACCGGTGTGAACTTCTTCGCCACCATTCTGAAGATGCGTGCTCCTGGCATGCCTCTGATGAAGATGCCGGTGTTCACCTGGGCAGCTCTGTGTACTAACGTCCTGATCATCGTTTCTTTCCCAATTCTGACCGTAACCATCGCGTTGCTGACCCTGGATCGCTATCTGGGCACCCATTTCTTTACCAATGATATGGGCGGCAACATGATGATGTACATCAACCTGATTTGGGCCTGGGGTCACCCAGAGGTGTATATCCTGGTTCTGCCGGTGTTCGGTGTGTTCTCCGAGGTCACCGCGACCTTCTCGAGAAAGCGCCTGTTCGGCTATACCTCACTGGTATGGGCAACCATCGCGATTACCGTTCTGTCGTTCATCGTATGGTTGCACCACTTCTTTACCATGGGGTCCGGCGCGAACGTAAACGCCTTCTTCGGTATCGCCACCATGATCATTTCCATCCCTACCGGGGTGAAAATCTTCAACTGGCTGTTCACCATGTACCAGGGCCGCATTCAGCTCAACTCCGCTATGCTGTGGACCATCGGCTTCATCATCACCTTCTCCGTGGGTGGGATGACCGGCGTTCTGCTGGCCGTGCCGGGTGCGAACTTCGTGCTGCACAACAGTCTGTTCCTGATTGCCCACTTCCATAACGTTATCATCGGTGGTGTGGTGTTCGGTTGCTTCGCAGGCCTGACCTACTGGTTCCCTAAATCCTTCGGCTTCACGCTGAACGAAAAATGGGGTATCCGCGCGTTCTGGTTCTGGATCATCGGCTTCTTCGTGGCCTTTATGCCGCTGTATGCTCTGGGCTTTATGGGTATGACTCGTCGTATCAGCCAGAACATCAACCCAGAGTTCCACCCACTGCTGCTGGTAGCGGCGGGCGGCGCGGCTCTGATTGCCTGCGGTATCCTGTGCCAAGTGATTCAGGTGTTCGTCAGTGTGCGTGACCGTGAGCAGAACCGTGACCTGACCGGTGACCCATGGGGTGCTCGTACGCTGGAGTGGTCGACTTCGTCTCCACCGCCGTTCTATAACTTTGCCGTAGTGCCACAGATTCATGACCGTGATGAATTCTGGGACATGAAAGAAAAAGGCGTAGCTTATAAGAAACCGGCTAAATACGAACCGATTCATATGCCGAAGAATACCGGTGCCGGTGTGATTATTGCTGGCTTCAGCCTGGTATTTGGTTTCGCGATGATCTGGGACATCTGGTGGATGGCGATCGCTGCCTTCGTAGGTATGATCGTGACCTGGATTGCCAAGAGCTTCGATGAAGATGTTGATTACTATGTGCAGGTTGATGAGATCGAGCGCATTGAAAACCAACACTATGAACAAATCAGCAAAGCAGGCGTGAAACATGTCAACTGATACTCTGACTAACCATAACGCAGCCCATGCAGAGCATGGGCACCACGACGCAGGAGAGACCAAAGTCTTCGGATTCTGGATCTACCTGATGAGCGACTGTATTTTGTTTGCGAGCTTGTTCGCGACTTATGCAGTACTGGTGAACGGGACCGCTGGCGGTCCCTCTGGCAAAGACATCTTCGATCTGAAGTTTGTCCTGGTTGAAACCTTCCTGCTGTTGTTCAGCTCCATCACCTACGGTATGGCGATGATCGGCATGAACAAAGGCAAGGTTGGCAGCGTTAACACCTGGCTGTTCCTGACCTTCCTGTTCGGTCTGGGCTTCGTCGCGATGGAGATCTACGAATTCCATCACCTGATCGTTGAAGGCTATGGTCCGGATCGCAGCGCGTTCCTGTCCAGCTTCTTCGCGCTGGTTGCGACCCACGGTCTGCACGTGACTACCGGTCTGGTCTGGATCATCATCATGATGATTCAGGTCAGCAAGCGTGGCCTGACCGCAACCAACAAAACCCGTTTGATGTGCCTGAGCCTGTTCTGGCACTTCCTGGACGTGGTATGGATCTGCGTCTTCACCGTTGTTTACCTGCTGGGGGTTATGTCATGAGTCATTCATCCCATGAAACTTCTCACGGCGGCGCAAGCCACGGTAGCGTCAAGACCTATCTGATCGGCTTTATTCTGTCGATCATCCTGACGGTGATTCCATTTGCGATGGTGATGAGCGGTACCGCCTCTCACTCCACCATCCTGGCGGTGGTTGTTGGCATGGCCGTGATTCAGGTGGTTGTTCACCTGATTTACTTCCTGCACATGAATACCTCATCGGAAGAGCGCTGGAACCTGGTGGCATTGCTGTTCACCGCTATGATCATCGGTATCGTTGTTGTGGGTTCACTCTGGATTATGTACAACCTCAACATCAATATGATGGTCAGTTAAGAGTCGAGCTGCACGTGATGATTAAGCAATACCTGCAAGTAACTAAACCAGGAATTATTTTCGGCAATTTAATTTCTGTCGTCGGGGGATTCCTGTTGGCTTCCAAAGGAAGCATCGACTATCCCCTGTTTCTCGCCACCCTGGTGGGTGTCTCGTTGGTTGTCGCTTCGGGCTGTGTGTTTAACAACTACATTGACCGCGACATCGACAAGAAAATGGAGAGAACGAAGAATCGGGTGCTGGTGAAAGGCCTGATCGCGCCGAGTGTAAGCCTGGTTTACGCTACCGCCCTGGGTATTGCGGGCTTTGCGTTGCTGTATATTGGCGCCAACCCGCTGGCCATGTGGCTGGCGGTGATGGGCTTTGTGGTTTATGTCGGCGTCTACAGCCTGTACATGAAACGCCACTCGGTATACGGCACGCTGATCGGCAGCTTGTCGGGCGCTGCGCCACCGGTTATCGGTTATTGCGCGGTCACCAACGAGTTCGATGCCGGTGCGTTGATCCTGTTGGCTATCTTTAGCCTGTGGCAGATGCCGCATTCCTATGCGATTGCCATCTTCCGCTTTAAAGATTACCAAGCAGCCAACATTCCGGTACTGCCGGTCGTCAAAGGCATTTCGGTGGCGAAGAACCACATCACCGTCTACATCGTGGCGTTTATGGTTGCTACGCTGATGCTGACTTTGGGCGGCTACGCCGGCTACAAATACCTGATCGTCGCTGCGGCGGTAAGCGTATGGTGGCTGGGGATGGCGCTGCGTGGTTACAAAGCCGAAAATGACAGCGTTTGGGCGCGCAAACTGTTTGTGTTCTCGATTGTTGCCATTACCTCGCTCAGCGTGATGATGTCTATCGATTTCAGCGCTTCGGCCTCGCCGGAAACGTTGATGACTTACGTCTGGTAAGCCAAATCGTCTGTGAATGGGCCGCTTAGCGGCCCATTAAATTGATGACAAACACCCGAAAAACGTGGTTTTCGGATGTTTGGGGCAAGGCAGAGATATAATCCTTTGTTTCTATTAGTACTCAATGCATTACTACTAGCTACTGAGGTCTTTGTCCGCTCTCTATGGGCCGCTTAGCGGCCCATTTTATTTATCTCGCAGAAAAACCGACGAACTGTAATATCTGCTAAACAACATTAGATTTACCCCCCCTGCCCTTCACACTAAAATGACGCAGTTTTAACAGAAGCTATCCCATCAGGCGTTATCACCGATAACCTGACGGAATGGCTTTTAATGAGGTTTTAATGAACGATAATGCAATGACCCCGCTGGAACGACGAGCGACCTGGGGGCTAGGAACGGTATTCTCACTGCGCATGCTCGGCATGTTTATGGTGCTGCCGGTACTGACGACCTACGGTATGGCGTTGAACGGCGCCAGCGAAACGCTGATCGGCATCGCCATTGGCATTTACGGCCTGGCGCAGGCGGTGTTCCAAATTCCTTTCGGCCTGATTTCCGACCGTATCGGCCGTAAACCGCTGATTGTCGGCGGACTGTTGATTTTCGCATTGGGCAGCGTGATTGCCGCGGCTACCGATTCCATCTGGGGGGTTATCCTCGGCCGGGCATTGCAAGGTTCCGGCGCTATCGCCGCGGCAGTGATGGCGCTGTTGTCCGATCTCACCCGGGAACAGAACCGCACCAAAGCGATGGCATTCATCGGCGTCAGCTTCGGTATTACCTTCGCCATCGCCATGGTGGTCGGCCCGATCGTCACCCACGCTTTCGGCCTGCACGCACTGTTTTGGATGATTGCCGTGCTGGCATTGGCCGGTATCGTTATCACCCTGGCGGTCGTGCCTTCCGCCAGCAGCCACGTGCTGAACCGTGAATCCAGTATCGTACGCGGCAGCTTCAGCAAAGTGTTGAGCAACTCCCGCCTGCTGAAACTGAATTTTGGCATCATGTGCCTGCATATCTTGTTGATGTCCAGCTTCGTGGCGCTGCCTTTGGCAATGGAAAAAGCCGGTCTGGCACCCAGTGAACACTGGATCGTCTATCTGGTCACCATGCTGGTGTCTTTCGCCGCCGTGGTGCCCTTTATCATCTATGCCGAAAAGAAGCGCCGCATGAAGCAGGTCTTCATGGGCTGCGTGGCGGTCTTATTCTGTGCCGAAGTGCTGCTGTGGCTGTCTGGCGCGCACCTGTGGGGCATCATTGCCGGCGTGCAATTGTTCTTTATGGCGTTTAACGTGATGGAAGCAATCCTGCCGTCGCTGATCAGTAAAGAATCTCCGGCGGGCTACAAAGGCACGGCCATGGGGGTTTACTCCACCAGCCAGTTTATTGGCGTGGCGATTGGCGGCAGCCTGGGCGGTTTTCTGTACGGCTTGCAGGGCGCGGGATTGGTCTTTATCGCCGGGGCCGTTTTAGCCGCAATCTGGTTCATGGTCAGCAGCACCATGCAGGAACCACCGTACGTGAGCAGCCTGCGTATTACGCTGTCGGAACTGGCAGTGAAAGACTCGGCGTTGGAAAGCCGCCTGAAGGCCCAGCCGGGCGTAGCTGAAGCGATTGTGGTACCGGAAGAGCGCAGCGCCTACGTGAAGGTCGATACCAAGCAAACCAATCGCGGTCAGTTGGAAGCACTGGTGAATTCGCTGTAAAGAAAAGGGCCGGCAAGCCGGCCCCCAGATTACTGACAAAGTCCTTTGCAGTTAAAAGTCCTGACCTTGGAGTTAATAAAACAAAGGATTATATCTTCTGATTTACCCCAAACATCCGAAAACCACGTTTTTCGGGTGTTTGTCTCAGACTAAGGGCCGGCAAGCCGGCCCCCATCAATATATTGGTCTTCGCGAAAGGATCAGTCGCGGAAGTTTTTGAACTGGAAAGGTTGTCCCAGATCGGCACCGCGCACCAGCGCCATCACGCCCTGCAGATCGTCACGTGATTTACCGGTTACACGCACTTCATCCCCCTGGATCTGTACCTGCACTTTCAGCTTGCTGTCTTTGATCAGCTTGACGATTTTCTTCGCCTGGGCGGCTTCAATCCCCTGCTTCAGCTTGGCTTCCACGCTGTAGGTTTTCCCGCTGTGGGTCAGCTCCTCCGGGATCTCGAGCGCGCTGCCTTCGATGCTGCGCTTGCTGAGTTTTTCACGCAGGATATCGAGCAGTTGCTGCACCTGAAAATCAGATTCACTGGCAACCTTGATGCTTTCGTTTTTTTCGTTCAGCTCAAAGCTGGCCGGCACGTTGCGGAAATCCCAACGGGTGCCAAGATCGCGCGTGGCGTTCTCAACGGCGTTACGTACTTCTTGCATATCAATTTCGGAAACAATGTCGAAAGATGGCATACTTCTTCCTCCTGAATTAGAGCCTAATGCGATAGGCGATTTCGATGCCGAGCATGATAACCGCTTTAGCGCCTCAGACAAAATTTGCCGGCCCCGCCGCGCAGCAGAAAAGTCTATAATTATAGGATAGATACTGAGCGTTTTTCCCGTTACCCCAAGGAGTCTGGATGAAAATAACTGTTCTTGGCTGCGGCGCGCTCGGACAGCTGTGGCTCTCCCGGCTTTATCAGCAGGGCCACGACGTGCAGGGATGGTTACGAGTACCGCAACCCTTTTGCGCAGTGAACGTCATTGAGCCTGAAGGCCTCTCGTTCAACCGTAATTTGCCCACCAACGATCCTGAACATTTGGTCCAGAGTGAACTGTTGCTGGTCACGCTGAAAGCCTGGCAGGTTTCCGGGGCGGTCAGTGCCCTGTTGCCTAAGCTGAACCCGCGTTGCGCCATCCTGCTGTTGCATAACGGCATGGGCACGCAGGACGAGCTGCCGCCGAACAATCAGCCGATATTGCAGGGCACCACCACCCATGCCGCACGCCATGACGGCAGCACCATTATCCATGTGGCCGGCGGTACCACCCATATCGGCCCGACATCCCCGGCGGCGACTTCGCTCAGCCATCTGGCGGAAGTGCTGCATCAGGCGCTGCCTGACGTCGCCTGGCATAACAACATTACTTCGGCGAACTGGCGCAAGCTGGCAGTAAACTGCGTGATTAATCCACTAACGGCGCTGTATAACTGCCGCAATGGCGATTTGCAGCGCTATCCTGAGCAGATTGAGGCCATCTGCCGTGAAGTCGCCGGCGTGATGGCGATGGAGGGTTATTCGACCTCCTGTGAAGGCTTGCAGCAGTATGTGATGGAGGTGATCCAGAGCACTGCGGACAACGTCTCTTCGATGCTGCAGGATATCCGCACCCAGCGGCACACCGAGATCGACTACATTACCGGCTATCTGCTGCGTCGCGCACGCAGCCACGGCGTGACTCTGCCGGAGAACGCACGACTGTTTGAATTGATTAAGCGAAAGGAAAATGAATATGAGCGTATCGGCGCTGGTCTGCCTGGCACCTGGTAGCGAAGAAATCGAAGCCGTCACCACGATAGATCTGTTGGTGCGGGCAGGCATCAAAGTCACCACCGCCAGCGTGGCCGGCGACGGCAACCTGACCATTGTCTGCTCACGCGGCGTCAAGCTGCTGGCAGATGCGGCGCTGGTGTCGATTGTCGATGACCCCTTCGACGCGATAGTGCTGCCCGGCGGCCTGAAAGGTGCCGAGTGTTTCCGCGACAGCCCGCTGCTGGTGGAGAAAGTGCGCCAGATGCATCTGCAGGGCAATATCGTCGCCGCCATCTGCGCCGCGCCCGCACTGGTGCTGCAACATCACGATCTGTTCCCCGTCGGCAATATGACCGGTTTCCCAGGGCTGAAAGAACAGATCCCGGCCGACAAATGGATGGAACGACGTGTGGTGTATGATGCGCGCGTCAACCTGCTCACCAGCCAGGGGCCGGGAACCTCAATGGAATTCGCGCTGAAGCTGATTGATTTGCTGCTGGGTAAAGCCAAAGCGGCGGAGATCGCCGCTCAGTTAGTCTTGATTCCGGGGATGTACGACTTCCGCGATTAAATCACAGGGGCGGTTAATCCGCCCCTTGATCGATTACGGGCGGTAGACCTTCACGTTGCTGTAGCCCTGCTCCAGCAAATACAGCGCCTGCAGGCGGCTCATCACGCCACGCTCACAGTACAGCAGGTAGGTTTTGCTCTGGTCCAAATCGCCAAACTGGGTGCTGAGCTTGTAGAACGGCAGCGGTTTCACCTCAACCTGATCCAGCTTCAGCGGCTTGTCTTCCTGCTCGTCATTAGAGCGAATATCCAGAATCACCTCGTCAGCGCCAAACGCCGCCACGGTTTCCACTTCGGTAACCTGTTCCTGCGTCTGCTCGGCGATGGTGCGGATGTCCACGTTCTTGGCTTCGCTGACCACGCGATCGAGAATGCTGAAGTCAAAGTTAGCTTCTTCTTCTTCAATTTTGGCTTTAACCGCCTTCACCGTCGGGCTTTTCGAGATCACGCCGCAGTATTCCGGCATGGTCTTGGCGAAGTCTTCGGTGCCAATCTCACGCGCCACTTTGATGATGTGCTCTTTATCGTGGGAGATCAGCGGACGCAGAATCAGCGTATCGGATGCGTTGTCGATCAAACGCAGGTTAGTCAGCGTTTGGCTGGAAACCTGCCCCAGCGCCTCACCGGTCACCAAAGCCTGCACGCCATAACGCTCAGCTATCTGTGAAGCGGCGCGCACCATCATGCGCTTAAGCACCACGCCCATTTGACCGTCTTCGACTTTCTCGAGGATCTCGCCGACCACGGGTTCAAAATCGATGGCGATAAAGCGCACCTTGTGCGAACTGGCAAAACGGTTCCACAGGTAGTGAGCCACCTGCCGCACGCCAATTTCATGCGCGGCGCCGCCCAGATTGAAGAAGCAATAATGCACGCGGCAACCGCGACGCATCAGCATATAGCTGGAAACGCCCGAGTCGAAACCACCGGAAATCAGCGACAATACGTCTTCCTGAGTCCCCACCGGGTAACCGCCGATGCCTTCACGACGGGCTTTGACCAGCATCAGCTTGTCGTCTTCGATCTCCAGGTTAACCGTTACCTGCGGATGCGACAGCTTAACGCGCGCGCTCTCAATGTGCTGGTTCAGACCGCCGCCGACGTAACGCTCCACGTCCTGCGAATTGAAGTCCTGTTTGCCGCGGCGCTTCACACGCACGCAGAAAGTTTTCCCCTCCAGTTGCTCGCGGTAAGCTTCCAGCGTCTGCTCGAAAATATGGTGGATATCGGTATAGTCGCGGTCTTCCACTTCCAGAATATGATGAATACCGGGGATGCGCGTCAGCGCATCAGCAATCACCGGCCGCTGGTTTTCATCTTTGGCGCGAACTTCGATATGATCCCAGTGACGGACGACCGCCAGTGTTTCATCATACTGCTTCAGGACGTTGCGGATACTGGTCGAGAGGATCTTGATAAAGCGCAAGCGCACAGATTGGCTCTTGATGGTGATTTCCGGGAACAATTTAATGATAAACTTCATGGCGGTCTTTATTGTCAGAATTACGAGGGAAAAGGATTTACAATGTATATGCGATTGATAAAACCCACGGTACTGCCGAATGTTTTATCAATCGCATTTGCGGCGGAGAGTATACCACTATCTGGTGGAGCCCGGTGCACAAAACCACACATACGCGCCATGATTTGCTAATCAAGATCCGCTAGGATAGGCTCTGGCGCTACTGTTCACATGATGATGTAAAAAGAAAATTATGCCGAAAAAACCTGCACAATCAGACAGTACAGAGCAAAGCGTCAGCTTTGAAAGCTCCCTCAGCGAGCTGGAAAATATCGTGACGCGTCTGGAATCGGGTGAATTACCGCTGGAAGACGCATTGAATGAGTTCGAACGCGGCGTTCAGTTGGCGCGACAGGGCCAGCAGAAACTGCAGCAGGCGGAGCAACGCGTACAAATTTTGCTTAACGACAGCGCCGATGATGCCGCGCTGACGCCTTTCACACCGGATGCCGAGTAATCACCATGTCCGAAACTGTCCAACAGACCGCTTTTTCTGACCAGTTGCAGGCCTTGCGCCAGCGGGCCGACCGCACGCTGCTGGATTTTATCGCACCGCTGCCGTTCAGCGATGGCAATATGGTGGCGGCAATGCGTCACGGTGCGCTGCTGGGCGGTAAACGCCTGCGCCCGTTTCTGGTGTACACCACCGGGCAGATGTTTGGCGTATCACTGAATAATTTGGATGCACCCGCAGCTGCGGTAGAATGCATTCACGCCTATTCACTGATCCATGACGACTTACCGGCCATGGACGACGACGATCTGCGTCGCGGTCAGCCAACCTGCCACATCAAATTTGGCGAAGCCAATGCCATTCTGGCCGGAGATGCGCTTCAGACGCTGGCATTCACCATTCTGGCCGATGCGGAGATGCCCGAGGTGGCGCTGCGCGATCGGTTGGCGATGGTCTCCGAACTGGCTACCGCCAGCGGCGTAGCCGGCATGTGCGGCGGGCAGTCGCTGGATCTGGAAGCCGAAGACAAGCAGATAGGTCTGGAGGCATTGGAACAGATCCATCGCCACAAAACCGGCGCGTTAATTCGCGCGGCCGTTCGCCTTGGGGCCTTGGCCGCCGGTGAACCCGGCCGTAAAGCCCTGCCGCAGCTTGACCGTTACGCCGCCGCGATAGGCCTGGCGTTTCAGGTGCAGGATGATATTTTGGACGTGGTCGGCGAAACCGAAAAAATCGGTAAACGCCAGGGGGCGGACCAGCAACACGGAAAGAGCACCTATCCAGCTTTGCTCGGGCTTGACAGCGCGAAAGCAAAAGCGTGGGATCTCTATCAGGAAGCTTTAGCTGCATTAGACACTTTGGCAGCACAATCTTATAACACAGCGCCATTGCGAGCGTTAGCCAGCTTCATTATTGAACGCGACAATTAACGTGTGACGTTAACTCCTCTGATATGAGTATCGAATGAGTCTTGATATAGCCAAATACCCGACCTTGGCGCTAGCGGAAAATCCCGATGAACTCCGCTCGTTGCCGAAAGAGAGCCTGCCGAAGCTGTGTGACGAACTTCGGCAATACCTGCTGGACAGCGTCAGCCGTTCCAGCGGCCACTTTGCGTCCGGGCTGGGTACCGTCGAACTGACGGTGGCGTTGCACTACGTGTACCACACCCCCTTCGATCATCTGGTATGGGACGTCGGTCACCAGGCCTACCCGCACAAAATTCTGACCGGGCGCCGCGACAAAATTTCCACCATTCGCCAGAAAAATGGCCTGCACCCTTTCCCTTGGCGTGCGGAAAGTGAGTATGACGTGTTGTCGGTTGGCCACTCCTCTACCTCGATCAGTGCCGGTCTCGGCATGGCGGTAGCGGCCGCGCGCGAAGGTAAAAATCGCCGTACCGTTTGCGTTATTGGCGATGGCGCGATCACCGCCGGTATGGCGTTTGAAGCCATGAACCACGCCGGTGATATCGACCCGGATATGCTGGTGGTACTGAACGATAACGAAATGTCGATTTCGGAAAACGTCGGTGCGCTTAACAACCATCTGGCGCAGCTGCTGTCCGGCAAGCTTTACTCCACCCTGCGTGAGGGCGGGAAAAAAGTGCTGTCCGGCCTGCCGCCAATCAAAGAGCTGGTCAAGCGTACCGAAGAACACCTGAAAGGCATGGTAGTGCCGGGCACGCTGTTCGAAGAGCTGGGCTTTAACTACATTGGCCCGGTCGACGGCCACGACGTTCAGGGACTGGTCGCTACGTTGAAAAACATGCGTGACCTGAAAGGCCCACAACTGCTGCATATCATGACCAAAAAGGGCCGCGGATACGCACCGGCAGAAAAAGACCCGATCAGCTTCCACGCGGTACCCAAGTTCGATCCGGCCAGCGGTACGCTGCCGAAAAGCGCCGGCGGCCTGCCGACCTATTCAAAAATCTTTGGCGATTGGCTGTGCGAAACCGCCGCCAAAGACAGCTCACTGATGGCTATTACCCCGGCAATGCGCGAAGGCTCGGGCATGGTGCAATTCTCGCGCGACTATCCGCAGCAATATTTTGACGTGGCGATCGCCGAACAGCACGCGGTGACCTTCGCTGCCGGGCTGGCGATTGGCGGTTATAAGCCGGTGGTGGCGATTTACTCCACCTTCCTGCAGCGCGCTTACGATCAACTGATCCACGACGTCGCGATTCAAAAATTGCCGGTGATGTTTGCCATCGATCGCGGCGGTATTGTCGGCGCTGACGGTCAGACTCACCAGGGTGCGTTCGATTTGTCATTCATGCGCTGCATCCCGACCATGGTGATCATGACGCCAAGTGATGAGAACGAATGCCGCCAAATGCTCTACACCGGTTATCACTATAGCGAAGGCCCAAGCGCCGTACGTTACCCTCGCGGTACGGGTACCGGCGCGCCGCTGGAACCCCTCAGCGCGCTGCCGATTGGCAAAGGCGTTGTCCGCCGTGAAGGTGAAAAACTGGCGATCCTGAACTTCGGCACGTTGCTGCCGGAAGCTGCGCAGGTAGCGGAAGCCCTCAATGCCACGCTGGTGGATATGCGCTTCGTAAAACCTCTGGATGAACAGCTGGTGCTGGAGCTGGCAACCAGCCATGACGCACTGGTCACGCTGGAAGAAAACGCCATTATGGGCGGGGCCGGCAGCGGTGTGAACGAGTTGCTGATGGCTAAGCGTCGCGCTATCCCGGTACTGAATATCGGCCTGCCGGACAGCTTTGTGTCGCAAGGCAGTCAGGAAGAAGTCCGCGTCGATCTGGGTCTGGATGCCGCCGGTATACAGCAGAAGATTGAGGTCTGGCTGGCGCAATAATTTCCCCGCCTGATTTGACCGACGCCTCCGCATTGCGGGGGCGTTTTCATTTGCGTCGCCCGAAAACCCGCTACAGTTAAAGTTCTGTGCTGACACCGGGAGGAAAGCATGAAGTATCTGAAACTGGGCAATACCGACCTGAACGTTTCCCGCATCTGCCTCGGCTGCATGACCTACGGTGAACCCGACCGTGGCAACCATGCCTGGACACTGCCGGAAGAAAGCAGCCGCCCGCTGCTGAAACAGGCACTGGATGCCGGCATCAACTTCTTCGATACCGCCAACAGTTACTCAGATGGCAGCAGCGAAGAGATCGTCGGTCGGGCGCTGCGCGATTACGCTCGCCGTGACGAAGTGGTGCTCGCCACCAAAGTCTATTTCCCTATGAGCAATCTGCAGGCTGGGCTGTCGCGCGCTAAAATCATGCAGTCCATCGACGATAGCTTGCAACGCCTGGGCACCGACTACGTTGATCTGTTGCAGATCCACCGCTGGGACTATGAAACGCCGCTGGAAGAAACGCTGGAAGCGCTGCATGACGTGGTGAAAGCCGGCAAGGCGCGTTATATCGGCGCATCGTCGATGTATGCCTGGCAGTTCGCCAAAGCACTTTATACCGCCGATCTGCACGGTTGGACGCGTTTCGTCAGCATGCAGGACCAGTACAACCTGATCCAGCGGGAAGAAGAGCGGGAGATGCTGCCGCTGTGCGCCGCCGAGGGTATCGCGGTGCTGCCCTGGAGCCCGCTGGCGCGTGGGCGTTTGACCCGCCCATGGGGTGAAACCACCGCGCGGCTGGTGTCCGATCAGGTCGGCAAAAACTTGTACGATGAAACCGAAGGCATCGACGCCATCATCGCCGAGCGCGTGGCAAGCATTGCGCAAGAACGTGGCGTATCGCGAGCGCAAGTTGCCCTGGCCTGGCTATTGAGCAAGCCGGTCGTCAGCGCGCCAATCATCGGTGCGTCACGACATGAACATCTGGAAGAGGCTATTGCCGCCGTCGATCTTGAGCTAACGCAGGCCGAGGTAGCCGAACTGGAAACGGCTTATGTGCCGCATCATGTGACAGGATTTGAATAACGCAGTGAGCTTTAAGGGCGCAGTAACTACTGCGCCCTCGTCATCAGAACAGTCCGACAGGCCAATGATGACCAATCAGATAGATGATACCGGCAGAAATCACCCCGGCGACGATGTCGTCGATCATGATCCCCATGCCGCCGTGCACGTTGCGATCGAACCAACGAATCGGCCACGGCTTCCACATATCGAGAATGCGGAAAATCACAAAGCCCGCGGCAACCCACTGCCAGTCATTGACCGGCAGTGCCATCAGCGTGATCCACATTCCGACGAACTCGTCCCAGACGATGCTGCCGTGGTCATGGACCTTCATATCTTTGGCCGTCTGGTGGCACAGATAAACGCCGATACAGATGCTGAACATCACCAGCAGCGAATAGAGTTGCCATGGCAGTTGGATCAACAATAACCAGAACGGGATCGCCGCCAGCGACCCCATGGTGCCTGGCACCACCGGTGACAAACCGCTGCCGAAGCCGGTTGCCAACAGGTGCCACGGATTGCTCATCCGCAAGCGACGTGTTGCTTCATCCATGTTACGCCTGCCCTTCGCTGAAATGATCGAAACCGTGCCACGGCAGCTCCACCGCTTCATCGTTGCGATAGAACTTGATGCCTTCCGAAAGCGGGCCAATCTGACCAATACAGGTGTAATCCGCCCCCAAATGGCTCAGCGCCACTTCCAACGCACCGCGATTGATCTCCGGTACGGTGAAGCACAGCTCGTAATCCTCTCCGCCGGTCAACGCCCAGCGCAACGCCTGTTCAGCATCGGTATGGCTGCTTAGCGCCTGCGACAGCGGCAGCTCATCCAAATTGATGCGCGCACCGCACTCGGAAGCTTTCAGCACGTGTTTCAGATCGGAAATCAGACCGTCCGAAATATCAATCGCCGAGCTGGCCAGATCGCGCAGCGCCTGCCCTTGCAGCACTCGCGGCTGTGGCCGCAGATGGCGCCCAACCAGGTAATCGCGGGCGTCGGCGTCCGCCACCTGCAGACGATCCTGCACGATAGCCAACCCGGCAGCGCTGTCACCCAGCGTCCCTGTGGTGTAGATCCAATCGCCAATACGTGCGCCGCCACGGGTCAACGCCCGGCCGGCCGGGATCAGACCGTGGATCGTCAGCGTCATGCTCAATGGGCCGCGCGTGGTGTCGCCGCCAATCAACTGCATGCCGTAATAATTGAGTTGTTCGAACAGACTGTCGCTGAACGCCTTCAACCAGGGCTCATTCACTTCCGGCAGGGTTAATGCCAATGAAAGCCAGGCTGGATCCGCGCCCATAGCCGCCAGATCGCTCAGGTTAACTGCCAACGCTTTGTAGCCGAGATCGGCCGGATCGATGTCCGGCAGGAAGTGAACGCCCGAAACCAGGGTGTCGGTACTGACGGCCAAAAGCTGTTTTTCTGCCACTGTCAGGAGTGCGCAGTCATCTCCAATGCCCAACTGTACGTCCCGGCGCAGACTCTTAAACCGGTCAAAATAGCGGGCAATGAGGTCAAATTCGCCACATGCCATGGTCGATGTTCCAATAGAAGAAATTAAGGCCGGGGATACCGGCCTTAATTTTTTATTTTTTCTTGCGAATGCTTGGTGCTGCTTTGTCCAGCACGCCATTCACAAACTTGTGGCTGTCTTCAGCGCCGAAGGTTTTCGCCAGCTCGATCGCTTCATTGATAGCCACCTTGTACGGCACGTCCTCACGCATTTTCAGCTCAAACAGCGCAATGCGCAGGACGGCTCTTTCCACCTGGCCCAGCTCTTCGAGCTGGCGCGACAGGTAAGGTGCCATCAGGCCATCCAGCAGACCTGCATTCACCGCCACGCCGGACAGCAGCTCCCGAAAATAGGCGATGTCCACATCTTTGACATCTTGCTCCGTCAGGAACTGGTGTTCAACATCGGCAATGTCATTTTTAGACAACTGCCAAGAGTAAAGCGCTTGAACAGCGCACTCACGAGCGCGGCGACGAGCAGCAGGTTTCACGGAATTCCCCTTAACTAAATTCAGGCTTTAATAGTTTTGATAACATTAATCATTTCAAGTGCGGTCAGAGCAGCTTCAGCGCCCTTGTTGCCCGCTTTGGTGCCGGCACGTTCGATAGCCTGTTCGATGCTCTCGGTCGTCAGCACGCCAAAGGCAACCGGGATTTCAGTGTTCAGAGAAACACTGCCCAGGCCGGAGCTGGCTTCGCCCGCGACATATTCGAAGTGCGCGGTGCCCCCACGGATAACGGTGCCCAGTGCAATAACCGCATCGTATTTGCCGGTGTTAGCCAGCACGCGAGCAGTCAGCGGCAGCTCGTAAGCGCCCGGGACCCAGACAACGGTGATGTTGTCGTCAGCAACCTGGCCAATACGCTTGAGTGCATCGATAGCACCTTGCAGCAGGCTGTCGTTGATGAAATTGTTAAAACGTGCAATTGCGATCGCCACACGGGCATTTGGAGTAGCAACAACACCTTCGATAACTTTCATGGGCTTTCCTTAAAAATGGGTTCAATACCCCGCAGGGGGGCGGATTCTATCACATTCTTTATCTGCCTGCGCGGGCGGTTTTGTAAAACGCTGACCGCCCCGGTTCGCGGGCATTAAATTCAGTATTTTGCCTTCAGGCGCAGGCGCAAATCGGGGCCAATTTGCCGTACTTCGCTGAAAACAAACTCCGGCGCATCGGCCAGACGCTCAAGGCCCGGCAGTTGACACAGACCGCGGCCATTATCGCCCAACAGTTTTGGCGCGATGTACAAAATGAGCTCATCGACCAGCCCCGCCTGCAACAAGGCACCGGCAAGCTGCGCGCCGGCCTCGACCCAGAGGGAGTTCACCTGACGTTTCGCCAGTTGCATCATCATCACCACCAGATCGACTCCGCCGCCGTGCGCCGGAAACGTCAGTTGCTCGACCTCTTGCGGCCAGGTTTGAGCGTCCGCCTGCAGGCGCGCCAACCAGGTTGCACCCGGCTGATTCACCACCCGATGCTGAGGCGTAACGCGATTTTGGCTGTCGAGGATAATACGCAATGGCTGGCGCAGATTTTCACGCGGATAAATGCTTTGAGTTACGGCGTCCAGCTCATCCCAACGCACCGTCAGGGACGGATCATCAGCCAACACCGTAGCGCTGGTGCTGAGAATGGCGGCGCTTTCTGCCCGCAGGCGCTGCACATCCTGACGTGCCTGCGCAGAGGTGATCCATTGGCTCTCACCAGAGGCCATCGCCGTGCGGCCATCCAGCGAGGCGCCCAGCTTCAGTTGTACATAAGGGAAACCGGTGCGCATCCGCTTGAGAAAGCCCAGATTCACCGCCTCGGCCTCGGCCAGCATCACGCCGTGACGCACGTCCACACCGGCCTGCTGCAGCTTATACAACCCGCGACCGGCGACCTGCGGATTAGGATCCTGCATCGCCGCGACCACGCGGGTGACACCGGCGGCGACCAATGCATCGGCACAGGGCGGCGTGCGGCCGTGGTGGCTACAGGGTTCCAGCGTAACGTAGGCGGTAGCGCCACGGGCTTTTTCACCCGCCATGCGCAAGGCATGCACTTCCGCATGGGGTTCACCGGCGCGCAAATGATAGCCTTCACCGACGATTTCGCCATCACGCACAATCACGCAGCCGACGTTAGGGTTAGGTGCGGTGGTAAAACGCCCCAGCCGCGCCAGCTCGAAGGCGCGTGCCATATACAATTCGTCGTTATGCATCAAAAGCTCCCTTAGTCCTGCAGACGGGCGATCTCTTCGCCGAATTCGCGGATATCTTCAAAGCTGCGATAAACCGAAGCAAAGCGAATATAGGCCACCTTATCCAACTTTTTCAGCGCATCCATCACCAGATTGCCCACCAGCTTGGTCGGCACTTCACGCTCGCCGGTGGCGCGCAGTTGGGATTTAATGTGGTTGATCGCATTTTCAACGTCGTCGGAGCTGACCGGGCGCTTTTCCAATGCTTTCAGCATGCCGCGACGCAGTTTGTCCTCGTTGAAGGGCTCACGAACTTCATCGCTTTTTATCACCCGCGGCATCACCAGTTCAGCCACTTCAAAGGTGGTGAAACGTTCATTACAAACCAAACATTGGCGGCGACGGCGCACCTGCGAACCATCGCCCACCAGGCGGGAATCAATGACTTTGGTATCAACGGCGGCGCAGAAAGGGCAATGCATAACACGTCCTGATAAACGTTTTCATAGTTAAGAACAGTTTACCCCGAAGTGCGGTCACAACAAAGGCCGCCGGTTATTTGTTGCGAGCCCCTCTTCGAAATGACGGCCCAAAGGCCGGTGAACATGACTTTCCCCACCAGGCGGGCTAAGCTGATATCAGGAGATGTTGAATAGGAAATACCCGCCATGACAATCCGTTACCCCAAGATTTTCCTGCTCAGCGCACTGGTTCTGCTGGCAGGTTGCGCACCAACTCGTGAGGTGCCGAAGCTGCGTAATCAGGTGGTTGAACTGAATCAGAAACTCACCATACTGACCAACCAGGCCACGGCGCTGGAACAGCAAAACCAGCTGAATCAGAACTCCACCAGCGGCGTCTATCTGATACCGGCGGCCAACAATGCGGCCCGTCTGCACAGCAACCTCGGCGAACTGAGCGTATCGCTTAGCCACGTAAAAACCGAGGCTAACGGTGCCCAGGCCTTGTTGCACGTTCGCACCCTGTCACAAGCTTCCTTGCCTGCGTTCAAGGCAGTAGTGGAATGGGGCCAACTGGATGCGGTCACCGGCAAACCGCTGACGGCAGATGCACTTTCACAACCGATCGCCACTCCGGACTCGCTGCTGCCCAAAACAGAATACAGCTTTGAGCTGCGTTTCAGCGGCCTGACGCCAGAGCAATTGGGCTATGTCCGGTTGCACAGCGTAGAGCCCACTACGGCGGCCGTCCCTCAGCACTAATCTTTGAATGCCCACTCCCGATCTTGGCCGAGAGTGGGCCACCACTTAGCTCAAACGCTGCAGCCTTGCCGGTAACCCCTGGCGCACCGCCGCGCCGCTGACCCAATCCAGCCAGCTATTGCTGATTTCGCGGGTCGGATCGGGCAAGCCGAGGTCGTTGAGATTAATGCCGGCGGCAATGCGCACGTCCGCGGGCAACGGTTGACCATCCAGCGTGTGTGTCCGCGCACCCATCTCGCGATGGCCATAACCATGCTCAATAGCAATAACGCCGGGCATCACGCCGTCCAGCAGGCTGATCTGGGCTTCGACGCTGCCCCCTGGGGTCTGCAACCTGACCAGATCGCCATGCCGCAGCGCATAGCGTTGCGCATCGGCCGGATTCAGCGCCACCAGATTGACCGGTTTCACCGCACGCAAGCGATCGATCGGCGCCGTAGCGCTGCTCATCAGATGCGATTTGAACGACATCAAACGGAACGGCCATGCCTCTGGCGGATAGTGATCCCCGACATCGGAGCCATCGGCAAAACGCGGCGGATAATAGGTAGGACAGCCGCTATAGCGCTCTCCCGTCATCGCATGGCGGTGGCGAGCCACCTCTTCATTCCAGATATTCAGCCCCTTTTTCCATTGCGGGCCGGTTTCATCGCCACGCCAGGCCTGTTCATAAGGCGCAAAACGCCCACCGCGCGCCAGCAGATAGCCCACGCGCAGTCGCTCATCCGCTTTCAACACGCTGCCCAGCGCCGGTTTCAGGCGATCGACCCCGGTCAATCGCAGCTCGCTTTCCGTCGCCTCGGGCAGCGGCTCACCGGCAAAGGCCACGTTGGCCGCCGCCCGCAGATAATAATCTTCGGCATTGTGCAGCCCGAAGCGGTTACCCTGCGGATCCTGCAATGCGCCGTCGCCAAAGCCCGGTAACCCCATAGCTTTAGACAGCGCAATGACAAAGCTCTCCAGCGCCACCGGCTGCCCATCGGCCGTTTTCGCCGTACGTGCCGGAACCACCGGCCAACGCGCGGTGCTTGCCCGCACCATCACACCGGACCAGGGGGCGGTAAAACCCCAGCTCTCGAAGTTATGCGTATCCGGCACGATATAGTCCGCCAACGCGCTGGTTTCGTTAATAAAGGCATCGACCGCAATGAACAAAGGCAGCTGTCGCGGATCCTTCAGCCGACGTTCAACCACCTCACGCAGACCGGCCACGCCATACAGCGGGTTGCCCATATGGCTGATCCAGGCTTTTAGCGAGTAGGGATATCCCATCAGCGCCGGCGCCAGTTGCTCGGTGAACTGGCCCGCGACGAACGGGTACCAGGGCCCGCGCGCCGGGTAAGGTTTTTCCCCTTGCTCGAGCTTGCGGCGATATTCGTCGGATTGTTCATACGCCTGTTTGCTGCGCGACAGCACCAACCCTTTCGGTTTCACCATGCCGGGAAACGTCTTCAGGTTATAGCGCGGCCCGTCGGCAAACTCTTTGAACTTGCCGCCGCCCACTGAAACGCCGCCCTTAAGGTTCAGGTTACCGATCAGCGCATTGAGCATCATCACCGCCCAGCTGTTATAAAAACCGTTGCCGCTCATCATGCCGCCGTGGGCAATCACCGCGGCTTGCCGTTGGTAAGAGGTAAACTCTTTGGCCAATGCGGCAATGGTCTCGGCGCTGACGCCGCAGCGCGCGCTGTATTCATCCAGCGTAAATCGCTCAGCCGCTTGTTGCAGGCACAGGAAGCTCGAACGCACCCGAACCTGCGAGCCGTCGGCCAACCGCAATGGCTGATCCACCCGCAACGGCCCTTGCAGCGCCTGGTTGGCCGCTACCGGTTCACCCCGCAGCTCATCCCATACCAAAGGCGAACTTTCTGCCTCTCCGGGCGTGCTGCCGTCCAGATGTATCTGGCGCAAAAACTGCCCACACAAGGGGTGATCTTCATCGGTGACTACCAGATGCGTGGCATTGGTCCAGCTTTTTTCACCGGCGGCCTGCATTGCCACCTCACCTGGCAACGCCAGATAGTCTGCGTTATAACGTTCCTGCTCGATAATCCAGCGGATCATGCCCATGACCAACGCAGAGTCTGTACCGGGCAACACCGGCACCCAACGGTTGTGATCGTTGGCCAGGGTGGTGGTCAAGGGCAATGCCGGAGCCACTACCACGTAACGAAACTCGTCGCGTATGCGGGCATTGGCCAACTGGCGCCCCTGGCGCTTGAACGGGTTACCGGACTGCGCCGGTGAAGTGCCGAGAAACAGCCCAAAGCGCAAATTATCCCAATCCGGTTTAACGTGGGCATTGGTTTCCAGATCGCCCATTAAAGCCCCGGAACCCGCGCGATAGGCCAATCCACAATAGGCGCCATGGTGACCGAAATTACGTGTCCCAAAGGCGTTTTGCGCAAAACGCTTGATGAACGCGTCCCGGCCTTCATCACCGGCGTTGGTGACCAACAGTTGATTGGCCTTGGGCCCCAGCGAAGGCTGTTCCGGATCGAGCGGCGTGTCGAGATCGCGGATAGCCCGCAGCCCCTCGACCGGTCCCTCGCCAAACAGATCGCCGCCCTCCACCACTTCCTCAATCAACTGCTCGAAACTGATGCGCTGCCACTGCCCGCTGCCGCGCGGCCCCACCCGCTTCATCGGTTCCAGCACCCGATAAGGGCTGGTTAACCCCTCCAGCAAGGTCGCGCCCCTGGCGCAGGCCGTCGAGCGTTGTTCAAGACCTTCATCGCCTCCCAGGCGGTTGAGCGCGTCGCTCACCGGTAAAGCATAGGGAAAGTGGCGATCGTGGGACAGCGGATGATAAGGGTTGCCCGCCACCCGCACTACCTGATGATTTTCGCGATCGACCCTGACCCGCACCCCGCAAAGCGTCCAACAGCCAAAACACTGGGTCATCGATACCGCCTGCTGCGGGTTGGCCTGCCAGCCATCGGGGTGTCGACGCCCTTCGGTCGGCAAGGCGTTGGCGCTGATCCTGTCCAGCGTCAATTTGCCGCTGCTGCCGTCGCGCAGCCCGGTAAACACCTTCTGCACCATCTCGCTGTAGCTGGCGCCGAACAGCGTCAACCCGCCCAGGGCCAGCCCGCCTTTTAACCACTGACGCCGTGTTGACTTAGCCATAATGTTTTTTCTCCATCAGCTGATGCTGTAATTCACGGATCCCAATGATTAAGGCTATCCACAAACCCAAAGTGCCCAGAATCGCCAACAGCCCTTCGCTGCCGAGCGGTAGCACATAGGGATTGGTTAATGCGTTGAACTTGGGCAGCGTCTGGGTTTGCATCAGCAGCAGCCAACGCACGCCCCAGCAGAGCAACAGCGCGACCATGCACTGGCCCAGCAACCCTTTTGCCCCCAGTGCTCGGCGGCGAACTCGCCAGGCCAGCGCCAACAGCAACAAGATCGAGGCGACAAAGGCGATGCCGGCCAAACGCCAAACCACGCCTTGGCTAGCCAGGCGATGCAACGCGGCAGAGGACGTGCTGCCATCCAGCCACCAGCCAAGGCATGAGATACACAGCAACAATAAGGTCACGGCCTGATAGCGAACCAAACGCGGCTGCCACTGTGGTTCGTGACGCAGCCAACAGGCCAACAGCGGCGGAACGGCCTGCATAGCGGTGAGCAACAGCAGCCAGGGTAACCAAAGGCTGTACCACAGCGGCTGCGCCCGCAGCACGGAAACTTCGCGTCCGGTATAGAGCAAGATACTGGCTGCGGAAAGTAAGCAGCCCAATGCCACCCAACGCAGCCATTTCTCTTCTTGCCATGCCGGGAAGATCTGCAACCAACGCGCCCAAAACGGCAAGGTTTGCGCTCTCAACCGGCCACGCAACAACAGAACGAAATAGCTCACGACCGACAGGCTGAACAGCGGTAAAAACAGTGAGCCGAGCGACATCCACGACCAGGGCGTAAAATGGGCGTAGAAATGCCAGATGCGAGCAGGCTGATGCAGATCGGCGCTCAGGGCCAATGGCGCCACCGTACCGCTCACGACGGCCAACGAGACGGCGGCCAGTTCCAGCCGGACCGTTTTATTGGGTTCACGCCAGCGCAGCCAGACGGCAATAATGACGCTGCCACAGGCCAAACCGATGAAGAAGAAATACTGCACCGCCCAGGGCAGCCAGGCGATCTCCTGTGGACGAGCCATGATTTCACGGATCATGCGTGCACCTCCTGCCACAACGCCGGTTGCCCCCGGACATGGCTGACGAAAGCCTCGTCGAGCCCCAGATAGAAAACCTGCGGATGGGTGCCCTGCTCGGGTTTGAGTACCTTGAGCTGAGGCTGGTGCTGCTCTAAAGTGCGCCTCAACACTCCCTGACGATCGTTAAGATCGCCAATCATCCGTGCGCCTCCGACACAAGACTCGACGCAGGCCGGTAGCAGCCCGGCATCCAGCCGATGCACGCAGAACGTGCATTTGTCTGCGGTTTGAGTTTCATGGTTGATAAAGCGTGCCTCATAAGGACAGGCCTGTACGCAATAGGCGCAGCCGACGCAACGGGTGTTATCGATCACCACAATGCCGTCCTGCCGCTGGAAAGTGGCCTGTACCGGGCAAACCGGCACGCAGGGCGGGTTATCGCAGTGGTTGCACAGCCGCGGTAACAGGACGTTGGTGGTCGAGTTCTCACCCTCCAGAGTGACCTGATATTGCAGTACACTGGTGCGAAATTGCCCCTGAGGCAGCTGATTTTCCACCGCGCAGCTGACGGTACATGCCTGACAGCCGATGCAGCGACGCAGATCAATCAGCATCGCCATGCGCTTTTTGCCGTCGCCCTCTCGGCGCGTCGGCTGCAATTTCCACCCTGACTGCGCCAGCGGCACCAACGCAGCGCCGGCGGTTAGCGCACCGAGTCGTTGTAAAAACTGCCGTTTCCCACTGTCCATTGATTTCTCCCAATAAGTTCCTGCCGGGGAACTGATACAAGGGAGTGTAAAAAGGGCAACCGGCCACCAATATTGTGGTTTACCACATTACCGGCGACGGCTTGATCCAGGACAATTCAGACCGGTGATGGGGATCATAAAAGCGGAGAGGATGTGAAAAGAGCAGCGCTATTTCTGTTACTGGGCAGTTGGTTAAATGCGGCCTGGGCGGGGCAATGGAGCATTGCGGTACTGGCGCTGCGTGGCGATGCCCATGCGCTGACCCAGTGGCAACCCTTGGTCGATCATCTCAACCGCCAGTTTCCCGATGACCATTTCCGCCTGTCGCCGGTCAGTCTTGACGGTATGAATGAAGCGGTCCGCCATCAACGCGTCGATTTTTTGCTCACCAACCCGGCGCAATACGTCCAACTGGATAACCGCTATCCGCTGCGCTGGCTGGTTTCACTGCGTTCAACCCAACCCTCTCTGCAAGGCTCAAGCAACGTTGTCGGCAGCGTCATCCTGGTGCGGGGCGACAGTCCGATAACCACTCCCCACCAACTGACAGGAAAGAGCGTCGGTGCCGTCGCCGCCGATGCTTTTGGCGGCTACCTGCTGGGGTACAAAGAACTGCTCGGCGCCGGGCTAAACCCGGAGAAAGATCTGCGACTGCACTTCAGCGGCTATCCGGCGGATGCCCTGCTTTATCAATTGCGCGATCGGGCGCTGGATGCGGCGATTGTGCCGGTTTGCCTGTTGGAAAAAATGCAGGCGGAAGGATTACTGCAGGCCGGTGATTATCGCGCACTGCTGGCGAAGCAAAGCGGCCAGCGCTGCCTGACCAGCACCGAACTGTACCCTAACTGGTCCTTTGCCGCCTTAAACCACGTGCCGGACCGGTTGGCAGACGAATTAACTCGCCAATTGCTGCAGATGAACACCCCCGGTTTGCCGGTTTGGGGAGCCCCGGCGTCATCGCGTCAGGTTAACCAGCTGCTGCAGGATCTGAATATCCACCCGACGCAGCGTTCTCTCTGGCAGGAACTGTACCTTTGGGCAGGGCAGCATTGGCTACTGCTCAGTGGCGTCTTTGGGGGGATGGCGTTGCTCGGCGCCAATCATCTGTGGGTAGGTTATCTGGTGCGCCGCCGCGGGCGCCAGCTTGAACAAATGCATCAGACGCTACGCGCCAGAGACACGGCCCTGGCCCGGGCGCAGCGCCTCAGCGCCCTGGGCGAAATGGCCTCCGGTTTTGCCCATGAGCTTAACCAGCCGCTGGCGGCGATCCGCCACTATGCGGAAGGCTGTCGTATTCGCCTTGAGCGCAACAACAGCCAGCATGAGCTGCTGCCAATCCTCGAGCAGATTGGCCAGCAAGCGCAGCGTGGTGCGGAGAGCATCGTTAATTTGCGACGCTGGGCCAGCAAAACACCCCATGACGAAAGTGCGCAATGGCTGTTATTGCGCCCGCTGGTGGAACACGTCATCCAATTGATGCAAATAAAACAGCAGCATCCGCAGTGCCGATTAACGATTAACATCCCGTCGCAGACTCAGCTGTTCAGCCAGGCGACGTTATTAGAGCAAGTGCTCACCAATCTGTTGAGCAACAGCCTGCAGGCGGGTGCCCGACAAATCACGCTGCGCCACGAAGCCGACGCACATCAACAACGGTTGCTCGTTGAAGACGATGGCGGCGGACTCAGCGCCGAGCAACTGGCACTGCCGTTCGTGCCCTTCCGCAGTACCAAACAGGAAGGTCTCGGGTTAGGGTTGGTGATCTGCCAGCGGCTGTTGAAGGGCCAAGGCGCAGAGCTGACGCTGGAAAATTACCTGGCTTCCCCACAACAACAGGGGCTGCGCGTGACTCTGCATTTCCCCGTTATTCAAAAGGATCCCAGCCATGGCGCTGATACATCTGGTTGATGATGATTTTGCCGTTACCGACGCCTGCCGCTTTTTACTCGAAGGGCTGAATTACCGGGTACAAACCTGGCACGACAGTCAAAAATTCATCGACAGCATCGATCCCTATCAATGCGGCGTCGTCATGCTGGATATTCGCATGCCGGGAATTGACGGGCAGCAGGTTCACCAAGGCCTGCGGCGGCAGAACAGTACGCTGGCGGTGGTGATCGTCACCGGTCACGGCGATATTGCCATGGCCGTGGAGGAAATGAAGCTGGGAGCCGTCGATTTTCTGCAAAAGCCGATCGCCGCCGCGCCGCTGATTGAGGCACTGGAGCGCGGGATTATTCATTCTCAACGTCAGATTGAGCAGCGTCAACGGCAACAGCTTTTCGGCGCGCTGACGCCGCGCGAGCGCGATATTGCCCGTGCCGTAGCCGCTGGGATGACCAACAAACAGATCGCCGAAAGTCACTTTATCGCGGTACGCACCGTCGAAGTGCATCGGGCCAGAGTCATGGAAAAAATGCAGGCGGGTAGTCTGGCAGAACTGGTGAACGCGCTTAACCGATTGACGCTGACCAGTCTCGGCTAGTGATTTTCAGGCAAAAAAATGCCGGTCGGGATAAGCCGACCGGCATCGTATTTCAACTCACCGACAGATTACGGCAAGAGAGAAGGCTGATCTGCGCCCTCTTTCTCCACTTTCTGCTGCAGCATGTGCTCGCGTTTCATACCCAGCTTCAACGCCAGCGCGGACGCCACGTAGATAGAGGATACGGTACCGATAGACACACCGATCAACATAGCCAGAGAGAAGCCATGCAGCATCGCGCCACCGAAGATGTACAGCATCAGCACCACCATCAGGGTGGTACCGGAGGTCATCAAAGTACGGCTCAGCGTCTGGGTCAGCGACACGTTCATGATTTCGTAAGGCGTCCCGCGGCGGATCTTGCGGAAGTTTTCACGAATACGGTCGGAAACCACGATGCTGTCGTTCAATGAGTAACCAATAACCGACATCAATGAAGCGACGATGGTCAGGTCAATCTCGATATGGAACAGCGACAGCACGCCCAAGGTGATGACCACGTCGTGCGCCAGCGCGATAACCGCCCCCAGCGCCAGGCGCCATTCGAAGCGGAAACCGACGTAGATCAGAATACTGATCAACGCCACCAGCAGCGCCAGCCCACCGTTTTGCGCCAGTTCGGTCCCCACGCTCGGGCCGACGAACTCAATGCGTTTTACGGTAGCGTTTTTGTCGACCGAATCGTTGATCACGCCGATCACTTTGTTACCCAGTTCCTGGCCAGCAGTACCGGTCGCCGGTGGCATACGCACCATCACGTCACGGCTGCTGCCAAAGTTCTGAATAACCGGGTCCTGGAACCCGGCTTTTTCCAGCGTATCGCGCATCAGATCGAGGTTGGCCGGTTTTTCCAGGCTGATTTCAATCACCGTACCGCCGGTGAAATCCAGACCCCAGTTAAAACCGCGTACCGACATAACGGCGATTGACGCGATCAGCAGCACCAGCGAGATGCCGAAGGCCACGTAATCCCAGCGCATAAAGTCATAGACTCTACGGCCGTAGTTGAGTTGTTCAACAGTATAATCCTGTGCCACAACGCACTCCTCAGATAGACAGCTTGTTAATGCGTTTGCCGCCGTAAAGCAGGTTGACGATGGCACGGGTACCGACAATCGCGGTGAACATGGACGTCGCCACACCGATTGCGGTGGTAATCGCAAAGCCCTTGATCGAACCGGTACCTACTGCGTACAGAATGATCGCGGTGATCAGGGTGGTGATGTTGGCGTCAACGATACTGGAGAACGCGCCTTTATAGCCCTCATGGATCGCCTGCTGAACGGAACGTCCGTTCTTCAGCTCTTCCTTGATACGTTCGTTAATCAGTACGTTGGCGTCGACCGCCACCGCCAGCGTCAGCACGATACCGGCAATCCCCGGCATGGTCAGCGTCGCCCCCGGCAGCAGGGACATCACGCCGACAATCAGCACCAGGTTGGCGACCAGCGCCGTGGTAGCGATCATGCCGAACTTACGGTACCAAACCACCATAAACACGATGGATGCCACCAGCCCCCACAAGCAGGCTTCCAGACCTTGAGTGATGTTCTGTTGTCCCAGGGTCGGGCCGATTGTACGCTCTTCCACGATCTGGATTGGCGCAATCAGCGCACCGGCACGCAGCAGCAGCGAAAGCTGACGTGCTTCGTTCGGGTTGCCGATGCCGGTAATACGGAAGCTGTTACCCAGACGTGACTGAATGTTCGCCACGTTGATCACTTCTTCCTGTTTCACCAGAATCGCACGGCCGTTGGCGTCTTTCTTGCCGCTGTCCTTGTACTCCACAAACAGGGTCGCCATCGGCTTGCCGATATTGTCCTTGGTGAAGTTGGACATCGCAGTGCCGCCGGCACTGTCCAGCGAGATGTTCACCTGCGGTTGGTTATATTCGTCGGTGCTGGAAGTGGAGTCGGTGATATGGTCACCGGTCAGGATCACACGCTTGTACAGCACAACAGGCTGGCCTTCACGGGTGTCTTTCACTTCTGAGTCGCCAGGGACACGGCCATTGGCCGCAGCCGTGACGTCCGCATTGGTGTTAACCAAGCGGAATTCCAGCGTAGCGGTAGCGCCGAGGATCTCTTTGGCACGAGCGGTATCCTGAATACCCGGCAGCTCGACCACGATGCGGTCGGAGCCCTGACGCTGCACCAGCGGTTCGGCAACGCCGAGCTGGTTAACACGGTTACGCAGGATAGTGATGTTCTGCTGTACCGCGTATTCGCGCGCTTCGCTCAGACGGGCATCCGTCAAGTTGGCTTTCAGGGTATTGCTGCCATTGGCAGAGAACACCATATCGCGCTGACGCGGACTGAGGTAGCTGATGGCCTGATCGCGGGCAGCATCGTCACGGAAACGCACTTCCACGCCGTTGTTGTCCAGCTTGCGGATAGACGCATAAGGAATGCCCTTTTCACGCAGATCGCTGCGCAGGGTATCCATGGTCTGTTCCTGCAGCTTGCTCAGCGCCGTGTCCATGTCGACTTCCATCAGGAAGTGAACACCACCACGCAGGTCCAGACCGAGCTTCATCGGTTCGGCGCCCAGCATGGCCAGCCAGGCTGGCGTCGCCGGAGCCAGGTTCAATGCCACCACGAACTTGTCGCCCAGTTCAGCCATCAAGGCTTCACGGGCACGCAGCTGAATGTCAGGATTGCTGAAGCGAGCCAGGATGGCGCCATTTTCCAGCGCAATCGACTTGCTCGCGATCTTGTCTTTTTCTAATACGGTACGGACTTGGTCCAGCGTAGTTTCACTGGCGGCGACACCGCGCGCGCCAGTGATTTGTACAGCCGGATCCTCACCATAGATGTTGGGAAGCGCGTAAAGCAGACCGATGAAGATCACCACGATCAGCATCAGATACTTCCACAAAGGATAACGGTTTAGCACGGCAATTCCCTTCGGGAAAACAAAATTACAGGGCCTTCATGGTACCTTTCGGCAGAACGGCCGCCACGAAGTCACGCTTGATCATCACTTCAGTGGTGTCGTTCAGCGCAATGGCGATAATGCCGGTGTCAGCCACTTTGGTCACGCGGCCAATCAGACCACCGGTGGTCAGCACTTCATCACCCTTGCCGATCGAGTCCATCAGTTTCTTGTGCTCTTTAGCGCGTTTCTGCTGTGGGCGCAGGATCATGAAATAGAAAATCAGACCAAACACCACCAGCATAATGATCAGAGAGTACGGGCTTCCCTGAGACGGAGCTCCTGCGGATGCGACGGCGTCAGAAATGAAAAAGCTCATTGAAATTCCCTCATTAAGTTATCAATTATTAATTCAAGCGTTTAAAGGTGGAATCGGTTTACCGATCCGACCGTAGAAATCCGCAACAAACAGCTCTAATTTACCCTGTTCAATGGCCTCGCGTAAACCCGCCATCAGGCGTTGGTAGTGACGAAGGTTATGAATGGTGTTCAATCGGGCACCCAGTATTTCGTTGCAACGATCGAGATGATGCAAGTAGGCGCGGCTGTAATTGCGACACGTATAGCAATCACAGTCTTTATCCAGCGGAGAAATATCATCCTTGTGCTTGGCATTACGGATTTTTACCACACCGTCAGTCACGAACAGATGGCCGTTACGGGCATTACGCGTTGGCATCACGCAGTCGAACATATCGATACCACGACGCACGCCTTCAACCAGGTCTTCCGGCTTGCCGACGCCCATCAGGTAACGTGGCTTATCTTCCGGAATTTGCGGGCAAACATGTTCAAGAATGCGGTGCATATCCTCTTTTGGCTCGCCGACCGCCAAGCCGCCCACAGCGTAACCATCAAAACCGATATCCACCAGCCCTTTTACTGAAACATCACGTAAATCTTCGTAAACTCCGCCCTGAATAATGCCGAACAGCGCATTTTTATTATTCAGTTCGTCAAAACGCTGACGGCTGCGCTGCGCCCAGCGCAGAGACATCTCCATCGAACGCTTGGCGTAGTCCCAGTCTGCCGGGTACGGTGTGCATTCGTCGAAAATCATCACGATGTCGGAACCCAGGTCATACTGGATTTCCATCGATTTTTCCGGACTGAGGAACACCTTGTCGCCGTTGATCGGGTTACGGAAATGAACGCCTTCCTCTTTAATCTTGCGCATCGCGCCCAGGCTGAACACCTGGAAGCCGCCGGAGTCGGTGAGGATCGGGCCATGCCACTGCATAAAGTCGTGCAGGTCGCCATGCAGCTTCATGATTTCCTGGCCTGGGCGCAGCCACAGGTGGAAGGTGTTGCCCAGCAGGATCTGCGCGCCGGTCTCTTTCACTTCTTCCGGCGTCATGCCTTTTACCGTGCCGTAGGTGCCGACAGGCATAAAGGCCGGGGTTTCCACCACGCCGCGGTCAAAGATCAGGCGGCCACGGCGAGCGCGGCCATCGGTTGTGTCTAATTCGTACTTCACAAAGCCTCCAGCATCAGAGAAACAGTCTGATGTCGTTAAAACAGGGCCGCACCAGATGCGCAGCCCAGAAAATCAGGCGCCGACGGACTCTTGCTCCGCCTGCGGGTTACGGCTGATGAACATCGCATCGCCATAGCTGAAGAATCGGTACTGCTCGGCCACCGCCTGCTGATAGGCATTCATGGTGTTTTTATAACCGGCAAAGGCGGAAACCAGCATAATCAGCGTCGACTCCGGCAGGTGGAAATTGGTCACCAGCGCGTCAACCACCTGATAATGGTAGCCGGGGAAGATAAAGATGCTGGTGTCGCCGAAGAACGGGGCAATTAACGCGTCCTTGCTGGCGTTGGCGGCGCTTTCCAGAGAACGCACCGAGGTCGTACCTACCGCCACCACGCGCTTGCCGCGAGCTTTACAGGCCAATACTGCGTCAACCACATCCTGCGGCACTTCCGCATATTCGGCGTGCATGACGTGTTCTTCGATGGTTTCCACCCGCACCGGCTGGAAGGTGCCCGCGCCCACATGCAGCGTGACAAAGGCCATCTCGATGCCCTTCTCGCGCAGCGCAGCCAGCAGCGGCTCATCGAAGTGCAGCCCGGCGGTCGGCGCCGCTACGGCACCCGGCTTCTCGCTGTAGACCGTCTGATAAAGCTCGCGGTCAGCGTCTTCGTCCGGGCGGTCGATATAGGGTGGCAACGGCATGTGGCCGACGGCATTGAGGATAGTGAACACGTCGCGCTCATCGTTGAAACGCAGTTCGAACAGCGTATCGTGGCGCGCCACCATGGTGGCGGAGATGCTTTCATCGTCGCCGAGCAGCAGGTCAGCCCCTGGTTTAGGGGCCTTCGAGGCGCGAACGTGCGCCAACACACGATGGTCGTCCAGCACGCGCTCAACCAGAACTTCAATCTTGCCGCCGCTGACCTTGCGGCCAAACATACGCGCCGGGATCACCCGGGTATTGTTGAACACCAACAGATCGCCGGCTTCCAGATTATCCAGCAGATCGGTGAATACGCCGTGCGTCAGCTCCCCGCTCGGCCCGTCCAACTGCAGCAAGCGGCAACCGCTACGCTCAGATTGGGGATAGCGGGCAATCAGGGACTCGGGAAGTTCAAATGAAAAATCGGCGACGCGCATGGGTATTCACTTCTTCAATTGTATATACCCTATGAATTTCAAGTTGCAGTTAGGCGGCCAGCTTGCCCATCTCCGGGAGCTTACTTGAGTAAGTGACCGGAGTGGGCAAGTGCAGCCAACAACACTGCGGCTTGAAAGGCGACGGGTATGTTGGTCATAAAAAACAGGCGGCCTAGTCTAAAGCTGTGGGCGGTCAGCGGCAAGAAATAAGGAGGATTTGCATGACTTCAGGTATAGTTGCCGGATGAATTTTCTCGCTCATCTCCATTTGGCCCAGCTTGCGGAAAGCTCTTTACTGGGTAATCTGTTGGCCGACTTCGTGCGCGGCAACCCCGCAGGCGAGTACGATCCCGAGGTGGTGGCCGGCATTATGATGCACCGCCGCGTCGATGTCTTGACCGACAGCCTGCCGCAGGTCAAAGCCTGCCGCGACTATTTCTCCGCAGAATACCGGCGCGTAGCGCCAATCACGCTCGACGTGGTGTGGGATCACTTTCTGGCTCGCCACTGGCAGCAACTGGAACCGTCCCTCAGCCTGCACGGCTTCACCCAGCAAGCCCGCGGCCAGATCGTGCCGCATTTGCCGCTGACGCCGGTGCGCTTTCAGAATTTGAATGGCTATTTATGGCCGGAACGCTGGCTGGAGCGCTACGCCGAGCTGCCGTTTATCGGCAACGTGCTGGCGGGCATGGCCAGCCGTCGTCCGCGTCTGGCGGCGCTGGCGGGCTCTTTCGCCGACGTAGAGCGCAATTATCATCAGCTTGAAACACAGTTCTGGCAGTTTTACCCACAGATGATGCAGCAGGCAAAAGAGAAAAAGCTGTAAGGTCAAACCAAACCCATTGAAAATGCGACGCTTTACAAGAAATTGCTTTTTAAGCCTTGCCCTTTTACGGGAAAAGGTTATTTTTAAAGCTCGCTAAATTTAATCAACGACTTTGATAGGTAAAAGCTATCTCATCGATTGGTCTTTTACCCTTTATTCACCCAGTCGTGGCCCCTATACTGGCCCTTGTTTTTACATCAACCCCTTAACACCTATTACAGGAGTAATTATGGTCCTGGTAACTCGTCAAGCCCCTGACTTCACCGCAGCTGCCGTACTCGGCAATGGCGAAATCGTTGAAAACTTCAACTTCAAGAAGCACCTGAACGGCAAACCGGCCGTCCTGTTCTTCTGGCCGATGGACTTCACCTTCGTATGTCCTTCTGAGCTGATCGCTTTCGATCACCGCTATGAAGAGTTCCAGAAGCGTGGCGTTGAAGTGGTTGGCGTTTCATTCGACTCAGAATTTGTCCACAACGCATGGCGTAAAACCCCAGTCGAGAATGGCGGCATCGGGGAAGTGAAATACGCAATGGTTGCTGACATTAAGCGTGAAATTCAGAAAGCTTACGGCATCGAGCACCCAGAAGCAGGCGTTGCCCTGCGTGGTTCTTTCCTGATCGACAAAGATGGCGTAGTTCGCGCTCAGGTTGTTAACGATCTGCCAATCGGCCGTAACATCGACGAAATGATCCGTACCGTTGACGCATTGCAATTCCACGAGCAGCACGGCGAAGTGTGCCCGGCTCAGTGGGAAAAAGGCAAAGCAGGTATGGGCGCTTCTCCGGACGGCGTGGCTAAATACCTGTCCGAAAACGCTTCCAAGCTGTAATTTCAGCCTGTCAGCGTATCAACCGGCCCCCGTGGCCGGTTTTTTTTGCGCCGAATCAGGGCATACTGCCCGCTTTGCGTGCTTCATTTCCTTGTTTCCGCTCACATTTCCCTGGCCGTTTTCCGCACAATCCCTTATCTGCAGCTAGTATCAATAACGCTGGCCCACTCTTTGCACGACACCGGGGGCAAGCCAAACACAATAAGAAAACTGACAGGGTAGGAATAACTATGTTTTTACAGAAATGGAGCAAGCCGCTGACCATGGCGGCGCTGCTGGTCAGCAGCAGCCTGTATGCCGCATCCAATCCGGCGGTCGAAGCCAAAAACGGCATGGTGGTGACATCGCAGCATCTGGCCTCACAGGTCGGCGTCGATATCCTGAAGCTGGGCGGCAATGCCATAGACGCCGCCGTGGCGGTGGGTTACGCGCAGGCGGTGGTCAACCCGTGCTGCGGCAACATTGGCGGCGGGGGCTTTATGACGGTGCACCTGGCCGACGGCACCGATACCTTTATCAACTTCCGTGAAACCGCGCCGGCGGCGGCCAATGCCAATATGTATCTGGATGCCGAGGGCAACGTGAAGAAAGGTGCCAGCCTGTATGGCTATCTGGCGGCGGGCGTGCCGGGCACCGTACTGGGCATGGAAACTGCGCGCGTTAAATACGGCAAGCTGAGCCGCGAACAGGTCATGGCGCCGGCCATCAAACTGGCGCGCGAGGGCTTTATCTTGACCCGTGCCGACACCGATATTCTCGATACGACCACGGCGCGCTTTAAACAAGACCCGGAGGCCGCCAAAATCTTCCTGCGCCCGGACGGCTCTTCGCTACAGCCAGGCGATCGCCTGGTGCAAAGTGATTTGGCCGACACCCTGGCCGCTATCGCCAAAGAGGGGACGGACGCCTTCTATAAAGGCAAAATTCCTCAGGCGGTTGAAGCAGCGGCCAAACAAGGCGGCGGCATCCTGACCGCGGCCGATTTCGCCCACTACAAAGTGACCGAAACTCCGCCGATCACCTGTAGCTATCGCGGCTATAAATTTGTATCGGCCCCGCCACCCAGCTCAGGCGGCGTGACGCTGTGTGAAATCCTTAACGTGGTTGAAGGTTATGACCTGAAGAGCATGGGCTTCAATTCGGCGGCCGCAATCCACACCATGACCGAAGCGATGCGTCACGCTTATATGGACCGCAACACCTACCTTGGCGACCCGGAGTTCATCAAGAATCCGATCGACAGGCTGGTCAGCAAGAGCTATGCCGAAGAAATCCGCAAGAAAATCGTCGCCGATAAAGCCACACCGTCGGAAAACGTACAGCCTGGCATGGAACCCCACGAGAAGCCGGAAACCACCCATTACTCGATTGTCGATCATGATGGCAACGCCGTCTCTACCACCTATACCGTTAACGGCCGCTTTGGAGCGGTGGTGATCGCACCGGGCACCGGCTTCTTCCTCAACGATGAAATGGATGACTTCACCGTCAAGGTCGGCGAGAAAAACCTCTATGGTCTGGTGCAGGGTACCGCCAACAGCATTGCCCCCGGTAAGCGCCCACTATCGTCGATGAGCCCGACGCTGGTGACCAAAGACAATAAAATCTTTATGGTACTCGGCTCGCCGGGCGGTTCCCGCATCATCACCATCACCCTGCAGACCGCGCTCAACGTGATTGACCACGGCATGGCGCCACAGGAGGCGGTAGATGCGCCACGCATCCATCATCAGTGGTTGCCGGATGAGGTTTACTACGAGCAGCGCGGCGTTTCTGCCGATACGCTTAAAATTCTTGCCGCTATGGGTTACAAGATGGTCGAGCAAACGCCATGGGGCGCGGCCGAGCTGATTCTGGTGGGCCTGCCGGGTGCCGCAGGCGTCAGTCCGGCCAACTCCGGCAACGATTCGGCAGTGTCCGGCAAAGTGCGCGAAGGCTACCTGTACGGTGCCAATGACGTTCGCCGCCCAGCCGGTTCTGCCGTGGGATATTGATCGGCTCATTAGGCGTGTGAACGCCCACTCACTGAATGAAGGGCCGGGATGCCGGCCCTTTTCTGTCTTAACCCAGACGTCGCCACAGGGTAACGGACTCTTCGCTCAATTGCAGCGACACCTCGTTCTGCGTTTCTTCCATTTCGCCCTTTCCTTCCAGTCGCTGCCATTGGCCTGCGGCCAGCAACGGCGTGTGCGGCAAGGTCACTGCACCGCTGCCGGCACGCTGTAACGCCACCAACACCTGTTCTTGTTGATAGAGACGCACGAACACCAAGGTCTCTCCGACCGCATGCAGCACCTGACAGCCACCGCGACGCAACGCCAGACTCTGCTTGCGCAGTGCCGCCATACGCTGGAACAACGCCAGCAGGGACTGATCCCAGTGGCTTTCATCCCACGGGAAGGGTCTACGACAGAACGGGTCGTTGGCGCCATCCAGACCAATTTCATCGCCATAATATAAACAGGGCACACCGATCCAGCTCATCAGCCACACTGCCGCCATCTGCATCCGCGCCCGGTTGCCCTGCAACAGCGTCAGAAAGCGCGCGGTATCATGACTGTCGAGTTGATTGAACTGAATCAACTGGCGGCCATGCGGCAAGCCGGCCCGGTAGCCGTCCATCCATTGTGCGCAGTCCGCCGCCGACATCCGCACCGGGTGATGCGCGACGTCCAACCCGGCGAGGAATCCCCTGACCGGCAGGGCGAAGCCCATATAGTTCATTGCCGCATCTTCAACGCCGGCATGCAGCCAGCGCCGCGCATCGCCAAAATGCTCGCCCAGCACATAGGCCTGCGGATTTTCCTGTTTAACCGCGTGATAAATGCCTGCCAGATGCCGCAGGTTGCCGGTTGCTCCGCCGTTTTCACCCAGCATATGCACCACGTCCAGCCGCCAGCCATCAATGCTGTAGGGCGGGCGTAACCAATGGCGCACTACGCTGCCCTCACCGCGATAAATCGCCTCCGCCACCTGGGGTTCGGCAAAGTTGAGCTTCGGCAGGCTGGCGTTGCCCTTCCAGTCAAGCGCACGGCCATCCGGGTAGAAATTAAACCAGCCACGGTAGGGAGAATCCGGATGGTGGCAAGCGCCGTTGTCGCCTTGCTGGTGACGATCAAACCACGGGTGGGAATCGCCGGTATGGTTAAACACCCCGTCGAGCACCAGTTTCATCCCCACCTTGTGAGTGCTCACTCGCAAACGTTGCAAAGCAACGTTGCCGCCCAAGTAGGGATCGACCTGATAATAGTCTTCGGTATCGTATTTGTGCACACTGGGTGCGGTGAAGATCGGGTTCAGATAGAGCGCCGTCACGCCCAACTGCTGCAGGTAAGGTAATTTTTGGCTAATGCCGTCCAAGTCGCCGCCATAGAAGGTGGACGCGGCGTGTCGGTCCTCCAGCGGCTGCTGCCAGTCGCAGCGAACGACATCGCAGCCGGCGGCATGATGACGATAGCTGCCGCTCTGAATGCCATGTTCGCCGCCGCTGCTGGCAAAGCGATCGGGAAAGATTTGATAGAAAATCTGGTCGGCCACCCATTGCGGGCTACTGTCAGGCACGTCGACGGCAAATTGCGTCAGTTGCCCCGGCGGCGTCAGAGACTCTCCCTGTGGACCGAACCATTGCTGGCGGTCGGCCCAGACCAGCTTGAAGCAGTAGCGGCGGGTCGCTTCGCCCTCATTCAGGGTCAGGCTGGCCTGGTATCGCTGCAGCCCGCCAACCTGCTGCCCCTTCATGATCAGCAACCATTCTTCATTGTCCGGCTCGGCGCGTAAAAAAACCTGTTCAGGCAGTTCATTGCCCTGTAACCACAGCGTGATATCCAGGCGTTGTCCCTTCTTCACCACAAAAGGCGGGACCGGTTGATGCCAGGCGTTAAGCATGACTTTCCTCCAGCTGTACAAAACGAAATCGACGACGTTATTCAATGCCACGAACAATGCCACGTTGAGTGTCAGTCCCCCTCCTCTCTGGCCGGTAAACTCGGGGAGGAGCCGGGGGGTGGAGATAAACAGTCAGCGCTAACCCTATGTAAAAAAGGGTAAACAGCCGCACATTATGACCCGTAACCATTAGGCTAACGTCTTTTGAGTGTATTGGATATTTTTTGCGCATTTTTTAAAGGAGCGGCAATGCAACAACAGATAACCCTGTGGCTGGAGAAGTTCGGGCTGGAGTTCAGCGGGATGATGTCCCTGTTGATGGTGCTGGGACTGATCCTCTTGATTTCGGTGGTGATCCACCTGGTGTTGCACCGCGTGGTGCTGGCGGCGATCCAACGCCGTGGCCAACGGTCACAACGTGTCTGGCAGCAGGCTATCACCCAGTACAAGCTGTTCCAGCGTATGGCGCTGTTGCTGCAAGGGGTGATCATTAATCTGCAGGCGGTGCTGTGGTTGCACGCCGGTAGCGAAACTCAGGCGATTATCATTACCGCCGCCCAGGTGTGGATCATGGGCTTCACCCTGCTGTCGCTGTTTTCCCTGTTGGACACGCTGCTGGCGATGCTGCGCCAAAGCCCGATCTCCAATCAGCTGCCGCTGCGCGGTATTTTCCAGGGCCTGAAGCTGGTGGCGGCGATCCTGATTGGCATCATGATCGTTTCACTGCTGATGGGGAAATCGCCCTTGCTGCTGCTCAGCGGCCTGGGGGCGATGACGGCGGTGCTGATGTTGGTATTTAAGGACCCGATCCTCGGCCTGGTGGCCGGCATCCAGCTTTCCGCCAACGACATGCTGAGCATCGGCGACTGGCTGGAAATGCCGAAATACGGCGCCGACGGCGCGGTGACCGACATTGGCCTGACCACGGTGAAAGTGCGCAACTGGGATAATACCGTGACCACCATCCCGACCTATGCGCTGATCTCCGACTCCTTCAAAAACTGGCGCTCCATGTCGGAATCCGGTGGCCGCCGCATCAAACGCAGTATCAATATCGACACCACCAGCGTGCATTTCTTGTCGGAAGAGGAACAACAGCGCCTGAACCGTAACCCGCTGCTGCAACGCTACCTGAACGATAAAACGCAGGAGCTGAGCCAGCATAATCAGCAGACTGGAGTAGATCTCAGTTCACCGCTCAACGGCCGCCGACTGACCAACCTTGGTACGCTGCGCGCTTACCTGGTGGCCTATCTTCGCGCCCACCCTGGCATTCACCAGAATATGACGCTGATGGTGCGCCAGTTAGCACCGCTGCCAGAGGGATTGCCGCTGGAGATTTACGCCTTCACCAACACTACGGTATGGGCAGAATACGAAAGTATTCAGTCGGATATCTTTGACCATATCCTGGCGGTGATTAACGAATTCGATTTGCGGGTGCACCAAACGCCGACCGGTAACGACATGCGTAGCATGCTAAGCCCTCTGCGGCAGGCGGCAGACATTTCCTGACGCAGGCTGACGTAACTGTTTCTGCTGGTAATTATTCTCCACCAATTGCCAGCAGATATCTCCAGCCTCTTTTCTTGCCCACCGAAAGCGGTGTTAATACGCTCACCCAGCCACGTGAAAGAAGAGATGCCATTGCTGAAACAGGTAAAACATCGGCTGTTTACCCTGCTGGCCACGCTGTTGTTCATCGGTTGTCTGCACAGCGCTTCGCTGGATGAAAACCGCATGAGCCGCACTCTGCAACCGTCGCTTAGCGCCCTGAGCAGCAGCATGCAGGATATTCGCGAAGTGCTGGCGCGCTGCGCCGGAGAGGGGAAAGAGGAAAGGCTGAGCGACAGCAGCCTGCGTATCGAAGCGCGCGCCTCCGGTGACGACGAACCTGAGGAAAAGCATTAAAAAAACACCGGCTCATGGCCGGTGTTTTCATCTTCAATCCTGTTGCTGTGCCAGTATCGCCAGCTTTTTCTGGCGGTTGACCTTGAAGTAATACCCCGCTAGCAGCACCGCTACCCACACCAGCCCGGCGTACAGCGATACCCGAGTCGTTGGGAAGTAACCAATCAGACCGATGATAAATACCAGGAAGACGATCGCCACCACCGAGGTAAACACCCCGCCGCGCAGTGGGAACGCCAGGCCTTTCACCTGCTCTTTGCTCAGGCCGCGGCGGAAGGCAATCTGCGAGGACAAGATCATGATCCACACCCACACGGTGGCGAAGGTCGCCAGTGAGGCAATCACCAGGAACACGTTTTCCGGCATGATGTAGTTGAGATACACCGCCAGCAACAGCGCCAGCATCATCACCACCACCGTGACCCACGGGATCCCGCGTTTGGACACCTTGCTGAACATCTTCGGCGCATGGCCCTGCTCGGCCATGCCGTGCAGCATGCGGCCAACGCCAAACACATCGCTGTTAATCGCCGACAGCGACGCGGTGATCACCACAAAGTTAAGGATGCCTGCTGCCACGGTAATGCCCATATGCTGGAAAGTCAGCACGAACGGACTGCCGTTGGTTCCCACCTGATTCCACGGATAGATCGACATAATGACAAACAGCGTACCGACGTAGAACACCAGGATACGCCATGGCACCGAGTTGATGGCCTTGGGAATGGAGGTTTTCGGGTCTTTGGCTTCACCGGCGGTGATACCGATAATCTCGATGCCGCCGTAGGCGAACATCACCAACTGCAGCGACAGGATCATGCCGATAAAGCCGTTACTGAAGAAGCCGCCGTTAGACCACAGGTTATGGATGCCGGTCGGCTGACCGCCGTTGCCAATCCCCCAGATGATGATACCGATACCGGCGGCAATCATGATGATGATGGTGGCTACTTTGAAGAAGGAGAACCAAAACTCCAGCTCGCCGAACACCTTCACGCTCATCAGGTTGATGGCGCCTATCACCAGCACCACGCTCAGCACCCAAATCCAGTGCGGCACCTCGGGGAACCACACCCCCATATAGATACCGAAGGCGGTCACGTCGGCAATGGCGACGATCAGGATTTCAAAACAGTAGGTCCAGCCGGTGATGTACCCGGCCATCGGGCCAAGGTAGTCCTGCGCGTAACGCGAGAACGAACTGGCCTGCGGGTTGTTGACCGACATCTCGCCCAGCGCACGCATGATGATAAAAGCGACGATGCCGCCAATCAGGTACGCCAGCAAAACGCTTGGCCCGGCCATTTTAATCGCGTCTGCCGAACCGTAGAACAGGCCGGTACCGATAGCCGAACCCAGGGCCATAAAGCGAATGTGACGGGTGCTGAGACCGCGTTTTAGCTTATTGGGCGCGGGAGCGGTGGGTGACTGTTGTTGCATGAAAATAACCCGTGTTTTTTAAACGTAAAAAAGCCACGGACAAGTCCGTGGCCCAAAATTTAGCCGGGAATTTAGGAGTGCGCGGTCACTTCGGAACGCGTACAAACCCGGTCATAAATCGCGACCAGCACCAGCATCAACAGCGAAGGCGACAACCATGCCAGACCCTGTTCCGCCAGCGGCAGGTGATTGGTCCAATCCGGCAGCACTTGCTGGAAGGCGGACGCTTTCACCGCGTCAAGGATACCAAACAACAGGCTGACTAACATCACCGGCGCAATAATACGCGGCGCGCTGTTCCACCAACGCAGGGTGAAGCTCAGCACCACCAGCACGATGCACGGCGGGTAAATCGCGGTCAGCACCGGGATGGAGATCTGGATCAGATGGCTCAGGCCCAGGTTGGACACCACCATCGAGAACAGCCCCAGAATAAACACCAGCGTCTTGTAGGAGAAAGGCAGATATTGGGCAAAGAACTCGGCGCAAGCGCAGGTCAGGCCAACCGCAGTCACCATACAGGCGATGAAAATCAGCGCCGCCAGGAAGAAGCTGCCCAGCCCACCGAAGGTGTTTTGCACGTAAGCATGCAGGATCACCGCGCCGTTGGTCGCGTCAGGTACCAACACGCCGCTGCCGGAGCCCAGTTTAAACAGGCTCAGGTAAACCAGCGTCAGGCCCACACCGGCAATCAGCCCGGCCAGAATGGTGTAACGCGTCAGCAAACCGGCATCTTTGACGCCGCGGGAACGCGCGGCGTTAACGATAACGATGCCAAATACCAGCGCGCCCAACGTATCCATAGTCAGATAGCCGTTGACGAAGCCGGAGGAGAAAGGAACATTCTGATAAATGTCGGTCGCCGGGATAGGCGTGCCTGCCGGCCAAACCAGCGCGGCAATGCCGAGCGCGCCCAGCGCAACAATTTTCAGCGGTGCCAACACGTGGCCCACGGTGTCGAGCAGACGGCCCGGATACAGCGAGATGCCGATCACCAGTGCGAAATACACCAGGCTGTAAATAAACAGCGGCATGGCGCCATCACCGGTCAGCGGTGCAATGCCCACTTCAAAGGAGACGGTCGCGGTACGCGGCGTGGCGAACAGCGGGCCTACGGCCAGATAGCAGACGGTAGCCAGCAACAGACCGGCGCGACGGCCAATCGGCGAGCTCAGGGCGTCAATACCGCCACCGACGCGCGCCAGGGCGATCACGGTCATCACCGGCAGACCGACGGCGGTGATCAGGAAGCCGACAGCTGCGGTCCAGACGTGCTCACCGGACTGTAAACCGACCATCGGCGGGAAAATGATATTCCCGGCGCCGACGAATAAGGCAAAGGTCATAAAACCCAATGCGATAATATCTTTTGACGTTAAACGATGACTCATACGATGTCGTGTTGCCTGTTCAAATGAAAAAAAATGCCCGATATGGAGGTAGCGTTAAGCCCCATCCGGTTGCCGGCTTGCCATTTCATCGCGAGACCAATAAGAGCAGAAAACGCATAACGTCCGGCGTTTTGTCCTTATTCGAAAGTGACCACTCATGATGATGGGCAGAGTTTTAGGAGTTATAAATGGAGGTTTAGTCCGACAACGGAGGCTAAGTTAAACGTTTATAGCGTTGAAAGGCAAGTCGCATGACAAAAAGCAGAGCTATCGACCAGATAATCTTTCGGCGCCAGTCGATCATAGGGGCTATCAATAAATATACAATACATGATTTGTATCATTTTTGAGCAACGCATTCACAAAACGTGAAGCAGATGACTCATGACCGCGCGAAAACGCCAATAAACCACCAGTTTCCGCGCGGTCTGAACCGATTTTTCTGCCCTACCAAACCTGTTCGGCAATATTCACCACGCTTTGCAGCTTATTCCACTGCTGCTGCTCACTCAGGCTGTTACCCTCTTCGGTCGAAGCAAAACCGCACTGGGTACTGAGGCAAAGCTGTCGGCGATCGACAAACTGCGCCGCCTCTTCAAGCCTCTGTTTCACCTGCTCGGGGTTTTCCAGTTCGCCGTTTTTGGTGGTAATCAGGCCCAGCACCACCTGCTGCTTGCCCGGTTTGATAAAACGCAGCGGTTCAAAACCCCCGGAACGCTCATTGTCGTACTCGAGGAAGAAGGCGTCGATATTCACCTGACCAAACAGGATCTCCGCCACAGGTTCATAACCGCCCTCGGAGATCCAGGTGGAACGGAAATTACCGCGGCAAACGTGCAACCCGATGATCAGATCCTCAGGTTTGTCGGCGATCGCCGCGTTCAGCACATCGGCATAAATCCGCGCCAGAAGATCGGGATCCTCTCCACGCTCACGGATCTGCCGCCGTTGATCGTCAGAGCACAGGTAGGCCCAGACGGTGTCGTCAAGCTGCAGATAGCGACAACCGGCATCATAAAATGCCTTGATCGCGTCGCGGTAGGTCTGTGCCAGATCGTCAAAATAGGCGTTCAGATCCGGATAAACCTGGCTGTCGATGGCCTTGCGCCCGCCGCGAAAGTGCAGCACGCTTGGGCTGGGAATGGTCATCTTCGGCACCGCATCACCGGCGGTGGCCTTCAGAAAACGAAAGTCCGCCAGCATCGGATGTTGCGGATTGAAGCCCAATTTGCCGACCACCTTGATACTGCGCGCCCGCGTCTGTACGCCGTTAAACTGGATCCCCTGCTCCGCGTCATAACCTTCCACGCCGTCCAGCCCTTCCAAAAAGTCGAAGTGCCACCACGCCCGACGAAACTCCCCATCCGTCACGACCGCCAAACCGAGATCTTTCTGTTTTGCCACCGCCAGACGGATCTGTTGGTCTTCAACCTCCCGTAACTGAACGGCATCAATCTCGCCCTGCAGAAACTGTTGGCGAGCGGTTTTCAGCGCCGCAGGGCGTAACAAACTGCCGACAACGTCAGCGTGAAAGGCAGAATTGCAATCGCACATAATATGACTCCCGCTAGCAGGCAAAAGCTCGGGCCTTTGCCTCAGTGATTTACAGTGTGAACTATTACGTCGGGTTACAAAATGGACTTCCAGACGTCTAGATGAATTATGTTCAGCATGCTGTCACGTCGACTGCCGGGCGGCAACGGAAGAATTTTCACGGGGGATGAAAGAAATTCATGTTGGGCACCGAAGGTGCCCAGAGGCCAGCTTATTGCAGGCCCAGCGCCAGGCGGGTTTTCTGCAGAGTCTCTGGCGGCAGCGGCAGATAGCCGTCGTGATTGACCAGATTTTGCCCGGTGCCCGACAGCACGCGATCGAGAAATGCCGCCGTCAGCGGTTCCAGTTGCTGGTTAGGCGCCTTATTGATGTAAATATACAGATAGCGCGACAACGGATAGCTGCCGTTGCGCACGTTGGCGTCATTGGGGGTGACGTAGTTTTCGCCGAATTCCGCCAACGGCAGCAGCCGCACGCCGCTGGCGCGAAAACCAATGCTGGCGTAGCCGATACTGTTCAACGAACCGGCCACCGCCTGCACCACCGAAGCCGACCCCGGCAGTTCATTGACGCGCGGCATGAAATCACCGCCACACAGCGCACGCAGCTTGAAATAACCGTAGGTGCCGGAGGCTGAATTACGTCCAAAACGTTGCAACGCACGCTGTTGCCAATCACCGGTCAGCCCCAGCTCCCCCCACCGGGTCAAAGGCTGGCTTTCACCACAGCGCAGGGTTGCGGAGAAAATTCGGTCGAGCTGCTGCAGGTTAAGACCGCGCAGCGGATTGTCCTGATGCACCAGCACCACCAGCGCATCGACCGCGACCGGTACCGCCAACGGCGCATAGCCATAGCGGTGTTCGAACGCCGACACTTCCGCTGCCTTCATCGGCCGGCTCATCGGGCCGAGCTGCGCGGCACCCGCCGCCAATGCGGTTGGCGCCGTCGAAGAACCGGCGGCCTGGATCTGTAGATTAACGTTGGGATAATGCTGGCTGAAGTCCTGCGCCCATAGCGCCATCAGATTCGCCAGCGTATCGGAGCCGACGCTGGACAGGTTGCCGGACAGCATGCCATCCGGCTGCGCCAGCGCGCCTCGGCTTGCCAACAGCGCCAGGCAAAACAACAGCCCTCGGGTGATTCGGATCATGCCAGCCTCTCGCGTTAATTTTTCACCGCATTCTCTGACAAAGCTGCGGGAACAATCAACCGGTTAGGCAAGGTAAAGATAAATCGGGTGCCAATGCCCTGCTCGCTGAGGATCTCCAGTCGCGCATCGTGGTGGCTGAGCGCATGCTTGACGATCGCCAACCCCAACCCGCTGCCGCCGGTCTGGCGTGAACGTGCCTTGTCGACGCGGTAGAAACGCTCGGTCAAACGGGGAATATGTTCGGCCGCGATGCCCGGCCCGTTATCACTGACCTGAAACTGCGCGCCGTTTGGCGTCTGCTGCCAGCTGACCTCAATATTGGTGCCTTTCGGCGTATGATTGACTGCGTTATACACCAGATTCGACACCGCACTGCGAAGTTGGTCATCGTTACCGAACACCTTGAGCTGTTCATTTACCCGGAAGGTGATCTCGTGGTTGCCGCCGCTCAGCGATTGCGCCTCACGTTGCAACACCCGCAGCATCAAAGGGATATCGACCCGCTCGTTCATTTCAACGTTAGGCGCCGCCTCGATGCGCGACAGCGTCAGCAGTTGCTTGACCAGTCCGTCCATGCGGCGAGTCTGCTCCTGCATGGTACCCAGCGCCTTGCCGCGCAGCGAACCATCCAGCTCTTCATCGCTCATCATTTCCAGGTAGCCCTGCAATACCGTCAGCGGCGTGCGCAGCTCATGGCTGACGTTGGCGAAGAAGTTGCGCCGTGCGCCTTCCAGTTGACGCATCTGGGTCACATCGCGGGCCACCATCAATAACTGCCCTTCGGAATAAGGCATCACGCGGAATTCTACGTAATGTTCGTTGTTCAGTTGCAGCGTCAAGGGGCGGGAGAACTCCTGCTGTTGCAGATAGTGGCTGAACTCCGGATAACGCAGCAGGTTAAGGATGTGCTGACCATTGTCTTCCGGCCAGCGGAAACCCAGCAAATGCTGCGCCAGCCCGTTGCACCAAAAGATATTGCCTTCGACGGTGGTCATCACCACCGCATCGGGCAGCGATTCCGCTCCGCTGCGGAAGCGTTTGATCAACAGCGCCAGCTCACGGCGTCGACGGCGGTTCCGTTGCTGCATCTGATACAGACCGTAAAACAGCGGTTCCCAGCTCCAGCGACCCGGCGGCGGGGTCATGCTGCGGTCAACCCACAGCCAGTGGGAAAGTTTGAGTTGGTTGTAGAAATTCCATACCAACGCCGCCAGCACGGAGGCCAGCAGCAACCAGGGCAGATAACCGAAAATCAGCCCCAGCAGTAAGGCAGGCAGGCAGAAAAGGGCCAGCTCCAGGGCCAGCCTCTTCCAGGATAGACGTTCTAACACGGCATATTCTCCAGCGCGGCGCGATCAGTAGCGCGTTGAGAATCGGTAGCCGGTGCCCCGAACGGTTTGAACCATTTTGTCATGACCACTGGTCTCTAACGCCTTACGGAGCCGACGGATGTGCACGTCAACGGTGCGGTCTTCCACATAAACGTTAGTGCCCCAGACGTGATTAAGCAACTGCTCACGGCTATAAACGCGTTCCGGATGGGTCATAAAGAAGTGCAACAGCTTGAACTCGGTCGGCCCCATATCCAGCGCCTGTTCGTTAGCCATCACGCGGTGTGAGGAAGGGTCCAGGCTCAGCCCTTGCATTTCAATCACTTCTTCCACCGCCATCGGTGAAATACGGCGCATTACCGCCTTGATGCGCGCCACCAGCTCCTTCGGTGAGAAAGGTTTGGTGATGTAATCATCCGCCCCGACCTCCAGGCCGCGCACCCGATCTTCTTCTTCACCGCGCGCGGTCAGCATCATCACCGGAATGTCACGGGTCAGGGCTTCACGCTTCATATGTTTAATAAACTGAATGCCGGATCCCCCGGGTAACATCCAGTCGAGCAACACTAAATCAGGGAACGGCTCAGACAGGCGCGTCACGGCGCTGTCATAATCCTCAGCTTCCAACGGTTGGTAACCATTCTGTTCCAACACAAAGCACACCATCTCACGGATCGGCGCTTCGTCTTCCACCACCAGTATGCGTCTTGCCATCGTCAATCCTGCCAATGTGTTAGCGATCACAGTTGATTGCGGGCGCCATTATGCGTCAGTTTTGTGACAGATTTATGAAATAAATAGCCATGAAAAAAACGGGCTGTTATGGGCAGTAAGCATAGCGGTTATTTCTAATCACACAGAAACATCATATTCCCTTTATAATCACCGCCATTACCCTATCGCCCCGGGAGTGTCATGCGCCTGATCCACACCTCTGACTGGCATCTTGGCCAGTACTTTTTCACCAAAAGCCGCGCCGCCGAGCATCAGGCCTTTCTGCGCTGGCTGATCGAACAGATCGAACAACACCAGGTGGACGCGCTGATCGTCGCCGGGGACCTGTTCGATACCGGCTCGCCGCCAAGCTACGCCCGCGAGCTGTATAACCGCTTCGTGGTGGAACTGCAGCGCACCGGCTGCCAGTTAGTGGTGTTGGGCGGCAATCACGACTCCGTGGCAACCTTAAATGAATCGCGCGAATTGCTTTCCTGCCTGAATACCACCGTGATCGCCAATGCACAGAGCGAAATCGAACAACAGGTGCTGGTGTTGAATCAACGCGACGGCCAACCGGGTGCGGTATTGTGCGCCATTCCTTTTCTGCGCCCGCGCGATCTGCTCACCAGCCGCGCCGGTGAGTCCGGGGTGCAAAAACAGCAGGCGCTGCAAGAGTCTATCGCCGACCACTATCACACGCTGTACCAGGCCGCCTGTGCGCGCCGTGATGCGCTGGGCTTACCGCTGCCCATCGTCGCTACCGGCCATCTAACCACCGTCGGCGTAACGACCTCCGATTCGGTGCGCGACATCTATATTGGTACGCTGGACGCCTTCCCCGCCCAGGCCTTCCCGCCGGCAGATTACATCGCGCTGGGGCATATTCATCGCGCGCAAAACGTTGCCAAATCTGAGCATATTCGCTACAGCGGCTCCCCTATCCCGCTCAGTTTTGACGAGCTGGGTAAGGCCAAAAGCGTGTTTATGGTGGATTTCGCCGCGGGTGCCCTGCAGCAGGTCAGCACATTGGAGATCCCAACCTTCCAGCCGATGCAGCTCATTAAAGGAGATTTGGCGCAGATCGAGCAACAATTACGGCAATTCACCGATTATCAGGGTGAATTACCCGTATGGCTGGATATCGAAGTGGCGACCCAGGATTACCTTAGCGACATTCAGCGTCGCATTCAGCTGCTGGCCGATCAACTGCCGGTAGAGGTCGTGCTGCTGCGCCGCAGCAAGGAGCAGCGTCGCCAGGCCATTGAGCAGCAAGACAAGGAAACGCTCAACGAGCTGAGCGTCAACGAAGTCTTCGAGCGGCGGTTGGCGCAGGAACCTGAAATGGCCGAAGCACGCAAACAGCGAATGAGTCAGATGTTCCAACAGGTGGTCGAAGCCGTACGGCACCAGGATCAGGAGCCGAACCAATGAAAATTCTCAGCCTGAGATTAAAAAACCTGAATTCGCTGCAGGGGGAATGGAAGATAGATTTCACCGCCGAGCCCTTCGCCAGCAACGGATTATTTGCCATCACCGGCCCCACCGGCGCGGGTAAAACCACCCTATTGGACGCCATCTGCCTGGCGCTTTATCACCAGACGCCGCGTCTGAATGTCACGCCAAGCCAAAATGAGCTGATGACCCGCCACACCGCCGAGTCGCTGGCGGAGGTCGAGTTTGAGGTTAAAGGCGTCGGTTACCGCGCGTTCTGGAGCCAACGACGTGCCAAAAATGCCCCGGACGGCAACCTGCAGGCACCGAAGGTGGAACTGGCGCTGCGCGATGACGGCAAGATCCTGGCCGATAAAGTCCGCGACAAGCTGGATCTTACCGCCGCGATCACCGGGCTGGATTTCGGTCGTTTTACCAAATCGATGATGCTGTCTCAGGGGCAGTTCGCTGCCTTCCTGAATGCCGATGCCAATGATCGGGCCGAACTGTTGGAAGAGTTGACCGGCACCGAGATTTACGGCCAGCTTTCGGAACGTGTTTTCGAGCAGCACAAGCAGGCCAAAACCGATCTGGACGCGTTGCATCAGCGCGCCAGCGGCATTGAGTTGCTGAACGAGGAACAACGCCAACAGCTGGAAAGCCAGCTCGTGGAGCTCAGTTCGCAGGAAAATGCCCTCAGTGAACAGACCCAGCGTCAGCAACGGGCGTTAAACTGGCTGCAGCAATGGCAACAGACGCAGCAGAAACAGCAGGAATACCAGCGTCAGTTGAGCGCCGTGCAACAGGAGCAGGCTGAGGCAGAACCGCAGCTGCAGCAGTTGGCGCGAAGCGAGCCGGCAGAGAAACTGCGCCCACTGCTCAACGAACGCAACCGCTGCCGCAACGATCAACAGGCGCTACAACAGCAGATTGCCCAGTTGACGCAGCAACAGGAGCAACAGCTTGCCCAGATGGCCCCGTTGCAGCAGGCAGTGGAACAAGCGCGTGCGCAACTGCAGGCGCATGTCGAACACCAGCAGATCCAACAACGGCTGATCGACGAGCAGATCGTCCCGCTCGACCACCAGATAACCCAGTTGCAAAAAACGCAGACAGAATTGCAACAGGCCTGCGATGTCGCCACGCAACAGTACGCACAGCAACAAACGGAGCTGGAACAGCTAGAGGTCTTACGAGCCCGGCTCACCGCCCAGGCCGGACAGCATCAGGAGCAGCTTAACGGCCTGACTGCCGCACTGGCAACGCAGCAACAGCAGCAAAATGCGCTGGAAGCCCAAGTCCCCTTAACAGGGCTGCGCCAACGTCAGACCGAGCTGGCCGAGCTGCGTCCGGTGCGTCAGCAATTATTTACCCTCTCCTCGCTGTTTGGCCAGGTCAGTGAACGTCTGGAACAGCAACGTAAGGAATTCACGGCCCGTCAGACCCAGCTCGGCGAACTTGAAAAACAGCTCGAAGAAACACGCCAGCAGTACAAACAGCAAAAAGCGCATCAGACGGACGTAGAGAAAGCCCTTGAGCTGGAGCAACGCATCGTCAGCCTGGAGGCTGAACGCGCTCGCCTGCAAACCGGCGAACCTTGCCCACTGTGCGGATCTTCCGAACATCCGGCCATCGAACAGTATCAGGCGGTAAAACCCTCTGAGACAGCCCTGCGTTTGGCGGATATGCGTATCAAAACCGAGGCCTTGTACACCCAGGGCACCGAGCTGCGCACCCGCTGCGAAAGCCTGAAAGAGCAACTGCAACGCCAGCAGCATCTTATCGGACAAGATGAACAACAGTTGGCCGCTCATCGTCAGCAATGGCAAACCCTCAGCACGCCTCTGGCATTTGATTTTGATCTGCAGGACGCCGCTCGCCTTAGCCAGTGGTTAAGCGACTGCGACAATGAGGAACGTCAGGCTCAGGCCAGTCTGCTGCAACACGAGCAGGCAGCCCAGGCGGTACAGCAGGCTAAAGATCGGTTGGCCGCACTGCAGGCACAGCAGCAACAGGCGCAGCAAGAAAAGGCGCGGCTGGACGAGCGTTTCAGCCTGCAGGAAAAAAGCCACGCCGAGGCCCAATCGCAGCAGCAACGCCTGCAGCAACAGCGTCAGGAAGCAGAGCTTGCCCTTGGCGAACAGCGTACGCAGCGGCTGGCGCTGTTTGGCGAACGGCAAATCGTGCAGGTGCGTGAACAGTTGCGCGCCCGGCAGACGGCCTGCGAACAGGCTGTACAACTGGCCGCAGAGCAATGGCAGAAGGCGCAGGAACAACGCGATCGTCTGAGCGGGCAACTTACCGGGTTGCAGCAACAGCTGTTGCACCTGACCGAACGGCTGCAACAGACTGAGCAAGATTGGCAGCAAGCGTTATCCACCAGCGAATTCAGCGACGAAGCGGCCTTCAACGCCGCCCTGTTGAATGACGACCAGCGCCAACAATTGCAACATCGCAAGGAGCAACTGCAGCAACGGCAAGTTGAAGCCAGCGCCCTGCTGACCCAGGCCGTAGCCAATCTGGAACAGCAACGCCAACAGCGTCCGGAAGGGCTGGATGAAACCCAGGCCGATCCCCAAACCCTGGGCCAGGATCTGGCCGCGCTGGCGCAGCAGCTCAAAACTCTGCAGCTACGCCAGGGCGAAGTGCGCAACCAGTTGGAAAGTGATGCCGCACGCCGTCTCAATCAGCAGTCGCTGTTTGAGCAAATCAGCCAAAGTCAGCAGCAGTACGACGACTGGAGCTACCTCAATCAGCTCATCGGCTCCAAAGAGGGGGATAAATTCCGTAAGTTTGCCCAAGGACTGACGCTCGATCATCTGGTGTACCTCGCCAATAACCAGTTGGGGCGGTTGCACGGCCGTTATCTGCTGCAGCGCAAAACCAGTGATGCATTGGAATTGCAGGTGGTGGACACCTGGCAGGCGGACGCACTGCGCGACACCCGTACCCTGTCCGGCGGTGAAAGTTTCCTGGTGAGCCTGGCATTGGCACTGGCGCTATCCGATCTGGTCAGCCACAAGACCAGCATCGACTCACTGTTCCTTGACGAAGGCTTCGGCACGCTGGATGCGGAAACCCTGGATACCGCGCTGGACGCCCTCGACAGTCTGAATGCCTCCGGGAAAACCATCGGCGTGATCAGCCACGTTGAAGCCATGAAAGACCGAATTCCGGTGCAAATTAAGGTGAAAAAGGTGAACGGCCTCGGTATCAGCCGGCTGGAACCGCAGTTCCGACGGGAATAACTTTGCACCGGCCTGAGAAATGTGACCGCGGCGGCACTCCCCGGCGAAAAGCGTTGAGCCGCCGCAGACAAGGGTTATGATGCTATCGATAACAGGATTGTTACTGTAAATATACAGGCAAAACCTGACGCACGGGATCGCTCCTGGACGTCAGGTTTTTTCGTTTTCAGCATGCTGAAACATCCGGGAAAAACCATGAAGATCGCAAAAATACTTAATAATAACGTGGTGATTACGCTTGACGACCGTCAGGAAGAGACGGTGGTTATGGGAAAAGGCATCGGCTTTAAAAAGAAGGCCGGCGATCTGCTGGACGAAAATCTGATCGAGAAGGTCTTCACCCTTAACGGCAGCGAAATGGCTGAGCGCTTTAAAACGCTGCTGTCGGAGATCCCCCTGGCCTGCGTGACCACGGCCGACAAAATCATCACCCTCGCCCGCCAGCGTTTGCCGGGCAAACTGCATAACATCGTTTATATCACGCTGACCGATCACATCCACTTTGCGCTGCAGCGCCATGCCCAGGGGCTGGACATCAAAAACGTGCTGCTGTGGGAAATCAAGAAACTCTACCCGGCCGAATTTGCCGTCGGGCTGGAAGCACTGACGCTGATCGCCGAACGGCTCGGCACCACGCTGCCGGAGGACGAAGCCGGGTTTATCGCCCTGCATCTGGTTAACGCCCAGTTGAATGATGAAATGCACAACACCCTGCATATCACTCGCGTCATGCAGGAAATCCTGAATATCGTCAAATACCACTTCCGTTTTGACTACAACGAAGAAGCCCTGAGCTATCACCGCTTTATCACTCACCTGAAGTTCTTCGCCCAGCGTCTGCTGGGTAAAAACTATGTCGACAGCGACGACGACTCACTCTATCTGGTGGTGAAAGAAAAGTACCCTGACTCCTTTGCCTGCGCAGGCAAGATCAACCAGCACATCGAGAAAAACTATCAACATCAGCTCACCCGCGAAGAAATGATGTTTCTGACCATTCATATAGAACGGGTACGCAGCGAGAGCGAAGTGAAATAGATCTAGCGCCGGGCGTCAAACACCCGGATGCCATACTGCGGGAAAGCGACATCGGCGGAAACCAGCGTCAGCCCTTCGGCCTGCGCCTGGGCGATCAACATGCGATCAAAAGGATCCTGATGGTGTGGCGGCAATTGGCCCGTCTGCTGACCATGAAAGGCGGCCATCGGCAACGGCAGAAAATCTTCGGCCTCAATGACCTCGAAAATGTCCTCCGGCAGTGCCAGCTCGCCCAACGCCCGCTTAATTGAAATCTCCCAAATGCTGGCCGCGCTGACGTACACCACATTACCGGGATCGGCGATCTGCCTTCTGGCGTTCTCCCCCAGGCTGACGTCATCGATCAGCCACCACAGCAACGCATGGGTATCCAGCAGCAGACGTTTCATTCATCGCCCTCAAACAGCGCGGTGATATCTGCATCGCCATCATTAAAATTGTCCGGCACGGTAAACTTGCCCTTGGCGGCACCAGGTTTGCGGGTTTGCCCCTTGATGGCGACCAGTTGAACATACGGCTTCCCTGCTTTCGCTATAATCACGGTTTCTCCCTGTGCGGCTTTATCCGCCAATTGGCTCAGGTTGGATTTGGCTTCGTGCATATTGGCCTGAATAGGCATACGCGATCTCCTTAGCTAAGTTAGCTAAAGCATAGAGGGGAGTCTATTTTTTGCACAGGAAATTGATTAAAGCGCGAGCGGGCCCGCGCTTTTTTGCAACAGTTACAGCTGTGGCCACAACCAGGCCGCGCCGCGCACGCCGCTGGAGTCTCCGTGCACGGCCTTGCGGATCGGGGTTTCACACTCGCCACCGAAAACCCAGGATTTCACCAACTGCGGCACACGCTGATAAAGACGGTCCACATTGCTCATACCGCCGCCCAACACCACCACGTCCGGATCAAAAATATTGATCACGTGCGCCAGCGATTTGGCCAACCGCAGCTCATAGCGGCTAATGGCTTGCTCCGCCAGAGTATCCCCCTGCGCCACCAACGCCATGATCTCATGCCCTTTCAGCGGATTGCCGCTCAGGCGCGCATAATCGATGGCAAAGCCGGTGCCGGAGATAAAAGTCTCGATACAGCCCTGCTTCCCACAGTAACAAGGGACCTCAGCGCGAAAACGCAGTTCGTCATCGTCCAGCCACGGCAGCGGGTTATGTCCCCATTCGCCAGAAATGCCGTTACCGCCCGAGTGCGCCTGGCCGTTAATCGCCACCCCTGCGCCGCAGCCGGTGCCAATTATCACCGCAAATACGGTTTGTTTGCCGGCGGCAGCGCCGTCGGTGGCTTCCGAAACCGCCAGGCAGTTGGCGTCGTTGGCGATGCGGACTTCACGCGCCAGCATGGCCGACAGGTCTTTATCCAGGGGTTGACCGTTGAGCCACACCGAGTTGGCATTTTTCACCAGCCCGGTATAGGGCGACAGCGTACCGGGAATGCCCACGCCGACCGAGCCCTGTTGCCCGGTGTGGTCTTCCGCCAGCTTCACCAGTCCGGTGATGGCCTCCAACGTTTGCTGATAGTCATGGCGCGGCGTGGCAATACGATGGCGGAACAACTCCTGCCCGTCGTTGGCCAACGCGATCACTTCAATTTTGGTGCCACCCAGGTCGATACCAATGCGCACGATTTTTCTCCTCAATGCACAACAACATTGCTACAGCCTAATGTAACCGGCTTGCGGGATCACCCCATAAACGCCGAGTGTGACGGCGATGGCAATTTCCGCATCAGAACCGCACCGGCTGCCGCTTATTAATTAGCCATCGGGTACACTGGATTTTATCAGTTAACCTGTTGATAACATTTTTACCCATCATAAAATTCGGAGAGCAGCGATGAAACCTGCCATATTGATCGTCGACGACGATCCCGCTATCTGTGATCTGCTTTGTGACGTACTCAATGAGCACGTGTTTACCGTACATGCCTGCCACCGGGGAAGCGAGGCACTGGCGTTACTCAATCAGCAACCGGATATTGCGCTGGTGCTGCTTGATCTGATCCTGCCGGATACCAATGGCCTGCTGGTGTTACAGCAGATCCACCGCCTGCGCCCGGATCTGCCGGTGGTGATGCTGACCGGTCTCGGCGCCGAATCCGACGTGGTGGTCGGCCTGGAAATGGGCGCCGACGACTACATCGCTAAACCCTTTAATCCCCGCGTGGTGGTCGCTCGCGCCAAGGCGGTTTTGCGCCGTACCGGTGCGCTGGCGCTGGAACCTGCCGCTGTCGGCCAGACCAGAGCGGAAGGCTGGCAGTTTAACGGCTGGTGTCTGGACACCAACCGCTGCACGCTGCACAACCCTCAGCGCCAGGCTGTCGATCTGACCCAGGGCGAGTACGGTTTGTTGCTGGCGCTGGTACAACATGCGCGTAAAGTACTGACCCGCGATCGCCTGCTGGAACTGACCCACGGCGAAACTCTGGAGGTCTTCGATCGCACTATCGACGTGTTGATCATGCGACTGCGCCGCAAGATCGAAATCAATCCGCACCAGCCCGAACTGATCCGCACTATTCGCGGGCTGGGTTACGTCTTTGCCGCCGACGTCAGCCAACCGGTGGCTGCCGCCTGATAAAATCCTGCAGTTCAGGCAGTGGCCGAGCGCCGTCGATAGCATTGGCGCACAGTAGGTTGAAACGCGCACAGGCATGCGCCAGCTGCAGGGTTTCCACCAAAGGCCAGTCTTCATGGCTGGCGTACAGCACGCCGGCGCAGAACGCATCACCGGCGCCGACGCTGCCCACGATTTCAGTTTCCCTCACCCGCCATGAGGGTTGCCAACGCGCTTCGCCACCGCTCTCCAGCCCGTAGGCCCCTTCCGGACAGTGGATCACCACCCGCCGCCGCACACCGGCCTGCAATAATTGTTCTGCGGCCCGCGCCATCAATGACTGCTGCAGCGAGCCATTAGCCGTACGCAGCGCCAGTCCGGTAAACTCACCGGCCTCCAGCTCGTTGATCACCAGATAATCCAGCCAGCGCAGCGCCGGCAACACCAAAGGCCGATAGCGTGGATCGCCCTGGCGCGACACCAGATCCAACGAGGTTTGGTAACCGCGCTGCTGCATTTGTGCCAGCAGGCGTGCGCTGCGGGTGCCGAACTCCTGGTCCGGACAATCCAGGCTGTCGAGCAGCAGCAGATAGCCCAGGTGGAAAATTTTATGGCTGCTGTGCAGCGCGTCAAAATCGCCGAGGTCCAACAACCGATTCGCGCCCGGCGCATGGAAAAAGGTCCGCTGCCCCCCCGGCTCGGTCATCACCTGCGACATCGAGGTCATCGCCGTTTCGCTGCGACGCACCCGGCCGCTGTCGACTTGGTGCTGCGCCAGCATTTGCAAAATATAGTCGCCATCGGCATCGCATCCGATCAGCCCAAGCGCCGCCAGCGGCAACCCGGTTTCCATCCGTGCCAGCGTCAGCAGCACATTGAGCGGCGCACCGCCGGTAGCACGCTGGCTATGCTCAATCTCCACCAGCCAGCCCGGCTGAGGCCAATGCGCAATTTGATGGACATGATCCACCAGCATGTTACCGGCAGAAACAATGCCGCGCCGGATCATCACAACCGCCCGGCGCTGCCGAAAATATGCATCTGCTGCTGCACCACTTCGCTGATCGACCGCTCCACCGCCAACAGCACTTCGGCAAACTCATCATAAATCGCGTGACGCTGCGTCATCCGCTGTTCAATCGCCCCCAGTGCCGCTTGCGACATGCCGGTATAGAAGTTGATTTTGTGAATGCCCAGGCTGATTGCCCGCTTGAAGTCGGCATCGCTGATGCCGGAACCGCCGTGCAGCACCAAAGGGATGCCAGCCTGCTGCTGGATAGCCGCCAGACGTTCGAAATCGAGCTTGGGTTCGCCCTTGTATTTGCCGTGCGCGTTGCCGATCGCCACCGCCAGTGCATCGATGCCGGTCAATTCGACAAACTCGCGCGCCCGCTGCGGGTCGGTAAATTTATTGCTGTCGGCCTCGCCATACAGAGCACCGCCTTCGTCACCGCCGACGGCACCCAGCTCGGCCTCCACCGAGACGCCCACCGCATGACACATGCGCACCACTTCCTGCGTTTGGCGCACATTTTCTTCGTAACTCAGCCCGGAACCGTCGAACATCACCGAGCTGAATCCCAGCCGCAATGCCTGCACCACCGCCTCAAAATGCAGACCGTGATCGAGGTTCAACACCACCGGAATGTCGTGCTGCGCCGCTTCGCTTTTGATCGCCGCGACCAAAGACTCCAGCGAGACGTACTTAAAGTGGACTTCGGCAATATTGATGATAAAGGGCGATCGCGCGGCCTGCGCGGCGGTAAACAGCGCGCGCAGGAAGTGGCTGTCGAGCACGTTGAACGCGCCAAGCGCATAGCCGTGTTGACGCGCGTGCGATAGCCCCTGTGCCAGTGAAATCAATGCCATGGTGCATCTCCTTAATCGATAAAGCGCAAGTACTCGTTACACAGCAACCACTGGGGCGGCTGATCCTCTTCGATCTGGCTAAAGCGGCTGAGCGGCGTCAGGAAGCGGTTATCGCTGTCGTCGTCATTCACCGTAGAGACCTCCCCCACCAGCACGTCGCCGAAACCTTCCTCGCCCCAAAAGCTGTGATAGATCCCCGGCGTCAGGCAGATGCTTTCCCCCGGCGCCAGCCGCAGGCGCGAACCGGCAGTATGGGTTTGTCGGCAACCGTCCAGGGTCACGCTCACCGGGCTATCGGCCAGCCCTTCCTGCGGATCGGCGTTATGCAGCTCGACGATCAGGTTGCCGCCACCGCGATTGATGATGTCTTCCCGCTTGCGCCAGTGGAAATGCATCGGCGTCACCTGCGCTTCACGGCAATGCATTATTTTCTCCGCATAGCATTTGGCATAAGGTCGACCGCCGGGCGAACCGTTTCGCAACGTGAACAGCGTGAGCCCCTTGTGAGCAAAATCATCGCCGCCGAACGCCGTGACGTCCCAACCCAACTTCAGGTCGAATACTTCCTGCCACGGCTGGCGATCGAGCTGACGCCAGACCGGCAGGCTAAAGTGGGCAAAGGGCGGCAGATGGACGTCGAAGCGGGCAAAAAAATGCTGGGTTTGTTGCAGAGTCTGGTTCACGGCGGAACGGTTCATATCGCCTCCGGAAGTGGGGATGAAATGAGGGGCCTGGCGTAGCAGACCCCGCCGATAACAGGTTATTTCACCGTCCAGCCTTTGTAGCTGCCAATATTGTTTTTATCGATCATGGTGACCGGGATCAGCACCGGACCGGTTGGTGCGGGTTTACCCTGCAGAATTTCGTAACCGATCTCGACCGCTTTGGCCGCCATCACCTGCGGATCCTGTGCCGGTGTCGCCACAAACAGCGATTTTCCGCCGCGCTTGAGCGCCTCTTCGCCGTCCGGCGATCCGTCTACGCCAACGATAAAGAATTCGCTGCGCTGCGCCTGCTTGGCTGCCAGATCGGCACCGATCGCCGTAGGATCGTTAATCGCAAATACGCCGTCGATCTTCGGATTGGCCGCCAACAGCGCGGTCATGATCTCCAGCCCGCCTTCGCGGCTGCCCTTGGCGTTCTGGTTATAGGACAGCAGCTTGATCTCCGAGTGTTTCTTCAGTTCGGTCATGCAGCCTTCCACCCGGTTCTGTACCGCGGACACCGGTGGGCCATTGATGATCACCACGTTGCCTTTCTCTTTCAGGCGATCGCTGATGTATTTACAGGCCATGGCGCCGGCCTGGGTGTTGTCCGAGGTGATGGTGGCATCGGCACCTTCCGCCGCCACGTCCACCGCCACCACCACGATGCCGGCGTCTTTGGCGCGTTTTACCGCCGGGCCGATCCCTTTGGAATCTGCGGCGTTCAGGATGATCATATCCACCTTGGCGGCGATAAAGTTATCGATCTGCGCCACCTGCTGACCGAGATCGTAACCGCTCGACACCAGCGTCACGTTAACCTTGTCACCGGCCAGTTCGCGCGCTTTCAGTTCCGCACCCTTGGTGATCTGCACAAAGAACGGGTTGGCCAAATCGCCCACCGTCACCCCAATCGATTTCAATTCTTTCGCCTGCACCAACGAAGCGCTGCCGAGTGCGGCGGTAACCAGCAAAGCGGTAATCAATGGCTTGAAACGCATAGTGTTTTCCCCATTATTTTCTGAGATACGAAAAACCTGCCCCGGTGGGCGTCGGTGACGGATAAATCAATGTTGATAATTGCGGGTGCGGTACTTATCAATCAGCACTGCTATGATGATCACCGCTCCTTTGATCACCAGTTGCCAGAAGTAAGAGACGCCCATCAACGTCATGCCGTTGTTCAGGGTGGCGATAATCAACGCCCCTACCAGCGTACCGGTAATGGTACCGATGCCGCCGACGAAGCTGGTGCCGCCGAGAATGACTGCGGCGATAGCATCAAGCTCATAGCCCATGCCAAGGTTACCGTTGGCGCTGTACAGCCGCGAGGCGCTCATCACTCCGCCCAACCCGGACAGCAGGCCGCTCATGCCATAGACAAACAGCAGCACGGCACCGACCTTGATCCCGGTCAGGCGCGCCGCCTGCATGTTGCCGCCTACCGCGTAGATATGAACCCCCAGCGTCGTGCGGCGCAGAATGAACCAGCACACTGCAATCACCGCAAAGGCGATAATCACCAACCAGGGGATAGGCCCCAGGTAAGCGTTGCCGATCCATTCAAAACTGATATTGGAATTGATGATGGTGGTGCCGTCCGCCAACAGATAAGCGGCACCGCGCAGCGCGGTATAGGTGCCGAGGGTGACAATAAACGGCGGCAAACCAGCGTAGGCCACCAGAAAACCATTAAACAGCCCCATGCCTAAACCGGCCAGCAGCGCCAGCGGGATCGACATTCCGGCCATGCCTGGCATCAGTGACACCGCCATCGCTACCACCGCGGTGGTGCCCAGCATCGAACCGACCGAAAGATCGATACCGCCGGTCAGAATGATAAAGGTCATGCCCGCCGCCAACACGATGTTAATCGACGCCTGCCGGGCGATATTCAGCAGGTTGGCATCGGTAAAGAAGTTTGGTGCGACAAAGCCGAAAACCGCGACGATCAGGATCAATATCGGCAAGATACCGACGGTTTGCATCATATCGCCCAACAGTGCCCGTTTCAGCGTCGGATTTTTTGCGCCTGGCGGCAATGGATTCGAAGTCATGGTCGGCTCCTTGAGCGTAGGGATGGAATTATTCATGCGGTAGTCGCCTGCGGCTGGGTGGCGTCAACGCCGGTGGCCAGCGTCATGATGTTTTCCTGGCTGATCTCATCGCCGCTCAGTTCCCCGACGATGCTGCCTTCGTGCATCACGTAGACCCGGTCGCTCATGCCGACCACCTCAGGCAGTTCGCTGGAGATCATCAGGATCGCCACGCCTTGCTGCGCCATCTGGCTCATGATGCGATAAATCTCGCTTTTGGCCCCCACGTCCACGCCGCGTGTCGGTTCATCGAGGATCAGGATCCGTGGGCCAATGGCTACCCAGCGTGAAATCAGCAGCTTTTGCTGATTACCGCCGGACAGGCCGCCGGCCCGCACCTGAGCATGTGGCACGCGGATATTCAGCAGGCCGATAGCGTCGCTGGAAATACGCTGCGCCTTGCGGCGATTGAGCAGTCCATAGCGGCTGTCGCGTTCCAGCGTCGCCATCACGATGTTTTCATGCGCGGCCAGATCGAGAAACAACCCCTGCTCCTTGCGGTTTTCAGTGAGAAAGCCGATGCCCAGAGCAATGGCATCGCGCGGCGAGTGGATACTGGCCAGTTTGCCGTCGATCTCCACCGTACCGCCGCTGGACTTGCGCACGCCGAAAATCAGCTGCGCCAGTTCGGAGCGGCCGGCGCCCACCAGCCCGGCAAGGCCGACAATTTCACCGGCGCGGACCTGAAGGCTGATCGGCTTCACCTTTTTGCCGTCAGTCAGGCCGCGCAGCGTCAGCCGAGGTTCCCCCACCGGGATGCCCTGTTCCTTATTGAACAAGTCGCTCAGCGGTCGCCCCACCATCATGCGCACCAACTCGCTGGCGGACAGCTTGTCGCGCATCAGGCTGCCAACATACTGACCGTCGCGCAGCACGCTGACGCGATCCGACAGCTCGTACACCTCCGCCATGCGGTGGCTGATATAAATGATTGCCATGCCTTCATCGCGCAGCCGTTTGATCAGCTCGAACAGTCGATGCGTCTCGCGTGAAGAAAGCGCCGCCGTAGGTTCGTCCATCACCAGAATGCGGCTGTTACGGTGCAGCGCACGGGCGATTTCCACCTGTTGCTGCTCGGCGATGGTTAATTTCATCACGCGATCGCCGGCGCTGAACTGCGCCCCCAAACGATCGATCACCTTCTGCGCTTCCAGCAACATCTGTCCGCGTTTCACCAGGCCGCCACGTTGGATCTCGCTGCCCAGAAAAATGTTTTCCGCCACCGTCAGATTCGGGGCCAAATTCATTTCCTGGTAAATCAGCGTGATACCTGCCGCCAGAGCATCTTTTGGCCCTTTGATGGCGAACGGCTGCCCATCGATAATAATTTCCCCGCTGCTGGCGATATAAGCGCCGGCCAATATTTTCATCAAGGTACTTTTACCCGCGCCGTTTTCACCCATTAGCGCGTGGATCTCACCGCGATACACCGTCAGGTTGACGCCCTTGAGCGCATAGAACTGACCAAAACTCTTGGCGATGTTGTGCATTTCCAGAATCGGGGTCGCGCTCATCGTCATACCTCTGGTTGCGGTTCGGATGGCAGCAGTTAACCACGCATAAATAAATGCAAAATGTCAGCGCTCGTTCATCTTTGTCATATTGTTAATGGGACGGGGATTTATACTGCGAACAGTCAGTTACGGGGGATTCGATGCGCAGACTGCCTTTCCTTGCCGGCGCGCGTGGGCGCCTGTTGATGTTCAACCTGCTGGTGGTGGCGGTGACGCTGATGGTCAGCGGCGTGGCGATCTTCGGTTTCTACCATGCGGGCAAGCTGCAGGAACAGATGCAGGCGCAAACCCTGGCAGAAATGAACGGCAGCATGGCGTTGAGCCGGGATACCTCCAACGTGGCGACCGCGGCTATTCGGCTCTCGCAAGTGGTGGGTGCTCTGGAATACCAGAGCGAATCCGCCCGGCTGAAACAAACGCAGCTGGTGCTGCAAACCTCGCTCAGCCGGCTGGCAGACGCCCCGTTGGCCCACAGCGAACCGGCACTGGTCAAGCGCATCATTAGCCGCAGCAACGCGCTGGAAAGCAGCGTAACCCGCATGCTGGATCTGGGACACCAACGGCATCTGCAACGCAATATTCTGCTCAGCGGGCTGTATCAGTCACAGAGTACGCTGCGGCATATCGCCACCCTCAATCAGCGCAATAATCTCAACCAGCCCTCGCAGCCGCTGCTAAGCCAGATCGACCGGCTGCTGGCGATCGCCATACAGACCCCAACCCCCAAGGCTGCGGCCCAGCAGCTCGACAGCGTTATGGCCTACTGGCCGCAACACAGCCCGGATGCCTTGGTAGACGAGAAAATGCGCCAGTTTCGGCTCAGCGAACAGCGCCTGCTGCCCGAAACGCTGGAGCTGGAACAAAGCGACCTGGCCCTAGCCTATTACACCTACCACATCAAAGCGTTAGTCGCGATGCTCAACGACGATATCAACCTTTACGTGCAAAAGGTGGCCAACGAGTCGGAGCTGCGCACTCACCAAACCCATAATGAGCTCAGTTCCATCAGCTGGTTTATCGGCCTGTTCGCGTTGCTGGCACTGGTGATTACCGGCTTCGCCGGACTGTATATCTACCGCAACCTCGGCTCCAACCTGACGGCAATCGCCGGCGCCATGACGCGGCTGGCGCGCGGCGAACGTGACGTCAGCGTACCGGCGCTGCAACGCCGTGACGAACTGGGCGAACTGGCGCGCGCATTCAACGTTTTTGCGCGCAACACCGCCTCGCTGGAACAGACCTCCCGCCTGCTGAAAGAAAAAAGCACCCAGCTGGAAACCACCTTTCTGGCGATGCGCGACGGTTTTGCGCTGTTTGATAACGACGGTCAACTGGTGGTGTGGAACCCGCAATACCCCCTGCTGCTGGGACTCAACGAGCACCAGCTGCACCGCGGCCTGCACTACCGTGAACTACTGCAACAGGTTACGCCACCGGCGGGTCAGCGTTGGGAGGCGGTGCTGGCCAACCTGTCGAGCGAACTACCACAGCCGCAGGAACTGCGCCTGAGCGATGGCCGAACCGTAGAGCTGCGCTTCAGTCCGGTACCTAACCGTGGCGTGGTCAACGTGGTGCTGGAACGCACCGAGCGCAAAGCGCTGGAAGAAGCGCTGCTGCACAGCCAGAAAATGAAGGCGGTCGGCCAGCTCACCGGCGGCCTGGCGCATGATTTCAACAACCTGCTGGCGGTGATTATCGGCAGCCTGGAACTGACCACTCAACAAACCCAGGACGCACAGACCGAACAGCGCATCCTTCGGGCGCTGAAGGCCGCCGAACGTGGCGCACAGCTCACCCAGCGGCTGCTGGCATTCTCGCGCAAGCAGGCGCTGCATCCGCAGGCCATCACGCTGCAGGCGCTGGTGGAAAACCTGCAGGAGCTGTTGCGCCATTCACTGCCCAGCACGCTTTCGCTGAGCATCGAGGCACAGCGCCCTGGCTGGCCTGCCTGGATCGATGCCAATCAGTTGGAGAATGCGCTCATCAACCTGGTGGTCAACGCTCGGGATGCGATGGAAGGCCGCAGCGGCGTGGTGAATATTCGCATCTACAACCAACGGGTAGTGCGCAGCGGCGGCAAAAAGCAGGACATGGTGGCGCTGGAAGTGATTGATACCGGCTGCGGCATGTCGGAAGAGGTGAAGGCTCAGGTGTTCGAACCCTTCTTCACCACCAAGGCGGTAGGCAGCGGCAGTGGGCTGGGGCTGTCGATGGTCTATGGCTTTGTCCGCCAGTCCGGCGGCCGGGTACAGATTGAAACCACACCGGGCAAGGGCACGCTGGTGCGCCTGCAATTGCCGCGAGCGCCGACGCCAGCGCCAGAGGAAGCGCCTTCGCCCGCGCTCGAGGAAAGCCTGAACACCGACAATCTGGTGCTGGTACTGGAAGATGAAAACGACGTTCGCCATACGCTGTGCGAACACTTGCACCAGCTCGGCTACCTGACGCTGGACAGCGCGGACAGTCAGGAAGCTTTGGCGCTGCTGCGCCAGACACCGGATATAGACATACTGATCAGCGACCTGATGCTGCCGGGCGAACTGGACGGTGTGCAGGTGATTGGGCTGGCGCGAGAGATTAACCCACGGCTTACCGCCCTGCTGATCAGCGGCCAGGACATCCGCCGTCAGCACGAAGAAAATCTGCCAAACGTTGAACTGCTGCGTAAGCCTTTCAGCCAGCGGCAACTGGCGTTGGCGCTGCAACGGGCACGGTGTTCAAACGCGGACGGCGACGCAATTCGGAGGGAATGAGGCGATTTTTCGCCTCTGATTCGTTATTATGCCGCCCTGCTTTTGATGAATAAGCGTGCCAGGTGCACGCCCAGCCAGGGATAACATTATGCTGTGGTTTAAGAATTTGATGGTTTACCGTTTGAGCCGCGAAGTTGCGCTAAACGCGGATGAAATGGAAAAACAGCTCAGCGCTTTTGCTTTCACCCCGTGCGGCAGCCAGGACATGGCGAAAACCGGCTGGGTCTCCCCGATGGGCTCCCACAGCGACGCATTGACGCATGCGGTTAACGGCCAGATCGTCATCTGCGCACGTAAGGAAGAAAAAATCCTGCCGTCACCGGTCATCAAGCAAGAGCTGCAGGCCAAAATTGAACGCCTCGAAGGCGAGCAACACCGCAAACTGAAGAAAACCGAAAAAGACGCGCTGAAAGACGAAGTGCTGCACAGCCTGTTGCCGCGCGCCTTTAGCCGTTTTAACCAAACCTTTATGTGGATCGACACCGTCAACGACCTGATCATGGTTGACGCCGCCAGCGCCAAGCGCGCGGAAGATACCCTGGCGCTGCTGCGCAAAAGCCTGGGCTCTCTGCCGGTGGTGCCACTGACCATGGAAAGCCCGATCGAGCTGACGCTGACCGAATGGGTGCGTTCCGGTGAACTGCCGGCCGGCTTTATTATTCAGGACGAGGCGGAGCTGAAAGCGATTCTGGAAGACGGTGGCGTGATCCGCTGCAAGAAGCAGAACCTGATCAGCGATGAAATTGCGGTACATATTGAAGCCGGCAAGCTGGTTACCAAGCTGGCAGTGGACTGGCAAGAGCGCATTCAACTGGTGCTGGCAGATGACGGTTCGTTGAAGCGTCTGAAGTTTGCCGATACGCTGCGTGAGCAGAATGACGATATCGATCGTGACGACTTCGCCCAGCGTTTTGATGCCGATTTCATCCTGATGACCAGTGAGTTGGCGGCGTTAATCAAAAACACCATCGAAGCTCTGGGTGGCGAAGCCCAGCGTTAATCCCACCGTAAATACCAAGGGCTCTGCATGCAGAGCCTTTGATCTACTGCACCATTCTTTATCAGGGACACATCCGAATCCTCCAGTAACCGATATAAATTGAGCTAACTCTCTCATCCTTATAACTGCCAATTTTTTACATATATAATCAGCGACCAAACATTTAAAAACATATCAATCAGTGACTTATTTACCTTTCAACATTCCTTTTTAGTACAACCATTAACTGCCTTTTATTTTTCTTTTACCCACCCGTATTGATCTAGACGGAAAAACAAGCTATCTGTAAATAGCCTCACACACCAATATATATTCATATCAATCACATCATGAAAAGGAATTATTTATGAAAGTTATTGATTCATCGATGCTTGACTCTATTTCTGGCGGCCGCGGGAATAATGGCGGTGACCGGATTGACAATAGTAGCCGGGCTAATAGCGCAGGCAAAACGGCAGCTGCAGGGGCAGGAGCCATAGCAGGGGGGTACATCGGAGCCCTCATTACCGGGCCCGGAGCACCTCTGGGGGCCGCTCTTGGGGGTTGGATCGGTGGTATTATCGGCGAAGCTGGTTATAATGCCGCAGTAGATGCAGTAAATGATCCCCGGAATAATGGCGATAACGGACGTGGTGCTTTTGGCGGAGACAGAAATAAGAATAGTGTAAACGGTCAATGCCATTGGTAAGTAGTTACATGAGGAGAGATTGTAATCTCTCCTTTTTAGGTAAAAGGGATTCATTGTGAAAAAAGAAAGAATAAGAAGATTGGCATTTATATCAGGAGTTTCTTTTTCCACTTATTTAATCGCAAACATCAGGATACTTACTTTCCCAGCATCATTAATAAAAGCATTTCTTGCGTCTATTATATTCACATTAATTTATGCATTTCTTTCCAGCCGTCTTTGGAAAAAATATGTTTTAAAAATAAAAGATGATGAATGACCGCACCTTCTACCGCAGCGCGCTCACTAATATCTCATTTTGTAAGACGTCTTAGGGCTCTGCATGCAGAGCCCTGATTTATCACACTGGGGCGAAAATTATTTGCTTAAATAACGGCACAGATAGGCGGTTGCATCGGCAACCTGCAGGTTGAACTCACTGTGGCCCGGTACGAAGAATTTCTCACCCGGCATAAACACCTGCCAGTCCGGTGAGCCCGGCAGCAACACTTTCAACGCGCCGGTAATCACGGTCATTTCTTCCGGCTGGGCGGTGCTGAAGGTGTACTCTCCCTCTTCCATGACACCGACGCTGGTAAGGCCGATGCTGCTACTATCGAAACCGATAGACTTCACTTTTCCGGCAAAATACTCGTTCACTTTCAGCATAGACTGACACCCGCGTAATCAACTTTATGGGAAAACCATATTGGGGGATTGCGGTTGATCTGTCACTGGTTTTTCACGCGAAATGCGATCGCGACGCAGAGTAAAATTCTGCCGGGCAATTGCCCCTCAGCCAGCCGTCCTGGTTCCATTCGCAAAAAGGCGCAGGCAAGCCGCAGACATTCAGCAAAATAAGATTTTATTTGCTTTTTATTCAGTTAATTAGCTCAGCCGCTAACTTGGCAACCAGCACATTGGACAACAGCACCGGTATTTCAAGCCGCGCCTGCAGGAAATCGCGATGCTGACGGTGATAGCCGATGCAATCCAGCACCACCACCTGCGCCCCTTGCCGCTGCAACTCACTTGCCGCCCGTTCCAGCGCCACGTCGTCCGCCAGATAGGGACTGGCCACGGCGAAACAGGGCGGCGTCGCCAGCCGTTGCCACTTGCCGGCTTGCTGGCTGATTTGCTCCGCCACCGGTACCACAATGCCGACCCGATGCTGGCTGACAATGGCGGAAATCAGCGGTGGAATAATGCGATCCGGCTCCAGCAACAGAGCACGTTCGGCGTGCAGTCGGCCAAATTCTCCGGTGCACAACAGCAGGATCACCTCACAACCTTCCGCTTCCAGCTCACTGATTTTCTGCTGCAGCCCCTGCTCAACCCGCGGGGCAGCCAGCTTCACCTGCGTGCCGTCCAACAGGCGTGAAACCAGCACCTTCTCACCGGCCATAGGGGCGTAGCCTTGGGCAATCTGGCCGAAGCTCAGCCCATCCAACAGCCCGACATGCCTCACCTGATCCGCAGGCAGATAGGCCGACAGCAGCGGCATGATGTCATTGCGCGGCGCCTGGCCGATAGTCAGCGTGGCAAATGAGGCATTCATCCGGTTATTTCCTTTTTTGCAGGTGGCTGAGGCTGCCGTACAACGCCAGCAACTGCGCGTACTCATCGGTCTGGTAAAAATGGCAGGTACCGCGCCCGAACTCTTTCGCCACTTCCACCGCGAACTTCACGGTCAGCGCAATATCCACCTCATGGCTGGCCCCGGTACCGCAGCCCGGCACCACCGACTCGGTACAGATCGCTACGCCAACCACCGGCGCAGAAGTCGCGGTAGAAGGTTGCAGGATGCTGTTCAGGTGATGCACCCCATTGCCGTACGGCGTAATGTCCTGCGTGGTGATCGGGAACGTCACCGCCGGACGCCCGCTGGTCATCTCCATAATCCGCAGCAAATCTTCCGCCACCCGCAGGATGTAGCCTTCTTTCACCGTCGGCGACAGCGCGTAACCTTTGTGGTTGATGATGCGGTTGCCTTTGGTGGTATCGATAGACAAGATCGCGTCGGCTTCCGCCACCACTTCATTGTCGTTCATCGTCACGTCGTCGATCGGCGAATCCATAAAATCCACCGGATCATGCGGACGGGTTGGGGCATCAGGACAAATATGGGTGGTGATGATGACATCCCCCGCCAACACATCGCCCTTGCGCTGCATTTCCGCCAGCTTCAACGCGCTGGCAATCGCGGCAATCGCCCCGTCGCCGTCGGACACCAAACCGATGCGCGTAGGCCGCGCACCGATGCCGCCCAACCGGCCGACAATGCCCAGGGTTGGCGCATCCCCACCGCGTTTTTTACCGGCGCTGCCGGGGATGTCGATTCGCACGAAATCGGTGGCGCCTTTCGGTCCGCTGGCACGTAACGTGCTGGCTCGAATGCCGGGATAAGACGCAAACAGATCGACGACATCCTGACCGCTTACATAAGCATTATCTATTAATTCAAAAACCTGCAGCGTTTGTTGCAAACTCATAATCGGCTGACCTCACAATTTAACCGGGGGGTTATTTCCCTTTGCTGGAAAAAATCGAATTGAAAAAGTTGTACAGCGCGTCGCCGGCAATGAAACCGGCCGCCATGATCTCCATCGGCGTGCGGCCCTTGTCGCCCCAGCGGCGGATAATCAGGATGCGCAGCGCAATGCCAAGGAGAACTGCCCACCCGGCCAACGCGTTGTTGATCAGCAGGCCCGTAGCTAACAGCACACCGAGCTGGCGTTTGGGTCCGCCAATCAGCTGCACAATGGCCCCGGGAATGGCCCAGATCAGCAAGCTGAAGGCAATGCCCGGCTGCGCGCCCGCCTCGATGGTTTTGGCGTACACCCGCGCTACCGGTGGGATCAGGTCCTGCAGGAAGTAGCTGCTGTAAGCGAAGTACACCACCGGAATGGCAATAACAAAGGCGATCAAGGCGGCGAACAGTTGAATGCGACGCCCCAGCAGCTCCTGCTGCAAATCTTTGCCGTAGCCGCGCAGAATAAAGCCGGCTTTCAGATCAAACCCCATGTCGGCAAACGCCGGGCCGGTGGCGGCGGTGAACCCGGTCAGTACGCACAGCGCCACCGGCGGGAAACCAATCAAAATACCGATAATCAGGGTGATCAACGCCACCGCAAAGGCCGGGAACCAGCCAGAGTGCATCGCGGCGATACCGACAATCAGCTCATGCACAAAGGCGGCGAACGCGGCATAAATCACAAACAATACCAGCATGGTCAGTGACATCTCGCTGTACAGTCCGCCGGCCAACGCCAGCAATGCAGCGATGACGACATAGCCAACGGCTCCCAGCCCCAGCGCCTTACGCACTTCGCTATCTGCCTGGCTGTAACCGGCCGCGTCGACGTTTTTGCTGCGGATCACCTGCACCACCTGGATCAACGCCACCAATCCGGCGCCGACCATCACCCCATGAGGAATAAAATGCGCATTGATGTCGAAACCCGCCATAGGTTCTGCGTAGGCGCGCAGCAGCAGACCGACGCCAAACATTCCCAAAGCCCAAATATTGCCAATGAAGGCGGTGCCGAAGGCCGCCATCGGGATTTTAAGCATCGACCCGGCGATACCCACCACTACGCCCACCACCAGTAACCAGGCCTGTTTGCCCCCACGATCGCCGGCCTTGATGGCTTCCGCCGCCGCAACGCCCGGCGGCCAGGCGTTGGCGGCAGGAAATATTTTGGTGTCAAACATGCGATACAGCAGGTAGGCGTCAAGCAACATTGCCACGGCCACACCGCTGAACATCGGCAGGATCAGCTGTGGCTGCCCCATCACATAAGGCACGGCAATGGGCATCAGCAATGAGTTGGCCGCGCCAAAGGTGGCGGAGGAGATCACCGTTTGCGCCAGGTTTTGCGTATGCACCGACCGGTAACGCTGAAACATCTGCAACGGAATTCGCGCCAACAGCATCGCAAACAGCGCGCCAATGATTGACGTGTTGGGCGTCACGCCCAGCGTGGTGATCAGCTGTACGCCGATGATGGCGCCGACGATGGACAGGATCACCATCACCAGCAGCGTACCTATATCTTTCAACGGATTTATGGTGGTATTGGGTTTCATAAAGTCATTTCCCTGAATATTCGCTGACGCTGGACAAGGGGCATTTTTTCGGCGCAGAGCGGCCGTCACAGTTCCGATATTTGGAACTGTGCGTTGAATTAATAATTTATTGCCCCTTAATCCCAAGTTAAATAATCAATAAATTCCCTGGTGTTGGCTTTCATTAATTATTGGGTGGTGGCGGAATTATTTCAGTGCGTTATTTGATCTGTTGCCAATAATCATCACCGAATTTTTCCGCCAATTGCCGGGACACCGTCATCAATGCCGCCAATACGGCGGAAGAAAACGGTTGTTCATCCGCTTGGGTAGCAAAGGACAAACAGAGCCCTACCGTCTCATTGCGGTGCTTGTTGATCACCGCCGTCGCCAACGAACTGATGCCCTGCAGGGTTTCGTTACGCGCCAGCGACCAGCCCTGCCGCCGAATCTGCGCCAGCTTGCTCAACAACGCATCCGGCGATTGCGGGGCATTGGGCGAAGCCACGCGGTAACCCGCGGCATAGCGCGCAATAGCCTGTTCATCACTGTCACGCGCCAAAATTGCCCTGCCTACCGACGTTTCCGCCGCCGGTGAACGGCTGCCCGCCGGCGTCACTACCTGGAGGAAATGACGGCCCGGGAACATGCGCATCACCATGATTTCCTGCCCCTCGAGCACCGAAACATAGCCCGTGCAGCAAGTCTGTTGACTGAGCTGCACCATGCTGGCCGCCACGCTGTCCACCAGCGGCGTCGACAGATAATGGCTGGAAACCGATAGCAGCAAGCGACCGATTTTGTACAGCTTGCTGTCGGGATCGCGCTCCAACATGCCCTGCGATTCCATGGTCTGCAGCAGGCGCGATACGGTACTTTTCGGCAGCGCCAGTTGGTTCACCACATCGCTGAATGAAATACCGGGTTGCCCATGCATCATCCGCTGTTGTGAAAATAACTTTAATACCGCTGCGGCATTTTCCAAGGTTGTCATGGCACGCCTTGTTCCACTATATGGAACTTAGTTCCTGTTTGATAATAAGAAACTAAAACCCGCACAACTTATCGTCAAGCAGTTTATTTTTTACGCCGTGGAAAATTAAAGAGAATGATGCTTTTGAAAATAAAATAGCGGACAGATCGCCAAAGTCATAGCGGGAATTAATTTGCACATGTACTTAAGCTATGGGAAATATCAGCACAAGCTGCTGAAAACGTCATTCACCAGAGCAGGCAAATAGGCTTTGCCGCCCCAGCATCAGAAGCGAGCGTTATGCAGACTGAAATCTATCGGCATGGTTAATTCCACCACGCCGTTATGGAAAGTGTCGGCCGGCGGCGTAGGTAAAGGTGAAGCGCGTTTTACCAGGGCAATAATTTCACGATCCAGTGAAGGCAGGCCGGCACTGCTGACCAGTGAAACCGCCAGCACGTTGCCCTGCCGATCCAGCGTAAAATTAACCCGCCCGATACCCTGACGCTTCAGGCGAAGCGCGTCTTTGGGATAACGTTTAAAACGGTTGAGACGGCTATTAATACGGCTACGCCAACTGTCTTCACCTGCCTGCGAATAAGGCGTCAACTGAGTTTGCGGCGCGGCAGTCCGATTGGTATTCCCCGGGGGCGGCGCACCGGCGTTTTGTTCGAGAGCCGGCGGATGGCTTTTCACCGCCTCCTGAGGCGGCTTCGGTTGCGCGATCCTGCGCGTTTTTTCAATCGGTTTAGGCACCTTCTTTTTTACCGGCGGCAGCGCAATACGCGGCTGTGAGCTCTCGGGCAACTGGGGGAGCGACAAGGGTTCTGGCAGCGCCGATGGCTCAGGCTCAGGTTGTGACATGGCCTGCCCCGGCGGCGTACTGTCGGCCGGAGCCGCCTGTGGCGCTTCGGCAAACACCATCATCACCGCCGGCGTCGGCATCGCCGTCGGGGCCTGTCGATTTTGCCATTGCCAGAACAACACCGCGCCAAGCAGGTGCAGTGCGAGCACCACCAACAGGCTGCGTCGCCACGGCAAGGCTTGGTGGGGCGCGCCAAACGGCAACGTCGGTTGCGAGACCACGAGACTCACTCTTCCGTCAATGCCAGATGCAGCCGATCGGTCAGCGGCTTGAACAGGTAGTTCATCATCGAACGTTCACCGGTGCGGATAAACCCTTCTACCGGCATGCCCGGGCGGATCTCCAGCCCATTAAGCTGCTGCAGGCCTTCCTCGCCGACCTTGGCCCGCACGTTGTAGTAGGGAGCCCCGGTTTTCTCATCGTTCAAGCGGTCAGCGCCGACCAAGGTCACCTCTCCTTCCACCCGTGGCGTGGTGCTTTGGTTAAAGGCCGAAAACAGCAGTTCGACCGGCAGCCCAACCTGTACCTTGTCGATCAGCTCTACCGGAATATGCGCCTCCACCAGCAGGCCCCGATCGCTGGGCACAATCTCCATCAGCTGTTGACCCGCGCCGATCACCCCTCCCTCAGTGAAGACGCTCAGCCCCACCACCGTCCCCGCCACCGGTGCCCGCACCTGCGTATGACCGAGATCTGCCTCTGCCTTGGCCAGCCGATTGTCCAACTCGTCCAGCTTCATCCGCACATCGGCCAACTGGCTGTTCACCTCTTTCTGATATTCTTCTCGCCGTTGGATGCTCCGCAGCTTCAGCTCAAGAATTTGCCGACTTAACCGACCGATATTGCCGCTGTCCTCGGATGCCTGACCGTCAATTTGCGCTTGCTGCCCTTCGAGATCCAACAACCGGTTACGCGCCACATACCCCTGCGCCGCCAGCTTGCGCATACCGTTCAGCTGTTCCTGCAACATGCCTTTCTGCCGCTGCTTACTGGCGTAAGATTGCCGTAGGCCAATCAGCATGGCCTGCGAGCCGGCGATGCTCTCTTCTATAGCCGCAAGCTCACTGCGCAATGCCGCGCGGCGGCTGGTGAATAATTGTTGCTGCAGCAGCATCAGCGACTGGATCTCCGGTTGCGCCCCCTGCTCCAGCAAAGCGGCGGGGAACTGCACCTCACTCAAATCACTACGTTCAGCCTGTAGCCGCGCCTGCTGCGCGATGTTGGCCAGATGCTGGCTGCGCAACGCATCGCGCTGGGTCCGGCTGTCGACGGTATCCATCAGCAATAACACCTGCCCGGCGCTAACCCGATCGCCTTCGTGGACGTTGATTTGCGACACCACGCCACCGCTGGGATGCTGTACCGCTTTACGATTGCCGGCAACCACCACGCTGCCGGAAACCGGCACCCCTTTGTCCAGCGGTGCTAACAGCCCCCACAGTAAAAAGCCGCCAAACCCCAGCAACACCAACCAACCTCCGAGGCGCAGATGCCGCCGTTCGTCAAACTGCAGAGCTATTGCTTCAAGATCCTGGGAAATGGCTGTCTGATGACTCATCATTTACGCTCACCGCTGGCCGTTTTGGCAAAGTTGGCATAACCGACGTTAAACCCACCGCGGTGCCCGGCATTCGCCGGTGCAACAGAGGCGACGGGCGCAAAGCCGGGCAATTTATTCAAAATGGCAGCGCTGGGGCCAAAGTGCTGCACCTGCCCGGCACTCAAAACCAGCAGCTTGTCAGTCGCCGCCAGGATCGCCGGTTTATGCGTTACCAACACCACCGTTGCCCCCTGCTGTTTCAGCGCAACGATCGCCGCCTGCAACGCCTCTTCCCCTTCACGGTCAAGATTGGCGTTCGGCTCATCCAACACCAGCAAGGCCGGCGAGCCATACAACGCCCGCGCCAGCGCCACCCGTTGACGTTGGCCGCCGGAAAGGCCACTGCCCCCTTCGCCCAGTTCGGTTTCATAGCCTTTGGGCAGGTGCAAAATCAGTTGGTGTACCCCGGCTAACGCGGCGGCGGCGACCACCTTTTCGGCGTCAACCTGACCAAAGCGGGCGATATTCTCCGTGAGCGTACCGGCAAAGAGTTGGATGTCCTGGGGCAGATAGCCGATATAGGGCCCCAGCGACTGCCGGTCCCACTGATGGATGTCCGCCCCGTCTAACCGCACATCACCGCTCAACGGCGCCTGCGCAGCCACCAATTGCCGCATCAGCAAGGTCTTGCCGGAGCCTGAAGCGCCGATCACCCCCAACACTTCACCGGCTTCCAGACGAAAGCTGAGGTTATGCAGCACCGGCGTACTGCCCCCCGGGGCACAAGCCACCAGTTGATTGACGCTCAGTTTTCCTGTGGGAGCAGGCAGCGGCAAGCTTTCCGCCCGCGTCGGGTTGGCCGCCAACATCACTTCCAGCCTTTGCAACGACTCTCGAGCGGAAGACCACTGCTTCCAGGCGCCAATCAATTGGTCAATCGGCCCCAATACCCGGCCAATCAGGATCGACCCGGCTATCATCATCCCGGGTGTAATATCTCCATTGACCGCCAGCAGCGCACCACACCCCAGCATCAGCGATTGCAACGCCAGCCGCACGGTTTTCGACCAGGCGGAGACCGTGGCGATTTTCTCGCTGGCGCGATTTTGCAATAGCAGAAACTGCTGATGTTGACGTAGCCAGCGCTGGCGCAGGGCGGTCAGCATGCCCATGGCGGCAATGGCTTCGGCATTGCGCAAATTGCCGTTGGCCTGTTGAGTGGCGCTCAGGGCGACCCGGCTGGCCTGCGCCAGAGGTACCTGCGATACCCGTTGGTTGAGCCAGGCCAACAGCACCAAAATGATCACCCCAACGCTTGCCAACGCGCCAAGCCAGGGATGCAGCAAGAAAACCACCAGCAGATAAACCGGGAACCAGGGGGCATCAAAGAAAGCGAATAAAGCATTGCCGGTAGCGAATTGCCGCAGATGGGTGAGATCGTTCAATGCCTGTCCGGCCAACGGGTTGCCCGTTTTTAGATTGGTTTCAAAGGCGGCGTTATACACCCGCTGGTTTAAACGCATGTCCATCTGGGCGCCGAGGCGGATCACCACCTGGCTGCGTACCCACTCCAGCAGGCCCATAAACAGATAAAGGCCGACCACCATCAACGTCAGCATCGCCAACGTCATGCGATTACCCGAAGGCAGCACGCGATCGTAGACTTGCAGCATATACAGTGCCGGGGCCAGCATCAGCAGGTTGATCACTGCGGTAAACAGCGCGATGCCCCAGAATCCGCGCCGATACGCGGCCAGCACGCTTAACACTTCTCCGCGCCTGACGGCGTTTTTCATGATGTTTCCCATAGGTTAGAACCGATAAAGCGCCCGCCGGGGCTCCCTGCACCGGCGGGCAAACGACCTGAATCAGGCCGCCAGCAATTCCGGACTGTCGGCGTGCTGCACGCCCACCGCCGTTGCCGCCGCCACCTGATCGAAGGTGGAATTGACGTTCAAACCGTAGTCGTCGAGGATGCCGTTCAACGCGGTTTCCAACGCGCCGGTGTCGCCGGACATCAGGCCGTAAACTACCTGGTGCACCACGCCCTCGTGTCCTTGCGCCTGCAGGCTGCTGAGGTTCAGACCACCGAAGCTCACGTCAGGCACCTGAATGTTGTACGGCGAAGCCCCGCCGCCGCTCAGACCGTCACCGAATGACAAGCCATCCAGTTGGCCATACAGCGTGTGCGCCGGCTCGTTAAACAGCGTGTAGGTCAGGTTGCCTTCCGCGACGAAAGAGGTGAGGCCATTGGCGGTGCTGGTAATGGCATATTGGCTGCCGGACAGGCTGCCACCATAGAAACCGCCGCTGTTGGAGTCGGTGACATTGCCGTTGGTGTGGTTGACGTCGCCGAACGCCGTAGACCACTCGTTCAGATAGTCATGAATGCTGTAACTGCCGAAACTGCTGTCATAATTTACTGAAAATGCCATTTCTCTATCTCCATTGATTAACGGCGCCCCTTGCGGAGCGGCCCTTGTGCTCAACGATGAGCAACGCCCTTTTACTGCTACTGCTTAAAAACGGTATTCCACGCCCCCCTGCACCGTACGGCCACGCCCCAGGGTATTGGCCAGGGTTTCGCCATAACTGACGACATAGGCGCGGTTGGTCAGGTTTTCCACCGAACCGCGCAGGGTCAGGCTGTCGGTCAGCTTGTAGCTGGCGTACAGGTCAAACAGGGTGTATTTCGGCCAGTCGGCCAGATACGGGTAGTTGGTCGGCACCGAGCTGTCTTGATAACCCGGCGCAAAGCGCACGGTGACCCCAGCGTCCAATTTGCGATCGAAAGCGCGACCGCCCAACGTGACCGAGCCGCGATCCCCCGGCAGGTAGGCCGCGGTGCCAAACTGTGAACCCCCGTCGCAGGAGACATAGTCATTGCTCATTGGATCAGGCTCCATGTAGTAGTTGCCCGGGCCTACCCCTGCGCCATAGCGCAGGCGGTTGCCGAGCCAGGCATTTTTCGAGCAGAAGTCGTTTTTGCCGATCATGTGGGTGTAGGTCAGGTCGGCGTAAAATACGCCGGCGTCATAATTAAGCTGGTATTCCAACCCACGGAAACGGGTCTTCGACAGGTTATTGACGTAGGCCGCGTTACCGATGCTCGGCTGCACCAGCCCCGGCTTGTCACGGTTAATCGCCAGATTGATGTAGTTGTCGACCTTGGTGTCAAAGTAGGCCACCTTGGCCACCAGGCGATCGCCGTTGAAGAACAGATCCGGCTGCTGTACGTTGAAACCGACTTCCCAGGCGCGTGAACGTTCGGCCTGCAGAAAAGGGTTGGGGTATTGAGTGGAAGAACTGTGAGCGCTGCCGTTGGTCAGCGTTTCGGTGATGGCCGGCGGGCGCCAGGATTTGCCGTAGGTGCTGTACAGTTCCAGCCACTCGACCCCAGGGCGCACGGCCACTGCCAGCGTCGGTGAAAGCTTGCCCTCATCGCGATCGACGTTCCACTCCTGATGGGTAGTGGTGGCCAGGCAATTACGCAACCGCAATTGCTTGCAAGGGTTGTCGATAGTGTACGGGAAATCAGCATAGCTGAGGCCCGTTTGGCCACGCAGCCGATAGTGGTCATAACGCAACCCGCCTTCCAGCGTTAGCCAGCCGTCATAGTCATAGGTCAGGTTGGCGAACAGGCTGCTGACCGAGCGGTTGCCGGCCGGCGTTACCCCATCCATCCCTTCGCGAGAAGAGTCGCTGGTGGCCTTGTCGTAATACCCTTCCAGACCATAGTTGGCGCTAAAGTCATGGCCCGGCGCCAGGCTGAAGCGCGAAGTATTCTGCACCTGCACGCCATAAGTGCGTAGCCGGATGCGGCTGTCATAGCCGTTGTTCAACAAGGTGCCGGTGCCGTACGTGTCGCTGTCATCCTGGGTATCGACGTAATACAGCTTTGCCTGAAGATCCAGCCAGCCGACGTCCTCCGGCGCCAGGCTGTAGTCCAGCGCCGCATTGCGCGCCATCACTTCGCTGTAGCCGGTACTTTTCCAGCCCAAATCATAGGGCGGCGTGTTACTCAGATTGGTTAGCGTGCCGGCGATCGGCGACGAGGTTTGAGTTTGCAGATAGCTCAGTTGTACACGCTGATTGGCCGGAAGATTCCAGCCCAGCTTGGCAAGCCGGGAATGCATGCGGTAGTGAGTATCGGGGATCTTGTTGTTTTTGATGTCATGGGCGTAACGATCGTAATTCCCGGTATCGTTATTGATGCGAATGTTGCCGATGCTGCCCTTGTTGCCCGGCCAGTAATCGCCCAGGTGACGTTCGCTGGCGGCCAAAAGGATATCGCCGGTTTCATTGCCCAGCGCCAGCACGCTGCTGCCAATAAAGTGGGTGCCGTTATCGCCGGTGCTGGCGTGCAACTTGCCGCCCAGCTCTTTGCCCGGGGCCAGGAAGTCGCTGGCGCTGACGGTGTTGAAGGTCGCGATCCCGCCCAAGGTGCCCGCGCTGCCCATCCCCCCGGTCGTGCCCTTATCTATGGTGACGCCAGACAGCAGTTCAGAATCGATGTACATGGTGCCGTTGCGCTGGCCGTGGCCGCTTTTCTGGAAGTTTTGGCGCATGCCGTCAATGTTCATGTTCACCCGACCATAATCCTGAATACCGCGGATATTGACCGACAGTGCAGGATCCTGCTGGCTGACGCTGGAATAGGTACCGCTGGTTTGCTCCAGAATATCGGCCGCGTGGCGCGCCGGGCGATTATCCATCTGCTCGCGGCTGATCACGCTGACCGAACGCGGTTCGTCATAAACCCAGTCATTGGGAGTAAAGCCGCCGGTGCCCACGACCGTCAGGCTGTCCAGCTCCAGCGCCCCCTGGGCGCCCACCGTTGCCGGTAAGCGGCTCAACACAATCTGCCCCTGCGGTTGCAGGCGAAAAGCCACCGGATTACCGCCAATCAGGCGCCGCATGCCCTGCTCAACGCTCATGTTGCCGTTCAGCGCTTCAGCTTGCATGCCGTCGAGCTTTATATCGTCAAAAAACACCTGCATCCCGGCCTGTTCGGCAAAACGCAGCATGGCGCTTTGCAACGGCTGGGCCGCGATACTGAAATTTTTTTGCTGCGTCGCCTGCGTGTTGGTCGCCGGGACCGGCGCTGCGACGGCAGTTAACGGCTGTGATAGAACCATCGCCGCCAACGCGGCGCGTACCGCCGTGGTCAGTTGGCTGGCCGGTGTTGCTGCCCTGAGGTTAAACATGGTGTGTGCGTTCCGCCCTGAAAATGTCAAACTTAGTGATAATGGAAATCAATCTCGTTTAAACATAAGGACGTTCCGGGGACTAAAAACCCGTAAAGATTTTTTACAAAGAATGAAAAATAAAGGTTAAAACGGGCACCAGGCCCGTAATATCAATCGGTTAAGAGTTTGGAAAAAGCCAGGGCGCCCCGGGGGTGAAACGCCCCCAAAGGACGTCAGTAGAGAAGCGTTATGCCGGGAAGGGTTAGCTGATCGGCGGACAACTCCTGACGGATCGCCTGCATTGCCCCGTCGAGATTGTTCAACGCAAATACGCCGCTGACTTTCCGCTGCTTAAGCGTCGGGTTAAGCACCACCACATTGGTGCGACGATAACGGTTAAGCTGCTCAAGCGCCTGCGCCAGCGGCTGACGGTCGATCACTAACCAACCTCGCCGCCAGGCATCGTCGGAGGTTTTTTGCCTGGTCAACTGCAGCGCTTGCCCTTGATAATGTGCGGCCTGTCGCTCAGCCACCACCAACGAGCGTTCGCCCCCCTCCAGCGATACGCGCACGCTGTGCTGATGGACGCTGATATCAACCCCTTGCGCCACATGCGCCACGCTGAATTCGGTACCCAACGCCTGAGTGACGCCATTATTTGCCTCTACCCGGAACGGGCGCGTTTCGCTGCCGGTCACTGGTGCCACGGTAAAATAGGCCGCTCCGCTCAACAGCCTGACCTTGCGTTCACTCCCGCTGTAAGCCAGCGCAATGGCACTGCCGCTGTCGAGATCTACCTGGCTGCCGTCCGGTAGCGCGATCTGACGCACTTCACCGCGCAGGGTCTGATAGTCCGCCTGCATATCAATCCACCAGCCGGGCCCGCCATAAACGCCAACGGAAACCGCGATCACCACCAGGGCAGCCACCGCCCAGGTGCGCCATATGCTTCGCACCGGGCGCTTCAGCTCGGCGACTTTCGGTTGCAGCCGTTGCCGCTGTGATTCGGGCAATTGGCCCAGCGCCGCCCACAGCTGCCGGGCCTGTCGCAACGCCGCTTCATGCTGCGGTTCACTGGCCAACCATGTGCTCAACTCGCGCTGGTCTTCAGCAGACAGCGGGCCTTCGGCCAGGCGCACGGCCCAACTGGCCGCCTGTTGTCGCACCTGCGCAGTAAGCTGTTTCATGATGGCGTAGACCCCTGTTTTGTCTGGTTATAGAGTAAGACGTCTGAACGCGGATAAACCCGTAAAAAAATTGTCATTATTGTGCATCCATCCGTGCCATCAGGATTTCCAGCGCACCGGCCAGATGTTTTTCCACCGTGCTGAGCGACACGCCCAGCTCCGCCGCCACCTGCGCCTGGGTCAACCCCTCAAGCCGATTAAGCCGGAAGATTTGCTGCGTGCGCACCGGCATCGATGCCAGTGCCTGTTGCAACAACAGCAGCATCTGGCTATCTATCGCCAGCTGTTCCAGAGCCGGTCCGCCGGCGGGAAGCTGTGCCAGTACGTCATCTTCGACCAGATCGGTCTGCCGACGCTGCTGCTGCCGGATATGATCCAGCATCAGATTCTTGGCCGTTTTATACAGGTACGCCTCAATGTCGATAATATTGCCCTGCGGATACAGCTCAGTCAGCCGGGTAAAACTTTCCTGAGCCAAGTCCGCGGCCAGCTGTGGATCGCGCAGTTTGGCGTTCAAATAAGCTTGCAATGGCCGCATGTGGCGTTGAAACAACGCCTGCAACTCGGAATTGGACATCTCTTTTCCCAGAAGTGAAACACCCAATAGGGGCGATAAAAATCACACAAATGATTATCATTATCAATAAAAGACTGGAAAATAGCGGCCATGGCGGGCAAAACAAGAAACCGGCTTTACGCCGGTTTCTGAGGGAGAAGTGATTAGTCTTCCAGCGCAGGATCCTCATAGCGATGCTTGGCATCCAGCGCCTCCTGCTCGGTTTCGTGCTCACTGAGCAGCGTATTGGGCTCTATATCATCGGTGCGCACCTCAAAACGGTGCATATGCAAGCTGGGATCGCCTCGGTCAACGGCGACCACTCGGGCGGTTCTCGGATAGCCAGGTCGGTTATTTTCGCGCATGCTGATCTCCCGTGTTATTTCACACAGCTAAGTATAGCAGCGCGATTTATGCCGACATGCGGGACCCCAGATCGCGATCGGCACGATCGCCTTCCAGCAACTGCGTCAGTTCATCGCAGGCGCAGATTTTGCCCTCACGCACGGTGAAATGCGCCAGTACCTTAACCCGACTAAGGCTGCCATCGCGCTTTTCCACCCGCACCCTATGGTGTGTCAACACCCAGTCATCCTGCCCGGCAATGGCGACCATCTCCAGCGTCATGCTGCGAGTCAATTGCTTGAGCAGCGCCATGTGTTGCACAAACTGCATATAGTCCAGCGCCTTGCCGTCCACCTGTTGGCGGTAATCCGCACTGAAAAGCTCGGCGATCAGCGCCGGCTGGTGTTGCGGGGCGGCGACGACCTTTTGCAAGGCATCGAGCACCAGGGTTGTGGGGGTTTTCGGGGTCATGGTCGATCTCCAAAATTGAATGACGCGGAGATCATAAAACGAACAAGTCATGGCATAATAACCACACCAAGACTTTTTATACCGTAAATCGGCCAATCATTATGATCCTGCAAAGCCAGCGACTTTGGCATGAGAAAAAACACCTGACGCCCTGGCACCAGCATGCCAGCGGACAAATCTACCTGTTGACCCATGGCATGATGGCGCTGGAAACCCGGGAGCGGCAGTGGGCGATGACCGCCGGCAGCATCGGTTGGCTGCCACCCAACTGTGCGCACCAGGCGCTGGCATGCGGTAACGTCGCCGGCTGGAGCCTGTATCTGCCGGAGTCCTGCTGTGCGACGCTGCCGACGCAGCCGCATCTGAGCCCTGCCTCCGCATTGATTCAGGCGCTAATGGAGCGCATAGCTTCTTTTGCCGGACATAAGCTGGCTCCGGCGCAACAACGCCTATTGAGGGTCTTGTTGGATGAGATTTCTGTGGAACAGAGCATACCGCTGCAGTTACCGCTACCGCAGGACGCCAGGCTGTTGAAAATCGCCCGTGCCCTGCTGAATGAACCCGCCAGCGAGCGTACCCAGAGTGACTGGGCCGCCTGGGCCGGGCTGAGCGTGCGCACCCTCAGCCGCCGTTTTATCAGCGAAACCGGTGTGACCTTTGCCCGTTGGCGCCAGCAAGCACGGGTGATCCGCTCGCTGGAGCCGCTGTCGCGCGGTGAATCGGTCGGTCGAATCGCCGGCGAATACGGTTATGACAATGTCAGCGCCTATATTGCCGCCTTCCGTCAACGTTTTGGCACCACGCCTGGGCTATATTTTAGTCAGCGTCAGCCGGCAACAGCGCCTGACGCGTCGCGTTAAGAAACTGTTCTGACAACGCATCGCCCTGCGTTGCCCGCGCCAGCGTCAGCGCTCCCACCAGCATCGCCATCTGCACCAGCGCCTGCTGGTGTCGTTGAGGTTGCTGTTCATCTGGCGAAAGCGACTCCAGCCGCGCCAACATGGCTTTCACACCGCTCAGGTAAGCCTGATGCACCGGTTTATCCGCCTCTTCGCGCGCCACATCAGCAGCCAGAGCGGCAACCATGCAGCCTTCGCCCGGGCAGTCGCGGTGCCTGACATTCAGATAGGCATCAACCAAGGTCTGTAAATTGTGCTGATCGGGCTGACGGCTGGCGGCTTCCCAGCGCTGAGCGGATTCCTCTACCGCCCTGCGGCTGGCCACCGCCGCCAGTTGGTCCTTGGAGCTAAAATGGCCATAAAACCCCCCGTGCGTCAGCCCCACGGCCGCCATCAGATCGTTAACGCTGACGCCATTGAGGCCGCGTTCGCGAAAAAGCTGTGAAGACACCTGCTCAATCGCCTCGCGATTGCGCTCCATCTGCTGCTTTGAAACCCGTGCCATGGCGTTTTCTCCTTATCAATCAGGCATCATCTTAGGCTATCCACCGACAGCGCTCAATAGATGATGCCTTTCATCCAAAGAGTCAGGCGCGCGGGGTGCGCGGCGCGGCAAAGCGGGAACTGTCACCGCCCTGCGCACGCGCCAGCGTGTCGGCAATCTGCCGATGGGGCGTGCCCGGTTCGATGGCGCTGACCCGATCAAGACGCGCCATCTGCTGCTCATCCAACGTCAAATCAAGCGCCGCCAGCGTATCCTCTAACTGATCCAAGGTGCGCGAACCCAGAATGGGGATCAGACTGGTGCTGGAATGCGCGGCCCTGTTGCGCAACCAGGCGATAGCGACGTGAGTCGGCTGGGCATGATGCTCTTGCGCAATCGCCAGCACTTCATCCAGCAACGCGGTATCTTTCTCGCGATGCACCAAACGTCCCAGCTCACTCAACCGCCCGGCGTCGCTGTGGCGATACTTGCCGGTCAGCAGGCCACCGCCCAGCGGCGACCACAGGGTGGCGGCCATTCCCAGCGCTTCGACCATCGGCAGCAATTCACGTTCTGCGGTTCGCTCTACCAGGCTGTATTCCACCTGAATGCCCGCAATGCGCGCCCAGCCGCGCAGTTCGGCCATCGTATCCGCACGGGCAATACGCCACGCCGGAAAATTGGACAGCCCGGCATATTGGATCTTGCCGGCGCGGATCAGATCGTCAAAGGTACGGACGATCTCTTCAAGCGGCGTCAGGTTGTCAGAAAAATGCGCCCACAGCAGATCGATACGATCGGTTTTCAGGCGTTTCAGGCTACTCTCTACCGAGGCAATCATGTTTTTGCGACTGTTGCCGGTATAGGCAATACCCGCGTCCGGCGCGGCACCCAGGGTGTATTTAGTGGCGACCACGAAACGGTCGCGTTCGGCGGCGATGAAATCCCCCACCATCTGTTCTGACTGACCGAATTGGTAGGTATCAGCCGTGTCGATAAAGTTGCCGCCGGCGTCGACATAGCGATCGAAAACCTGTTTGGCCTGTTCTTTTTCCGAACCGTAGCCCCAACCGGTGCCAAAGTTGCCGGTCCCTAATGCCACTTCAGAAACGCGCAGGCCGGTATTGCGGCCAAAGGTGGTGTATTTCATGGGAAAACCTCGCGATTACGTTGCGTTTATCAATATAGATGATGATCATCATTATTTTATATATGTCATTCATCATCTATAAAAACAAGCGCAATCTACCATGAACAAAAAAAGACCAACAGGGAGAATGGGAGGAGTTCGGGCACAAGACTCGGTGCCCGATAACATAAGCGGCGGATTACTTTACCGTTTCCCGCTGCAGCACGGCCAGGATCTTTTCGACCACCTGCTGTGGATTTCCGGTACCGTCCATCACGTAGTGCGCGGTCTCCTGATACAAGGCCTCGCGTGCGGCCAGCACTTCCAGCATCTCTTCGGCGATTGGACGCCCTGTCAGCGTGGGGCGCTGCGCGTCTTGCGGATATTCTTCCAGCCGCTGAGCCAACACCTCGGCCGGAGCGCGCAGGTAAATAACGGTGCCGTGCTGACGCATAAATTGACGGTTCTCTTCCGCCAGGATCGCGCCGCCGCCGGTGGCAACTACAGTTGACGGTTGAGTAACGGTTTGCAGAGCATTGCTTTCACGGCGGCGAAAACCCAACCAGCCTTCGTTTGCGACCATTTCCGCCACGCTCATCTGCGTGGTCTGTTGCATAAACAGATCGGTATCGGTGAATTGATAGCCCAGCGCCAACGCCAGTGCACTGCCCACCGTGGTTTTACCGGCGCCGCGAGCGCCCACCATGAAAATGGTTTGTGTCATTACGGGTTGTCCCTTATACGGTGACTTGAATGCGTGAGCACGCCAGAATCCGGCGTGCAGATCGTGCGATGGCGTAGATGCTGCATCATACCGCCATCAGCCTGTATTTCAATATTTACGATAGTGTAAATTCCATGGCACAGCGGCTGCCTGCGGCAAAACCCTGCGCCACCTCTTCCGCCAACCCCGCCCTCAACGACGGACTGAGCCGCCCGGCGGCTATCGGCATGAACCCCAGGCGCCGGTAATAAGGCGCATTCCAGGGCACATCAATAAAAGTGGTTAACGTCAGGCGCTGTGCGCCCAATAATGCGGCCTGCGCCGCAACCTCGATGAGCAAGCGGCGCCCAATGCCCTGACGCTGCCAGTTGGCGCCCACCGACAGCTCGGCGATGTGCCAATCCTGCGATTGCGGCACGACGGCGATAAAGCCAGCAACCTCCCCCGCCGCACTTTCAGCCAGCCACTCGTGCTGTCGCTGAATAAAATCGGCATGCCGATCGGAACTCATCACCGGGCCTTCGGCGATAAAACGCCAGGCCGGCTGTTGGCGGAACAGCTGGGCTGCCGAGTGCTCAACCGCCATCAACTGGGCGATATCCTGCGGCTGCGCTAACCGGATTTGCAGGCTCATCGGGCTCTCCTTAACGTCAGGGCCGGCTATTTAATCAGATTTCCCCGACGGCAGATACCCGCCGCCGGGCATGTATTGCTGCTCGAAAAATCAGAAGTCGACGCTGGCGCGCAGCACCACTTCTCGCGGTTCCCCTATCGCTACGCGCAATTTATTGCCGCTGGAAGGGTAATAGGTTTTGTCGAACAGGTTCTTCACGTTCAATTGCCATTTCACCCGATACCCCTGCACCGGCATGGTGTAAGCGGCGAAGGCGTCGGCAACGGTGTAGTTATCGAGAGTGAAACTGTTGGCGGTGTCGCCTGGACGGCGGCCCACATAACGCGCCCCTGCGCCAATACGTACGTTGTCCCCGCTGTAAAGCCCTGGGGACCCCAGATCCTGCGTCAGGAACAGCGAGGCGGTATGACGTGCCACGTTGGTCATCTCCTTGCCCTTGTTGTCCGGATCGTCCACCACCCGTGCGTCGGTATAAGCATAAGAACCGATCATGCTTAACGAATCGGTGATATTGCCGGCAACATCCAGCTCCACGCCCTGCGAGCGTACGCGCCCGGCGGTTCGGGTGACGGTTTCGCCATCCACCAGTTCGCTGACCATTACGTTGCGTTTGGTGATGTCGAACAACGCCAGGGTCCCGGTGACGCCATTGGGCAGTTCAACCTTGCTGCCCACTTCCCAGGCCTTGCCCTGTTCCGGCGGCAGCGAGCCAATCTGGCTGGCAATGGAGGAGTTTGGCTTGAACGACTCGGTGTAGCTGCTGTACAGCGACACATATGGCGTCAGTTTGTAGACCCCCCCAAGGCGCGGCACCAGCTTGCTGTCGGAGCTGTCGGTATTGGTGACAAACGGCCGCCCTTTACCGGCAAAAACGTCAAAGGCGTCATAGCGCAGCCCGCCCATCACCAACCATTTATCGGTCAGTTGAACGGAATCCTGCATAAACCAGCCGTAGCTGGTGAGATTTTCACGCTGGTCGCTGTCTTTGGCATTGACGGCGTTCGAGGTCGGCATCAGGCCATACACCGGGTTATAGATATCGAAATCGCTGTTCTTGGTGCCGCGGATCATGTCGCCGCGGTAGGTGCGGTTATCTTCAAAATCAAACCCGAACAGCATCTGGTGGTTGATACTGCCCCAGTCAACGTCGCCATTGAGCGTCAGTTGTACCGCATTGGCATGGCTGACGGCATGGGCGGTGGAGTCGGCCTGACGCGTCAGTTTGCCGTTTACAGGATCCAAAGCCAGCGCACGCGCCTGATTATCGCTGTAGCTGTTGCGGCTGTAGGCGTAGGTCAGAGAGCTTTTCCAGCTTTCATTCAGCACCTGATCAACCTGCAGGGTGACGCTGTCCTGATCGCCACGCGTGGCGTTATAGCTTTCGTCGAAGCGACGATCGCGCGGCGTATTCACGGGTTTGCCGGTACGCGAATCAATAATGGTGCCACGATCGAAGGGCACTAAATATTCCATATGTTCGTAGGCGACGCGTACCGTGGTGCTCTCACCGAACCACATCAGCGACGGCGCAATCACCGTTTGGCGGTTACGGCCAAAGTTGCGCCAGTAGTCGGTTTCATCGTGGTCGACAATCATCCGATAGGCGAACCCGGAGGTGCCAAGCGGCCCGGTGACGTCCAACTGGCCACCGCCGCCCTTGAAGCTGCTGCCCCAGCCTTCCACGTGGGTATGCTGCTGCAACTGCGGCTTTTTGGTGATCATGTTGATCATCCCGCCGGGTTCACCCATGCCGTAAAGCATCGAAGCCGGGCCTTTCAGCACCTCAACCCGTTCGGTGGTCGGGGTAAAGTTGCGGGCCTGTACCGAACGCACGCCGTCACGCAGAATGGAGCCGTCGCGGTTATCGCCAAAACCGCGCTTCATCACCGCGTCCTGGGTGCCGCCCAGGGTGTTCGCCTGGGTAATGCCGCTGACGTTATTTAGCGCTTCATCGAGGTTGCTGACCGCCTGATCGATAATCACCTGCTGTGGCACCACGTCGATAGCCTGCGGCACGTTCAGCAGGCTGGTCTCGGTTCGGGTGCCGGTCACGCTGGTCAGCGGCTGGTAACTTTGCACGCCCTTCGCCGATGCCTGGCCGACCACCACCAGGGTTTCCCCTTTTTCTTTTTCGGCGGTTTTGTCGGCGCCGATCGCCGGTACAGCCGCACAGGCCGCCAGAGGCAGTGCGCACCACCAGCCACGCTGGGTATTATTCATTATGTAACTGACTCCAATAGGTCCCTGAAAAAGGTAACGGCAAAAATTGTTGATAGAGCTGTTTGAAGGTCTGTTGCGGGTTGATGTCTGCAAACAGATCCGGGTAAAACGCTTTGGCGAACATTTCGACCGCCACGACGTGGTACGGGCTAAGGTAGAAGTTGTGCCAGATACTCCAGGCCTGACGGTCTTTTACCGCTTTCAGGTTGGCGAGCATCGGCTGTTTTTGCATGATCTGACGGAAGCTCTCATCCGCTTCCTGCTGGGTAACCAGCGGTCCCAGACGCAAATCGGAAAAGCGCTTGCCCTGTGGGCCGGCCATGCCGGTGGCAATGTAAATATCAGGATTGGCGGTCAGAATGGTTTCCGGGTTCAGCTCGCCGTAAACCCCTTTGATGCTGGCGCTGGCGATATTGTCACCGCCGGCAAAGGCCAGCAGATCGCCGAGGTTGCCATGAGCCGCAGTGGTGCAGCAGGTTTCACGCCGCCCGAGGTGCAGATGCAGCATGACCTTGGGCTTTGGCCCCTGGTAGCCGGCCAGGCGCTGCTGGATCACCGCCATATGCTGCTGGTAGAAGTCGATAAACTGCTCAGCACGCTGCTGACGGTTGAGCACCTCGCCCAACAGTCGAACGCTGGGTACGGTGTTATGCAGCAAGTCGACCCGTAAATCGACGTAGATCACTGCAATACCCGCCTTACTCAGCGCCGTTAGCAGCAAGTCACTGTCGCCCTCCTCCTTCGCATAGCGGGCAAGGATCACCAGATCCGGTTTCAACCGGATCAGATTTTCAATGTTAACCTGACGGAAGTTGCCCTTGCTGATAGAGGGTATGGCTTTGATTTGAGGAAATTTCTGCGTATAGAGCTGCCAGCTCTGCGCATCGAAACGCGCCATGTCTTCCGGCCAACCAACGATACGCTGGGCCGGATTGCCCGGCTCCAGCAACGCCAGGGTATACAGCATGCGGCTCTCGCCCAGCACGATACGCTGCGGGTTATCCGGCACCTCGACCTGGCGGCCGGTGATATCGGTGACCCTTTTCGCCTGAGCACTAAAACCGCCAAGCAGCAGGGAAAACAGCAGTAACATGAGGGAATTGCGCATAAGTGGGCCGGATCAACAAAATATGCGCGCATGATAATCACTCTCATTAGCACTTTCAATCACAACGCTTGACGGGACGGTTAAATCCGCTGAATCACGCTGTTTCGGCGCGGATACGCGAAAAATCGCTGTAAATGCCGTTTTATAAAGTTAAAAAATCGGTCGATAATCCAGTAAAAGGCCAGTCAGATTGCAGATAATTCAGGAGGTACTGAGATGACCCAACGTATTATTCCATTGGCGGAGTGCCCACAGTTCAGCGACGTTTGCGCCGCATGGGCGTTTGGTCAATGGGGTTCGCAACGCGGCGGTTCACTGGAACGCACGCGCCAACGCTTTGCCCAGTGCGCCCAGCCGAGCGAAGATTACACCACCCTGCTGGTGATTGAGGACGAACGCCCGCTGGGCATGGCCAGCCTGTGGCCGAGCGACGATCATCATCGGATGGACCTTTCTCCCTGGCTGGCCGGCGTATTCGTCCACCCGGATCACCGTCGCCAGGGTATTGCACAGCGGCTGGAGGCGGCCATCGTGTTGTTGGCACGCCAGCGCAATCACCCCCTATTGCACCTGATCACCGATAAATCCGAGGCGCTGTATGCGGGTTGGGGCTGGCAGACCATCGAACGCCGACGGCAATATGATGGCGAAGTGGTGGTGATGGAAAAAAGGCTTGGCTAACGCGGCGTGCAGATGTAAACCAACGCCGGCGGGAAGTTGCGCACGACCCGCAGCCGCTTCCAGTGAAAATAACGGGACAGCAGCTTTTCCGACAGGTGACTGTACTGGAACAGCACCAGGGTGCCGTTGCGCGCGAGCAAACGCTGCTGGGCCTGCTGCAAAATACGAATGCTGATTTTTAGCGGGATCGACAGCAACGGCAGGCAAGAGAACACCACGTCATAATCGCCGGCCATCTCTTCAGCCGAACGATCCATTACCTGCAGGCGGCGATCGTCGATTTTCCGTAGCTGATGGACAAAATGAGATTGAATTTCAAAGGCCTCAAGCGAAGCATCTGCACGCATCCGGCCTAATATCCGCTTGGTCAGCACGCCATCCGCCGCGCCCAGTTCGGCGATCGACAGCGCCCCGGTCCATTCAACCTGATTCAACATCGCCTGACACAGCCAGGGGGAAGAAGGCGCCAGCGTGCCAATGGTGCGCGGCGAAGCCATAAACTGCTGGAGGTAGGAAAAGTGGTTTTTCAGTTGCAGCCGTGTCGCGTTTAACATTGGGGCCTCCTTTGGTTGAGTAGCCACCAATCTGACCCCAATTTCTTAAGTATTCATTAACATGTTTCCTAAAACCGCCGACGCAGTTGTAATAAAATGCAACCGACACAGAAAAAAAGGGTGCGGAAATCATCGTCGGGTAATCAAGTCATTGCATTACCGGTCAGATTATTATCCACACCCGTTTATTTTATCGGCCAGCTGTTGCCCTGGCCGAATTTATTTACTGTAACCGATTAGCGGTATATTTCCGCATTACCGCGCCAGTTGCTGGAATCCCCCGGGGTGTCCAGCCCGATAATACGAATGCTGCTGGCGCCGTCCGCCTGAGCTTTTTCTTTCAGTGCGTGAACCGCATCGCCCGGAGAACCGCTAATGCCGGAAACCGACACTACACCAAGGCTTTGCATACCGCTGGCCTGCTCTGTATTGATCTGTTTTACCGATGACAGCGGCGCTGCAAAGGAAGAGAATGAAGCGGCTGCCAAAAGAACTGCTGCGATGCCAGGTAATAGTTTCATAATGAACTCCAGATGTTTTTGTTTATTTCTCGTATCAGTGGAGTTAATTATCTACCAGGCAATGAAAGCGGACGTAATCCAATGTAAAGAACATCAATCATTGTGATGAAAATAAGGAGGAAGTACGTGCAGGTATGTCTTTGGCAGGACAACGCGGGTCTATGCAGTCACTCTACCCCTGACAGATGACAATTAAAAGTCCGTTTGGCCAAGGGATATAAAAACCGCCCCTTTTAAGATTCTTCTCCCCGTACCCGCGACTGAACTACGCTATTTCTGAAGGTTATCATTATGGAAGGACTCCCTATGTCGCAAACCTTACTGCGTGTTCGTGATGGTCATGGTGCTTCGGTTTCGTTTTCGGAACTGCTGTTCGACCTGATTTACGTTTTTGCCGTTACCCAACTTTCCCACTACCTGCTGCACCATCTGACGCTGACCGGCGCGGTGGAAACGCTGCTGCTGTGGTTCGCCGTTTGGCTGGCCTGGCAATACACCGCCTGGGTCACCAACTGGTTTAATCCCGATACGCGCCCTATCCGTATCCTGCTGTTCGGCATCATGCTGTTGGGCCTGTTCGCTTCTTCTGCTCTGCCGCAGGCCTTTGGCGAACGCGGGCTGACGTTTGCGCTGTTTTACGTGGCGATCCAGGTGGGCCGATCGTGCGTGGTGCTGAACCTGCTGCCCGCCGGCCATCCACTGAAACAAAACTTCCGCCGCATTCTTGGCTGGATGTGTATTTCAGCGGTGTTCTGGATCCTTGGCGGGCTGGCGGAAGGTCATAACCGACTGTTGCTGTGGGCCCTGGCAGTATTGTGCGAATACGTTTCGCCGATGCTCGGTTTCCGCTTGCCGGTGCTGGGTCGCTCCGACAGCAGCAGCGAATGGACTATCGAAGGCCATCATCTGGCGGAACGCTGCCAGCTATTCGTGATCGTGGCGTTGGGGGAAACCATTCTGATTACCGGTTCGACCCTTAGCGAAATGGAGTCCTGGAGCGCACCGGTGCTGATAGCCTCACTGGTGGCGTTTCTCGGCAGCCTGGCGATGTGGTGGGTCTATTTCGATACCAGCAGCAAAGCCGGCAGCCATGCTATCAGCCAGGCGGAAAACCCCGGCCAACTGGGCGCCAACTTCCATTACGTGCACGTGGTGCTGGTTGGTGCGATCATCGTCTGCGCCGTTGCCAATGAACTGGTGATCGCCCACCCTGACGGCCATATCGACAATGTAACGGCAGCAGTGCTGCTGCTGGGCCCGGCGATTTATCTGCTCGCCAATGCGCTTTACAAACGACTGGTGTATCACCGTTTCCCGCTTTCGCACCTGGTGGGATTGATCGCTTTGGCGGTATTGGCGCCGATAGCTTACCTCACCGATTTACTGATGGTGAATGGCCTGACCACGCTGATTATGGTGGCCGTCGCGGTGTGGGAGAGTATTTCACGCGGCAGAACGCCACAGGCCAGCGACGTTCACTGATAAAGTAGAAAGCAGGGGACGCGCTCACTGAAGCGCAATATTAGGGCGGCGGTCCCCTGTTTCGCTATTACTTCAGCGGTTGCGGTAGCGTCAGTACCCACAGCTCGCTGAGCGATTCCGGTTTCTCCAGCGGTTGCAGCTCGATGCGGGTGGATACCGCTTTACCGTCCAGGCTCAGGCTGCCCTGCTTATCCAACTGATAATCGCTAATTTTCTTGGCCTTGGGCTGGGCGTCCACCAGCTTGGCCTGTAGGCCAAAATCGTTATCGTTAATCACTGCCAGGGTGCGATCGTCAATTAGCGACAGGCCCTCTACCTTCTCCTGCTGCCAGCCCAATTTACGCAGATCCACCACTTCACGTTTCTGCGCCAGCTTCACGCCGCGCTTGGCGAGATCCTTGGCATCGTCAAACTCCAGCGCCTTGCCTTTGCCGTCAAAGGCCGTCAGATCGCTAGCCTGGCTGAGATCGACCAGATAGATCTTGTTGATCATCTGCTTGTCTTTATCACTGCCCTGCTCAACTAACAGGATGTGTTGGTTGTCCACCGCCACGATGTCACCCACCTTGGCGTCTTTGGCCTTTTTATAGCTGTCGACATCGATCGGATAGCCGTACATGGCCGTTTTGCCGCTGGCCGGATCAAAACTGACCAAGCGAGTAAATTGGGCCTTGTTTTTACTCTTACCGTCAACGTCGAGCGTACTCTGCACCGCAGCCAGAATACGGCCGTCCGGCAAACGGGTGATCCCTTCGAAGCCTCGGTTCGGCTGGCGCCACTTGATGATGTTCGGCAATCCGCCGGCGACCGCTTGTTCCCCCTGTTCAGGGGTCGGGCCATACTTGGCGAGGATCTTGCCCTGGTTGTCGATATGGATCAGGAAAGGACCATATTCATCACACAGCCAGTAACCACCTTTACCGTCCGGCGTGATGCCTTCGGTATCCAGCCCGCGTCGATCGCTCTCCAACGTTTTCAGCGTATCGCTCAACGCCACTTCGTTGGTTGTACCGATCAACCCCGCCGGCAAAGGCAACCCGCTGATCGGCCCCTGCTGATCGTGCAGCGGGCGCAAGTTGCTGGCGACCGCTTTGCCGTCGCCAACGCGAATATCCATCAACAGCGGCACAAACTTCGGATTAGCGAAGATTTTCGCTTCCTGTTCGCCCACCGCAGGCGCGTCAGCATTCGGGCCGCGATCGGTCAAAGTCGTTAACAGCAAGTCCTTACCCTCGCGCCCATTGAAGACCAGGCCCGAGCCAATGCCCACCGGCAGCCCCTGAGGGAAATTCTTGGCGAACGCCCCCTGATAACTCACATGCTCCCCGCCGGGAAAGCTGACCACATAACGCGCCACTTCAACGTCGGTGGCAGCATAGGAAAACAGGGGGAACAACGAACTGATTAACAGCGAAACCGGTTTTATTTTCATGATGTTGGCTCAGAGTTAAGGGGAAAGTTTGCAGCCTGTTAATGTATTAACCCATCATGACATTTTGATGACGGGAGCGTCTAATGCCATGAATTGAAGCAACAATTAAACATGGCAAATAGGAATTAACAATTAACGAGAACAAATCGAATGGAATAATCATATGAAAAAATGAATTTAACCGTGGCTATTTCTCACTGGAAATACTTATATCGATAAAGCATAGGGTAAATTCTTATAATAGTGCTAAAAAAACCGCCAAACAGGCTGAGAACCCTAAAATATAAGCGTATTCGCATAGACAAAATTAATCCCCGGGGATTTAATACCCTCGATTACTCAAGGTGCATTAAGAAATTACTGATAGAAACCTGCATTTATTTAAAAAGGTGTTCTATAGTTTTTAGTGCTAACGCCCGTTAGTATTTTCCGTGGGATGGAATCTATGTCAAAGCGACTTTTTGCCGAATTTTTTGGCACATTTTGGTTAGTGTTCGGTGGTTGTGGTAGCGCAGTATTAGCAGCAGCATTTCCACAACTGGGTATTGGTTTTCTTGGTGTCGCACTCGCATTTGGTCTTACAGTGGTCACCATGGCTTATGCCGTTGGTCATATTTCTGGCGGGCACTTTAACCCGGCCATTACCGTGGGATTGTTTGCCGGTGGTCGCTTCGCCGCCAAAGACGTTATTCCTTACGTGATTGCTCAAGTGATTGGCGGGATTGCCGCAGCGGCGGTGTTGTACCTGATCGCCAGCGGTAAGGCAGGCTTTGATCCTACCGGCGGCGGCTTTGCTTCCAACGGTTATGGTGAACACTCACCGGGCGGTTATTCTCTGCAATCCGCCATCGTCATTGAATTGGTGTTGACCGCATTCTTCCTGATCGTTATTCATGGCGTGACCGATAAGCGTGCACCGGCAGGATTTGCTCCGCTGGCCATTGGTTTGACATTAACCCTGATTCACCTGATCAGTATTCCGGTAACCAATACTTCCGTTAACCCAGCGCGCAGTACCGGCGTGGCAATATTCCAGGGAACCTGGGCATTGCAACAGCTTTGGGTATTCTGGCTGGTACCGTTAGTCGGCGGTGTTATTGGCGGCCTGATTTATCGCTGCCTGCTGGAAGACAAGAAGTAATTTATACCCGTTCTTGTTCTGTCAGGGCAGCCGCTATATCCCAGGGTTTTCCGATTATTGCCGATTACGCGGCAATCGAAAAACCAAAGGGTATATTGGCTGCCCTGAAGTTATTTAGCCTCTGGCCGCTTCAAACATCATGATGTCGCTGGTGAATGAGCCGTCCGGCTGGATGGCAAAATGCTGCAGCACCTCTTCAGAAACCCCCTGTTGCAACGCTCGGATCGCGGTAACGAAATGCTCCGGCGTACGCATGCGTGCAACCCAACTGCTGAATTCCAGATATAACCTGTCAGACGTCACCTGCCGTACCAGCAGCCCTGCTTCGGTCAGCAGGCTCAGCCATTCGCCCGGTGCATAATTGCGGACATGCGAAGTGTCACGCAGCACCTCAACGGTTTGCAGATAGATATCCAGCAGCGGATGCCCCGGTGAGACCACATCCATAAAGATGGCTCTGCCACCCGGTTTGAGCACCCGACGCACTTCACGCAGCGCCTGGCCGACATCGTGCCAATGGTGGGCCGAATAACGGCTAATCACCAGATCAAAGCTGGCCTCTTCAAACGGCAGGGATTCCGCCACGCCCTGCTGCACCTGAATATTATTGATACCTTTGTCTACCGCGGCCTGGCTCACGACCGCCAGCATTTGCGCCGACAAATCATAGGCCACTACCTGCGCCACTTTCGCTGCGGCGGTAAAGCTGGCATGCCCGGCTCCGCACCCCAGATCCAGCAGCCTGGCATCGGGATAAGGTTCCAGCAACTGAGCCAGTCGCTGCAGATCCTTCCCCTGTGCATGCACTGCGCTGGTGAGATAGGCGTTGGCCTGCTCGCCAAACTGGCGGTCGACCGCATTCTTATGGCTGTTGCTGTTGCTCATATGTGCTTCCTTTTTGTCGGGCTTGCGCCGGTGCCGGATGGCTTTTTTATTACTATAATCAGCTTAATATACGGGTACAATATGAGCAGTTATCCTAGTATAAACAGGTACCAGCCTATGCAAACTGAAGCCTTGTCCGGCCCCAAAGCCCTCGGCGCATTTCTGCGTGCACACCGTGAGCGCATCACGCCGGAAATGCTGGGTTTACCCACTGCTCCCCGCCGTCGCACCAGTGGACTGCGCCGTGAAGAGTTGGCGCAAATCAGCGGTATCAGCGCCACCTGGTATACCTGGATCGAGCAAGGCCGCGAGGTCTCCATCTCGCCGCATACGCTGGCGCGTATCGCCAAAGCACTGCGGTTAGGGCATGCCGAGCGTCACTACCTGTTTACCCTGGCGCGAGTCGCCGATCCCGAACAGGAACAGCCTCACGAAGCCGACAACAGCGCGGTGCTGCAAAGCGTTAACCAGGTGACGGTGCCTTGCTACCTGCTGGATATCACCTGGAATGTGCTCGCCTGGAACCCGGCGGCGGAAAGCCTGTTCTGTGGCTGGCTGGACCAAACCGCCGCGCCCAATCTGCTGCACTTTATGTTTTTTCATCCCTTGGCCAAAGCGCTGGTCAGCGACTGGGAGGACCGGGCACGACGCGTGGTCGCCGAGTTTCGCGCCGAAACCAGCCACCATCAAAATACCGAAGAGATGCGCGCTTTCGTACGCAACATGACGCACAACAGCGAGGCCTTCCATCACTGGTGGAAACAGCATGATGTGCTGGCGCGCGAAGGGGGAGAACGAGCTTTTACTCATGGGCAACAAGGCGAGCTGCGCTATCGGCAACTGACGTTTAATCCGGTGGAAAACGGCGGGCTGAAACTGGTGATGCTGATCCCTCTGACGTAACGGGTAACAAATTCATAAACAGGTTTACCTGCCATTTATTTATTGGTTCATCTAAACGCGCTAGGGTGACAGCTACCGATGAGATCTCTCATCCAGTACCGTTATTCATCTCCTTGAGGTAATCCTATGCAATCCGAAGAACAACGTCTTATCGATGGTCTGTTTGGCCGCTTGAAAGAAGCCGAGACCAAGACGGGCCAGAGGGATCTTCAGGCAGAGCAGCAAATCAACCAGCACATCCGCGAACAGCCTTCCGCACCTTATTACATGGCGCAGGCGATGATCATTCAGGAAGCGGCGCTGAAACAGCTCGACCAGCGGGTGAAGGATCTGGAAAGCCAGATTGCCCAGCAACAGCAAAATAACGCCAATCAACAAAGCAGCGGCGGCTTCCTGGCCGGGCTGTTTGGCGGCGGTAACCGCAACGCGCCAAGCCCGCGCGAACAGTATCAGGCGCAACAGCAGAATAACGCGGCATGGAACAATCAGCCTCAGACGGGCTATGCCCAGCAGCAACCCGCCTACAACAATCCACCGCCACAGGCGGCGCCTTCACGTGCCGGCGGGTTCCTCGGTGGGGCATTGCAAACTGCTGCCGGCGTGGCGGGCGGTGTGGTGCTGGCTGACATGTTGACCGGCATGTTCCGCCATTCACAACCTCAGGAAATTGTTAATATTATCGATGAGACGCCGACAACGCCGGTGGATGACAGCGCGATGAATAATTTCGACGCGTCCAATAATCTCGATACCTTTAACAACGGCGGAGATAGCCGCTTCCTCAACCAAGACAACGGCTTCCAGAACGCGGATTATCAAAACGACGATAACACCGACTTCTCCGATGACGACTACAGCGACGACGATTCGTTTATCTGATCCCTTTTCCCCTCTCCCCGGAGAGGGGTTTTCTGTTTCCTCATCCCCCACGTCTGGTCTACAGTTAAATCTGTCCAATCACAGCAGGTTACGTGAACCATGTCGAAAATGAACCCTACCGATCCCTATACCAGCCCACGCCTGTTGATGCGCCCCCCGGTGGCCGATGATTTGGCCCGGTTTTACGCCATTTTTGGCGATCCCGACACCCAACGCTTTAACCCCGCAGGCCCCATCACCACGGAACAACGGGCGCGGCTGGCGCTGACGGAACGGATCGAATGCTGGGAGCAACACGGTTATGGTTCCTGGGCAATTGCGCTACGTGAACGGCCGGAGTGGATTATCGGCTTTGGCGGGCTGTCCTGGCGGCCGCTAGGGGCACAGCGCACGGTGAATTTGGGCTATCGTTTTGATACGCAGGTCTGGGGCAGTGGCCTGGCTACGGAGTTGGCGCTGGCCTCGCTGGAGTATGGTTTCAAACACCTGCAGTTGGCAGAGATTTCCGCCCTTGTGCGCGAAAAAAATCTGGCCTCATGCCGCGTGCTGGAAAAAGCGGGGTTAAGTCTGGTCGATACTCTGGATGACGTGCCCGGCGATACGCCAAGCCTGGTTTACAGCATCATGCGCAGCGAATATCAAGGCTGCTGAACCGGTGGTTCGTCGTTGATCCTTGCCAGCGCCCGACGGTAGGACTTCACCTTTTGGCGCTTCTTCAACCAGGTGGTGGTTGAGACAATAAAAATCAGCCCGGACATGGTCAGCACGCCGATCGGATGGCCGTAAAACACCATAAGGGCGAAATAAATGGCGGAAACGATCGCCACCCATTTTGCCGTATTTCCCACCGCATTCTTTTCCTGACTTAAACGGCGGATGTACTCTTCTTCGCTGATCCCCATACGCACTCCTTTTGGCTGAACGTTCCATTATATGGGGCCAGAATGATGATAATTCAATCGATTAAAGGGTAAAGAAGCGTAAAGCTCAGCGAGATTTCCCACGACGATGGCGCAGATAACGCTCCGGCAAAGCCTCTCCAGGCAACGCCGTGCCGGCATTGCGGCCAAACAACCTATAGCGGTTGCTCGCCACTGCATTGTAAAACCCATCCGCCAGCCGCTGCGGCAAAAAGCGCGCCAGCGCCAACAGGCGAAATGGCCAGCCGAGTTGGCGCAACGCCTGAAAAAACGCCGCCGAACGCAGCCAATGTCGGCCCGGTTCAAGATAGACGATGGAGTCAAAACGATCGGTGGGCAAGGCCAGCCAATTCAGGATTGCCTGCCCTTCTTCGGATTGCACCGTGGCCAACAGGATCTTGCCCTGCCGATCGGCACGGATCAAAAATCCCACCAGCCCGTGACACAAATTACACTCGCCATCGAATAGCAGCACCCGGTCACCGGGCTGGAGATAAGGGGGAAGTATTGACGGATTCATCCTGCCTCCTGAGGTGATTCACCCCAGACTAACGCGCATTCCCCTTCAGAACCAGCGGCCCGATTTAAGGAGCCGGAGGGGCGAGCGGCTTATCCGGTAATGCCACTACCGAGATACGTACTTCGTAATGCTTGGCGTTGCCGGCAGGGATCACCGAAGTCAGCTTATTGATGGTTTCGGTGGGGTTATCGCTGGCGGAGGTCGCACAGAACAGTTCGCCACCGTGACAGAAACCCGGTTTAGGCATATGCCCACCAGGGAAAGGAGGCTGGCGGGAACCCTGTTCTGCGGGCGGCCCATTTTTATCTGCCGCCGGCGGCGCAGAAAGCGCACTGACGCTGAACAACGTCGTGGCAGCCAGAACGGGCAGTATCAGTACTTTGCATGCATTTTTCATGGTGTCGCTCTCATTTGCCGGGATTGGGCCTAACCTACCCCGCTCCCGGCCGATGAGAAAGCCGCTTTTCACGACCTTTGCATCCCGATGATCTTTGCTTACATCCCTGCGCTAACGTGATGAAAGCTTAAGGATTGTGTAAAGGCATCAGGGAAAATTTTTATTGATTACGCCTTGCAGTACTTTATGAAAAAACTCATCCCTGCGTTTTTTTCTTCTGCCTGAAGTTCTCATCATCAATACAATAATGGTAGGAGTCGATGATCAACCCCGTGAGCCGCAAGATATTCTCAGGTCGATCGATAATGATGTGCCCTCCAGCAGCAAGCTCCAAACCCGCACGGACAATTTCCGCATGTCTTTCCTCATTGATTTCCAAGGGGAGAAGCACGGTAGGCCTTTGTTTATTATCAAAATACCGAAGGACCCAGCGAGTGGTTTTTCCCTGCACCAGAATGCTGTAATAGCTTTCCGTATCTTTTGCCGTTAAATCTGCACTCTCACCCAGAATCATCGCCACATTATCGAATAAAGCTCTTTCAGCATAAGTAGTAACTATCTTGCTGTTTTCTGGATCAATGATCGGCGCTAACGGATCTGCGTTACTGTTTTGCTCGCCTTCGCCGCTCTCTTCGGAGAGCGTTTTATTTTCAGACGTCACAGACAATCCAGACACCACCATAGCACTTACCGCTTTCTCAACGGCCTGACGGACCAAAGGAGTGATTGTCTCCAGAAAACGCTGGTTAAGTTGGCGTTGAACATTGGATCTGTTCGCCACATACCTGACAAAATCCAAGTCTACGTCTCTCAGGCTGGCACTGATTGTTTTAGTGAATGATGTCAGATAAATGCTCTCCTCAGCCAGCGTCCTCAGAGCTTCCGGCTGAAATTGATCATGTCTAAATCTATAAAGCTGTTCAATATCAGAGTCGTTTAAATCATTAAAATCTATTTTTAGGAAGGGCGTATCATCCATAATATTTTTATCTTTCAGGTCGGTAAAGAAACGCCATTCTTTTCCGTTAGTGATAGCAGAAACCGTGACTTCGGGTGTGGCATTAAAGTAACGTGATAGCTGCGGGCTGTGATTCGTTAAGTTTTGATTGAAGGACTTCGCCTCAATAAACATGACAGGTACGGCATGGCAAAAAAGAGAATAATCGACTCGCTCACCGACCTTAACACCAGGAAAATCAGCACCATACTCTGCTTTTACCTTCGTGGGGTCATAAGGGTGGAAACCGAGGATTTCCAATAATGGCAAAATTAAAGCCTGCTTTGTCGTTTCTTCTGTATTGCAATGCTGACCGACCGCGGACACATGATGCACATGCGCTTTAAGCTTATCTCTGAATGCATTCATCAACCATCCCTCTTGCTGTGTTAGACATTCTTCATCTCTTAAAATCAGACCTACAGAAAGTTTTACGTTTTCCCACAGCACGACCTGGTAGGCCGCTGGCTGTTTTATTTATTGAATTAAATAACTTTAAACATTAAATATATAGCAGAACACGCCTGCTTTAATCAAAGGCATTAAATCAATATTAATACCGAGTTCAAAATAATCGGTCAGGTATTTTTAACCCAAAAAAAATTTATAGAAATTTAATGATTTCAAACACAATTAAATTTCACTGTTTACAGGGTGTTTTTTTTCAAATCTGATGGGCTGCAGGGTTGGATAATTACAGGAAGGAAGGCGAGTGAATGGATTTATCGACTAAAAGACTTCAGATATGCAATCTCACGTAATCTGGCTCAAACGGAGCGCAGCTGTTGGCTGCGCTCCGGGGGAATTACTTGCCTTTGGTCAGCGTGCTGTAGCTGGTCATCAGGTTGCGGTAATCGGGAATGTGGTTGGAGAACAGCGCGCCCAAGCCTTCAATATCATTGCGCCAGTCACGGTGCAGCTCACAGGCCACGCCGAACCAGGTCATCAGCTGCGCGCCTTCGGCTTCCATACGGCTCCAGGCCGATTGACGCGTCAATTCGTTGAAAGTGCCAGAGGCGTCGGTGACCACGAAGACCTCAAAACCTTCGCTCAGGGCAGACAATGCCGGGAAGGCCACGCACACTTCGGTCACCACGCCGGCAATAATCAGCTGCTTACGGCCGGTGGCTTTTACTGCTTTGACGAAGTCGTCGTTGTCCCAGGCATTAATCTGTCCAGGGCGTGGAATAAAGGGCGCATCGGGGAATTGAGCTTTTAGCTCGGGGACCAGCGGGCCGTTGGGGCCGTCTTCGAAGCTGGTGGTCAGAATGGTCGGCAGGTTGAAATACTTCGCTAAATCACCCAGTGCCAGTACGTTGTTTTTAAAACGATCGGGGTCGATATCGCGTACCAGTGAAAGCAGCCCTGCCTGATGATCCACCAGCAAAACGGCCGCCTGATCCTTATCAAGGCGTTTGTAATTTGCAGTCATGGTTTACTCCTTTGGGGTTGATTGTTGCAGCTAAAGGTTGCCCTTGACCGACAGGCCAAAGCGCAGAGGTTACTTAAGTGTAGAACCGGATCCGGAGGTGTTTCTCCGGATCGGTTCTGAGGGCGTGCTGAGGGTTTAGACGGCGTCGTGTTCTGCCGCCATGCTGCCGAACTTGCCCCCGTTGAAGTCACGGAAAGCCTGCTGAATTTCCGCGTCGCTGTTCATCACAAACGGACCATAACCGACGATAGGCTCGTCGATCGGCTCGCCGCTCAGAACCAGCAAACTGACATCGTTATTGGCTTCGAGGGTGATTGAATCCCCCGCACGGTCAAACCTGACCATTTGGGTTTCGCGCACCACTTCTTCGCCGTTAACATGAATAGCGCCATGCAGCATGACCAGCGCCAACGTATGCCCTTCTTCCACCGTCAACGTGGTGGTATGACCGGCGTTCAGCTTCATGTCCCACACATTGAGCGGGCTGAAGGTGCGTGCCGGCCCAGCGTGGCCGTCGAAGTTACCGGCAATCACCCGAACCTGACCTGCGCCATCCGCCAGTGGAACGACTGGAATATCCGCATTCAGCAGCGTCTGGTAACCCGGCTCAGCCATTTTGTCCTTGGCCGGCAGATTCACCCACAGTTGGACCATTTCCATGGTGCCGCCGTTGCGCGAGAAATCCCGTGAGTGGAACTCTTCGTGCAAAATACCCGAGGCGGCGGTCATCCACTGCACGTCACCGGGACCAATCACCCCACCGCTGCCGGTAGAATCGCGGTGCTCCACTTCGCCCTGGTAGACGATGGTCACCGTTTCAAATCCGCGATGCGGGTGCTGACCCACGCCACGGGTGCCAGAGGCAGAGCGGAACTTGGTTGGCGCAGCATGATCCAACAGCAGGAACGGGCTCATTTCCGCCCCCAAATCGTTATAGGAGAACAGCGAATTCACCAGGAAACCGTTGCCGACCCAGTGGGCTTCAGGGCTGTTGTAAATACCGAGGATCTTTTTCATCTTGAACTCCTGTTTCAGGTCTCACGACCTTAAGTTGATGTCAGAAGTTTAATCCTGTCGCGTTTGCCGCAGTAGTAGGCAAGATGTACACTCAGTGTTCTAGATATGGAACGATGATAAGGACGGCGATGTTCACCGATTTGAACGATCTGTTTTATTTCGCCAGCGTGGTCGACCATCAGGGATTCGCCCCCGCAGGCCGTGCGCTGGGTATCCCCAAGTCCAAACTGAGTCGACGCGTGGCGTTGCTGGAAGAACGCCTGGGCGTGCGCCTGATCCAACGCTCGACGCGACGGTTTTCCGTCACCGACGTCGGCCAGAATTACTATGCGCACTGCAAGGCAATGCTGGTGGAAGCCGATGCGGCGCAGCAGGCTATCGAGCAAACCCGCGCCGAACCTTGCGGCACGGTACGCATGACCTGCCCGGTGGCCATTCTGCATACCCGGGTCGGCAGCATGGTCGCGGCCTTTATGGCCGATTACCCGAAAGTCACGGTGCATCTGGAAGCCACTAACCGCCGGGTGGACGTGGTAGGTGAAGGCCTGGATCTGGCCATCCGCGTGCGGCCACCGCCGCTGGAAGACAGCGATCTGGTGCTGAAAATTTTGGCGCAGCGCACCTGGTGCATCGCCGCCAGCCCGGCGCTGGTGCGAACCCTCGGCCCGGTGGAACGGCCCGAGGAATTGCATAAATACCCCACACTGGATCTTGGCCCGGCACGCGCACAGCACCTGTGGCAGTTGACCGGACCACAGGGTGAGAAAATGGAGTGGGAACATCGGCCGAGGTTGGTGACCGACGACATGCTGATGTTGCGGACAGCGGCGATCGCCGGGGCCGGCATCGTGCAGCTGCCGTCGATGATGATGCGCGACGACATGCTGCGCGGCGAATTGGTACAACTGCTGCCAGGTTGGCAACCGCAGGGTGGCGTGGTGCATGCGGTGTACCCTTCACGTCGCGGCCTACTGCCGGCAGTGCGGCTGCTGCTCGACTATCTGGCGCAGCAGTTTGCCAGTATCGAAGAGGAGTGATCAGGCGGTAATTTCGATGGCATTACCGTCCGGATCGCGAACGATCGCCTCATAAAAACCATCCCCCGTCCGGCGTGGCGCCGCCAGCAGGATCCCCTCCTGCTGTGCGCGCTGCGCCAGCTGATCGACGCGGCTTTCATCTCCCACCGACAATGCAATATGCGCCCACCCGATGCGTTCATTGGTCTGCTCCAACGGCAGCAGTTCCGGCAGACTCATGATCTCCAGCGTTGGGCCGGCCGCCAGGCTGACAAAACGCGAAACAAACCCCGGGCGGTTTCGGCTAACGTACTGCTCCCCGGCAACGCCGTCAAAATACCGCTGCCAAAACGCCACCTGGGCATCGATATCGCGGGTCCAGAGTGCAACATGGGCTATTTTCATCTCAGTCTCCAATGGGTGAATTGCTGTACAGCACCTTGCCGCCGCTGTGAGTTATCTGCTGTTCGAGCTGCGGATGGCTGCCGGCTGGCGTAACCAGATAATCGACGCGGCTGGCGGGCAGAAAGCTATAAGGGGCATAGGTGTTAAGTTTGTCGCCGGTGCACAGCACCGCCAGGTTACCGGACCGCGCCAGCAAACGTTTCTTGAACTGGGCATCCTGATAATTCAGCGCCGAAAAACCGCTGCCTGGGTCGTAAGCACAAATACCGATGAAAGCGAGGTCAAAGTAAAAATCGTCGATTTCCTGCACCGCTTTGGCGTCCACACAGCCGCCGACGTCGGCATCCAGCTCGCCGCCGATTAAAATCGTGCGGATCCCCGGCTGTTCCAGCATTTTGCCGGCAATAGTCAACGCGTTAGTGACCACCGTCAGCCGTAAATCGCGCGGCAACAGGTCGGCCAAATAAAGGTGGGTACTGCCGGCATCGAGGAAAATAACCTGTCCTTCCTTGATCAACGACAGTGCAGCCAGCGCCAGCGCCTGCTTCTCATCACCGCTCAATTGCAGCCGTGCGCTGATAGGGCCGGTTGCCGGCGTGGGTGCCAACGCACCGCCATAAATGCGTTTACACAGGTTTTGTGCCGCCAACTGACGCAGATCGCGCCGAATGGTGGCTTCAGTGGTTTTCAGGCGCTCCGCCATTTCAACCGCCAGCACTCGCCCCTGCTGCTGCAAGGTGGCAAGGATCGCATCATGGCGCTGATTGGGTAACAGTTTGGACATTCGACTTCTCGATGGCGAACAAGTGATCACAAATGTACACAAACGTTTAAAATCGTACAAATGTTTTTTGCGACGGTGCGAAGGAGTAGCACTCGACTAGACTGAAACTTTACGTCTCAGATAAAGGAATATTGATGACCTCAGCCGTGCTGTATACCTTATTTCCCGCCGCAGCGACCGTCGTTGGCGCCGCCATCGCGCTTTATCGCCGCCCTGGCGATGCCGCCATGCGCATCATTCATCACTTTACCGCTGGCATCGTCTTTGCCGCAGCCGCGACCGAAATTCTGCCCGATCTCAAGCAACAATCACCCTGGGCAGTGCTGCTCGGCGGTGCCGCAGGTGTGCTGATGATGCTGCTGGTCAGGCGCTTGGGAGAACGGGCTCAGGGACCGGCGGGCTTTGTGGCAACCGTCGGTGTGGATATCTTTATCGATGGTCTGGTGCTGGGCATCGCCTTCGCTGCCGGTGCCAAAGCGGGCCTGTTATTGACGCTCGCGCTAACGTTGGAAGTGCTGTTTCTGGGGCTGTCGATCGTAGGCGATTTACGTGATTTTTTCGGCCGGCGGATAAAAGCCATGCTGGCGATTGGCGGTCTGGCTCTGCTGTTGCCAATAGGCGGTCTGTTGGGTGCACCGATTGCCATGCTGGGGGCTTTCTGGCTAACCACGTTTCTGGCCTTCGGCCTGATTGCCTTGCTCTATCTGGTCACGGAGGAGCTGCTGGTTGAGGCGCACGAAGGAGGTAAAGATACCCCGCTCGCCACCGCGATGTTTTTTGTCGGTTTTTTACTGCTGTTGCTGCTGGAAGAGGGGATGAGGTAACACGCAGGAATTTTACGGGGCTATTACCTCCCCCCAGGTGATTTGGCTATACTGAGGCGAGCAAGGTTACCGCAGAACGTAACGGCTTGGGCGCTAAGGGAAAAGGATGCTGTCAAAAATTGCGAAGTGGCTATTTCAATTGCCGGGCAGGCTGTTTGGGGGCATTTTCAGGAGCCGCCTGACGATTTTTATCTTCTTTATGCTGATTGCCGCTGGGGTTTTCAGCGCCAAACGCTATCTGCGAGCCCATCAAAGCGACGATGAGTTTGTCACGACGGCCACCACAGATTACAACCGGGCCATCCAGCGTGAAATGCCGATGCGCGAAGCACGCGAACAGTGCGGCGGCCCGCTGCATGACAACGCCGGGCAACCCTGGCCTCTTTCGGCCGGCTATCTGCATCAGCCGGAAGGCAAAGCCGCCGCCCCACAGCAACAACTGACGCTGGATAATCAAAACAACAATTTTGCGGTATTGGTCAAACTGGAGACACCGGGCGCGCCACAGCGTTTGGCGGAGGTTTTTATTCCCGCAGCCGGCAGTTTTAATATCAAAACCAACCCGGCCGGGGAATACGTGATGAAAATCAAAAACATCAAAACCGGCTGTAACTTCCGCTCCAAACCCTTCACCCTGAGTCGTCATCAGGATTGGCGGCTGTCGCTGAAACTGCAAACGGACGGCAGCGTGCAATACCAGCCGATCAGCGACCGCGAGTTTTAATCGCGAGGCTTATTTCTTCACCGGATGATCGCGGCGGAACAATTCCCAGCTTTCGATTTCCTGGCCGTTCGGCAAGGTACAGGTGGAGTACTGGCCGTCAGCATTTTGCTTGGCGTTCAGCTTGCCGCCGATCTTGGTGCAATAAACGTCCGCCGGGTTCGCCATGCCGATTGGTTTTACCTGCGGTGGCGGTGGTGCATCGTTAGATTTTATGGTGCAGCCCTGCAATATCGCCATCCCTGCCAACAGGGAGACCATCAGAATTTTTTTCATTTTTTCTCTTACCACTCCAGTCTATTTCATGCCGCGGATAGCCGGCTAATTTGAAATACGACGGGGAAAGTTAAAAACGGCGGCAGCCGGAGCATACCGCCGTTTAAGCTATCAGGAAATAAAGGATGCGCCCTGTTTCAGGACCAAATCACAGGCTTTTTGCTTCACTTTTTCAGTGATTTGCGAAGTGCCCAGGCTGTTCAGATCCAGACTCTTGCCTTCGCCGGTTTTCAGCAGGCCACCCAGCCCTTGCTGGTAGTCCTGGCTTTTGGCGTTCTCTGTGCTGGTGATGCCAAGTTTGCTCAGCAACTGGTCTTTCACCGCTTCGGTGCCGTTGGCCGACAGGACGTTATTTTTCACGCAGTACTGCAGGATGCCGGCCGCGTTGGTCATGCTGCTGGAGCTCAGCGCCTTGTCGCCACCGTTCAGTAAACCGGTCAGGGAGGACAGTGAAGTGCCACTGGTGCTGCCACCCGATTTACTCAGTTCACCGGCCGCGCTGCTGAGGGAATCCATCAGTCCGGCAGCCTGAGCCGCGCCGCAGGTCATGGCGGAGGTCAATGTCAGCGCCAGCAGTAAACGATGCTTGGTGTTCATGGGGTAAAGCTCCTGTTTATCTCGCCATCCTTTCAGCATCCCCCTAGCGATTGGCGACGGGAAAAAGCGGATGGGCGAATCGTGTGCAATCAGCGCAATGCGCCGGGTCACATCTTCGGACGCCACCCGCGGCGACAAGTTCCTTTTAGCCGGCAATAGGACGTTTTTTCAGAATTCAGGTAATTTTTTGGGCGAAGAATGTACAGCTCGGGGGGCTATGGGCCGCCAAACTGAGCGACCCACCAGGGATCAGAACTGCCAGCGCAGCCAGGCAAAGAACACGTTGCCGTTATTATAGGTGCCGGGAATATAAGTGGCCTGGAAGGTCAGGCGCTTATAACCGATAGAAGCCAAAGGCAGCGGGGCCGGGATAGGAATGTAATTCCAGTTATCGCGCGCGGTGACACTGGCGGTGAAGCCCAGACCCAGACGGAAGTCCTTGTCGTCCAGAGGACGCCAGATCTTCTCATAAGCGTAACCGCCAATCGGTTCCCACTTATTGAACGAATCCTTGAATGCCATCAGATAAATGCCGTGCCAGTCACCGTCGCTGTCGTAGCGCGAAATGCCATAACCGGCGCCCCAGGGACGCTCGTTGTACTTATCGATATGCTCGTCGTCGTAAGTCCAGCGGTTATGCCAGGTAATGGCCGGCAGATAGATGTCTTTATTCGGCGAGTTATTCCAGGTTTCCGCCACGTTATCGGTGAAACGCTGCCACAACCCCGGTTTTTCAGCCTGCGTCGCGCTGCCATTTCCTGCACCAACCTCAGCGTAAGAAGGTAGTGCAGGAAATAGCAGCGCCACTGAGCAAGCTAAAATTGTCCGCTTAAAAAACATCATCAAACTCCTGTAAAAAATAAGGCCGGCGATTCTTACCGATCGACCCATCAAGATCAAGCTGTATCTTATTTATCCAACCGTTTTCTCCTGCCTCGTTGTCACTTGGTTAAGTTTAGCCGCAGGTAAAGGGAAACGGCCCGGCGGGTCGACTCCGGGCGCTCAGGCTACTGCGCCCCCCCTGCACCGTCTGTCGGAATACTCCGCAATAATGCTGCTCCCAGAGTAAAACCCGGCGGCCCGCCAGCTGGCTACAGAACTTCTTTCCTGCTCTGAGCGTAGCGAAATCTTTACTGCCGCCCCATAAGCAACTGGAATCGCCGTCACGCTTTTCGTGGGTTCTCGCCGCCCATTTTACGGCAATCTCAATAAGCTCAAGGCCCTGTCAGGCGCAATGGCTGTAAATTTGCAGTTACATCGCTGCTTTAGAGACCTGCAACGGCAAAAACGAGGGACTTCCCGCCATTATTTTTACCGGCAGGCAAAAGTACCGGTGTTCATCCCGTATGCCATGTTCCGGCCCAAGCCGCCATATTTCACATCTCTATTACATTAGGTGAAAAATACCACCCATCACATCGCCGCGGTAAATCCCACCCACCCCCAATGTAAACCCGAAAATACAATAAGCTACCCTTTCATGCGCCCCACTCAACTTGAACAAGCCGATAGTTTAAATAATTGTTAATGCTAACGAGCACGACCCGGTCAGCAAGGGCTGAACGTTTATTGGATTGCTCAATAACACAACATCGCCAGCAAGTTATTTGCTGCTCTCTGCCTGATAAAAGAAAGATAAAAAATCCGGAGAAACACATGAAAATCACTATCGGGGCATTCATCCTGCAACAGCTCCGCACCCTGAACATCGATCGTATTTATGGCGTACCCGGCGACTATAATCTGGCGCTGCTGGAATTGATCGAACACGACGGCAATATTGAATTTATCGGCAACTGCAACGAGCTGAATGCCTCCTACGCGGCCGACGGCTATGCGCGGTTAAAAGGGGCTGGGGCGCTGATCACCACCTACGGCGTCGGCGACCTGGCTGCGCTGTCCGGCATTGCCGGGGCTTATGCCGAATCCGCACCGGTGATCTGTCTGGCCGGTACTCCGCCACTGCACGCGATGAAAAACCATGAGCTGCTGCACCATACGCTGGCGGACGGCAACTTTGATAACGTCATGAATTGTTTTAAACAATTCACCGTCGCCCAAGCGTTGATCACGCCAGAAAATGCGGCGGTGGAGATCCCTCGCGTTATTTCCCGCGCCTGGACGGAAAAGAAACCGGTTTATTTACAGTTGCCTTCTGATATTTGCGATGTGGAAATTGAAATCACTCAGCCAATCGCCGCGCCGCAATTGCCACCCAGCGACCCATATAATGTCCAACTGGCGGCCATGGCATTACTGGCGCGAATAAAACAGGCGAAGAAACCGATTATTCTGGTCGACCAAATGGTGAAACGCTTTCAACTGCAGCAGTTGGTGATTGAGGTCGCACATAAATTTGCCATTCCCCTCACCAATATGCCGACGGCCAAATGCATCATTCCGGAAACCACACCGGGCTGGTTGGGCGGTTACAGCGGCAACCTTTCGCGCCCCGAACTCTATGAACACATGGCGCACGCCGACTGCGTGCTGAGCTTCGGCGTTCGTCTGGTGGACTCCACAACCGGCTATTTTTCGCACCGGATCCCGTCTGACGCGCAAATTGATATTCAGCCGTTCTCCGTGAAGCTGGGCACCACCTCTTACCCGGCAGTGGCGACCGCCGACCTGTTACAGACGCTGCTGGCACTGGGTGAAAAGGTAACAGACCACCAGCCGGCGCCCCTACCTGAAGCGCGGCATCGGTTGGCAACGCCCAGCGATGCCCCTGTCGATCAGGCTTATTTATGGCAACGCATCCAACGCTTTATTCGCGCCGATGACGTAATAGTGGTGGAGAATGGCACCTCGGGCGCGGCGATTGGCGGCATGCGCATGCCGGACGGTGTTCAGGTGGTCAATCAACCGATCTGGGGCTCGATTGGCTATACCCTGCCGGCACTGCTGGGGACCATGATGGCCGCACCGGATCGCCGGCACCTGCTGTTTATCGGCGACGGTTCTTTCCAACTGACCGCTCAGGAAGTTTCCACCCTGCTGCGCTACGATCAGAAGCCGATTATCTTCTTGATTAACAATGATGGTTACACCATCGAACGTTATATTCTTGGGGAGAACTCGTCGTATAACGATATCGGCCCCTGGGACTACGCCAAACTGCCGGCAGTGCTCAATACCCAGGCGAAGCCGTTCAGCGTGGCGGTAGAAACTACCCACCAGTTGGAATTGGCGCTGGAGCACGCCTCGCGTCAGGATCGGCTGGCCTTTATCGAAGTTAAGGTGCCGATGATGGACACCCCACCGGTGATGAAGGAATTCTGCAACCGCTGCAATAATTTTAACTTCGGCTTGACCAATCCGCGTCGCGCTTAACCCCGACAAAATCCGCCGTAGCTCATAGCTCGGCGGATCCTTCCAGACCTTGCACAACCTGCCGCTGCAAACTTTGCAGCAGCGGGTGTTGCCGCCGGTGGCCCAAACGCAACGCATGTGCCACCTTCGGCAAGGGTAACTTACGCTCAAATACCGTCTCGATCCGCACCCGCCGATCGACAGATTGCTGATTGAGCAGGCCAATCCCCATACCGGCAGAAATCGCTGCCAACATACCGGATATCGAAGGACACTCCACCGAGACCTTGTGGGCAATGCCCGCGGCACTCAGGCGCTCTTCAGCCAGCCGGCGATAAAAGCAGTCTGGCCCGTAACTGACCAATTTCACACAGTCACCAGGCTGAAAACGCCACCCTGGCGGTACACACCAGTGAATGTGTTCCGTTGCCAGCACCACATCTTCCGAGCTTAGCGCATCGCAAAACTGCTGATGCAGTACCAGGTCCAACTCTCCCTGAGCCAAAGCGTTACGCAACACCTGGCTTTGATCGATGACCAACTGCACATCAACCTGCGGATGTTGATGGGTAAAGGTCGCCAGCAAGGTGGCCAACCGGGACAGCGACATCTGCTCTGTGGCGCCAAAACGTACTGTCCCCTGCAATAACGAGGGGGAAAAATGCGCCAATGCCCGATCGTGTGCCTGCAAGATCTGTCGTCCATGCATCAACAGCGCCTCGCCGTCCACGGTGGCGATCAAAGCGGCTCCCTGGCGATCGATCAGAGTGCGGCCCAGCTGCTCCTCCAACCGTTTGATTTTCCAACTCACTGCCGACTGACTGAGATTCAGCTGTTTCGCCGCACGCGTCATGCTGCCGGTGTCGAGTACGCTCTGCAGCGCCCGCAATGCATCGATGGATAAACGCTGGTTCATAAACGCCCTCATGACAAAAGTTGGATTGAATCACCATAACTTGTCATTGGCGTCATGAAAAGACGAGAGGTAGGGTGATATTCAACAAGGTAATGGGGGAAATCATCATGAGCGGCTTAACTTCTCAGGTTAATCAGCAGGTCATTATTCAAGGGTATCGGATTGCCACTGGCGTACAGGGGACCGGTGTGCCACTGGTGTTGGTTCACGGAACCCCCGCCCATTCGATCATCTGGCGAAATTTGCTGCCCCGCCTGACGGCGGCCGGCTTCCAGGTTTATTACTATGACCTGCTGGGCTACGGCGCATCGGAACGCCCATTGTCCGCAGAGACCTCGATTGTCGCGCAGGCGGATTTACTGATCGCCCTGCTGAACCACTGGCAACTGGACTCCGCCCACGTATTTGGCCACGATATTGGTGGCGCGTTATCCCTGCGCGCGGCTTTCGAGAACGCCAATCGCTTTCGCTCGCTGACCATTGCGGATATTTGCAGCTACGACTCCTGGCCTTCACCCACCTGGCGCAGCATCCGCGATAATTATCGTCAGTACGCCGTCATGGACCCCTTACAACATCAACAAACCCTGACGCGCCAGTTGCAAATGGCCGTGTTCAACAAATCGCTGATGACGGGAGAGCTGTTGCAAAGCTATCTGGCCCCGATCGTCGGCGTGCTCGGCCAACCGGCCTTTTATCAGCAACAGATCGCCCATTATGATGCCCGCTATACTGATGATTTCGCGCAGCGTCTGCCAAAACTGCGCCTGCCGGTGCAAATTCTGTGGGGAGAAAACGATGAATGGCAGCCGGTCAGTTACGCCTACCGTTTACAAGCTGACATTCCCGGCGCCAGGCTGCAGGTGATCCCGCAGGCGGGGCATTTTCTTATGGAAGATGCACCGGAAGCCGTATCCCAACGGCTGGAGACGTTTATTCATTCACTTTAAATCGGGCAAATGCGCTCAGGAGAACACAATGCAATTGATAGGCATGCTGGATTCACCCTATGTGCGCAGGGTCGCTATTTGTTTGAAATTGTTGGAGATAGAGTTTGAGCACCGGGCAATTTCAGTGTTCAGCGGTTTCGACCGGTTTAAAGCCATTAATCCGGTGGTAAAGGCCCCAACGCTGGTGCTGGCCGACGGCCAGATCTTGATGGATTCTTCGCTTATTCTGGAATACGCCGCAGGTATCTCCCCCTCTGGCAGAGCTTTACTGCCAAACCAGGATGCGGCGAAGCTGAACGCCCTGCAGTTGAACGGGCTGGCATTGGCAGCCTGCGAAAAAACGGTGCAAATCGTTTATGAACAACAGTTGCGTCCGCAAGAAAAGCAGTACCAGCCCTGGCTGGATCGCGTTCAGGGCCAACTGCTGGCGGCCTACGCCGAGCTGGAAAAACAGTTGCTGCAGTCCGCCGCGTCACCCTTTATCGGCAGCGCAGAGGTCAGCGTGGCGGTGGCCTGGAGCTTCACCCAACTGATGCTGCCCGGGCAGATTAGCGACGAGCAACATCCGACTTTGGCGGCATTTTCCGCTCAGGCCGAACAACACCCGGCGTTTATCAGCACTCCGCAGGTTTAACCCGCCGAAGCGCGCGTCATGCAGCGTTGGCGCCGCTCATCCACCCGTTTGGCAAACCAGGCGGTGGTCAGCTTACGGGTGATTTTCGGGCTTTCCAACTGAATGCCTGGCAGCATTTCCCGCGGCAGTTTCTTGCCGGTGGTTTTCTCTGCCAGCGCATACACCCGCTCATACAGGTCGGTGTCGGCAAATTCGGGCAGGTCCCCCTTCTCCAGCGCCCGACGAATTGACGAGTCGCTCATATTGAGCCGTTTGCCGAGGGTGCGCACCGCCAGTTCGGTGGTGCCGGGTTTGTCGGTGCCGTAGTTAATCAAGTCGCCATCCAGTGCCAGCGGAATGCCCGTCGTGCGGCTGACCGCACTTTGGAATGCGGCATTACGGCTGGCGTACCAACCGGCATTGAAGTCGGCGAAGCGGTAGATCGGCTGGCTGTAGTTGGCCGGGTACCCCAACAGGTGCGCAATACCGAAATACATGCCGCCGCGGCGACTGAACACTTCACGGCGAATCGAACCGTCAATCGGATACGGATAACCTTTGGCATGCGCTTCGGCAAAGGCGATGCTCACCTGCATCGGCCCGGCGGTATGCACCGGGTTCAGGCTGCCAAACAGCTTTTGCCCCATCGGCACCGAATCAATCATATCGTCAAAGATATCGCTCAGGTCTTTCTCGGTGCGCACCTTATCCAAACGCTCGCTGTAGCTCTTGCCGTTCGATGACTTGATCAACAAAGCGGTATGCACCAGAAAATTGGGAATATGCAGTTGGTCAGCGCGGCGGTCGATCTCTTTCCAGGCGATTTTGGGCAGCCCCGGCACTGGCGGATTGGCCTGGAAGGTCGACTCCTGCTCGGTGACCGCCAGTACTGAACACAGATTTTGGTCGCTGGGCTCGATACCCTGTGCGGCAAAAGCGGCGGTGATATCGGTGGCCCACCCCTGGCGATCGGCGGTGTTAGCCGGCATCAAGCGCACCAGTTGAGCCTTCACGTCAGCCGGGCGTTGCACCGGTGAAGTGGTGGTAGTTTTCGTGGTACAACCGGCCAGCACCAGCAGCGCGGCCAGGCTCAACGGACGCAAGGTCATCGGGTTGATAAAACGGCGAATTGGCATCTTTTCCCTGATCGTTTTGACATACACTGCAGTGACGTTAGCCCAGCAGCGGAACCCGATCCAGTCTAAATGTATTGATCCGGCGGAAAGAGCCGGCGGGCGCCAGGAAATACACCTTAAAGGAATGACCGCATGATTGAACTCAGAGATATGAGCCCGCAAGAATTCGAGCGTTACCGCGCACATGGAATCGAAGAATATGCCCGGGATCTGGAGCGCGCTCTGCAACTTAGCCGGGAATCGGCGCGGGTGGAAGCCGTGGCCACCTACAACGCCTCACTGCCCCAAGGGTTGGCGACACCAAACCACCGGCTAGTTTGCGCCCGACTGGCGGGTTCAGAAGAAAATATCGGCATCGTCTGGTACACCCTCAAACAACGCACCTACGGCAAGCAGCTGTTTGTCTATGATTTCGAGGTGGATACGGCCTGGCGATGCAAGGGCTACGGCGAGAAAATACTTTGCGCAGTACTGGAAGCCGGACGGATTGCCGGTGCGGAATATGCCGAGTTGGCGGTGTTTAACGACAACCCGACGGCGGTCAGGCTGTATACCCGGCTCGGCTTCAAGGCCGTCAATACCCGAATGCATCGAAAACTCTAAACCCGGCCTTTCTTGATCGCGGGCATTTTCAATGAGCCGATAAACATGTATTTTATATGCAACATATAAAATCGTTTATTCGCCCACACCAGGGCAACGCAAAATTTAAGGAGAGACGCATGAATGAGCTGCTTTGTTATAAAACCCTGCCGGTATGGAACAGCGCAACGCTGCCGGAGAGTTTCCAGCAAAAGCACAACACCCAAAGCGGTACCTGGGCCAAACTCACGCTGCTGAGCGGCACCCTGACCTTTGCGTTGATGACCGAAGAGGGCGAGACCACCGAAACCTGGCAGTTCAGCCCTGAGAGCCAGCCGCCGTTTATCGAGCCTCAGCAATGGCACCGCATCGTTTCATTTTCCGATGATATGACCTGCCAACTGGCTTTTTACTGCTCACCGGAAGATTACTACCACAAAAAGCACCAGCTGACGCGCACCCATTCCGAGGTGATCGAAGCCGTACAGCGCATAAAACCCGGCAAAGCGCTGGATCTGGGCTGCGGTGGCGGACGCAACTCGCTCTATCTCAACCTGAAGGGCTTTGACGTCACCGCCTGGGACAAACATGGCCCGTCGATCGACAACCTCAATAGCCTGATCGAGAGCGAAGGGTTGTCGCACATTCGCGCCAGCGTGCAAGATCTCAATACTCACACCTTCAGCGGCGATTACGACTTTATTCTTTCCACCGTAGTGTTTATGTTCCTCAGCCGCGAACGGATCCCGGAGCTGGTGAAAAACATGCAGGAAAGCACCCTGAACGGCGGTTACAACCTGATTGTCGCCGCGATGGATACGCCGGACTACCCTTGCAGCCTGCCCTTCCCCTTCACCTTTAAACCGGGCGAGCTGAAGGAATATTACGCCGACTGGGAAATCCTGAAGTACAACGAGGATGTCGGCCAACTGCACAAAACCGACGCCGCCGGCAACCGTATTTCACTGCGTTTCGCCACGCTGCTGGCGCGTAAGCCCTAAAATCCCTTCAAATGGCGCCGCTCGATACGGTATTGACCGGCGCCGGCCTGTAGCAAAATACGGCAAACAACATGAAGTTTAATACGTTGCCAACCTGGCGCTGCGGCGTTAGGATCGCGCCCGGCTACGGGTGTAGCCAGTGTTATTGGCTGTCAGTTCCGCGCATGGAGAGGTTATTGTGTTAGAGAGTTTTGGCGTCCTGAATCTTTGGACCTATTTGGCCGGGGTGGTTTTTATCATCATCCTGCCTGGCCCGAATACGCTGTACGTGCTGAAGACCGGCGTGACGCGTGGCGTACGTGCTGGTTATACCGCCGCGCTGGGCGTGTTTATCGGCGATGCAATCCTGATTTTCTGCGCCTATATTGGCGTGGCTTCGCTGATCCGTACCACGCCGTTCCTGTTTACCCTGGTACGTTTTCTCGGCGCGATTTACCTGCTGTTCCTCGGTGCGAAAATTCTCTACGCCACCTTTATCCAGAAAAACGCGGCGCAGCAACAACAGATTGAAGGCGGCCACAGTATTCTGCGCAAATCGCTGACGCTCAGCCTGACCAACCCGAAAGCGATCCTGTTCTACGTGTCGTTCTTCGTGCAGTTTATCGACTTCAACTATGCGCACACCGGCCTGTCGTTCACCATTCTGGCGCTGATCCTCGAATCGGTCAGTTTTATCTACATGACCACGCTGATCTTCTCCGGCGCGATGCTGGCGCACTTCTTTAACCATAAGAAGGGCCTGGCAAAACTGGGCAATGGCCTGATCGGCCTGCTGTTCCTCGGCTTCGCCACTCGTTTGGCTACCCTCAGTTCCTAGTTCGCCGCAATAACGGCTGATAACTTCAGCCGTTTTTCCCAACATCTGTCACGCACGACAAACCGAATGTCAGACAGACAAAAGCCCCTCTTCTCTGCCTGCTATAGACTTTTAAGGTTAACGATAGCGACCTTTTTTGTCTGACAGGAGGGCGTATGCCTGACAATAACGTAGCAGTGATGGACAGCGTTTCGCGTTTTCTCGATCGTCATCATGGGCTGTATATCGACGGCCAATGGTGTGAATCCACCGCCGAAGGCCGGCTGGCGGTGTATAACCCCGCCGACGGACAACAAATTTCCTCCACCGCCGACGCCAACGCACAAGACGTCGCGCGCGCCGTACAATCGGCCCATCAGGCTTTTATCTCAGGGGTCTGGGCGCAACGTTTACCTGCCGAGCGCGAGCGTATTTTATTGCGCTATGCCGATTTGGTTGAGCAACACACCGAAGAACTGGCCCAGTTGGAAACGCTGGAACAGGGCAAGTCGATCAATATTGCCCGCATGTTCGAGGTGGGCTGCACGCTGAACTGGATGCGCTACACCGCCGGGCTGACCACCAAGATCACCGGCCAGACCCTGGACGTGTCGATCCCGATGCCGCCGGGGGCCAAATATCAGGTGTATACCCGTAAAGAGCCGATTGGCGTGGTGGCCGGCATTGTGCCCTGGAACTTCCCGCTGATGATCGGCATGTGGAAAGTGATGCCGGCACTGGCGGCGGGTTGCTCCATCGTGATCAAACCCTCGGAGACTACGCCACTCACCCTGCTGCGCATGGCTGAACTGGCGACCGAGGCCGGTATCCCGCCGGGCGTCTTCAACGTGGTGACGGGCAAAGGCACCGGCTGCGGCAAAGCGCTGACCGAACACCCGCTGATTGCCAAAGTGAGCTTCACCGGCTCCACGCCGGTCGGCAAAAACATCGCCCGCGCGGCGGCGGATCGCCTGACACGCGTGACGCTGGAGCTGGGCGGTAAAAACCCGGCCATCGTGCTGAAAGATGCCGACCCGCAGCAGGTTATCGAAGGCCTGATGGCGGGCAGCTTCCTGAATCAGGGGCAGGTGTGCGCCGCCAGCTCGCGGATTTATATTGAAGCGCCAATATACGACACACTGGTGGCCGGGTTCGAGCAGGCGGTGAAATCCCTGTCTGTCGGGCCGGGCATGGATGCCAGTGCGCAGATCAACCCGCTGGTCTCTAGCGACCACCGCAATAAAGTGGCGGCCTATCTGGATGACGCCAGATCCAAACAGGCGGAGCTGATCAGTGGCGCAACCGGGCCGGACTCGCAAGGGTTCTATATCCCGCCAACGCTGGTGATTAACCCGGACGACAAGCTGAACCTGACGCGCGAAGAAGTGTTTGGCCCGGTGGTCAATCTGATCCGCGTGGCGGATGCTGAAGAAGCGTTGCGCAAAGCCAACGACACGGACTACGGCCTGACCGCCAGCCTGTGGACCACCAGCCTGCAAGCGGCAATGGCCTTTACACCACGCATTCAGGCCGGCACGGTGTGGGTCAATACCCATACGTTAATCGACGCCAACATGCCTTTCGGCGGCTTCAAACAATCGGGCAGCGGCCGTGATTTCGGCCCTGACTGGCTGGATGCTTATACCGAATCCAAATCGGTGTGCATTCGTTACTGAACCGCGTCTTAATCGCCAGTAGCGCCTTCAGGGCGCTACTGAGACTGCTGACAAACATAAAATGTTTGGCGGCAGGCGCTAAAGGTTTTGAAAATAGATCGGGAAAATCAAATTATTGATTTTCGGCTGATAACTCAAAGGGGGAAAAACCGCGCTTTTATCCCCCTTTGTCAATAATCTGAGTAGCGCCTTCAGGGCGCTACTGATACTGCTTGCGGTATTCGCTGGGCGAAACGCCAAAACGGCTTTTGAAGGCGGTGGAGAAATGGCTGTGATCGGCAAAACCCCAGTCATAGCCGATAGTGGCCAACTTTTGCCGCTCGGGCGCCGTGCGTAGCGCCTGGGCGCACAAATCAAGACGGCGGTGCTTGATATATTGCGCCACCACCAGTCCCTGACGGGCAAACATCCGGTACAGGCTGCGTACCGAAACGCCCAACTCACCGGCGATCCACTCAGGCCGCAGCTGCGGCGACTGGATATGCGCATCGATAAACGCCAGCGTTCGGGTGAAAGCCTGCGGGAAAACCTCAGCCCCCACTTCAGGTTCGATCATTGCCGGGCGCAACAGCGTCGCCACGGCACTCAGTATCGCCTCGCTCTCCGCTGCGCTCATCTGCGCGTCCTGCATGCAGCCCAAGACCAGTTGCCGACTGAGGCGCGCCATGCTGTTTTGCCCATCCAGCCGTCGCGCGAATTGCAGGTCGCTCAAGCGTGCAGAGCGTTCGAAATAGCTGCGTGGCATCAGTAATGAGATTTGGCGGGAGTCCTGTTGAAAGGTAAAACTGCTGGTACGTGAAGCGTCGATCAGCGTGACGTCACCGGCGGACAAGACCGCCTGTCGGTCTCCCTGCTCCATCAATGAACTGCCACGCAGTTGAAAGACCGTGAAAAAATGCGAGCCGTCGCTGCGGTCAATTTCTTTTTGGGTTCGATACAGGCGGGTTTGCGCCGCATCCACCACGCTCATACGTAACGCGTGGGCGCGGAACTCTTGCATCGCGCCGCTGAATCCCGGCCCCAGAGTCCGGGCGCTGAACCGGCCACAGGCGGAGTTGATTTTCGCCAACCACTCTTCGAAGCCAACCTCCCTGACCGGTACGGAAATTGCCATGGATCCCCCCTTCACACATCAGCGATGGACGCGTTCGAACCGCAAGCGGCAATGAACAGAAAATCAACATAACAACCCGATAACATACAAGCAATGCCGAGCGTGGGATCTGGCGCCGGGATCACAGATTACATATTACTCATCAGGCATGAAAAACCCGGCCGCAGCCGGGTTTGCCAGACAAGTAGGATCACAAAACGTTAAAGTTGATATTACCGATATATAATGACGCCCCGGTCGGTAAGTTGGTCAGGTCAATATAGAACAACAACCATTGCTGGCTACCATCGGCAATATTACGCGGTGCTTGCCCGCTGCCTACGTTAAAATCGCTGGCGTTACCGAACATGTTGATTGCAGTTGTTGGCGTTGTGGTCACATTGAGCGTACCGAAGTTCCAGGTGTCCTTTATGTTGGAGAAATAATAGCCGGCGGGTGCGGTTACACTGCGGATCCCCTCACCGGAAAATGCATAACCGGCGGTAGTAGTAAAGTCTACCGAGCCCATCACCTGCACTCTGCAATAAGGCACTTTACCCGACTCCATTGCCATCGGGATGGCAATTCGTTGGCTACCGACAGTATCGGCCGTTTTCCTAATCTCAATTACCTTACCGGTAAAAGCAGACCCAGAGGGTGGATAAACGGTTTGCACCAGATAACTTGCGGCGGTAAATGCATAACCGTATAAAGTGGCCAAATAAGAGGTCACTTGCTCAGCCGTTTGCAACTTCAGCATTCTATTATTTTTCGAGGTAAGAGGCTGTAACACCGGGCATTGATTTTGATTAACCATAAAGCAGCCCTGGGTTCTTAATTGCCCTTCACCAGATAACAAGCTGTTGTGCCCAAAGGTGTTCTCAAACTCGCAATCCTGCAGGATCACCTTGCTGTGATATTGTTGGGCATCGAAGTAGGAAGGCGCAGTGATAGGGACATTGGTGGTACCGTAAAACTTGGTGCCAACGGCGCTAAAACTGCCGGTACCAGTAATCACCACACGGCTATCAATAATATTACTGTTAATTTCCATATGGCCACCGAGCATACATACCCGAGCATTTTTAATCATAAAACCAAATTTTTGATAATCGACAGAGCAGTTGACAAAGTTATGCGCGCCCCCCTCCAGATTCAGAGTCCCTCCATTGGCAAAAGTGCAATTGGTATAACTGAGGTTCTCCCCGGCGTCGACGATACCTCCCGGGTAAAAAACATCCCCACCTGCGTTTTGCGAGAAATAGCAGTCATAGAAACGGATCAAATAGGCACGTGCGCCGTATCTGACCGCTGGAGCCGTATGGAAATGATAGAATTTTGCCTCACGAACAACACATCGACAAAAACGAAAATCCCCCGCGACACCTGCACCTTCAAACAGCATTCCCGTCACACCCAGGTTAATGGTGCCACTGTCAATACGATTTGGGCTGCATGAATACATTTCCAGTTTTTCTAGCGTGCATTCAATAGTCGGCCGATTTTTTTCGTTGTATAACTGCAACAGGGCTTTCGGGTTGTTCACATCCTGATTAAAACCTTCGCAGGCAAAGATAGCGCCACCATTAGCGTATAAATTAATGCGAGTGTTCCAAATAACGGTTGAACCGAAACCATATTGACGATTGCCTTTAAAGCGTACACCTGCCGGTTTGGGAGTCCAGTTGATATAGGTACCACCCGGCGCTGTGCCTGAAGTACCAACCAACCAGGCCAGCATACTGCTAAATGCCGGGGCGCTATCATAACCATCGTTTACAAAGTTACCGGATTTATTACGGTAATATGGTCGGGCTCCCCACCACTCAGGATCTACGCAGTCTTCAAAAACTCTCTCCCAAATAACGTTATTAGCATCCTTAATCAGCATTACACCATCAATATCCCAGCGATCTACCGTCGGGCTAGTTGCTTGCTTGATAAATCGCCCACCGGTATAGCTGTCCGTTACGACAATCTCTTCGGTATTGCTGGTGTTTAACGTGACGTCATTCAGCGTTGCAACATAATAAATTGTACTTGATGAAGGCAATGGCATAGTGGGCTCCAGGGTGTCAGTAGCAGGTGTCAGTTAACGCCTGCGAAGGAGTCGCAACTATATCGACAACGACGTGATTGGATTAGCGGAGTCCGTCCACTTGTAGTTGGCACAACAATCGAGATAAAAAAACAGAGGATAAGGCACAGGGCAAGCCCCCTGTACCTTATGCATCCTCAGATATTATGGCTGGGTCGCCAGCAGATAACGCACCACGGCCGCGTACTCTTTCGCATAACCGTCGACGCTTTGGCTTGCCATACCGGCATTGTCGATTTTGTACTTGCCGGAAACATAAAACGATGGGGTTGCGCGTACGTCCAACGCTTTCACCGCTTCATTTTGCTTGGCAATCATGCCCTTCACCAGCAGGCTGTGACGCGCATTTTCATAGGCCGTGGCATCCACGCCGGCGGCGGCAAACACCCGCTGGATATCTTCTTCACTGTTGATGGCACGCTTCTTTTGTAGTTCTTCGAACAGCAGGCCTTCGATTTTGTCCTCGATCCCCATCACCATCGCGATCGACCAGGCTTCGGTCAGCTCATTGCCCAATTTGCCCATCAGGCCGACGTGGTATTTGGTCAGTTTGGTACCTTCAGGCAGGGCCTGGCTGACGGTGCTGCCCACATGGTAAGTTTCGGCAAACTGGTAGCAGGGGCCGCAATAAAAGGAGAAAAACTCCACCACCGCCGGGGCCGATGCCACCGGTTTGTCCAGACGAGAATATTGCTCGCCAGCATGGTAATCCGCCGCCACGGCGACAGCAGGAAGCAATAGCGCCAGGAGCGCACCGGCGAACAGCCGATTAACTTTAGCCAACATAACTACTCCAATTCAGATGAGAACATTGTCCCTAACGGCGGTGTTTATAATCAAATTATCGGAACAAGACCAGTTTTTATTACCTTCTGTTGGTGTCCCCTTGACCCAAATCAATGACCAGGAATAAATGCTCCACGTCATTTCCAGCCGTTAGCCTCACTCATTGCACCTGCGCAATGGTTCAGCCTCCAACAAGTGAAATACCGTTATGATAAATTTAATCCAGCAGCTTACCGTCCCCGAATTTATCCCGATTAGAATATTCTTACTTACGGAACCTTTTCGTTTTGCCTACCTTTTCCATATTGCTAACAGATGCAGTCTAAGATGATACTGCCCCCTCCAATATAGAGATTAAAGGTTATATTATGCGTCGTATTCTAATGTTCATCAGTGCGCTGACGATTAGCGCTGTACTTTCTGGTTGCCTATTCCCACCGCCTGGCGGTGGTGGTGGCGGCGGTCGACATGGCGGCCCAGGTGGGCCGGGTTACCATTTTAACGGTCCTCGTTAAAGATACCCGCCACCCACCCGGTGGCAACTCAAGAATATGATGAGACAGCTCAGGATATAACAATGAAAAAAACAGTATTTATTATTTCCGCGGTAATGGCATTAAATTGCAGCTCGGCACTTTCCGCACCGCCGATCAATAAAAACAATGAACACCAGGTTATTCATCAGGATAATAATAAAATACCGCCCAAGCCGCATCCCAATAAAAAACGGCCCGCACAGCAGCATAAAAAAACGCAAAAAAAACCGCTACCCGAACACCGTTTGGCTCAAAGTCATTAAGTCATCGCTGACAAATACCGAATACTCGCACTCACAGTGCCTGACGTGAGTGCAAGTGTAACCGCATGAACGTCGCCTACAGGCTTTTTGCCCGCAACGTATCGCCGCTGCGAATAAAATTACCGGCCCCCAGATGATGGATGGTATGCAATTGTGGATCGGCATCGGCAAAGTTCCATCGCCCTGCGCGAAACACTCGCTCGTCCGCAGCCGCAGCCACCACTTCACCGAAACAGGTGTCATATTTCTGCTGCGCACCGCTTTCCGGCAACAGACGGCATTCCAGCCAGGCTACACAACCCTGTTCTATCAAGGGGACTTCCAGTTGGGCACTGGAGATCGTGGCAATATTGAAGAGAGAAAATTTATCCTCCACCTCCACGCCCGAGATATTGCCCACCGCATAAGTCGTATCGACAAACATCGCCGCCGGAATACAGATGCCAAACACGCCGCTTTCTTCGATCATTTGCCGGGAATGCGCCCCCTTGTCGACCACAATGGCAATGCGCGGTGGCGTGAACTCAACCGGCATCGACCAGGCAGCGGCCATCACATTACGTCGAGCCCCGTCCTGGCTTCTGCTGGTGATCAACACCGTCGGGCCATGATTTAGCAAACGGCTGGCATGTTCCAATGCAACGGGACGAAAATGATTCATGGAAGATCCTTAATGAGTAGCTCTGGGAGACAAAATCGCAGCTGAACTGGCAATGGACTGATGTTCAGCAGTGTAAATCTGCGTTGCGGCGGGGATCAATCGCGTTGGTGATGAAGAAGCACAGAATGTGTGTGCCCGATCGGCATGCAGCCGCAGGGCTATGGAAGACGAACCAGAATAGGCTGCGTCAGCGAAGGCTGACGCAGCGGGATAAAACTCAGTTTTTTGGCAGTTGAATACGGACAACGCTTTCCGGTTTACCGGCTTTGGTGCTGGCACCGTCATTCTTCACCGTCACGAACAGCACGTTGTTGCTGGTGTCCAGCGCCAGGCTGTTAGGGTGCGGCGGCAGTTCTACGGTTTGCAGGCGCTTGAGGCTGTTTGAATCAAACACCGTCAACGTACCAGCGCCATGATCGACGCGGATCCCTTTACGGTTGGCGACGTACACACGCTGGTTGCGATCGTCCAACAGCAGGCCGATCGGCACTTCATCGGTCAGTTCGCTGGCCAACACTTTGCCGCTGTCCGCATCCAGCGCAAACACCCGGTGACCGCTGCTGCGCTTCACGTAGTCGCGCTCAAGGTGGGTGTTGCGGTAGTTGTCGCGGTCGATCCCCTGATCCACCCCTAACAGGCGGTTGTTCTTCCCGTCGTACACCAGGTTCAGCAGTTGATCCGCTTGGATCTCTTTGGTGGAGGTGATCGCCAGGGTATCGGCATTCAGGGTAATCAGTTGCCCCTGCATGTTAGAGACAAATACGCGCCGTCCTTTTTCATCCAGAGTGATACCCACCGCGTTATAGCCGAAACCGGGGACCATTTTCTCCAGCTTTTGCGTCCGGGTGTTGACCACAAACAGCACGCTATCCACCCCGAACCCCAATCCCGGCAAGAACAGGCGGCCGCTCTGCGCGTCATACTTCATTTCGCGGATGCGGTACTGGTAGTCCTCGGTGATCTTGAAGCGCTTAAGCTCCTTGAGCAGGAACTCCAGACGCTTGCCGCTGATGCCGGCCTCTTTGTAGGTCTGCTCCAGCATCGTTTTTTCGGTTACCGGAATGCTGTTCAGCGCGCGGTTGGTGGTGGTATCCACCACGCCGACCGAGCCATTGAACCCTTGAGTCAGATACAGCCGGTGACCGGCATCATCCAGCGCCACGCCGAAGCCTTTCACCTGCAGTGGGATCTCCGCCTGCACCGTCAAGGTGGTCGGATCCAGACGCAACACGCGGGATTTCGCCTCTTCCTTCCAGTCCGGCGCGCTGACGAACAGCGACTTCTGGCTTGGGCTGTAGGCCATCTCCACCAGCGCCGACGACAATGGCTGACGCTTGAGATCCTGCTGAGTGATCCCTGCGTCACGGGCCTGCGCCGCACCGGCCACCACCAACGACGTTGCGATCAACAGCGACAGTAAAGCGCGGGGTGTTCCTATTGTTCCAGACATCCGTTTATCTCCATGAAAGTAATAAAGTCAGTTAGGGTGAACAACGTTATTGCTGCGGCGCCGGCGGTAAAGCCGACAGTGGCATGTCCCCGCCAGCCTGCTGGGCAAAGTGGGAGAACACGTGCTGAATAGTTGAAGCGATCAACCCCGCCTGTTGCGCGGTGTAATGATCGGTACGGTAGGTCATCATCACGCGCAGGGATTTCACGCCGTCGAGATTTTCCTCCATCACTTCAAACTGCAAACCGAGCAGCGATTCGGTTTTCTCCGGCTCCACCTGACGATAGGCCACCGTGCTGCCGTCCTGCAGGGTAAATGCCCCATTCAGCTTGATACGGCTGTGGATCTGAATGAACACTTCGAACATGTGGTTCTTGCGATCGGCATGGGCGCCAAACAGCCCTTCCTCCACCAGATCGATAGGAATATCGGTGTAAGGCATAGAACCGTTGATGGTGTTTTTCACCTGGTCAATCAAACCGGCGACCGTCAACTGTTCAGCGAAGCGAACCCGGTGCACCACCACGGTCGTGAAATAGCCGATAGTGTCAAAGAACTCGGCGTCGTTACGGCCGGAGGTGGAAGTCCCCACCAGCAGGTCCGTCGGGCCGCCCAACAGGCGCAGCGCCGTAGCGATCCCGGCATAGACCACGTTGAACAGTGAGGCGTTGTTCTTCCTGGCCTGCGCGTACAACCCCTCAGCCACCGTCGGTTCGACGTCAAACTCCAGCCATCCGCCGTTGACGTCTGCATCGGCCGGAACTGCAGGATGGTGCGAAGGTTCCTGCTGGAACAGCGGCTGGCCGACCGGTGCATCGCGCAGGTTATCGAGCCAATAGTCCAGATGTTGCTGTGCGACGCCGCCGGCCTGCTGCTGCCGGGCAAAGGCATAAAACTGCGGCACTTCACCTTTCCACTGCGGCTTTTGCCCCGCCACACGGTGGCTGTAGGCAATGCCCAGTTCGTCCATCATCAGGTTCAGCGACCATTCATCCAGCACCACATGATGGAACAACAGCGAAAGTAGCTGTCGGCCGGTTGCTGCGTCACGCAGGAAGGTTGCGCGCAGCGGCAGCTCGCGGGTCAGATCAAAGCGGTGGTCACCGGCCTTGGCCAGCAGTTCGCCGGCGTTACCGGCCGGCGTTTCATGGGAGAAACGGAACCAACCGTAGTCCAGCAGTTCAGCCGCAGGCACAACCTGTTGGCGAACCGCCCCCTGATGTTCGATAAACAGTGAACGCAATACGCTGTGGCGCGTCATGACGTCGATAAACGCCTGACGCAGGGCCATTTCATCCACCGGATCGAGGAAATTGATGGCGAAAGGCAGATTGAAAATCTCGTCGTGACCAAAGGCCTCGTAAACTTTCCACAGCGAATGCTGGGCCAGCGACAGCGGTGCCTGGACGGCCTCATCCTGCTTCTGCGCACTGAGCGCTGGTACCGCCGGTGCCGCAACCGCCTGACGTTTGGCATAGGCCGACAGGCCACGGGCCGTGGCGTGACTGAACAAGTCATTAATGTTGAGTTCGATACGGTGCAGGCTTAACAAGCGGCCGATGACACGGGTCGCGACCAGCGAATGCCCGCCGCGATCGAAGAAATCTTCATCGACGGTCATCTCCGGCGCCACCAGGGCGTCGCGGAATTCCGTCAGGATCAATTGGGCGATTTCATCATTTTCCTGTTGTTGTGCATCCGCGGCCGCCAGGACGGCTTCGGGCTGGGCCAACGGTTGCTCGGCAGCGGGCAACTGGGCTGCCGTGATCGTCCGTCCAGCGAGATAAGCGACGAACTGTTCCAGCAGGAAAGGAGCTACGTACGGGGTCAGGCGTGGATCCGCCACTAACTCCAACACCACCGAATCCTGATCCGGCAGGCTCAAAGCCAGCATCAGTTCAAATGGCGTATGCAGCGGCGGCAACAACAGGCGTTCAGCGCTTACCCCATCCAACTGCAGCGCCACCGAAGGATCCGTCAGCCAGCTCACCAGGATCTGAGCCAATTCTGGGTTGAGTGCTTCCGCCGTTTGCTGCGCCAGCAGTCGACTTTCCGCCTCCTGATCGGCAGGCTGCAAGGTCAGGCGTTTCAATCGGCTGGCACCCTGCCAGCCGTCCATGCCGTTTGCCTGTTGAGCGTCGTCCTGCGGCACGCACAGCTGCACCGGCTGCCCGCCGGACTGAGCGGCGATAAAGCGGCCAAAGCGAACGGCGATCGCCGCCAGTAAGGTGGTTGGGTTATCGGTTACGGGCAAAATCTTGCGCGCCACTCGGGTCGCTATGCGTACCCCGGCCTGCGCCAGATGCTCATCCTGTGCTGCCAATTGCCGGTAGTCCCGCAGCGCCGTTGCATGGCGTGGCCACGGCAGAACCAGTTCCGTTGTTTCCGACAATGGCGTATTCAGTGCAACCGGCGACAGAGCGACGGAGACAGGCAGGGGATCATGGCGGTTATACAGCGCCGACAGCGTCGTCAATAACTGCCGGCAAGACAGCGTTTCCGCCAAAATATCGTGAGCGACGACGCCCAGCACCGAACCGGCACCGGTAAACAACAGAAAACGAACCGGCGCTTCGCTCGCCAGCTCGAGAGGAGAGGCTTGCGCCTGCAACAAACGGCTTACCGCCTGCTGTTCGTCCGTGACCGGCTGAATGCTCACCGGGTTCAGCGTTGCGTTGCCGCGCAGTTTGCGTAAGCCTTGCTCATCGTCGAAATCGTAACGAACATCCAGTTCAGGCATCAGCCGGGTCAAGGCTTCCAGCGCGCTGGCCAGTCTGCCGATATCCGGCTCGCCGCCTAGCCGCCAGGCCATCGCCTGCTGGCAACCGCCATCACCCCGTTGCTGGTGCATGAACCATGCTTGTTCTTCCGCTTCGCTCAATGGCTGAGAGGCATCCGCCGCCCGCTCGCCCAGCGTCTGAAACGCCAGGTCCAGACGCTGGGCCTCGTCATCGCTGAGAATATTGTCAAAATAACCGCTCACTGCTCTATCTCCTTGTGCCCGGCCATACCGGAACCTCGGGGGGAACGCGGGTCATAAACAGGGGCGTATCCTCCGCAGATTGCTGACACACTCGCGCAAGCGCCAACAATCCAGGGTGTGGATACGCCCCTGCTGCAGACCGATTGCTATCGCATCAGAATGTCAGTTCCAGCGCCGCACCGATCATGCGTGGACGCTGCTGAGTCGCGGTGTAAACGTCGTTGCCGCTGACCATCACGCGACGTTCCGAGTCAAACAGGTTCTGCGCATACAGGGTGGCGCGACCATAGGCGAAGGTGTACGCCAGTTGGGTATTTGCCGACCAGTAAGAACCGATGCGCCCGCGAGAATCGTTGTCGTACTGCGAGTAGTAGGAGTCCGAGAACGCCACGTTGCCGCTCAGTTCCAACCCGGCCATCAACTGGTACTTGGCGCCCATGTTGGCGGTATAAGCCGGCGCACGCGCCAGTTCATGCCCATCTACGCCGCTGCCCGAGAACTTCTTGATCTTGGTCTTCAACAGACCGACGTTCGTGAACAGTTCGAAGTCCCAACGCGGTTGCCAGGTCGCCCCCATTTCCGCGCCGTAGGTTTCCACCTTATCGGCATTGCGGATCACCGATGAGTTCGGCCCCAGGGAATACGGCAGCTGCATATCCTTGTAATCGTTGTAGAAGACGTTGCTGGTCAGAATGACGTTGGCATCTTTCAGGTGGTGGCGGGTGTACAACTCATAGTTCCAGACATATTCGGACCCGTAGGTGTAGTTAACCACCGGCGTACCGATGGTGATGCCTGCGCCACCGGCGTTATAGCCGCGTGCCACCTTGGCGCCGTAGGTCTGGGTATCCGTCGGTTTCCAGGCCAGATCGAGCTTCGGCAGGAACACGTCGTAGGTTTCATCGAAATCGATACGCACGGCCTTGCTGCCGCCGGTACGCTGGCGGTGTTCACGCTCCACACGGCTGGCGGCGGTGATATCCACCTTCGGCGTGATGGCGTAGGTCAGCTCGGCAAAGGCCGAGTTGGTGTCGGTTTTATCCTTGAAGGTCGAACCGCCGAAAATGTTAACGAACTCATCCTGCTTGGAATGGAAATAACGCAGCCCCGCCAACCCGCGCAGGCGGCTGTCTGGCCCGCCAAAGCGCGCCACCGGCTCCACGTGCACTTCTTTTCCGCCGATATCGGCGTATGGCAAGGCATAAGCCGTAGGACGGTTAATATTGAAGTCGGTATAAATAACGCGGTTTTCCAGCGTCAGGCTGTCGGATTGCTCCCAGGACAGATCCCAAACGCCGCTGTTGGTGTTGCTTTTAAACACCGCTCGGCGCGGATCGTGGCGCAAACTGGTCGGGTGAACCAGCGGGTTGAGGCTCTCGTTTTGTGGCGAGGTACTGCCAAAGTGGTTAAAGGTCAGCTTGGTGGTCAGCTCACGCAGGCCTGCCGGATTGAACAACAGTTTGGCACGGGCGGTAGTGGCTTCAACCTCACGCGGATCGCCCACCGGCTCATAAGCAGGAAGGTCAACATCGCTGCGGCGGCGCTGACGATCGACGCTGACGCGGAAGGCCAATTGGTCTTCCACCAACGGGCCTGAAACCATAGCGGACAATTGTGAAGAGTGCTGGTTGCCCGCACCGCCCTTGAAGGCACTTTCCCAATCGAAAGTGGGATCCTTACTGGCCATCACGATCGCACCGGCAATGGCGTTACGCCCCTGAATGTAGCTCTGCGGGCCGAGGAACACTTCGACGCGATCCAGATCCCACAGCGACTGCGGGCCATAGGCCTGCTCGTTATAGGTCAGGGAGCGGCCATCCAAAGACAAATTGAGGCGTGGACGGGTACCGCTGAGGAAGGCATTGGCGCCGGTGTTCGGGCCGGAGCCGTCGATACCACGTACGGTAGGCAGATCGTTACCGATGCCGACATCCATGACGTTGGCGGTCATGCGTAATAAATCGGGGATCTGCAACGCATTGGGCATCGCGGCGATCCGCTCGCTGTCGAACACCTGCACGCTGGAGCCGGTGTCGAAAATGCTGCGTTTTATTTTTTCCCCGGTCACCAGCAGACTCTCGGAGTCCTGCCAATTATCGTTACGTTTGCTGTCGGCGGCTTCCTGAACCTTTTCATCCACTACGGCGGCGTTAACGCTCCCCACAGATAAAGTACAAAGACCCAGAAAGAGTGAGGAAAATGCCCCAATGGCCTGCAAGCCTGCTTTTTCCTTGTTTCCTACGATTTTATGCCTTTGAGCCGCTGAATGCTTGCTCATAGATGTATTCTCCTTTCATCCCAGATGCACAAAAATATGTTTTATTTCACATAGGTAACGACGCTGATTCTCACACTGACAATGGCATTACGGCCTTCCTGACCTTGCTATTGCATATCCCTGCCGCAGACAGCCGCCCAACCCCAGATAAACCGGGGGCGGATGCAGATTTTTTGTCTGGAAACGTAAAGAAATGTTAATAATGATAATATTTTACATTTTTTAATGCAAATCATTATCACCTAAGTAAATAAACATCACGAGAGGAGGTCAGTAAAGCTGACAAGGGAGGATGGGATTTTCGTCACTTTCAAAACCAATGATTTCACTTAAAATGAATATAAAACATAATTATATCTAATTTTATATTTACTCTCAGCGAGTGCCCTCTTACTTTTACGCATTATCCCTACGTTTTATATCAACAAATAAAAATAGTAATAATTTTCATTCCCATTAACATTGCAATATATTCTTACAGTCTCTCAATACTGATGGAAACCCGATGAAAGCGTTGACCACGATGCAGGCCGCCTACTGGGTAGGCCGGCAATCCGAAGCGCCGCTGGGGGGCGTATCCGCCCACCTGTATGCGGAATTTAACTGCTGCGACCTGGATGTCGAACGACTGAGACAGGCCGTTGCCGCCCTTTACCTGCATCACCCCATGTTGCGCCTGCGCATCACGGCCGATGGCCAGCAGACCATCACTCCCTGCGGCCCTGAGCATGGCCTGCATCTGGATGATTTCAGCCAGGCCGATACTCCCGAAGTGAGCCGCCTGCTCACAGCCAAACGGCAGCAAAAAAGCAGCCAAAAACTGCCGCTGGAACAAGGTATCCCCTGTGATATCAGCCTCAGCCTGCTGCCGGGCGGCCACAGCAGGCTGCATGTCGATCTGGATATGATCGCCAGCGATGCCATGGGTTTCCGCGTGTTGATGGAGGATTTGGCGCGGTTTTATCACCAATGTCCGGTATCACCCGCCGACCATGGCGTGCCCTACTTTGACTATCTGGATCGTCACTATGCCGATACCGCGCAGCAGGCACGTCGCACCCGCGCTCAGGCCTGGTGGCGCGAACGCCTGCCTCAACTGCCGCCGGCACCGCACCTGTTACGCACACCGGATATTTGCCGCAGCGATCGGCTGGCGCTGCAACTGAGCGCAAGCGAAACCAAAGCGCTGGAAGATGTCGCCAGGGCGCACGGCATCACGCTTTCATCCCTGTTTCTGGCGCTGTTTGCTGTTACCGTCGGCCATGGCTGGAACATGCCGCGTTTCAGGCTCAATGTGCCGCTGTTCCACCGGGATGAAGCCAGCCTCGCCCCGATCATCGGCGACTTCTCTAACCTGGTGCTGCTTGGCGTGGAGCTGAACCCGGCTGAAAACTTGCCGGCTTTCAGCCGCCGCCTGATGACCCAGCTGGCTGAATTGATCGCTAACGCCGACTACCCCGGCGTCAGCGTGATGCGCGATCTGTCGCGCCTGCAAGGCAGCATGCAGCCTTCCCCCGTGGTATTTACCGCCGGGTTTGGCATCCATGGCAAAGCGTTGTTTTCTGACAACGTCACCCGCACTTTTGGCCCACTGGAGTGGGTAATTTCCCAGGGGCCGCAGGTGGCGCTGGACGCCCAGGTGGCACACGCCAACGGTGGCATTCTGATCAACTGGGACGTCCGTCTGGACGCCTTCCCGGATCGGCTGCTGCCGCAGCTGTTCGCCACGTACGGTGCCATGCTGAAGCGGGCCGCCAACCGGCCGAACAGCTTTAATCAGCCACTTTCGCAGTGGTTGGCCCAATGCTCCGCGGCGGGCCTGGCACGCCAGATACCGGTTCGTCAACTGCTGCACCGGCTGCTGGCGCGGGTCGCGCCGGGTGCCAGGCTGGGTGACGATGACGATATCCGCACCCTGCAGCTGCCGCAGGACGCTCTGCAGGCGCTGTTAGCGGTACTGAACAAATATCTGCCGTTAGCGCTGACGCCGGCGGACGTCGAGGCGAACCCGACCCCGGCAGCGCTTGCCGCGTTGATCTGCGAGCTGGCTCCCAATGCCACCGAGGGGGTGCAAATGCTGCTGAAGGTGCTGGCGCCCAAAGCCTGATATCGGTTCCGGGCGCGTGGCCTCACGCGCCCTGCTTTCTATTTCGTGGGTTAGTGACAATCAATAGGGAAATACCATGGAGACACCATTAAATGCACTGCAGCAGGCTTACCTGCTCGGTCGCAGCGAACAATGGCCGCTCGGCGGCGTAGCGATGCATGACTTTCGCGAATATCGTGGTCTGGGGCTGGATTTGGCCCGCCTGGAAAACCGATTGAGCGAACTGGTGCAACACTATGCGGCGCTGCGCACCTGTATCGACACCCAGCGTTTCACTCAGCATGTGCGGGCAGAGGCCACGCTGAATCTGGATCGACACGATCTGCGTGCGCTCGATCATCAGACAGCGCAACGCCAATTGGCTGACCTGCGCGAGCAATATTCGCATCAGCGCCACGATCCCGCGCAGCCCCTGTGGCGCATTGCCGCCATTCAGCTCTCGGAGACGCAGGACACCACCGGCAGCCCCTACGACACCGTGATTTTCACCAGCTTCGACGCGCTGATCCTCGACGGTCAGGGCATCTCCACCGTCATCGCCCGACTGTTCGACGACGCCCCGCTGCCGCCTGTCGCGCCGCCAAGCCCGCCGGTTACCGCCACGGCGGCACAGCGTCAGATTGATGCCGCCTATTGGCAGACCAAGCTACAGGACATCACCACGCCGTCAGCGCTGCCGTGGCGCACCCCGCTGGCCAATATCAAATCCTCTCGCTATCGCCGCGCCAACCTGACTTTGCCGCGCGAAGTACTTAAACAGTTCTCGCGCCTGGGATCCGCCCATGCCCTGCTGCGCAACAGCAGCCTTTCGGCACTGATCCTCGATACGCTGGCGCAGTGGACCACCGACGGCGAACTCTGCGTCGGCGTGCCGGTGGCTTTTCCTGCGGCAAATGGTTCACTCAGCAACGCCTCTACCTTTGTGGCGGTGCGCTATTCCCGCCTGGGGGGCACCTTTATCAGCCGCGCCCAGGCCTTGCAGGACGACGTGCTGGGTGCGCTCGACCATCTGGCATTTTCCGGCGTTGATCTGGCACGGCAGTTACTCAATCACAGCCAGGGTTCCCCGGCGCTGCCGGTGATCCTCACCAACTGCCTGGGATGGGAGACGCTGCCTGCCAACGCGCCGGTGCGCTACCATGACGGCGTTACCCAAACGCCACAGGTGGCGATCGATATCCGCCTGACGCAGGACGCCGACAAGAATCTGCTGTTGTGCGTCGACTACGCCGAGCAGGCGCTGGATGGCGAGCAGGTGCAGGCGATGCTGGACGCATTGCAACGTCGGGTGATGTTGATGTGTCGGGACGGCGATGTGGAAATTCCCCCCGCGCAATTTATCGATTACCAACATTACCGCCATAACCACAGCGAGACGGCATTCAGCGCTTACCCTTACCTGACGCAGCTGGCAGACCGGTTGTTTAACGATCCGCAACCACGCCCCGCGTTAATCTGCGACCAACTAAGCCTGACGTACCCGGAGCTGGGCCTGCGTGTCGGCGCAGTGATGGCAAACCTGCAACGGCGCGGTCTGAAACCTGGCAGCGTGCTGGCCTTATATCTGGCGCGCAGCCCGGAGCATGTGACCATCTCCCTCGCCTGTGCGCTGTTGGGCATTATCTGGGTGCCGATCGACATCAACTCGCCACCGGAACGCACCGCCTATCTGCTGACCAACTGTCGGCCGGATCTGGTGGTCCACAAAGGGGAGCTGGACACGCCGCACGCAGTGACGCCAGAGGCGCTGCTCGACTCGACGGCAGGTGCCGCCGCACTGCCGGACAGCCAGACGCTGACCGAGCGCAGCGCCAGCACCGAAGCCAGTTATTATCTGTATACCTCCGGCACCACCGGCAAACCTAAATGCGTGGTGCTCAATAACCGCGCCACCGCCAACGTTATCGGCCAGACCCTGCAGCGCTGGGCGGTCACCGCCGACGACGTGATGATTTCGGTCACGCCGCCGCACCACGATATGTCGATGTTTGATCTGTTCGGCTCGCTCAGCGCCGGCGCCACCCTGGTATTACCGGCACCGCACCAGGAAAAAGACGCCATCAGTTGGAACCAGTTGGTTGAGCGCCATGGCGTCAGCCTGTGGTGTTCGGTCCCCGCCATTCTGGAAATGCTGCTTACCTGTAAAACCGACGACAGCCTGCGTTCGCTGCGCCTGGTGGCACAGGGCGGCGATTACATCAAACCGGCGACGGTGCAACAATTGCGCGGCCTGCGCCCGGACATCAGCCTGTTCTCGCTCGGTGGCCCGACCGAAACCACCATCTGGAGCATCTGGCACCCTATAGCGCCGCAGGACACCGGCACCGTGCCCTATGGCCAGCCTCTACCGGCTAACCAATACTTTATCTGCCATGATGACGGTACCCACTGCCCGACCGGCGTGGTCGGCCGCATCCACACCACCGGGGTGAATCTGGCGCTGGGGTATCTGGAAGACGGCGATTTAAAACAACATGATTTCGTTACGCTGGATGGGCCCGACGGGCAAACGCTGCGGGCTTTCCGTACCGGCGATCAGGGGTACTATCGCCCGGACGGCAATATCCTGTTCGCCAGCCGGGTGAACGGCTACGTGAAAATCCGTGGCGTGCGCGTTTCGCTGCCGGAAATTGAAGATGTGCTGCGCGGGCACGAGGCCATTCTCGATATCGTGGTGGTGGATTACCCTGGCGGTGACAGTGGTGAAGCGACGCTCGGGGCGATGTACCTCACCCACGACGGCAAACCGCTGTCGCTGGCGGCGATCCGAGCTTTTTCGACCGGCTACCTGCCTTGTACCCATATCCCGACACGCTTTATTCATACCGAGGTGCTGCCGCTGTCGGGTAACGGCAAGACCGACCGTCACCGCATCCGCGCAGCCTTCAGCGCCGATCGTGCCGCGCCGGGACTGAACGCCTGTGCGGCACCGCTGCCGAGCGCACCACCGGCGCACAGCGGTAAGATCCTGACCATCTATTTACAGGCCATCGGCGCAACGCCGCGCCCGGAATGGGGAGAAGAAACGACCTTTATCAGCATGGGGTTGAAGCTGCCGCACATTCGCCAGGTGGCGGCGCAGCTTAACCAGGCCTTTGGCACCCAACTGCCGCCAACGCTGTTAATCCCCTGCAAAAATGCGCGGGAAGTGGCGGCGCTGCTGGCGCGTTAACGCGGTTCAAACTTAGGGGGCTGCAAGCAGCCCCCTATCACATCACCCAAGGGTAAATCGGGTCGAACGTGTTCATCCCCTACAGGATCGCCATCAGGCGGGCACCGCCACCAGTTCGCCGAGCGCCGTCTCCAGCGCTTCTTCCCGCAACGCACGCAATAAAAACGCCTGCAGATCACGCCCGTAGTCTTCGACTCCATCGCAGGGAAACTGCTGCACGTAAACATCGATATCCAGGTGTAGATCGCCAGCATCGGTGCGCCCGCGGAAGGTCAGGTTAGCGCCGTCGCCAGATCCACCAGCCAGAACACGCCGCGCACAGGTGCAACCGCTGAAACCGGCAGGATCGAAAGGCTGGACGTTGATAAACGGGGAAATGAACAAACGAGAGGCCGGCGTCACTCCACGATCGGTGGCAATGTGGCGCAGGCGGTAACCGGCGTGACTGCGTAGCTCACGCAGCATCTTCGCCATGCCCGACAGAAAATGGCCCAGCGTCTCTTCCGCGCGCAGCGACACCAAAAACGGCAGCGTATTGACCGCCAGCGCCGGCGTATTGGTCGCCAGGCTGCTGCGGCGGTTCATCACCGGCATCCACATGGTGCGCGTATCGCCCTTATCATGCGGCAACGGCGGCAAGGCAAAGAACAACCAGGCGGCGGACAGCGCCAGCAACAGATCGGGCCAACCGATACCGCTACGCTCCGACAGCCAACGCAACCGCTGCGATATTTCCTCCGGCAGCGCCGTGCTGGTACTCAGGGATTTGACACCATATTCCCTGCCGCCTTTGCGCACCGTTGGCAAAGTCTGCGACGGCGGCAAATACCGCTGCCAAAAATGCCGGTCTTTAGCGCAGCGTTCAGAAGCCGGATAGGCCAGTTCATGATGCTGAAAAGCATGAAACTCGCCCAGTCCATGCCCTGCCGCGCTGTCGTCGAGGAAATGCGTATACAGCGCGGCACAACGGTGTTCGACTAACGCCATGCCAAAGCCGTCGATCACAATATGGTGAGCGCGCAGGTACCAAATAAAACGCGAAGGCCCCAGTTTGATCAACCACACCGTGGCCACCAGCTGGCTGCACAGATCCAGTGGTTGATCGACATCAGCCTGCATCAGCCGCATCGCGGCCTGGTAGGGATCGGGCTGTGCCTGGAGATCAAGGCGATTAAGTTGCGGTGTTGCCTGGGGATCGTAGCGCTGCAGCGGCAAACTCTCGCCAGTGCCGGCGCGAAAACGCAATGCAAACGCCTGCGTTTCCGCCATGGTCTGAGTGATAGCCCGACACAGAGCCTCTTCATCTACCGCGCCGCGTAGTTCGGTGACGTGAGCGACGGTGGAAAAGGGCTGCCCGGGGTGCAAGGTAAATTCGTCCCAGAAGTCTAACTGCGCCGGTGTCAGCGGCAGCCATTCAGTAGCCAAAACAGTTTCCGACATGTTACCTACCTTTGATAAGCCATAAACAAATGTTGAAACAACGGAAGCGAAAACCCCGCTGCCGCCGATAACGACCAAAAACGGGGTAAATGGCGGACACGACTGGATGACCAGCCCATGGGCTGCCCGGCGTGATCCTTATTATTGTGTTGTGGTTGGCGTGCCTGACCTCCCTGGCGCACGTAAAGCGAGATGGCGCAGCCGCCTTTTCCAAGGCCAGGGCAACGCACTGAAGATGTTTCGGTTCGGTTACAAATGAAAATGATAATAACACTTATTATCATTTTCATGAATATAGAACAACCTGTTCATGCTGCAAACTTACTTGACGGGGAGAGTGCGGTTGAGGAGTGATCGAGGGCTAAATGGCGGGACTATGGGGGCTCAAAATCAACAAAACAGGGACCTTCTGGGGCGGTAAAAGCAAGTACCGCCCCGTTCTAACGGCATGCACCTGCCATTATTGGTAAATTACCGCCACGCCGTGCAGTTTATTGCCCCCGCTGGCGGAAATAATGCGGTATGAACTGGCTCCGGCCCGATCGGCTTTCTTCGCCAATTGCTTTTCCAGCCCTGAGAGCGTCAGTGCTCCGCTGGCGGAGACCACGCCGATTTTAGTCAGCCCCTGCTCGGAACTGACGCTGTTGGCCGCAAAGCTGCTGGTGGACACCATCGCCAGGATAAACGCCGCCATGACATATTTAATCGCTTTCATATAACCACCTCATTGGATTGACCAGACCAGGTTCTGCCTGGTGAGGTGATTCTAAGTGGGGGTTGCTTACCCCAAAGTGACCCGTCGATAACATTTTTGTCAGACAACCGGAAAAGCGGGGTTATTTACCTAAGCATACAATTTCATCGGCTATCTTGACGCCCGGCCGGTCTGCGACCGCCGATCAATCGTCATTCCCCAGTTCCCATATTCGCGATCAATCACTTATATTTAAATTGAGGGCTGCCTGAATGCCACAGCGGCGGCAGTGTCCTCAATCAACCTGAGGGAGCCATCCATTTTATGCGTTTAAAACAAAGCACTGCGGGTCTGTTGTTGGCAGGAACCGGCCTGTTGACGGCGGGCAGCGCACTGGCCGCCACGGATACCCTGGTCTACTGCACCGTAGCCTCGCCCGAATCTTTCAACCCGCAGCTTTCCAGCTCCGGCACCACCTTTATCGCCACCTCGCAGGTGCTGTACAACCGCCTGCTGACGCTGCGTGAAAGCGATAAAACCCCGGCGCCCTCACTGGCGACCGAGTGGACCATCAGCCCGGATGGCAAAACCTACACCTTTACGCTGCGCAAGGGCGTGAAGTTCAACAGCAACAAATACTTCACCCCGACACGCGACTTCAACGCCGAGGACGTGGTGTTCACCGTGATGCGTCAAAAGGACCCCAACCATCCGTATCACAAGGTGTCCGGCGGCAACTACGAGTACTTCACCGACACCGGGCTGGACAAGCTGATCACCAAAGTGGAGGCGGTGGATAACGACCACGTGCGCTTTACGTTGAGCCAGCCTAACGCCGCTTTCCTCGCCGACTGGACGATGGACTTCGCCTCGATCCTTTCCGCCGAATATGCCGATGCCATGCTGAAAAAAGGCACCCCGGAATATGTCGATAACTGGCCGATCGGCACCGGTCCGTTTGCGCTGCAGCAGTACAAGCAGGACTCGCTGATCCGCTACATCGCCAACCCGCATTACTGGCAGGGCGAAGTGGCCAGCAAACACCTGATTTTCTCCATTACGCCAAACCCGGAAACCCGGCTGGCCAAGCTGAAAACCAACGAGTGTCAGATCATCCCTGCCCCGCTGGCGGAGCAGTTTGACGCCATCAAGAGCGATAAAAACCTGCAGCTGCACAATATCGACGGCCTGAACGTCGGCTATCTGGCGTTCAATACCCAGAAGAAGCCGTTCGACAACGTGTTGGTACGCCAGGCGCTGAGCTATGCGGTGGACAAAAAGGCCATCGTTGCGGCGGTATTCAAAGACAGCGGCACGCCGGCCTATTCGATACTGCCGCCGGGCATGCTGGGCTATAACGACAAACTGCCTGAATACGCTTACAACCCGGAAAAAGCGCGTGAACTGCTCAAGCAGGCCGGGCTGGAGAAAGGGTTTGAGACCGACATCTGGTCGATGCCGGTAGCCCGCCCTTACAACCCGAATTCTCGCCGCATCGCCCAAATGATCCAAAACGACTGGGCGAAAGTGGGCGTGAAAGCCAAAATCGTCACCTGGGAGTGGGGCCAGTACCTGGCCGGGCTGCGCAAAGGGGAACAGCAGAGCGCGCTGTATGGCTGGATGTCGGATAACGGCGACCCGGACAACTTCGCTACCCTGCTCAACTGCGCCGGTGTGCAAACCGGTGCCAACGCGGCCCGCTGGTGCGACAGCAGCTACGACAAACTGATCCAGCAGGCGATTCAGGTTAGCGTCCCGGCCGAACGCGCCAAGCTTTATCAGCAGGCGCAGGTGATTTTTGCCCAGCAGGCTCCGCTGCTGCCGCTGGCTAACGGCAAGGTGTTCTACGCCACCCGCAGCAACGTCAGCGGCTATGTCGTTGACGTTAACGGCAGTGACTTTGCCAAGGCCAAGATCAACTGAGTGAAAGTGTGGCACCCGCGTTGGGTGCCACACCGGCAATCCGTCGGATGAAATTCTCATCCGGTGCTTTCCTCTCCTGTAACATTTGGTTACTCTCATCAACACTGTGATTTAACATCAAAAGGTAACCCGGTGCAGAACTCTTATATGCCGATGCAGATCCGTCTGCACTGGCTGGTGGCGATCCTGCTGGTCGTGACCTGCACGACGATTGAGCTGAGAGGGCTTGCCGTACCGGGCACCCCGGTGTGGTACGTGCTGGTGGTGACCCATTTCAGTTGCGGAGTGACGGTATTTGTTCTGATGATCGCCCGCTTGTTTCTGCGCTGGCGCCACACCAGCCCCGCTATCGAGCCGAAACCGGCAAAATGGCAAACCGGCGCGGCGCATCTGGTGCACAGCCTGATTTACCTGCTGCTGCTGACGTTACCGATTCTGGGCGTCTATTCCCGCTATCTGGGGGGGAAAGAGTGGTTTTTATTCGGTTTGCCAATGCCGTTCGCCGAGATTGCCGACCGGCCGCAGGCGCGAACGATTATCGGCTGGCACAAGACGCTGGCAGCTTTCGGCTATTGGCTGATCGGGCTGCATGCCGCCGCCGCGCTGTTCCATCACTATATTGTTAAGGACAATGCGCTGGTGCGTATGCTGCCTTGGTTGAATAAACGTTAGCCCTAAGAGATATCCCCAAAAGTGTAATAATAAGCATATAAATATAAGCCAATGGAAATAGTCCATTGGCTTATTAATTTCCAGGTGCCAAACGGTTAAAAAAATTTATATACGGCGAGTTGTATCCATCCCGGATCTTGACTAAGGTTATTCATACAAAATATAAGCCCATGGGCTGACAGAGTTCCGAAAGCAAAAACCCTTATCCATTCATTGCATTGCTCTTAAAAACGCCAGTTGTTTTAAAGTCCACTATGCCATGCCCGATGACGGCACAGGGCCGCATAGTGCTACCCATGATTTCATTAATTAAATTCCATCGGCTACACACACGGAAAAGTTAATGCGACTTTTCCAAACTTAAAAGTCAGGAGAATAGTAATGAAAATAATGACTGGCGTTATTTTACCTACAATTGCTGCCATCACGATGGTCGGCATGGCTCACGCAGCAGACACTAAACAACCGGTGACTGGCAAAGTGCAGGTGACATTGGAACACGTACACGCAGTGCAACAAAACGGCAGCCCCGCGCCCCAACACGATGCCGCCTGTATGAAAGAACTTTCGATGCCAACCTCCAAGTATGTCGGGATGAAAGTCACCAGCGAATACACCGTCAATACCAGTTCGATGATGATGTCGGCTAAATCCATGCTGCCATCACCGATGGCCACGCAGCCGCTGGAGCTTACGGTTGATTTATCAGCACTCGGCCTGGAAGGGGTTTATGCATTTGGCGCCTTCAAGCCCAATGTGTTGCCTAAGGATTATGTTTACTTCACCATCGGCAAAGATTTTAAAAACCCCGTCAGCACCTTTATGATTATTAATGAAGGTAAAGAATATAACTGCGTTATTTCCAGCTCAAACAAGGCGATGAGTAAAGAAGAACGCAGTCATCTTATGGTTAAGAAATAATTTTTATATTCATTAGAAAATAGTGGGATCGGCGGGAAGGGTTAACCGCCGCCCCATTATTTTATCTTCTGTTTTCATTATCCTTAATAAACATCTCTGGGTTCTACTAAAGAATGGCCGCTATAGTGAAAGCGGACATCATTGTGCGTGCAGTTCGCTAATTTTGGTTCAAACGACAAGATAAAATCCGCTCATAAAAAGAAGGACACAGAGTGTAAATTGAATTATAATGATTATCAAACAGATCATAGAATACCGTCAGAATTCAGACTAAACATTCAGTGATGGCACAAAGACTGCCCACCTAAATTGAATAAAAAAGGACTTTTATCAATGAAAAATCTATTAGCATTCACTTTTACCGATTTAGTTTCATTTATAATCCCCGCTATTATTGGTTTACTCATATTCACCAAAAGACGCAAAAGTAATAAAATCACTGCAAACTGCCTCTTATTATGGTTTTTTTTAATAATTGGATCATTTTTCGAGATCTTCAGTAATATTTACACAACGTATTCATATCGGCACAATCTTTTATATAACAATGATAATCTTAAAACTATTTTTAATTACGATGTCTCTGGCATTGTTTTTTTTGCAATTGTCATGATTGTTGCTATTATTCTTTTTATTCAGGAGCTACGTCTCAGAAACATCGTTCGATGAGACCAAGTTGACGGCATGACATTGGTAGTCATGCCGTCAATAATATGATGGCGTGATGGTCGCTAAAAATGCAATATGATTGCTGGCATAAGGCGATATTGAATAATATAAACCAAGGGTCGGCTTTTAGCACAAAGCGGACAGGTCCGAAGAACATGACGTCTACAATGCACGAAGTGCGGACGTTGACTGACTGTAACGTCCGTAAGAGTTGATAGAAACTGCAGCAGGTGAGTATTCCTAAGGCATCATGAGCATCTTAAATGCATATCACAAGATCGATATACATAGACATTCTTACACTTCATTTATAGCGCTAGCTTCAATGAAGGTTTTCCTAGCAACATTACCAACGACATTGGTCGAAATACCATCAAACGTACCACCAATAACGCCGCCCACGAGTGGAATCATTTTACCTAAGTTGATCGCACCTTTTTCACCAAATTTAGTTAGCAGTCTAAAACCAACCCGTTTGTTAATTGCGAAAATCGTTTCCTTTGATATGCTTTTAATTAACTGAGTGGACATCTTCGAGCCAATAATGATCCCTGTTCCTTTAAGGATATCTTTTGCAGCATTACCAGCTAAGCATGAGTACACTAGAGCTTTGACACGATCATCTTTCACATCATATCCTCCCATGATAGCAATTGCTGCTATCATGCGGATTTGGACATAAATCA